>NZ_SMCL01000001.1:231-711552 GCF_004343065.1 Neorhizobium sp. S3-V5DH
TGGACGTGGCCTCTTTCATGCCACCTCCTTTGCGAGTGGGACGCGCGGTGCGGCGTGCCCGGATTCAGGCGCCGGCTTCGGTGAGCAGTTTCATCTCCTTCACTGAGTTCGCGAAAACCCAGGAAAGGTAAGCCAAACGGCGCAAAGCGTGACTGTCCTAAGAACATCTGCATCTCAGAGATCCGTTCTCTCCATGGACGTGGCCTCTTTCATGCCACCTCCTTTGCGAGTGGGACGCGCGGTGCGGCGTGCCCGGATTCAGGCGCCGGCTTCGGTGAGCAGTTTCATCTGGTCGTCCGAGAGCGTCAGGTTGCCGGCGGCGATGATCGCGTCGAGCTGGCCGATGCTGGTGGCGCTGGCGATCGGCGCGGTGATGCCCGGCCGCTGGATAAGCCAGGCGAGCGCGATGGAAGCAGGCTCGGCATTCGTCTCGACGGCCACCTCATCGAGAGCGGCAAGGATGCGGTATCCCTTGTCGTTCAGATAGGTAAGCGCGCGGCCGCCGCGGGCCTTGCCCTCTGCATCCGTCCTGTCGCGGTATTTGCCGGTCAGGAAGCCGGAGGCGAGACCGAAATAGTTGATGACGCCGATCTCTTCCCTAAGGCAGAGTTCGGCAAGCGGTCCTTCGAATGAGTTCCGCGTATAGAGATTATATTCTGGCTGGAGCACGTCGTAGCGGGGCAGGCCGGCCTTGCTTGCAGCGTCGAAGGAGTCCTGCATCATCCCGGCATCGTAATTCGAGCAGCCGATCGCGCGGATCTTGCCCTGTTCCTTGAGTTTTGCGAAGGCGCTGAGCGTTTCCTCGTGAGAGGTGGTCTCATCGGGCCAATGGGCGAGATAGAGGTCGATATAGTCCGTCTGCAGACGACGCAGCGAATTGTCGGCTTCTTCGAGGATCCATTTGGCCGAGAGGTCCCGCTTTCCCTGACCCATATCGGATCCGACCTTGGTGACGATGATCGCTTCGTCTCGCGAGCGGCCGCTTTTCTTTAGCCATGCACCGATGATCGCCTCGGACTCTCCACCCTGATGGCCGGGGACCCAGCGGCTGTAGGCGTCGGCGGTGTCGATCGTATTGAAGCCTGCATCGAAAAAACGATCGAGCATGGCGAAGGAGGTTTTTTCGTCCGCGGTCCAGCCGAATACGTTGCCGCCGAAAACGACGGGCGAAATGGAAAGACCGGTCCGGCCGAGTGCGCGCAGCTCCATGACATTCTCCAAAATTTCTAAATAAGCGGGGGTAGGTAGGGGAAAGGAACCTGAGATTAACGGATGTACCGCCGCCGACCAGCCTCTATTTCGATCGCCAGATCATTTTTTCAAGCGCGAGTAACCCTCGCGTCCATTGCGCCGGCCGGAGGGGCCTCATATGGTGCGGCCCCGCAATGTGTTGATGGAGGGCCTTATGCTGCGTTTTGGAATCCTGTCGACAGCGAGGATCGGCCGCGAGCTGGTGGTGCCGGCCATTCAGGATGCTGAAAACTGCGTGGTGACCGCGGTTGCCAGCCGCGATATCGCCAAGGCCCGCGCCATGGCGGACCGTTTCGGCGCGCCCCATGCCTTCGGCTCCTACGAGGAGATGCTGGCCTCGGACGTCATCGACGCCGTCTATATCCCGCTGCCGACGAGCCAGCATGTGGAATGGTCGCTGAAAGCGGCGGAAACCGGCAAGCATGTACTGTGCGAAAAGCCGATCTCTCTGAAAGCCGCCGAAATCGAGAAGCTGATTGCTGCGCGGGATCGCCACAAGGTGCTGATCGCGGAAGCCTTTATGGTGACCTATGCGCCGGTCTGGCTGAAGGTGCGCGAGCTTCTGAAGGATAAGGCGATCGGCGAGCTGAAACACGTGCAGGGCGCCTTTACCTATTTCAACCGCGACCCTTCCAACATGCGCAATATCCCGGAGCTTGGTGGCGGCGCTCTGCCGGACATCGGGGTTTATCCGACCATCACGACGCGCTTCGTAACGGGTGCCGAGCCGGAGCGCGTGCAGGCCGTCACGAGACGGGATCCGGAATTCGGCACCGACATCTATTCGAGCGTCAAGGCGGATTTCGGTTCGTTCGAGATGACCTTTTACGTGGCGACCCAGATGGCCGGCCGCCAGGTCATGGTCTTCCACGGAACCGAAGGCTACATCGAGGTGAAATCACCCTTCAATGCCGATCGCTGGGGTGCGGAAGAGGTCGAGCTTACAAACCAGAAGCACGATATTTCCCAGATCTTCCGTTTCCAGGACAGCCGCCAGTATCGCAGGCAGGCGGAAGCATTCGCGCATGCCGCCAAGGGCGAACCGGCCGAGGTGGTGACGCTCGAGAACTCGCTGCTGAACCAGCGGTTCATCGACGCCATCTATCGCGCAAGCGACCATGATGGTTGGGAAAAAGTCTAGGGCTGTCGGTTCTTACTGGCGGAAGACGAAGCGCGAATAACCGAAGAAGCTGTAGAGCATGGCCGCAAGCGACGCGAAAACGATCGCCACAACGGGCTGCAGGAATGGCGCGCGGTAGAGAAGCAGGGAATAGACGGCGTAGTTGAGGAGCGCCGACGTGACGCCGACCGCCCAGTAACGAAAACCTTCGGCGGCCAGTGAATGGCGGGAGCGGCCGAACGTGCGGTTGCGGTTGATGAACCACGTCCAGGCCATGGCGGCCATGATTGCCGGAACGCGGGCCGCAAAAGGGCTGAGCCCGATGACGGTGATGAGGAGGTGAGTGAGGGCGGCATCGACCAGAAATCCGCTGCCGCCGGCAACCACGAACCAGAAGAGCCGTTTCATGCAGCACTCTTGTCGGTTCTGCCGCGTTTGTCGGAAAGGGTTTTCGGCTGCGGCTGCGAAGACGTCTCGCGTCGGGGCAGGTTCATGTAATGGATGCGGAGCTGTTCGGCGCGGGCGCGCGAGACGGAATCGAGGATCAGCGCTGCAGTAAATATCAGCAAGGACATCAGCATCAGCACCAGGGAGAAGACCCAGGTGGGCATGCGCTCGACGAGGCCGGTCTGGAAATAGGCAACTAATACAGGCGCCATGAAGATCATGCTTGCTGCCATGAAGGCGCTGCTGATGATGCCGAAGAAGGCGAAAGGCCGCGTTTCCTTCATCAGCATTGCGAACATCCAGAGGATCTTGAAACCGTCCCTGAACGTCGAAAGCTTGGAATGGGAGCCTTCCGGCCGCCGACCGTAGTCGAGTTCGATCTCGCAGACCGGCAATTTGAGCCGGGAGGCATGGACTGACATCTCGGTCTCTATTTCGAAGCCGCCGGAAACGGCGGGAAAGCTTTTGACGAACCGCCGCGAGAAGGCGCGGTAGCCGGAAAAGATGTCGGTGAAATCGGATCCGAAGATCGTCCGGTAGAGGAGATTGAACAGCCTGTTGCCGACTGCATGGCCTTGGCGCCCGGCATCGGCATGGACGCCGCGACGGGTGCCGACCACCATGTCTGCGCGCTCCGTCCGCAGCGTGCGGACCAGCTCTTCGGCGTCCTGCGGTGCATAGGTGCCGTCGCCGTCGGCCATCACGTAGATGTCGGCCTCGATATCGGCGAACATCCGCCGCACCACATGACCCTTGCCCTGCCGCCGTTCGCGCATCACCTCCGCGCCGGCAAGCATGGCCTGAAGCGCCGTACCGTCGATGGAATTGTTGTCGTAGACGTAGATGCGCGCACCCGGAAGCGCCTCCCGGAACCCGCGGACCACGGAAGCGATCGTCGTTGCTTCATTGTAGCAAGGCAGCAGGATGGCAATATCCGGATGGCCTGTCAGCGCGTCGGTCATGATTTTCACTCGATACACGGAAAATCCAACGCAGGAACTGACTGCGCCGTCGGCTTTACTATTTCTTGGGAAGGTTAAGGCTACGTTTCCGCCACCTCGCGAGATGAAAACTTCCCGGATGAATATGGCGGAAAGCACGATGGACAGGCCCGGTGGAATTGTGGCGGATCGGCTGGCCGCGCCGTTGTTCTCCAGGTTGTGGCCCTCGGTCGCAGTCTATTGGCTCGTGACTGCCGCGATGAGCCTCCTCATTTTTCTTCCCAGAAGTACCGACTATATCGGTCGCGACAACGACGATGTCATGCGACTCGTCGAGGTGCGCGATCTTCTGGCCGGGCAGAACTGGTTCGACCTGATGCAATACCGCCTGGGGCTTGCGGAAGGCACGCTGATGCACTGGTCGCGTCTGGTCGATCTGCCGATCGCCGGGCTGATCAAGCTGTTCTCGCTGTTTCTGGAGCCGTTGCAGGCCGAAGCTGTGGCGGCGACGCTCTGGCCGTTCCTGCTGATGCCTTTCCTGCTCTTCCCGCTCGGCCTTGCCTGCCGGCGACTCGGTGGCGCGTCCGCCATGCATGTCGGGCTCGGGCTTGGCGCGATTTTCATTTTCACCTGCGTGCGCTTCTCCCCCGGCGCGCTGGATCATCACAACGTCCAGCTTGTCCTCGCCATGTGGATCGCCGCCATGCTGGTTGATCCGCAGAAGAGGGCTTCGAGCTACGGAGTTGCGGCATTCGCCTGCGCCCTCGCGATGGCGGTCGGTGCCGAAACAGTGCCGCTCGTGGCCATTGCTTGCGTCATCGTCGCCCTGCAGTGGCTGTGGCATGGCGAGGCATTCGCCCGTCCCGCCCGAGCCTTCGGCCTTTCCCTGACCCTGTCGATTTCGGCCTTTTTCTTCCTGACGGTGCCGCCGCGTTTCTATAGCGTGGTTACCTGCGACAATCTCTCCTTCGGCTTTTATACGCTTTCGGCGCTGGGGGGTACGGCACTTTTCCTCATGGCGAGCCTGCCGAGAACGCCCCCGCGAGCCGGCCGCTTGATGTTGGTCGCGATAACCGGCGGCCTTATCCTTCTGGCGGCTGTCCTCGTCGCGCCGGCCTGTCTTGGAGATCCGCTCGGATCGCTGGACCCCATGCTGGTCGAGTTGTGGCTGAAGGCCGTGACCGAAGCGCGTCCATTTCTGACTGAGATGGCTGCCGAACCGGGTGTTGCGGGCGGCTTCTACGCTGTCGGCTTTTTTGCGATCGTCATATGTCTGTGCCGCAGCCTCAGAGGTGAGGCGGTGGAAATCCATATCATCCTCGCTGCGCTGGTCGGTGTCTCGTGGGGCGTGGCGTTGGTGCAGGTGCGGGGTGCGTTCTTTGCCAATATGCTGAGCATCCTGCCGTTGTCGCTGCTGATCGCCGACCTCAGACAGCGTGCTGCAGCCAGACCAAAGCATATCGGCCTTGCGCTCGGTTACATAGGCACCGTTTTGGCTTCCGTGCCGATCATCTGGGCTTTCGGCGGTGTGATTGTGATCAACGGCTGGAGAGACGGCTTCGACGTTTCCGCGCTTTCCCAGCCGGGAGAGCCCGATGCGTCCGGTGCCGAGACGGGCGAGTGCGGCAGCGCCGCAGACATGGCAAGCCTCAATAAACTCGACACCGGTGTGGTCGCAGCCCCGTCGAACAGCGGAGCGGATATTCTGCGTTGGACGCCGCACAGGGTCCTGTCTGCCCCCTACCATCGCAATCAGAAGGGCATGCTGACGGAACTGCACATCGGCCTCGCCCAGCCAGCGGAGGCCGAGGCCTTCCTCAGAGGGGCAGGTGTGACGATTGTCGCTTTCTGTGAGACCGATCCGCAGACCCGGAGCCTGATCCGCCTGAAGGCCGACGGCTTCTATGCGGGCCTCGCACGCGGCGCGGTTCCGGGTTATCTGCAGCCGGTGGGCGAAATCAGGAACGGAGGCTTTCAGTTCTATCGGGTGCTGCCGGCAGGCGGTTGAACTGAAAAATCGGTCAGGCTCAGGTAGCGCTCAGACGCCGGACGATGAGGAGACAAGCCAGGAAATTGATCAGGCCCGCATTGTAGCCGAGCATCGCGATGAGGAGATTGAGATAGGACGCCGGGCCGGGCGAGGTGATCGTCGCGAGCGCGAAAGTCACGACAATCAGGAACGCCACAAAGGCCATGGAGAAGGCGGACCGTAGCATGCCGGCACAAACGCCTATCGATGCAGCGGTCAGGAACAGCACCTCAAATCTCCGTTTTGCCCTGTATTGCCGGGAGGATATGAGGCACGTCCTAAGAAATGCTTACCCGCCTTCGTCAGAAATTCCCGGCATCGGGCGAAAATGGCTCGATCTGGGCCACAGCAGAATCCGATAACCTGGCCGCGACCGCGTCAGGTAGGACGTATGGCCTCAATGCGCGCGGGACCTCACCCTTCCAGACGAGGTTGATGTAGTAGCCCGACAGGGGAGATGTCAGCGCAACCACCTCACCTTCGAACGCAGCCGTCTCGCCAGTGGCTTCACTGAGGGTCCCGTCGCCCGGAATGGCATCCGCTCGGAGACCGACCGCGCTCAGTACGGAAACCGCCTGGGACCTATCCTGGAAGCGAAGCAACAGGCGTTCAGGCTGCATAAGGGGCCATCGTTATCAAAGCAGCCAGGCGATCTCGGTAAATGTCGCTCCATGCCATTGTCGCTCTCCTCTGCTCCCCGGAGGGGACAGGTCATTCTCCAGGGCAAGATGTGGCCGAGACAAAAAAAGAAAAGGCGCATGATAAGCAGGCAATCGCACCGGCCAACGAGAGCGGCGCGACTGAGGCGCCCAAGGGAATCGCCTTGAGATGAGCTATTTTGGATTTGATCGTCCACGGTTCTGTGGTTACGGCAGTGATGAATTTGCCGGCCATATCCTCTAGAAGGAAGAAATGAACAGCCTGATCCCCAACGATTCGCCGACGAACCTGACCGAGTTTTCGGTGTCGGAGCTTTCGGGCTCGATCAAGCGCACGGTCGAGACCGCGTTCGACCATGTGCGGGTGAGGGGCGAGATTTCCGGATACCGCGGCCAGCATTCGTCGGGGCATGCCTATTTCTCTCTCAAGGACGATCGGGCGCGCATCGACGCGGTGATCTGGAAGGGCACATTCCCCCGCATCAAGTTTCGCCCCGAGGAGGGTATGGAGGTGATTGCCACCGGCAAGGTCACCACATTCCCCGGTTCGTCGAAATACCAGATCGTCATCGAGAACCTCGAACCCGCAGGCGCGGGCGCGCTGATGGCGCTGCTGGACGAGCGCCGCCGCAGGCTTGCCGCCGAAGGATTGTTCGACCAAAGCTGCAAACGGTCCTTGCCGTTCCTTCCGCATGTCATCGGCGTCGTGACCTCCCCGACGGGGGCGGTGATCCGCGATATCCTGCACCGTATTTCCGATCGCTTCCCGGTGCATGTCATCGTCTGGCCGGTGAAGGTTCAGGGCGAGGGTTCCGGCGACGAGGTGGCGGCTGCCATCCGCGGCTTCAACGCGATCGAGCCGGGCGGCCCTGTAAGGCGGCCGGACGTGCTGATTGTCGCCCGCGGCGGCGGCAGCCTCGAGGATCTCTGGAGCTTCAATGACGAGGCGGTCGTGCGCGCAGCGGCCGATAGTCGGATTCCGCTGATTTCCGCTGTCGGCCATGAGACGGACTGGACGCTGATCGACCACGCTGCCGATGTCCGGGCGCCAACCCCGACCGGGGCTGCCGAAATGGCGGTGCCGGTGAAGGCTGATCTCGATGCCCAGATAGCGAACTTGACGGCGCGGCTGCGCGGCTGCGCCACCCGACAGATGGACCACCGGCGGCAATCCTTGCGGGCGCTGGTTCGGGCACTCCCTTCGCTCGACCAGTTGCTGGCTTTGCCACGCCGCCGGTTCGACGAGGCTGCCGCCGGCCTCGGTCGCGGGCTGGAGCGTACAACAGTCGTCAAACGGCGCAGTTTCGAGCGCGTTTCCTCCGGCCTGAGGCTCGACCTGCTCACCAACAGGCTGGCCCAGCAACGGCAATTGCTGGCAGACCGGCTCACGCGCAGCGAGCGCTGTCTGGAGCGTCAGCTGCTGAAGGAACATAATCGGCTTTCGAAGGCAGGCGCTTCGCTGTCCGCCTTGCCGCCGCGGCTGCTCGGTCAACTGGCGCGCGAACGCCAGCATCTGGTCTCGCTTGGCCGTCATGCCGATACGGCCATGTCGCATACGCTCCTACGCGGTCGCTCTGCGATTATGGCGCAGGATAGGGTGTTGCAGTCGCTTTCCTACAAGAACGTATTGAAACGCGGCTTTGCGGTCGTTCGCGGCGAGGACGACAAGCCGCTTACGCGCGCCGCCGGGATCGGCGAGGGGCTTGGTGTATCGCTGGAGTTCGCCGATGGCCGGATCGCCGCGATCACGGGCGGTGAGGGCGAGGCAACTGGTTCGACCCCGCCCCCCCAGGCGAAGAAACGGCCTGCCAAGACCGAACCCGCGGGCGACGCGCCGAAGCAGGGCAGTCTTTTCTGATGCATGTGCTCCTGGTTCTGGCCCATCCCTTGCCGGAGAGTTTCGCAGCCTCCGTTGCGCGGACGATACGGGAAACGCTGGAGGCGAATGGCCATACGGTCGACCTGCTTGATCTCTACGCCGAGAATTTCGATCCACGGCTGACCGAGAAAGAGAGGCGCGGTTATTTTGATGTGCCCTACGACACCTCCGATGTCGCCGATCTGGTTGCAAGGTTGCGTCAGGCCGAAGCGTTGATGCTGGTCTTCCCGCAATGGTGGTTCAACCTGCCGGCCGTGCTGAAAGGCTTCTTCGACCGCGTTTTCGCTCCCGGCGTGGCATTTCGCCATGACAAGGACGGCGGCAGGATCGTACCGCTTCTCACCAATATCCGCCACTTTTGGGCTTTCACGACGGCCGGTTCGCCGTGGTGGGTCGTCCGGTTCTACATGGGCGACCCGGTGCGGCGGCAGCTCAAGCGCGGCATCGCCATCTTCTGCAACAGGAAGGCCGATTTCCGCATGCTGGCCCTGCACGACATGGACCGTGCAACCGACGGCAAGCGCAGGCGGCACCTGGAACGCGTGAAGGCCGCGCTCCAGGATTTCCGGTAGATCTCAGCGAAGCCGCATCCCCGCCTTCTCGTCGAAATGCAGGGGCTTGTCGAATTTCTGCAGCGGCGCTTCCGGGACTGAGCCCACCGTCACGCCGTACTGCCAATCCGGCGGGCAGATCGCGATGTAGCGGGCATAACCGCCGACCCCGCCGCCGAATTTGGGATAACCGATCGCCACCAGCGCGCCCGTTTCCGGCACCTTGTCGAGATTGGCCACGCCTTCGGCCTGTGCGAAGCCATTGTGCATTAGCCAGTGCTCGCCTTCGAGTGTCGGCGTTGTATCCGTGTCCAGCGGCTCATGTCCGTGAAACAGGATCTTTCGTTCCAGATGCAGGAACTTCAGTGCGTCGAGGGAAACGCCGGGGAAGGGACGGGTGGTGGAGAGCGAGGGATCCGGCCATTTCTTGTACCAGCCGGATCGCACGAAGACGACGGAGCCTTCCGGAATGCGCCCGTGCTTTTCTTCGAAACCCGTGATGTCGGCGACCTGAAGGTGATAGCCCGCGTCAGCCTTCACCTTGTCTTCGATATTGATGACCACGAGCGGCCGCACCGCATAGGTCGCGGGGATTTCATCGATGGCGGCATATTCGGGCGCCCAGTGGGCCGGCGGATCGAGCTGGGTGCCGAGCTGATCGGTTGCGAGATTGTAGGTGGAGGCGTTGAAGCCATGTTTCTCGTAGGTGAAGGTGTCGCCCTTCTTGGCATAACCTTCGAGATCCGTGCCGGCTGCTGCCTGCCCGAAGCTCGATTTCCCGAAGCCCGCCCAGACAGGAATGTTCGGCGTGATGGTATGGGTGAGATCGACGTATTTGGCGCCTTTCAGCGTCTCGTTATAGACCTTCCACAGCCCGGGCTCCTCGGCAAATGCAGTGGTGATCGGGGCAATATAAAGAAGCGCCGCAGCAATCGGCGCAGCCAGACGAACAAATGAGCAAAACATCGCGACTTCCCTCTTTGGCTTTCGTCATCGTCAGCCGGAACCTGGAATATGCCGGCACTCTCAATCTCCTGCTGCAACGGAGGAAAAGTCAACTTCGGACCAGACACGTAAATGCAACAGAAACGTGTTACCTTCGACCGGATACAATGGGAGGGGCACATGAGATTGGCGGCATTCAACGTTGAAAACCTGTTCGACCGCGCCAAGGCGATGAACCTCGAAACCTGGGCCGAAGGTAGAAAGGTGCTGGAGCAGTTCGCCGAGCTGGACAAGCGCCTGGGGCAGGTAACATACAGCCCGGCGGACAAGGCGCGGATGGCGGAGCTGGTTGTCGAACTCGGCATGGAGAAGAGCGACACCGGCCCATTCGTCATTCTCAGGCGCAATAGAGGCAATCTCCTCAAGCGGCCGAGGACCGGTGGTGTTGTGATCACCGCAAACGGACGGTTCGATTGGGTGGGGTCACTCGAATTGCGTGATGAGCCAGTGGACGAAGAGGCCATGCGAAACACCGCCCGCGTGATGCACGACATTGAAGCGGATGTTCTGGGCGTTGTCGAGGCCGAAAGCCGACCGGTTCTTTGGGCCTTCAACAATCAGATTCTTCCCGCGATCGACGGCAAGCCTTATCGGCAGGCGATGGTGATCGACGGCAACGACGATCGCGGGATCGATGTCGGCATCATGACGCGCGAGAAATACGTCATAGACATGATGCGCAGCCATGTGGACGACCGCGGTGCGAATGGAGATCCGGTCTTTTCCCGCGATTGCCCGGAATATTACATCACGACCCCGAGGGGAACGAAGCTGGTGGTTCTGGTCAACCACTTCAAGAGCAAGGGTTTTGGCAGCGCTCAATCCTCCGACGCACGCCGCAAGGCGCAGGCGGCCCGGGTTGCGGAGATCTACGAACAATTGCTGTCCGCCGGCTTCGAACACATCGCCGTCATCGGCGATCTGAACGACACGCCGGACAGCGCGCCGCTGGCACCCTTGATGCAGACGTCGCTCAAGGACGCCTTCGTTCATCCGCAATTCGACGACGGCGGCTATCCGGGAACCTTCGGGCTCGGCAATGCCGACAACAAGATCGACTATCTTCTGCTTTCGCCCAAACTCTTTGAGACGGTGGAACGGGGCGGAGTCTTCCGCAAGGGCGTCTGGCCGGGATCAAGGCCGAAGCGCTGGGACACCTATCCGCAGGTGACAAGCCCGGAGCAAGCGGCGTCCGACCATGCCGCCATCTGGGTCGATCTGGATATCTAGGGTTTTCAGGCCCACTCACCCTTGCGCATGACCGCGACCCTGGAGCCGTCGGCTCGGATGCCGTCGATATCCACCTGGTTGGAGCCGATCATCCAGTCGATGTGGATGAGGCTGGAATTGCCGCCTTGGGCCTTGATCTGCTCCTGGCTGAGCGAGGCGCCGTCGAGGAAGCATTTCGAATAGCACTGGCCGAGCGCGATATGGCAGGAGGCGTTTTCGTCGAACAGGGTGTTGTAGAAAAGCACGCCGCTTTTAGAGATCGGCGACGAATGCGGCACCAGTGCCACCTCGCCGAGCCGCCGGGCGCCGTCGTCCGTGTCCAACACCTTGTTCAGCACCTCCTCGCCCTTTGAAGCCTTGGCCTCGACGATCCGGCCGGCCTCGAACTTCACCTGGATGTTGTCGATCAGCGTCCCCTGGTGTGACAGCGGCTTGGTGCTCGACACATGACCCTCGACCTTGAGCGCGTGCGGCGTGGTGAAGACCTCTTCGGTCGGAATGTTCGGATTGCAGGTGATGCCGTTCTTGGCGGTGGAAGCTCCGCCGTGCCACTCGTGGCCGTCGGCAAGGCCGACCGTCAGATCGGTGCCGGGACCGGTGAAGTGGAGGGCCGCGAATCGCTCGCCATTCAGCCAGGTCGAGCGCTTCTTGAGATTGGCGTTGTGTTCCGCCCACGCCGTGATCGGATCGGCGACATCGACGCGCGATGCCGCAAAGATCGCCTCGGCGAGTTTGCCGACGGCGACATCGTCGGGGACATCCGGAAATACCTGGCGAGCCCAGGAGGGATTGGGATAGGAAACGATGTTCCAGTTGATGTCGAAATTGGCGATCTTTTCGAGGGCCGGCTTGTAGGCCATCGAATTGGCCTTGTTGGCGCGGGCTACCTTGGCGGGGTCCTGAGCCGCGAGCAGCATCGGATTGTCTCCGGAAATCGCAAGCCGCGCCGCCCCATTCGCATAGGCCCTCGCCATGCCTTCGTAGAGCCAGTCGGAGGCCCTGTCGAAGCTGGCGTCCGGGGCATGCTCGTAGCGGGCAAGCGTCGTCTCTTCGTCGGAATAGAAGGTGGTGACGAGGCCCGCGCCGGCCTTGTAGGCATGTTTGGTGATCAGGCGCACGAGCGGCAGGGCCGGAAGTGGTGCCGTGATCACCAGATCCTGACCCTCTTCGAGCCTGAGCCCCACTTTGACGGCCACTTCCGCAAGCTTTTCGAGTTTCTGAGGATCGACGACGGTCTGAAAATTCGGCACGATTGTCATGGATGGCCCTCTGCTTTCTCTATCCGGTTCCTGAGACTTAAAGAGCTTTGGGGCGAAAATGAAGACGCGAGCCCGAGAAACCGGCTCAGGGCTTCATCTTGGAATCCGCTACCCTTGCCGCAGCGCGGCTTCGAGCGCTGCAATGTTATTTGCATGGACGTCCTCGTAAGGCGCGAAATAGATCACCGCGCCAGAGGCAATCTCCTCGGCGACGAAGGTACGGAGCGACGGCTCGACTGGTTTGCCGGCGGCGAAAGCGCCCGCCAGCCGCTGAAGATAGGCATGGTTGGCGTCGATCAGGCGCGGTCCATAGCCGCCGGAGGCGATACGATCCGCATCGCCATGCGCCGGCAGTACTTTTCCGATCGGCCAGTCCCGCATTCGCGCGAGTTCGGCGATATGGGTTCCGATCTCGGCCGCTTCCGAAATATAGGTGATCGTATCCTCGAGCGTATCGCCGGCAAACAGCAGCTTTTCATCCGGCAGCCAGAGCACGTTGCCATCGGCGCTGTGGATCGCGAAGTGATGCAGTTCCACATTGCGATGACCGACCGTGAATTCGAGCCGTCCTTCGAAAACCGTTGTCGGCATGACGAGTGGCCGGATCGGCGGATTGGCGTTTTCAATCTTGTCGCGGTTCTGCTCGAGTTTCTCCGCGGTCAGCCGAAGCGCGATGATCTCACAATCGGCGAATACCGCATTTCCGGCAATGTGGTCCTTGTGCCAGTGGCTCAGCACGACGCGGATCCTGGTGACGCCAAGGCCTTGCAGATGATGCCGGATCGCCTGGGCGTGCTCGATGGATATGTGCGTGTCATAGACCAGCGCCTCATCCCGGTCGACCACGACATAGGAGGCAACGCCGAGGGAATAGGCGCCGTCGTCCAACCAGTTGGCTGCCTGCGCATGGAGCCGCTTGCCCGCGACGCGGCCGTCGTAATAGGCGAAGATGCCTGGATAGGGTTCAAGGATGCGAAGCGTCTCGGTCGTTTCAAGCATTGCAAGCCTCATGCGACCAATGGGGCGGCAACCGCCTTCAGGACATCGCGAGCGGCCTTTGGATCAAGCCTGACCTGCAAGCCGCGCTGCCCGCCATTGATATACACGTACGGCTCGTCGAGCGCAGCGATTTCGATTGCCGTCGGAACCACCTTCTTCTGACCGAAGGGACTGATGCCCCCGACATGATAGCCGGTGGCGCGCTCCGCCTCGGCAGGCTTCATCATCGCCGCCGACTTGCCGCCGAAGGCCGCGGCGAGCTTCTTCATCGAAACCTCGCGATCGGACGGCACGACGACGCAGACCGGCTTGCCGTCCACCTCCGCCATCAGCGTCTTCAGCACCCGGCAAGGCTCCTCGCCGATCGCCTCCGCCGCCTGCAGGCCGATCCGGTCCGCGTTCGGGTCGTAGTCATAGGTGACGATCGTGAAGGCGACGCCGGCCTTCCGAAGGGTCTGGGTGGCACGCGTTGTCTTCGACATGGCTTCAGTCCCCGCCGAACGCCTCTTCGTAGATCTCGGGTTTGAAGCCGACGATCAGCTTGCCATCGGCTTCCAGCACCGGACGCTTGATCATCGAAGGCTGAGCAGCCATCAAATCGATCGCCTTCTGGCGGTCAAGGCCGTCCTTGTCGGTGTCATCGAGCTTCTTGAAGGTGGTTCCCGCCCGGTTCAGTACGGTTTCCCAGCCGGCGCGGCTGGTCCAGTCTTCCAGACTGGAGCGCTCGATACCGGCGATCTTGTAGTCGTGAAAGTCATAGGTGACACCTCTGCGGTCGAGCCATTCCCGCGCTTTCTTCATCGTGTCGCAGTTCTTGATGCCGTAGATCGTGATCGCCATCGAATACCCCATATGCCGTGAGGGATCGATATCAACAGGCACCCTCCTCATGCAAGTCGTTGATCTGGCGCAATCGGCGTTATGTGACGGTTGCATGGCTCCCCTGTGCTGTTGTGCGTTGCACAAACGAGGGTCCGAGCTCATATTTTAGCGGAAAGAAAAGGAGAGATTGTCATGATCGCACAGAAGAAGAACCGTGGCGCATTTGGCCGGGCCTTTGCCGTCGTCAGCGCCGCAATTGCAGTTTCGGCTGCCGTAGAAAACCATCGTCGCCCGAAGAGCCATGATCTGAACACCCTCGGCATCGACCCCAAGGCTTTTGATCAGCTCGTTTAACTGGCTTCCGGCGAAACAGCCGCGAGTGTAACGGCTTCATCCGAAAGTATAGTTTCGCGCGCATTGCGCGCGGAAACTGTCCGTTAACCATAGCTATCCTATTATCTCCTAATATTTTGGAGGTTGAGGTGAGCGGGCAGGTCCTGAAAATAGCCGAGCGGCCGGATGCGGACGCGCTCGATGCCGAAGTCCTGAAGAATTCCGTCGTAAAGCTGGCTGGTGAGGCTTCGGCTCTCGGTCTCCACCTCGTCGATATCGCGGGTGTTGTACAGGATACCGCCGCCCAGTCTTCGCAGCACGCAGCGCTTCTGGGGCGTCTGACGCAGTCGGCCCAATCGATCGCCGAAGTCAACGGCCAGATCGCTCGCTCACTGCATGAATCCGATGAATTGACCACGAGCGCCCGCCAGGTGTTGGGTGCGCAGGCCGAGCAGCTTTCCGGTTCCGTCACCGCCATCGATCATATGGTCAATGCCTCGCAGGAGATCGGCGCGGAAATCAAACTATTTTCCTCCGCATTGGGTGATGTCGGGCGGCTGGCGGACGCGATCGGCACGATTGCCCGGCAGACGAACCTTCTGGCGCTTAACGCGGCGATCGAGGCGGCGCGCGCAGGCGATGCGGGCAAGGGTTTTGCGGTGGTTGCGGCCGAGGTTCGGGCGCTGTCGCTGCAGACCTCTCAGACGACCAGTTCCATTCAGGCGACGCTCGACCAGCTGAACAGCCGCATCGACCGGCTTGTGGCGGCCGGCGAGGGCGCAAGCCGCTCCGCCGAAGGCGTGAAGACGACTGCGATGAAAGTGCAGGGCTCCTTCAAGGGCGTCGAAGACGTGATGACCCGGATCCTCGACAACGCATCCGCGTTGGCGGGCACCACCGAAACCGTCGACCGGCAATGCGGCGAATTCGCCTCCTCGATTGCCTCCGCTGCCAGCGCGATCCTGAAATCCAACGATCAGCTTCAGCAGACCTCTGCCCGTGTCGGCGATATGGTGACGATTTCCGAACGGATGATCCAGGCGACCGCCAACGCCGGCGTCGAGACGCCGGACAGTCCCTACATCCGGCAGGTGATAAAGCTTGCCGCCGACGTCTCGACCGCTTTCGAAGCAGGTGTCAGATCGGGCCGCATCGACATGGCCTCGCTTTTCGACCGGCAATATGCGGCGATCCCCGGCACGGATCCTGTTCAATACATGACCCGCTTTACCGAGTTCACGGACGCGGTCCTGCCGCCGATCCAGGAAGGCGCGCCGGAAGCCGACGAACGGATCGCCTTCTGTGCCGCTGTGGACGAAAACGGCTATCTGCCGACCCACAATCGCAAGTTCTCGCAGCGCCCGCGTCCCGGTGATCCGACCTGGAACACCGCCAACTGCCGCAATCGGCGCATCTTCAACGACCGCGTCGGGCTCGCCGCGGGCCGCAACAAGGAACCATTTCTGCTGCAGACTTACCGCCGCGACATGGGCGGCGGCCAGTTCGTGCTGATGAAGGACATTTCCGCGCCGATCACCGTGAACGGCCGTCATTGGGGTGGCCTGCGCCTGGCGATCCGGGTCTAAGCCCGCGCGGCCTCCAACGTGGAACCCTCTTCATAGGCTGCATCAAGCCTGGCGATGTCGATCTTCCTCATCGACAGCATCGCCTCCATGACCCGGTTGGCCCGCATGGCATCGCTGTCGGTCAGCATTTTCGGCAGTCTGGCGTAGTTGACCTGCCATGCGAGCCCGAACCGGTCGGTCAACCAGCCGCAGGGCTGTTCCTGCCCGCCTTCGGCGAGCTTTTCATAATATGCATCGATTTCCTCCTGCGTCTCGCAATGGATGAGAAAGGACACCGCGCCGTTGAACTTTGCCCACGGCCCGCCGTTGATCGCGGCAAAGCTCTGGCCTTCAAGCTCGAAACCCATGGCCATGACCTGCCCCCTGGGGCGCGGTCCGGCATCGCCATAACGAGAAACCTCGGTGATGCGGGAGTTTTCGAACACCGATACATAAAAATTGACGGCTTCTTCCGCATTGTCTTCGAACCAGAGATGCGGAACGATCTTGTGCTTCTCGATGGCCATTTTTCTCTCCTCTATCGGGTGACGTTCTTAGAACGTGGCGGAACCAGCCGATCCGACATCGCTCCGAAAAATATTTATGCCTTTAGACCATCAGTCTCAGTTGTTCGAAGCTTGGTGGGTAAGGTACGGTTTTCGGATCGAACGCCCATCGACCGAGTTCTTCGTGGCGGGTCTGGCCGTGATAGCTATAGACGAGCATGAATTCGCCGGAGATCCACGCGTAGTTGCGCGTGAGAGGCAGGGGTTCGATATTCCTGCAATCATAAGCGAGCGTTACATGCGGCGTGAGCGCGCTCGCCTGAAAACTCGGAAGATTGTGTTGTGCCAAGGCACGCCCGAGCATCCTCACGAACTGGCCAACCATGGCATTGCCCTTGGGACGATAAAGGGCAAGATGGCGACTGTTGCCAAACAAGCCGGCACTGTCGAGGGTTATTGGGATCGGTCGCGCCTGAATGCCGGCCGCGATAGCCCTGGCTCTCTCGATCAACCGTGAAGGAGGTTTGTCGAACCGCCCCATGCAGAGCAGGCTCAAATGCAGGAGATGTGGCGGATAAGCGTCCCGTCCGCGCTGAACCGCCAGATGAGTTGCGGCATCCTCATGCATCCGCAAGGCCACGGGGTTTGTAGGCCGCAGGACGAACATCAGGCTGCTTTCCGGTCGGGCAGGGACAACCGGCATCGACGGCCATCCGTCGCTGCCCAACAGCGGCAGCTGGTCGGTCGTAACTTTCCGATTCGTCCCCCTGCTTCCCATCTCCGTGCTCCGATTTGAGTTGGAAGCAGATTAAAGGGATCGATGCCTCTAGTAAAGAACAAAAGAAGAACATTTGCGTCGGCGAGGTTTTCGTGAGGATAGTCCCCTTCGAAGCAAGAAACGGGTTGAATCTCTTTGCGCGAAGGACGATTTTGGAGGATCGACATGTGGAGGTCTGCCCATGGCTGCGCATCAATATCTCGTTTTTGAAACGGCCGGCGGTTTCTGCGGCATTGCGTGGAACGACAAGGGGATCACGCGCTTTCAGCTCCCTACGAAGGCGGCGGAGTCGACGGAACGGCTGCTTCTCCGTCGCCTGCCGACGGCGAAGCCGGGACAACCGACGGTAAAAATCCACGAAGCCGTGGAGGCGGTGAAGCGGTATTTTGCCGGCGAATCGGTGGATTTTTCACGCTTCACGCTGGATCTCGACGATCAGGACGATTTATTCAGGGAAATTTATTCCGCCGCCCGGCGGGTGGGATGGGGCCATACCACGACCTATGGCGCCATCGCCAAGGAATTGGGGGCAGGCCCGCAGGCTGCCCGGGATGTGGGCCAGGCAATGGCAAAGAACCCCGTGGCGTTGATCATTCCTTGCCATCGGGTGCTTGCCGCCGGCGGCAAGCTGGGCGGCTTCTCGGCACCCGGAGGCGCCATGTCCAAAGCACGCATGCTCGAGCTGGAAGGCGTCAGGCTCGGCCCGCCGGAACCGGCCCAGCAATCGCTCGGCTTCTAGGCCCGGAACGCGTGTCTTCGCGGAAAGGGCGACCCGATGTTTAGGTCGCCTTTTCACTCGCGTCGGTTGACACAGAACAACCTGTTGCAAGGGCAGGCATGGCAGAAAGCGGGAAAGGAGGAAGGAGATGCCTGCCGCCGCCGCCAAACCCCAATTGAAAGAAATCACCGTCGAGGAATATGCCAAGCTCAGGAGCCTGATCGATAGGATCGGCGAAGAGCAGGCGATGAGAAAACGCGAAGACGATACGTCGATCAAGGACGTCGTCGCTCACCGGGCCCATTGGATCGAACTGTTCCTTGGCTGGTATCGTGACGGCCAGACCGGGCAAAAGGTTGAAATTCCCGCGAAGGGCTACAAATGGTCCGAGCTCAAAACCTTCAATGCCGACCTGCGGGCAAGGCAGGCGGATCTCAGCTGGCTTGACGCACGGGCGTCACTGGAAGGCTCTCATCGGAGACTTCTCGACTTCATCGATCGTCACGACGACGATGATCTTTATGCCGGTCCAATGAAAGGCGGAAACAGCCCGTGGACGACCGGACGCTGGGCCGAGGCGGCGGGCCGGTCGCACTATAGATCGGCTGCGAAATGGATCCGCGCTTGCCTCCGGTCCGACCTGTCCGGAAACTGACCTTCAGCGCGAATGTTCATCGCACATGCCAAGCGCGTTTTTATCCCGCACCAGTGGACGAAAGAGGTTGCTCCAACTGAGCCGACGGTCGTCCGCTATCCGTCGGATTTGGATACTGCCGGTTAAGCCGAAATCATTCCCACTCGATCGTGCCGGGCGGCTTCGACGTCACGTCATAAACGACCCGGTTGATGCCGCGCACCTCGTTAATGATGCGGGTGGCCGTACGGCCGAGGAAGTTCATGTCGTAGGGGTAGAAATCCGCCGTCATGCCGTCGACCGAGGTGACGGCGCGCAGTGCGCAGACGAAGTCGTAGGTGCGATAGTCGCCCATCACGCCGACCGTCTGCACCGGCAGAAGCACGGCGAAAGCCTGCCAGATCGTGTCGTAGAGGCCGGCCTTGCGGATTTCGTCGAGATAGATCGCGTCCGCCTTGCGCAGGATGTCGAGCTTTTCGCGGGTCACGCCGCCGGGGCAGCGGATCGCAAGTCCCGGACCTGGGAAGGGGTGGCGACCGACGAAACGGTCCGGCAGGCCGAGTTCGCGGCCAAGCGCGCGGACCTCATCCTTGAAGAGTTCGCGGAGCGGCTCGACGAGCTTCATGTTCATGCGCTCAGGCAGGCCGCCGACATTGTGATGGCTCTTGATCGTTACGGACGGGCCGCCGGAAAAGGAGACGCTTTCGATCACGTCCGGATAAAGCGTGCCCTGGGCGAGGAAGGCGGGTGCGCCCTTGCCGTCTTCGGCAATCTTGTTGGCTTCCGCTTCGAAAACCTCGATGAACAGACGACCGATCGTCTTGCGTTTCACTTCCGGATCAGAGACGCCGGCAAGCTCCGTCAGGAACAGGTCGGAGGCATCCACATGCACGAGCGGAATGTTGTAGTGGTCGCGGAACATCTTGACCACTTCCTCCGCCTCGTTGAGGCGCATCAGGCCATGATCGACGAAGACGCAGGTGAGCTGGTCGCCGATTGCCTCGTGGATCAGCACTGCCGCGACCGAAGAGTCGACGCCGCCCGAGAGGCCGCAGAGCACGCGGCCGGAACCGACCTGTTCGCGGATCTTGCGGATCATCTCGGCGCGATAGGCCGCCATCGTCCAGTCCGACTTCAGCCCGACGATCTTGTGCACGAAGTTGGAAAGCAGCTTCGCGCCATCCGGCGTGTGCACCACTTCAGGATGGAACATGGTCGTGTAGTAATGGCGGCTCTCGTCGGCGGCGATCGCGAAAGGCGCGTTCTCGGACGTCGCGATGACCTCGAAACCTTCGGGCAGCTTGGTGACGCGGTCGCCATGGCTCATCCAGACCGGATAACGGTTACCCGTTTCCCAGAAACCATCGAAGAGCGGGCTCTTTGCCCTGATCTCCACGTCGGCGCGTCCGAACTCTGCTGCGTGACCGCCTTCCACCTCGCCGCCGAGCTGCAGGCAGAGCGTCTGCTGCCCGTAGCAGATGCCGAGGATCGGAACGCCGGCATCGAAAACCGCCTGCGGCGCACGCGGGCTGCCTTCCGAGGTCACGGAGGCCGGACCACCGGAAAAGATCACGCCCTTGGGCCGAAGCTTCTCGAACGCGGAGGCCGCGTTCTGGAACGGATGGATTTCGCAGTAGACGCCGGATTCGCGGATGCGACGCGCGATGAGCTGCGTCACCTGGCTGCCGAAATCGATGATGAGGATGCTGTCGGGATGAGCTGCCAAGGTCGTGTTTTGGGTCATGGCGAGCCTTTAAAGAAAAGTTGTTTTTAACGCAACTGCTCAGAGGACCAATTTGCCATTCTCAAGCGCGTTAAAAAGGCCGTCCACCGCGTCCGCCAGCTTCACGTCGATCACGTGCAGATATTCCCTCCAGTCGTTGACGTGCTTGAGCTCTTCCTTTCCGTCCGAAATACCACGCAGGCCGATCAGGGGAATTGCGAAAAGCTGGCAGCAGCGCATCACTGCGAAGGTTTCCATATCCACCATGTCGGCTTCGATGAGATCGTATGCGGCGCCGGAGACGACGTTGCCGCCTGTCGAAAGCGAGGCCTCCGGAATGCCGGGGATGCGCAAGAGGAGCGGCATGGTCGCCGGATGTTCGAGGAAAGGCGTCCGGCCTTTCTCGAAACCGAGCGGCGAGGCGTCCATGTCGCGATAGGCGACCGAGGAAACCTGGCAGATTTCGGTTTGCTCGAGACTGCGCGAACCGGCCGAGCCGAGCGAGACGATAAGATCGGGCAGCTTGCCCGATGCCTCCAGCTTCGTCAGCGCATGGCTCAACACAATCGCGGCCTCGACAGGCCCGACACCGGTCATCAGCGGTTTGATGCGGGATCGGAGCGCCGGGCCGTATTCGGCGTCGACCGCCATGACGAAGAGAATGGATTTGCCGCTGGCGGACGTCGGTTCGGCCATGGAAAGTGCGGTGATCATCCGATGATGTCCTCCCGGCCGCGGATCACCATCATGGTGCCCGTCATGGAGGCGATGAGTTTGGCGGGACCGTCTCCGATGGCATAGGCACGGCCATCCGCGACGATGATCGTGGATCCCGGCTTG
Source organism: Neorhizobium sp. S3-V5DH (assembly GCF_004343065.1). NCBI lineage: Bacteria > Pseudomonadati > Pseudomonadota > Alphaproteobacteria > Hyphomicrobiales > Rhizobiaceae > Neorhizobium > Neorhizobium sp. S3-V5DH. The sequence goes on from NZ_SMCL01000001.1 coordinate 21,521, forward strand.
GTGATCTCGCCGCGGAAGAGAAACCGTTCGCCGCGGCCCGGCGACAACAGGTTCACCTTGAATTCGATCGTCAGGATGGAGGCTTCCGGCTCGATCACCGTATAGGCGGCATAGCTGCAGGCGGAATCAAGCGCGGCAGAGATGACGCCGGCATGCAGAAAGCCATGCTGCTGGGTGAGCTTCGCATCAAACGGCAGCTCGATCTCCACCATGGCCTGTTCGACGCGTGCCAACTCCGCCCCAAGCAGGCCCATGGCGCCCTGGCGTGCGAAGCTTTGCTTGACGCGTTGACGAAAATCGCCCGTATCTCTCCCGTCCATGTTTCATCCCTTTCGCAGCTGCGAAATTGGCATGGGCAAAAGTGTTCCGCAAGCGGGGGCCGTTGACGTCGTTAATTCAGGAGAACGATCGCGAGATTGAGCAACGTCGCGAAGCCGACCCAGAAGGCATAGGGGACAAATAGCCAGGCCGCCCAGCGGTTCGGCCGCCAGCTTGCGGCGATGAACAGCAGGATCGAGATCAGCAGCGGCACGATGATGACGAGACCAAGTTTAGGGTTCTGCAGACCAAAGAAGGCGGGCGACCAGGCGAGGTTCAGGACGGCTTGAATGGCGAAGATCTGCAGGCGACGCCTGTTGTTTTCATCATACCAGGTGGCGGCAAGCGCCCCGCCGATCATGCCGTAAAGGACGGTCCAGACCGGACCGAAGACCCAGTTCGGAGGATTGAAGAAAGGCTTGTTCAGCGACTGGTACCATTCGCCGGGCTGGTTGCTGAGGCCACTCAGCGCGCCGATCGCCACGCTGGCCAGGATGAAGATGAAAAATATGAGGGTCTTGTTCATGAGGCCGCAATTAGGGCGATGCGCCGACGGAAAAAGATCACGCTAATCGAACGATATGCTGATCCCAGGCCACCTTGCTGCGGGTCTCGTTGAACTGGCCGTCATAGGAGGAAACGGCGATGCCGCTTGCTGCGGGGGCAACCCCGGCGGCGTCGCGGACCAGCTCTTCCTTCAGTACGGCCCCGGTCCTTGCGTCGAGAGTGACGGCCGCACCGACGGGGGAAGTCATGCCGACGATGCCTTCGCGGCGGTTGACGGCGATCGCGCCGACATAGTTGCCAAGCCGGATGGTGGTCTCCTCCGGCAGCGAAACGAACGAGAGGTCCCCGCCTTCCGAGAACCAGCCGGCGAGTGGCGGCAGCGCATTGCGCGGGCCTTCCCACTGGCAGGCGAACCAGATGCGGCCATCCGCGCCGATATCGAGATGCCGGGTCGAAAGCTGGCGGAGCGCGGGAGGCAGGCCGTGCCGCTGGACGAGCGCACCCGTCCCGGCATCGAGCAGGACCAGCGACGGTTCCATATGGTCGAGATTGAGCTTGGTGCGGCCGAAGTCCGGGTGGGTTTCGATGCCGCCATTGGCGATGATCAGGAGCGTGCCATCATCCGAGACGGTCATGTCATGCGTTCCGATACCGTGCGCGTCGAATTCGCCGATGCGGCGGAACTTGTCTCGCGCGTCGTAGACACCGATCATGCCGCGATTGCCGTCGAAATCGTTCTCGCTGGCGTAGAGCAGGGCGCCATTGGACGAAAAGTGCCCGTGGCCGTAGAAATGCCGGCCTTCGGGCGAGGTGATGACGACCGGCTCCGTCTGCCTCGACAGATCGAAGACCATGGCGAATGTCCCGGGGCGCCGGGCAAATGCGACGGTACGGCCGGTGGCTGAGCTATGGGCCAAGCCATGGGCGCGAGCGGGTAGTGACGCTCGATCGATGATTTCGCCGCGCTCGGAAATCGTGGCGATGCCGAAGGAACCGTCAGATTCGCGAAAGCCCGCCGCATAGACCGCATCGGCCCGTTCCAGCGCCATCAGCGAGCGTGGCGAAAGCGAGGCGGTAAAAGATATACCCGCCGCCTTCAGGAAGCCGCGCCGGTCGATCGCCTCGCCGCGCCACATGGCCGTCAGTCTCCATCCGAAAAGGAAAAGCCGGAGCCGAGGCCGATCGCGCCGCCATAACCCTCGCTCAGGCTGATAATCACTTCGCGACCCTGGAAGAGCAGCGTGTCGAGCTTTTCGCGCTCCTTTGGATCCTCCACCGCTCTTTCAAGGTCGGGCGTTACCTGCTGTGAAAGCTCGGCCATGGATTTGAGGAGAGCCTTTGTGGAGGCGAGGATCGGCCGGTCGGATTGCTTCAGGAGGTTCGCCATCCCGGACGCCTCCAGCAATGCTGCCAGACCCTCGATATTGCCTTTGACGGAAGGCCAAGTCGTTCCGGAGCGCCAGAACAGCGCCTGTTTGGGGAATTTCGCCTTTTCCGGCCCCTTGTAGAAGGTCTCGATGCGTTGATCGCGCACGGTTTCGGCCCCGTGCACCAGGATGCCGAGGAGCGCTGTGGCCGCCTCGCCGCCGGTGCGGAAGACGGGATTGGAAGGCCCCGGTTGTTTCCAGGCTTCTTGAATGCCGTTCGGCGCATCCCAGATGCCGGAAATCTCCTCGGAAACATTGGTGATGTTGCCAGCGACAGCAGCGGCGTAGCGGCAGCGAAAGCCGTTCTTCTCCCTCGAAAGGGCCTCCGACCCGGTGCCGAAGAGGAGATATTCCAGGGCGCCGAAACCTTGCGTCGCGACGCTCTTCGTCGCAAGCGTGGCGGGATCTGTGGCCGTTTCATCCGATTTCGACAAGATGCCCTGAACCTGCTTGAGGCCGGTGCTCTTGCGATCGGGATAAAACAGGATGCGTTCGAAGCGGTTCTGCTCGATGACAGGCCCGACCCGAATGATCTCTATGTGAGCCCAGCTTACCGCGGCGGCACGGAAGGCGCTCTTGGCAGAGTCGTGATTTGCCGCCGAGGGCGTCCCGCAGAGCGTCTTCACGACGGACGTCATCTTCTCCGCCGATCGATGGAAGGCGCTGTAGCCTGGCCGTATAAAGCCGTCCACGGCCGCCGTCATGACTTTGGAGACCTCCGCTTCCGGCAGATCGATCGAGGATGCGGGTTCGCTCTCCTGCGCCAAAGCCATGGCGGGCAGGAGCGAGATCAGGCCGGCGGCAAGGATCATGCGCATCAGAGCGACTCCAGGAATTTGACCAACGCGGCGCGGCCGTCTTTGGAAAGCGAGGCGAATGCATCCCGGGCATTTTGCCCTTCTCCGCCGTGCCAGAGGATGGCTTCCGTGAGGTTGCGGGCTCGCCCGTCATGTAGGAAGAAGGTGTGTTCGTTGACGGTTTCGGTCAGCCCGATGCCCCAAAGCGGCTGGGTGCGCCACTCGCGGCCGTCGGCAACGCCGACCTGCTGCCCGTCGGCCAGACCTTCGCCCATGTCGTGCAGGAGGAAATCCGAATAGGGCCAGATCAGCTGGAACGCATGCGCCTTATTGCCGGCATCGCGGCGGGTGACGAATTTCGGCGTATGACAGGCAGTGCAACCGGACTGGTAGAAAAGCTCCTTGCCCCTGAGTACGGTGGGGTCCGCGATATCGCGTCTTGCCGGCACCGCTAGATTCTCGGAATAGAAGGTGACGAGTTCCAGCACCGGATCTGGCGCTTCGACCGGTCCGAGCCTTTCCTGCACGCCGGTCGGCATCGCAAGGCATTCGGCTTCCGCCTTGGTGCAATCGCCATGATCGAAGGGTTTGTCCGGCGTTGAAATGCCAAGGTCGCCAGCAAACGCTCCGGAGCTCTGGTCACGGACGGAGCCATTCTGGGCTTTGAAGCCGAAGCGGCCGAGTTTCAGGTCGCCCGTCTTGTGGTCGCGTGTCAGCGCGGGCTTGCCCGATATCCCATCGCGGTCCTTGTCGTCGGGATCCGCCTTGGCGAGGATATCCGCCTCATGGATCGCCTGGATGAGGCCCATGCCGATCATCGGAGGCGCCACGCGCGGCGATAACGTCACGTCTCCTTCGAGCGGACCATGGCCGAGATCGACGGCGGAATAGGTGGGTTTGCGCAGTTGCACCACCTCCCCATCACCAAGCGTTATCGGGATCTCCTCATAGGAAATCTGCATCTGGCCTTCCGATTTCAGCCCCGGCACCGCCAGATCCTGCAACTGCTCACCATAGGTCGCGTCGGGAAAATTGAGCTTTCGGATATCGGCGATCGCCTCGCGCTCGTCGTCCGTGCGGGCGGGGCGGGCAAGCCGGAGGAACATGGAAGTCGAATCCGCAGAACCTTCGGGCGGATGCCCGCGTCCATCCTTCAGATGGCAGCTTTGGCATGCCCGGGCATTGAAGAGCGGCCCCAGGCCGTCGGAAGCCTGGGTCGAGGAGGGCGAGGAAACCCAGAGCTTGCGGAACAACGCGTTGCCGAGCTTGAACTTTTCTTCCTCGTCGAAATCGAGATTGACGGAAAAATGCGAAAAGGCGTCTCCGTTGACGAGCGCCCTGGTCGTCGCCGCGCCGCCCTGCATCGTCTCGAATTGCTCCGGCTTGGAAAAATCGGTTGCGGGCCGCGTGACGCTTTCCACACGTCTCTGATCCTTCGGATTGATATCCGTGCGTGATGTCGGAAAAAGCGTCTCACCGCCGACAGCCATGAGCGGCGCGAGAAGAAGAGCGCCCGAAACAAGCGGGAGCAGGAACAGCGAGGATATGGGCGCTCTCATCGGTCATCGGGCCGCAAGCTCATCAAGCCGCGACCCGCCTTTATTGGAAATTACTTGAAAACGGCGTCAGGATTATCAAGGCTGTCGGAACCTTCAAGCTCGATCTTGCCGAGATCCAGCGACGCAATGACGCGCTCGATCGTCTTGGTCTGATCGATCAGGCCGTCGATCGCCTTCTGGACCACGGCATTACCCTTGACATTGTTCTCACCGATCATCTGGTCATAGGCCTCGACCTTCTGGCCCCGATCAGCCATGGCGTTCATGGCGGCGAGCGTCGCATCGAGCTTGCTCTTCATCTCGGTGTCGAGCGCCTTGTCCTTGGCGACGACCAATTCCGAAACCGAGGGTCCCTTCAGCTTCGTACCGTCGACCCGGAGATATTCGCCCGTATAGGCCGACTTGATGCCGATCGCGTCGTTGAGATGCGACGCATAGGTATTGTCCGAGAAACAATCGTGTTCTTCTTCCGGATCGTGCAGCAGAAGGCCGAGTTTCATGCGTTCGCCGGCAAGTTCGCCGTAGGATAGCGAACCCATGCCGGTAAGGATCGCCGACAGCCCCGCCTTGGGGTCGCCTGTGACGTTCTTGGTGGCGTCGCCATCGGGGGCCCAGGCTTTCACCATGTCCTCGAGGTCGGTTACGAGCAGGGTCGATGCAGCCTTCAGGTAGGCGGCGCGGCGATCGCAGTTTCCGCCGGTGCAATTGGCCTTGTCGTAGTCGGTAAAGGGGCGCTTGCCGGCTCCCGCGCCGGTGCCGTTCAAATCCTGCCCCCAGAGAAGGAACTCGATCGCGTGATAGCCGGTCGCGACATTCGCCTCGATCTCGCCGGCTTCGTGCAGGCTCTGAAGGGTCTCGGGCGTGATGTTGGTGACGTCGATCTCTTCGCCGTTGACCTTGATTTTCGGATTGGCGATGACATTGGCGGTGTAAAGCTCGTTCTCGTCGCTCTCCTTGCCGTAGGAGGCGTCGACATAATCGATCAGGCCTTCATCGAGGGGCCAGGCGTTCACTTTGCCTTCCCATTCGTCGACGATGGGGTTGCCGAAGCGATAGACTTCCGTCTGCTGATAAGGAACGCGCGCGGCGATCCAGGCGGCCTTGGCGGCCTTCAGCGTTTCCTCGCTGGGCTTTGCGATCAGCGCATCGATTGCAGCGTCGAGCTTCTTGGCCGTCGTCAGCGAGTCCTCGTATTTGGCATGCGCGAGCTCGGCATAATGCTTGAGGACGGCGGCGGCATCGGCGGCCTTTGCCGGCGTGACGGTATAGGCCGCGGAGGCGGCAAAAAGCGCCAGCGCGGCGCTCAGAACGGTCTTGCGGATCATGGTCCCTCTCCTTCGGCGGCCGAGGTTCCCTGGCCGCTCGATCGAGTTCTTCGCGCAAATGGAAACTGGTGTCAAACGATCTAGTTTAGAACGCTTTGAAAGAAGGGGAGGCCTCTTACCATCTTGCCCTCCGGTTCAGCGCTCTCGCTGCATCCGGCAGAAAAAGAAGCCGTCGGTATCGGTGCTTGCGGGGGTGAGCGTGACGGAGAGATGATCCTTCGATCGCGGCTGAGGAGCATCTTTGCCGAAAGCCTGCTCCCATCGCGGCTCGGTTGGTACCACTGAAAACTGCGGGTTCTCCGCGCAGAACCGGGCTGTTTGCCGGTCGTTTTCTTCCGGCAGGATCGAGCAGGTGACGTAGAGCAACGCGCCGCCCGGCTTCACGAAGGCTGCCGCTTCCGTCAGCGCCTCCTGCTGTTGTGCGATGCGCTCGTCCAGGTTTTTGGGCGTCAGGCGCCATTTCGTGTCCGGACGCCGGCGCCATGTTCCCGTGCCGGTGCAAGGCGCATCGACAAGAACCGCATCGATTTTCCCTCTCAGGGGCTCGAGCTGACGCGCGTCGTCATGGACCTGAACGTTGCGGGTGCCGGCTCGGCGCAGCCGTTCGATAATCGGAGCGAGCCGCTTGCGGTCGGCGTCATAGGCGTGGATCTGCCCCTTGTTGTGCATCGCGGCCGCCATGGCGAGGGTCTTGCCGCCGCCGCCGGCGCAATAGTCGAGAACCTGGTCATGTTCGCCCGGCTGCACGAGCTCGGCGACGATCTGCGATCCTTCGTCCTGAACTTCGAACCACCCTTTTTGGAACGAAAGCTCGGCGGTGACGTTGGGCAGACGGGATGCTCCTTCGCCGGCGGCAATCCGAATGCCGTTGCGGGCGATGCGCGCGGGTTTGGCACCTGAGCGTTCCAGCGCCTTTACGACCTTCTCTCGCGACGCCTTCAGGGTATTGGCGCGGAGATCGAGGGTCGGCCGGCCGTTGAGTGCCTTGGCCTCGACAAGCCAGTCCTCGCCGAAATTGGCTTCGAAGGATGGCTGTATCCAGTCCGGGATGTCGCCCTGAACATGGAGCGGCGCATCCTCGAGATTGCGGGAGGCAAGTGCCGAAAGGTTCGCTTCGGTAAGAGCAGGCGGCGCAAAGCGGTCATCGGCGAACTCGGCATGCAGAGCCTCGGGCGAGAGGCCCCATTGCCGGATGAGGACCGCATAGGCGAGAGCAGTCGGGCTCTCGTCGTCCATGATCCAGGCATGCGAGAGCCGCATCCTCAAGGCGTCATAGACGATGTTTCCGACAGCTGCGCGATCGCCCGAGCCGGCAAAACGATGCGCGAGGCCCCAATCCTTGAGGGCGTCGGCGACAGGCCGCTTCCGCGTCTCTATATCGGACAGAACCTCGATGGCTCCGGCCACTCGTCCGCCCAGTCGCATGTTGCTCTCCGTATCGGTTGCACCCGTATGGGAGGGCTCCTAGCTGCGATTGCTCCGAAGAGCAAGAGGCGGTGCGGTCCAGCCTTAGCCGTCGATTGCCTTCAGGCCCTTGCCGGCGATCTTCTGGTTTCCGGCGTCGACGATCTGATAACAGACCTGCGCGGTGCCGGAGCTGACCATGCCGATGTTCTTGGCGGCAGCCTTGGAAACGTCGATCACGCGTCCGCGGATGAATGGTCCGCGGTCATTGATCCGTACGACGACGCTCTTGCCGTTGCGCTTGTTCGTCACCTTTACTTTGGTGCCGAAAGGCAGCGAGCGGTGAGCGGCGGTAAGCAGCGACGCATTCATCCGTTCACCGGATGCGGTCTTGGAAGTCAGAGCATACCAGGATGCGTGGCCGCACCCGGGCGCAGCATTGGCCTGCGCGGAGCCGAGAAGTGCAAAAGAAGCAGTTGCGGCCACGGCGAAAGTCGAGCGTCGAATTGTTGTCAAGTCGGTCGTCCCCGTTCGATTGGTCCCTGCACGTTGCGTGCAAGAATGGCTAAGCGGGGCGAAAAGTGGCGGAAAAGTGGGACTTTTGATCACGGAGTATTACGTAGCGTAACATTTGTGATCCAGATTCTACTGAATCGTTTAAGAAGCCAGCTAACCTTTCTAGGAAGAAAACCTTTAAAAACAGGCATAAAGAGGAAAGCTATTCCGGGATGATGGTCGCGTCCCGGGCGATCACGAAAATCGCGGAAAAAAATTTGTTGCGATGCAAGATTCTTTGCCTCATTTGGACAAATATTATGGCCGGTTGCCGCAGATCCTAAGAAATAATAACCAGCAGAGTGGCTGAAGATGGAATTTTCACCCGTTTCAAAATGGGAAAATTATCCTCTCCATCGGCCTGTCGACCACATCTCGTCGAGTGACATGCGGTAGTTCGGGAAGCGGAACTGGAACCCCAACGCGCGGATTTTGGCATTGGAAACGCGCTTGTTGGCTCCGTAAAAGGACCGGGCCATGGGGGTCATGTCGGCTGTCTCGAAGTCCTGTTCCGGAGGGGGCTCGACACCCATCAGCCGGGCGGCTTCGATGATGACGTCCTGCGGCGGACCGGGCTCGTCATCCGTGACGTTATAGATGCCTTCCATCTCGCGCTTTGCGAGGAACAAGGCGGCGCCGCCGATGTCTTCGACACGGATCCGGTTGAAGACCTGGTCTTTCTTTATGATGCGCCGCGCCGTGCCGCGCGCAAGATTGACGAAGGCGTTGCGGCCCGGTCCGTAAATTCCTGCAAGCCGCAGGATTGCCACCGGTATGCCGCCGCCTTTGCCCTCGGAGATCCAGGCTTCCTCGGTATCGACCCGCTCGATCGAGCGGCCGAGTATCGGGCTGCCGGGCGTCTCCTCGGTCACCCAGCCTCCGCCGTGGTCGCCGTAGACGCCGACGGTGGAGAGGTAGCCGATCCATTGAAGCTTCGGGCAAAGTTCGCGGAGCTGTCTCGCGAGGAGTTTCAGTAACGGGTCGCCTTCCTTGCCAGGCGGAATGGACTGAACGAGATGCGTAACCTCCCTCAGTTCGATCAGGAGTTCGTTGCTGAAGGCACTGCCGTCGAAGACGAATGCATGGATGTCTTTGGTTGCGAGATCCTGCGCCTTTTCCGTGCTCCTCGCGGTGCCGGAAACCCGCGCGCCTTCCGCTTCAAAGGCCTCGGCAATTGCCTGGCCGGAATAACCGCATCCGAAAATCATTACGCGCATCAGGCCACTCCCGCCAATTTCCATTCATCCACCACCTCGGGCTCGTCCTCAAGAAGGCGTTTCTGCGCAAATCGCAGGAATTCGTCGGCAGGCATCAGGCGTTTCAGAGCCCATATGACCATGCCGCGCACCGCTGGCGAAGGGTCGTCCGCAAGGTCGCGGCAACGCTCAATCAGCGAGGCATCGCCGGAGTTGCCGGCGGCGATCAGCACGTTGCGAATGAAGCGGTCCCGGCCGATGCGTTTGACGGGAGAGCCGCTGAAGAAGGTGCGGAACGTCGGATCGTCCAATGTCAGCAGGAAGGCGATCTCCGGTTCCTTCAGGTCCTCCCGGGCCTTCAGCTTCATTTCCGATGCGCTTGCCGCGAACTTGTTCCAGGGACACGCGGCCAGGCAATCATCGCAACCATAGATGCGGTTGCCGATAAGCGATCGGAATTCCGGATCGATCGGCCCTTTGTGCTCGATGGTCAGATAGGAAATGCAGCGGCGCGCATCGAGCCGGTAAGGCGCGGGAAAAGCGGCGGTCGGACAGGCGTCGAGGCAGGCGCGGCAGGAGCCGCAATGATCGTCCTCTGGCTTGTCCAGAAGAAGGTCAGCTGTTGTGAACAGGCTGCCGAGGAAGAGCCAGGAGCCGTGGGTGCGGCTGACGAGATTGGTATGCTTGCCCTGCCATCCAAGTCCGGCCGCTTCCGCCAGCGGCTTTTCCATGACAGGAGCCGTATCGACAAAGACCTTGACGTCCTCGCCGGCGCGGGCGGCGAAGCGCGTGGCGATTTCCTTCAGCCGCCCCTTGATGATGTCGTGATAGTCGCGGTTGCGGGCATAGACGGAGATCGCCGCTTTGTCGGGCTTCTCAAGAATGCTGCGTGGATCTTCCTCCGGCCCGTAGTTGAGGCCAAACATGACGATCGATCGCACCTCCGACCAGAGTACTTTCGGGTCGGCGCGCCGTTCGCGGGTCTCAGCCATCCATTCCATCGTGGCATGGTGACCATCAGCCAGAAAGGCGCCGAGCCGTTCGGGAGCTCTGGGAATGCTGTCGGAGCCGGTGATGCGGCAGAGGTCGAAGCCCGTCGCGGCCGCCTCCTCGCGGACGAAGGCGGTCAGCTTCTCCCGCCGCCTCCGTGCCTTGTCCTCCTCTCGCGCCGTGGCTTCAGAAATCAAGGTCCGCATAGTGAGATACCGGAGTGATGCCGCGGATGCGTTCGGCAAGCAGCGGCCGGAAGGAGGGGCGGGACTTTAGACGCTGATACCAATCCTTGGCCACCGGCGTTTCGGCCCATTCGATTTCGCCGAGGTAGTCGAGCACCGAGATGGAGGCCGCGGCGGCAAGGTCTGCGTAACTCAATCGATCCCCTGCGAGCCAGGGCCGCGAGCCTGCGAGCCACGAGAGATATTTCATGTGCTGCCTGATATTGGCGCGCGAGGTGCGCAGCACTTTGGAATCCGGTGCACCGCCGCCCTGGGCGGCCGTCATCTGCAGCTTGTAGATTCGCTCGCGGGTCAGAGGACGCGTCACGTCCTGTTCCATCTTCTGGAGGAACCATTCCGTCAACCGGCGGATCTCGGCGCGCTGCCATGGGTCTTCGGCGAGCAGCCGGCGGTCGCGCTTCAAGACGCCATGCGTCTCATCCAGAAATTCCAAGAGCACGGAAGGGCCACAAAGTACTCTCATGCTGTCGTCCACATAGACGGGAAGGGTGCCCGCCGGATTGAGCGTCAGGAATTCGCGACGCTTTTCCCAGGGCTGCTCTTCGACCAGATCCGCCTGAAACCCGTATTCGGCCAGAATCAGCCGGACGAAGCGGGAGGCCGAAGACATGGAGTGATGGTAGAGAGTGGGCATGGATATTTGAACTTCACGAACATTGTCTAGGAAGGGTAAGGCTGCTTTACGCGCCCGCCTGACATATGACAGCTATATGGATTTGGTAGGGCCAAGACAAGCAATGGCTCATAGAGTGCTTAAAACTGCCCTTATCTACTCAATAAAGGATTAAGAATGGCGGATCAGTCCATTATCAGCGCCCTCGTTCTTGGCTTGATCGAGGGGCTTACGGAGTTTCTTCCCGTATCGTCCACCGCCCACGTTCTGCTAGCCGGCCATTTTCTCGGTTTTCAATCTCCAGGCAACACATTCGCCGTATTGATTCAGCTGGGTGCGATCCTGGCTATCCTGCTCGTTTATTTCCGCAAGCTTCTGCAGATCGCCACCGACCTGCCCAGCAGCGCAAAGGCCCGAGGTTTTGTCGCAACCGTCCTCATCGCCTTCCTGCCTGCGGCCGTCATCGGCGCTCTGGCGCATGATTTCATCAAGACGGTTCTCTTCGAAACACCGATGCTGATCTGCGTGGTGCTGATTCTCGGGGGGCTTGTGCTGCTGGCGGTCGACAAGATCAAGTTCCGGCCGGTCTATCACGACGTGATGGACTATCCGCCGTCGCTCGCGTTCAAGATCGGGCTTTTCCAATGCCTTGCGATGGTTCCAGGCACGTCCCGTTCAGGCGCGACCATCGTAGGCGCGCTGCTTCTCGGCGCCGACAAGCGTTCGGCAGCGGAGTTTTCCTTCTTCCTCGCCATGCCGACCATGCTCGGCGCGTTCACGTTGGATCTCTATAAGAACCGCGCAGCGTTGAGCTTCGATGACGGCGCGGTAATTGCCGTGGGGTTTATCGCCGCTTTCGCCACCGCCCTCATCGTCGTGCGCTCCCTCTTGGATTTTGTATCGAGCCGAGGTTATGCGCCCTTCGCCTGGTGGCGGATCATCGTCGGCGTCGCAGGCCTGATCGCGCTTCTCCTGGGAGCATGAACGAAAAAAGGCGGCCGAGAGGCCGCCTTGCATCCGGATCAGGTTACCTTAGTGCTGGATGGACGCCGTGCTGCACGGGTCGACGCCATAGGCCGGCGCGCATCCGCTCTTGGTGGCTGCGTCTGTCTTCGGAGCCATGAAGGAGCCCGCCAGGATGATCAGTGCAGCGCATGCAAAAAAGAGCGCGATGGGCTTGCCCATGAAGGAATGCCTTTCCAAGGATGGTTTGATCGTCACGATTGAATGTCTTGTTGGGAGGCGAGCTTTATTGCTCGCATTCAAGGAATTCAATAAAGGATTTTGCTGAATCCGGCGTTAACGCCACTGCATTGGTCTGTGCGGCCTTTGTGCCACATCTCATGCTCGAAAGATAAGCCAAAACAAAAGACTGCTCGCTTTTTAGGCGAGCAGTCGGTCTTTCCGCAAGGGTAAGTAAAGTCTCGGCAAGGCAAAGAAAAATCAGGCGGCCCGGCCAGACCCGGTATATTGGCCCTGCGGACGATATTGCACGAGGTAGGATGGCAGGATGGATGTGGCGAGCGTCGGACGGATGCCCATCCCCTGGAGCGTACGGCCTTCCTTGGCGGCGGCCTCGGAAACGACGTTATCAACCTTGAGCAGCTTCACCTGATCGCTGGTAATCGGCGGCTTCACGAAGGGAATGAGCGACGCGATGCTGCCGATCAGCGACGCAATGCCGAAAGGCAGCGAGACCAAGGCATTGGAGCGGTTGGTAATACGCAGCATCGTCTCGAGACATTCGCGGAAGGTCATGACCTCAGGGCCGCCCAGCTCGTAGATCTTGCCGGGGGCTATCGTGCCGTCCACCGAACGGGCAACGGCCTCGGCGACATCTTCGACATAGACCGGCTGGAATTTCGTCCTGCCGCCGCCCACGAGCGGAAGCGCCGGGAAGACCTTCGCCATCGCGGCGAACTTGTTGAAGAAACTGTCTTCATGGCCGAACATGATCGACGGGCGCAGGATGACGGCATCCGGAAGGAGCGACAGGATGGTCGCCTCAGCGCGCGCCTTCGTGCGGGCGTAGGAGGAAGGGGAGTTCGAATCGGCGCCGATCGCGGAGATATGCGTGAGCTTGGCGCCGACCGCCTGGGCGGCTTCCGCGATCGAGCGGGCTCCGAAATCCTGGACGGCATCGAAGGTGTTGCGGCCTGACTCGAACATGATGCCGACGCAGTTCACCACATGAGAAGCACCTTCGACGGCCCGGAAGATCGACTGACGGTAACGCAGGTTCGCCTGTACGAGCGCGATCTGGCCGACATAACCGGCCGGCAGAAGGAAACCTGCAAGATCGGGACGGCGCACTGCGACCCGCACTCGATAGCCCCGCCTGACGAGCGTTCTGACCACGTGCCGCCCGACGAACCCGGATCCTCCGAAAACGGTGACGAGGGGCGGAAGGTTACTGACGGTCATGACATGCTCCGGGAGCCGATTGGAAGGGTTGAATGGTCTTTAGCCGAATCGTGGCAGAGGTGGAAGTACCCACACTGCCGCATCGCTTTTGGTTTCGAGGCTTCAGATGCCTTCGACCACCACCAGTTCCCCATCCGCCGCTTCCTGGCGGATTTTCGCGGCGATCTGGTATTCCGGCGAGTTATAGCAGTCTATCGCGGCCTGTGCCGAGGGGAATTCGAGCACCACATTGCGCGCCCGCGCCTTGCCTTCCAGTTCGGTGAACGGACCGCCGCGGGCAAGCGGCTTCGCGCCGTACTTCGCGAAGGGGGCCTTCGTCGCGGCAACGTAATCCTTATAACGTTCCGGATCGCGGATATCGATGCGGGCGATCCAGTATCCCTTGGCCATGAGAATTCCTCCAATACGGCGTGTGAGCGGGCTTCGATGAAATTGTGCGCGGGTCGAGATGATCAAGGCCGACAATCGCCATCATGCCGGATTGCTGTGGCGGGAAGGCCCTGGAGGAGCCTAGAGGACGGTTTGCATCTCGGCCAGGATGGCCTCCGCCGCCGCCTGCGGGTCTAAGGCCTTGACGATCGGGCGACCGACGACGAGATGGCTCGATCCGGCCTGCAGCGCGTCCGCGGGCGTCATCACCCGCTTCTGATCCCCGGCGTCCGAGCCGGCCGGCCGGATGCCCGGTGTGACGACCGCCATATCCGGGCCGACGATCTTGCGAACCGCAGCCGACTCCTCCGCCGAGCAGACGATGCCGCCCATGCCTGCTGAAAGCGCCTGTTCGGCGCGGCGCAGCACCAAGGTATGCGGGTCGTATTCGTAACCGGCGTCAATGAGATCGGTTTCGTCCATCGACGTCAGGACGGTCACTGCAAGCAGGCACAGGCCGGAGCCCTCTGCTGCCTCGACCGCGGCACGCATCGCCTTCGGATAGGCATGCAGGGTCAGCATGGTCATGCCCATCTTGGCGATATTCTCGACGCCCTTCGCCACCGTATTGTCGATATCGAGCAGCTTCATGTCGAGAAAGACGTTCTTGCCGTCTCTGGCAAGGTCGCGGGCAAATTCGAGCCCGCCGGCAAAAGCGAGCTGGTAGCCGATCTTGTAGAAGGAAATCCTGTCGCCGAGCGTCGCGACCATCTTTTCCGCTTCGCCGACGGTCGGGATGTCGAGGCCTACGATCAGACGGTTACGTGCGTTCATCGGCTTGAACTCCCTGCCATGTCTCGATTGCCGTCCAGTCGCATGAGACGGTTCGATCCGCAAGGGTGAAGTGGAAGAGATTTCCGCCGCCGCCCGGCTGATCCCGGTCCCGCGAAATCGGCAGGCCGAGAAGGTGGCATTTCAGAAGGGTGCCGACACCGCCATGGCCCACGAAGGCGATCGGCACGTCGGGATCATGACTGTCGAGGATCCGAACAACGGAGGAGACGATCCGGGCTTGCGCGTCGACAGCCCGCTCCCAGCCCTTGAAGCTCTCCTGCGGATGGGCAAAGAACCAGTCCGCCGCTTTTTCGAATTCGGGTGGCAGCAGGAAGCCGGTGGCGGACCGGTCGTTCTCGTGCATGCGAGGGAAGATCTCGACCTCGATGCCGGCCGCCGAGGCGAGTATTCTTGCCGTCTCGGTTGCCTTCACCTCATCGCTGGAAACGATCCGGCCGAGCTTTTTCGCCCAGCCCGAACGGCTCGCCTGTTCGGCGCGCCCCCGTCCTATATCCGAAAGTCCCCACTTCGGCACCGGTACGCCGGGGTCGATCCGAACCTGAGGATGCGTGATGTAGAGGCCGAACATCAGGGGCGCGTATAGGTCCACAGCTGCGCCGGCGGAATATTGCGCATGACGAAATCGTAGTGCTTGATCTTGTAGCGGTCCGGATTGGCGATGATCGGCGAAATGGGGCCATAGGTGATCTGCATCATCGGCCGGCCCGCCGGCATGCGGTCGAGCAGATCTTCCAGCAGGGCGATGCGACGCTCCATCGGGAAGCTCAGCAGCGGAATGGCGGAGATCACGCTGTCGAAGGTCGTGTCTTTCAAATTGCCCAAGGTGCGGTCGAGGTCGAAGGCGTCGCCGTTGATGAAATTCACGCCGGGGAAGGCCTTCAGGAGATGCTGATAGAAGTCCGTCGAATATTCGACGGAGACGAGTTCCTCAGGCCGAACGCCGTGCTTCAGGATAGCCTTGGTGATGATGCCCGTGCCGGGGCCCAGTTCCAGCACAGGCAGACCGGACCCGGTATTGATGACGCTTGCCATCCGTTTCGCGGTGACGGAGGAAGTCGGAAGAATGGCGCCAACCTGTTTCGGTCCGTCGATCCAGCCTTTGAAGAACCGGATTTCCTCATTGAACTTGCGGCCCAGCCGCTCTTTCAGACGCAATTCCATCGTCTGTCCTCCCTCTTGAATGCCTTATGCCGATGTTCATGCCGCAAAGGCAAGAGCAAATGTCGCATCTGGCGTAGGTCATGAAAAAAGCGGCTGGTTGCCAGCCGCTTCGATGATTAGACGCGCATAGGCATCAAGACGTAGAGTGCATCGTCGCCGGCCGTGTCCCGTACCAGCGTCGGAGAGCCGGCATCCGCCAGCATGAAGATCGCATCATCACCGGACAACTGCGCCGTGATGTCGAGCAGGTATTTGGCGTTGAAGCCGATTTCCATCGGATCGTTGTCGTAGCCGACTGCCACTTCTTCCGTAGCGCTGCCGGAATCGGGGTTGTTGACCGTCAGCATGAGCTGACCGTCCGTAAGCGACAGCTTGACGGCGCGGCCACGCTCCGAGGAAATGGTGGAGACGCGATCGACCGCCTTGGTGAAGCTTTCGCAATCGACCCGCATTTCCTTATCGTTGCCGGTCGGAATAACCCGCTGGTAGTCGGGGAAGGTGCCGTCGATCAGCTTTGAAGTCATCACCACCGTGCCGATCGTCAGGCGGATCTTCGCGTCGGAAACTTCGACGGTGACGATTGCCTCGGCGTCGTCCATGAGCTTCTGCAATTCGCCGACCGTCTTGCGGGGAATAATGATCCCCGGCATGCCTTCCGAACCGGCCGGCGCCTGGACATCGGCGCGGGCCAGGCGGTGTCCGTCGGTCGCGACGGCGCGAAGCTTCAGGTCGCCGCCGGCCTCGATCGTGTGGAAGAAGATGCCGTTCAGGTAATAGCGAGTCTCCTCGGTGGAGATCGCGAACTGCGTGCGGTCGATCAGCATCTTCAGATCGGTCGCCTTCAGCTTGAAGGTATGTGTGAAGCTGCCGGCGGTGAGATCGGGGAAATCCGATTCCGGCAGGCACTGCAGCGAGAACTTCGAGCGGCCGGACTGTACGGTCATGGAGCCGCCGTCCGGATTGGTCGCGAGCAGCACTTCCGAACCGTCGGGCAGCTTGCGGACGATTTCATAAAGCAGATGCGCCGGAACCGTCGTCGCTCCCGCATTCTCCACCATGGCCGGGAGGGACTCGGTGATCTCGAGGTCGAGGTCGGTCGCTTTCAGGTCGAGGCTGTTGCCCGAGGCGCGCATCAGCACGTTGGAAAGGATCGGGATCGTGTTCCGCCGCTCGACCACGCGATGTACGTGGTTCAGCGATTTCAGAAGGTTGGACCGCTCAAGAGTAATACGCATGGACGCTATCGCTTTCGACCGTGACGGATCCGGCAGGGCCGGACCCTGATATTGTGCCGGCTCCAAGGCAGCCGGATGATGTGGACGCGCAAAATGGCAGACAACGGCGGCGAAAAGCAAGAGGTGAACAAGGAGTTGCCATGCCAAATCGCCCGATCGGCTTGCACTGCACACAGAAAACATCTCCTCCGTTTACTTGCCGAACCGGGCTAGGATGCTCATAAAGAGGCATGAGCATCCTATCCCCTAAGGTATCCCGTGGCAGACGAACATAAAGCCGCCCAGCGCGGCTATCGCGTTGCCAACACATTCGTGCCTGCCAGACCGCAGGAGCCGGCGCTTTATCTGGTGGCGACGCCGATCGGCAATCTCGGGGACATCACCTTGCGCGCCTTGGAGACGCTCGCGGGCGTCGACGTGCTGGCCTGCGAAGATACGCGCGTCACCCGGGTCCTGCTGGACCGTTACGGTATCGTCAACCGGCCCTTTGCCTACCATGAGCATAATGCGGATGAGGCCGGGCCGAAGCTGATTGCCGCCCTAGAGGAAGGAAAATCGGTGGCACTCGTCTCCGATGCCGGCACGCCGCTGGTCTCCGATCCGGGCTACCGGCTTGGGCAGATGGCAGTCGAGGCTGGTCATAGGGTCGTGCCGATCCCCGGCGCGTCTGCGCCGCTTGCGGCTCTTGTCGGCTCTGGCATGCCTTCGGACGCCTTTCTTTTTGCCGGTTTCCTGCCGGCCAAGGACAAGGGACGGCGAGATCGGCTGGCGGAGCTTTCCAAAGTGCCTGCCACGCTGATCTTCTTCGAATCGCCGCATCGGATCGGCGCCACTCTTGCGGCGGCGGCGGAGGTGCTTGGGAAAAACCGTCGCGCCTGTGTCTGCCGGGAGCTCACGAAGACCTTCGAGGAGTTCCGTCGCGGATCGCTGCAGGAACTTGCCGCTTATTATGATGAGGAGCGGACCGTGAAAGGCGAGATCGTACTGCTTGTCGCGCCTCCGCAGGCGGAAGAGGCGCCGGGCGAGGTGGAGGTGGAAGCACTGCTACGGGAACTCTCGGCCACGATGCCGACGGCCAAGGCGGCAGCAGAAGCCGCCCGCCTCACGGGGCTTGGCCGAAAAGACCTCTATCAGCGGCTCCTGGACCTGAAGGAAACGGGTGGCGGTGGAAAATGACCCCGGCTTGAAGCGGCGCAAGGCCGAACGCCGAGGCCATGTCTCGGAATATCTGGCCGCGTTGTACCTGCTGGCAAAGGGCTACCGGGTTCTGGCGATCCGCTATCGCACCAAACTCGGCGAGATAGATCTGATTGCCCGCAAAGGTGATCTCGTCATCTTCGTCGAAGTGAAGGCCCGGATCGGCGAACAGGAAGCGATCGATGCCGTTGGCTTCACCACGCAGGCTCGCATCCGCGCGGCAAGCGATCTGTGGCTTTCGAAGCGGAAGGATGCGGCGAGGCTTTCGCAGCGTTACGACATTATTGCCGTATTGCCGAGCCGGCTTCCTCGGCATTTTCCGGACGCGTTTTAAGGAAACTTCCAACGATCCTTGCTCTGTTAGAAAAATGACATAAAACTGTAAAGTCGGTGTCATGGGAGGACCCTATTCGGGGCCGGCACCAATCAAGGTGGAGGACATAAAATGTTGAAAAAACTTTCGATGGCCGCATTCGCGGTCGCTCTGTCGGCAACCTCTTCGCTTGCTGCGACGGAAGTCACCTGGTGGCATGCCATGGGTGGCGAACTCGGCAAGAAGCTGGAAGAAATCGCTCAGAAATTCAACGAGAGCCAGACCGACTACAAGGTCGTGCCTGTCTACAAGGGAAGCTATCCAGAAACGCTGACGGCAGCGATCGCCGCTTTCCGCGCAAAACAGCAGCCGGCTATCGTTCAGGTCTTCGAAGTCGGCACAGGCACGATGATGGCTGCCAAGGGTGCCGTATATCCGGTTTACAAGCTGATGGCCGATGAGGGCGAAACCTTCGACCCCAAGACCTTCCTGGCGCCGGTCACTGGTTATTATTCCGATACCCAGGGCAACATCCTGTCGCTGCCCTTCAACTCCTCCACGCCGATCATGTATTACAACAAGGACGTCTTCAAGAAGGCCGGCCTTGATCCGGAAGTCGCTCCGAAGACCTGGAAGGAAGTCGAAGAGTTCTCGAAGAAGATCGTCTCTTCGGGCGCTGCCAAGTGTGGCTTCACCTCCGCCTGGATCACCTGGGTTCAGACGGAGAACCTGTCGGCGATTCACGACAAGCCTTTCGGCACTCTGCAGAACGGTTTTGGCGGCGTGAAGTCCGAATTCAACTTCAATGGCCCGCTTCAGGTCAAGCATTGGGCAAATCTGAAAAAGTGGCAGGACGAGGGCCTGTTCAAGTACGGCGGTCCGGTCGGTGGCGATCAGGCGGCGA
The DNA here is from genome assembly GCF_004343065.1 of Neorhizobium sp. S3-V5DH. Taxonomy (NCBI): domain Bacteria; kingdom Pseudomonadati; phylum Pseudomonadota; class Alphaproteobacteria; order Hyphomicrobiales; family Rhizobiaceae; genus Neorhizobium; species Neorhizobium sp. S3-V5DH. The sequence continues at coordinate 40,915 of NZ_SMCL01000001.1, forward strand.
CGATGTTCTACGCGCAGGAATGCGCAATCACCATGAACTCGTCTGCAGGCCGCGCCGGCGTTATCAACAACGCCAAGACCTTCACTCCGGGCTTTGCTCCGCTGCCTTATTATGACGACGAGATCAAGGAGCCGAAGAACTCCATCATCGGCGGCGCGACCCTCTGGGTGCTGAACGGCAAGGACAAGGCCACCTACAAGGGTGTTGCCAAGTTCTTCAGCTACCTCTCCAAGGCGGAAGTCCAGGCCGATTGGCACCAGTTCACCGGTTACCTGCCGATCACCAATGCCGCCTACGATCTTGGCCAGAAGCAGGGCTACTACGAAAAGAACCCGGGTTCCGACATCGCCATCAAGCAGATCACCCGCGGCACCCCTTCGGACAATTCGAAGGGCTTGCGGTTTGGCAATTTCACGCAGGTCCGCACCATTGTCGACGAGGAGTTCCAGGCGCTGCTCGCCAACAAGAAGGACGCCAAGCAGGCGCTCGACAGTGCCGTTCAGCGTGGCAACGCGCTGCTGCGTGAATTCGAAGCGGCTAACTCGAACTGATCACGCCGATTCACTGCAGGGAGGGCCGGCGCCTGCCGGGCCTCCCTTGCTCGTTTCCTATTTTGTGGTGAGGGATCGGTGGATACCAAGAGAACAACCTTCAACAACCGCCTGCTGCCTTATCTGCTGCTTGCGCCCCAGCTCGCTATCACGCTCATCTTCTTCATTTGGCCTGCTGCGCAGGCAGTGAAATCCTCCTTCGAGCGGGAGGACCCATTCGGGTTCTCGACCGTCTTTGTAGGGCTGGCGCATTATCAGCAGCTGCTCGCTGATCCGAACTATCTGGATTCTCTCTGGCGCACCGCGGTATTCGCCGTGTCGGTTACGTTGCTTTCGATGGTGCTGGGTCTTGCATTTGCGGCCGCGGTCGACCGTCTGGCGCGGACCTCGAAGATCTACACAACGCTCTTGGTCTGGCCCTACGCCGTCGCCCCGGTGGTCGCCGGTGTCCTCTGGTGGTTCCTGTTCAATACGTCCACCGGCCTTCTGCCTTTCTTTCTGGAGCGGTTCGGCATTCTCTGGGATCACGATCTCAACGGCACCCATGCCATGATCCTGATCATCATCGCCGCGGCCTGGAAGCAGATCTCCTACAATTTTCTTTTCTTCCTCGCCGGCCTGCAGTCAGTGCCGCAGGCGCTGATGGAGGCCGCGGCGATCGACGGTTCCGGGCCGGTCAAGCGCTTCTTCACGATTTCGCTGCCGCTTCTGTCGCCGACGACGTTTTTCCTGTTCATCATCAACGTGAACTACACGATGTTCGATACCTTCCCGATCGTGGACGCCACGACGGGCGGCGGACCTGCTCAGGCGACGACCACGCTCGTCTACAAGGTCTATCAGGATGGTTACGTCGGCTTGAACCTCGGCTCCTCTTCGGCGCAATCGGTGCTTTTGATGCTGATCGTGATGCTGCTGACCTTCGTCCAGTTCCGCTTCGTCGAACGCCGCGTCCAGTATTGAGGAACGATCATGGTTGAAAACCGCCCCTTCCTGACCTTCCTCACCCACGCTTTCCTGATCCTGGGATTCTTGATTGTCGCTCTGCCGGTCTATGTCGCGATCATGGCGTCGACCCATGATATTTCGACACTGATGAGCGGTCCTGTTCCGCTCTTGCCGGGCTCGCATTTCATCGAAAACTACTCGACCATCCTGACCAGCGCCTCTGCTGCCCACGGCTTGCCCAACTACTCGCATATGGCATTGAATTCGCTGGTCATGGCGCTGGCAATCACGGTTGGGAAGATTTGCATCTCTATCCTTTCTGCCTTCGCGATCGTCTACTTCCGCTTCCCTTTCAGGCTTCTGGCCTTCTGGATCATCTTCGTCACGCTGATGCTGCCGGTCGAGGTGCGCATCATGCCGACCTACAAGATCGTCGCCGATCTCGGCATGCTGAACTCCTGGGCCGGGCTGACCATTCCCCTGATCGCATCGGCCACGGCGACTTTCCTGTTCCGCCAGTTCTTCATGACGGTGCCGGACGAGCTTCTGGAAGCGGCGCGTGTGGACGGAGCCGGCCCGCTGAAGTTTTTCAGGGACATTCTGCTGCCGCTCTCGCGCACCAATATCGGCGCCTTATGCGTCATCCTCTTTATCTATGGCTGGGTGCAGTATCTCTGGCCGCTCCTGGTGACCACGGATCCCGGCTACTACACGCTGATGATGGGCATGAAGCGCATGGTCACCGTTCAGGACGGCGTCATCGAGTGGCACCTCGTCATGGCAGGTTCGGTACTTGCAATGCTTCCCCCCATCCTGGTCGTGGTCTTTATGCAGCGGTTGTTCATCCGCGGCCTTACTGAAACGGAGAAATGAAATGGCCGGCATCCACATCGCCGAGGTTTCGAAGGTTTATGCCGGCGGCGTAAAAGCCGTGAATTCGGTGTCGATCGACATCGCCGACGGAGAGTTCATCGTGCTGGTCGGTCCGTCCGGCTGCGGCAAGTCGACACTTTTACGCATGGTCGCGGGGCTGGAGACGATCTCGGGCGGTGAGGTGAAGATCGCCGACCGCGTCGTCAACAACGTGGAGCCGGCCGATCGCGATATCGCGATGGTCTTCCAGAACTATGCGCTCTATCCGCATATGACGGTCTACAACAACCTCGCCTACGGCCTGAAAAACCGCGGCACGCCCAAGGCGGAGATCGATGCCCGCGTGACGGAGGCGGCGCGGATGCTGGAGATCACCCAGTATCTCGACCGCAAGCCGCGCGCTCTTTCCGGCGGCCAGCGCCAGCGCGTCGCAATGGGGCGTGCGATCGTGCGCAAGCCGGCCGCCTTCCTGTTCGATGAACCGCTGTCGAACCTCGATGCGAAGCTGCGCGTTTCGATGCGCGGCGAGATCAAGCGCCTGCAGCGACGGCTCGGCACGACGTCGATCTACGTCACCCACGATCAGCTGGAGGCAATGACGCTCGCCGACCGCCTCGTCGTGCTGAACGGCGGCAGGATCGAACAGATCGGAGCTCCTCTGGAGGTCTATCACGCGCCGGCATCCACCTTCGTCGCGAGCTTCATCGGCTCGCCGGCCATGAATCTCGTCAAGGGGGAACTGCACGGCGACAAGCTGGCGATCGGCCCGTCGGTGATCGGACTCAACGGTTTTGCGCCCGCATCCGGCACCGTCACCGTGGGCGTCCGCGCCGAGGATATCCGGATTGCACGTGCGGATGAGGAGGCTCTGCCCTTCCGTCTGGAATATGCGGAGGAACTGGGCGCCCAGCGCCTTATCCACGGCACGGTGGGCGATCAGCAGATCACGGCGGCCGTATCGCCTGAACTCGAACTTGCGCCCGAGATGCAGATCGCCATCGACGCGAGCCGCCTGCATTTCTTCGCCGTCGACACCGGCAAGCGGTTGCCCGGCAATGTGCCGGCGGAGGCGAAACTTGCTCCTGTCGAGCCGGTCGCCTGACCGCCGTCCTGAAATCGGGCCGACCGCTAAAATTGTAGTGTCGGCCTGAACAGCCAGGTTACGCTTTGCCGCTATTGTTTCCCGGTCTGGGAACTATAGGGGGCAATATGAGCTGGCAAGTTCTTGCTGTGAGTGTGGCGGCCATGGCCGTTCGGCACAAGTCCTACGCGCCGGAGCAGGCGCCTGTTAAAGCATTTGTCGGCGCCTGTCCGGATTCTCTCGAAATGGCTCCGCTGCCGATCGAGCCCTCCTGGATTATCTCCGGCAATCCGCAGGCCCGTGCCGCCTCTCATTCAAAGGCCGACGATCAATGTGCCGCGACGGGCGTATGGGACTGCACGGCCGGCACCTTCCGCTGGTTCTTCGGCTGGGACGAGACGGTCGTGATCCTGGAAGGCGAAGTGCATGTAACCGCCGAAGACGGCACCGAGCGCACCCTGCGCAGTGGCGATGTGGCCTATTTCAAGGGCGGCACCTGGGCCACCTGGCAAATCGATAACTATGTCCGCAAAGTCGCTTTTCTGCGCAAACCGTTCCCGGCGCCGCTCGCGATGCTCTATCGTCTCCGCAACATGCTGCGCCCCAAGGCCCAGGTCGGCCTGGCGGCTTGATATCGGTTTGATTGCCGTTGCCTTCGAGCGCCCGCCGTCCTACATCAGGCGGGCATTTTTTGAGGGGCTGAAGTCATGGCAAAAATCCGCACCGTCGCATTCCAGATGGACCATATCTCCGGCGTCAACATAGCCGGCGATTCGACATTCGCCATGGCGCTGGAAGCACAGGCGCGAGGCCTGGAGCTTTTCCACTATACGCCCGACCGGTTGACGCAGCGGGACGGCAGGATCTTTGCGACCGTCGAGCCGCTGCAGGTCCGGGACGTGAAGGGCGATCACTTCACGCTTGGGGAAAAGCAACGTGTCGACCTTTCGACCATGGACGTCGTTCATCTGCGTCAGGACCCGCCCTTCGACATGGGCTATATCACGTCGACTCACCTGCTCGAGCGCATCCATCCGAAGACCCTGGTGGTGAACGATCCGGCCTGGGTGCGCAACTCGCCGGAAAAGATCTTCGTGACCGAATTTGCCGATCTTATGCCGGCGACCCTCATTTCGCGCGATCCGATGGAGATCGCCCGCTTCCGGGAGGAGATGGGCGATATCATCCTCAAACCGCTCTACGGCAATGGTGGTGCGGGCGTCTTCCATTCGGCGCGCGACGATCGCAACTTTACCTCGCTTCTCGAAATGTTCGGCCAGATGTATCGCGGCGAGCCCTATATCGCCCAGGCTTATCTGCCCGCCGTGCGCAAGGGCGACAAGCGGATCCTGCTGGTGGATGGCGAACCCGTTGGGGCCATCAACCGGGTGCCGGCCGAACATGACAGCCGCTCCAACATGCATGTCGGCGGGCGTGCAGAGCCGACCGAGATAACGGCGCGCGAAAGGGAGATCTGCGCTCGGATCGGGCCGGCATTGCGCGAACGCGGCTTCCTCTTCGTCGGTATTGATGTGATCGGCGACTATATGACCGAGATCAACGTCACGTCCCCGACGGGAATCCGTGAAGTCAAGAAGTTCGGCGGCGCCGATGTCGCAAGTCTGCTGTGGAACGCCATCGAAGCAAAGCGGGGCTGAGTCCCCTTCTCGCGTTCGCTTTTGTTCCAGCGATGCAACCCGATACAACCGAGTTGCATCGCAAGCGCGAATTTGTTCCCTTAATGTTCTTGTATTTCTATTGATCCTGTGTCAGGTTGCAATCGCTGGCGCGGAATGCGTGTATCGCTGACGCTCCGGACATGATGTTTTGGGGGCAGGGTCACATGGTTTCGCGCGTCAGCACGGTTGCATTTCAGGGCATAGAGGGCGTTCCGGTCGACGTGCAGGTCATGGTCGGCCCGGGCAAGATGAACATGCATATCGTCGGCCTGCCGGATAAGGCTGTGGCCGAAAGTCGGCAGCGGGTGCAGGCTGCGCTCCACGCCTCGGGGCTTGCGATGCCGCCGAAGAAGGTGACGGTCAATCTTGCGCCGGCCGATCTGCCCAAGGAGGGCTCGCATTACGATCTGCCGATCGCGCTCGGGCTGATGGCGGCTCTCGGGGCTATCCCTGGCGATGCGCTGACCGACTATGTGGTTCTCGGAGAACTCAATCTCGACGGCACTCTGGCACCCGTTGCCGGGGCTCTTCCGGCCGCTATCGGCGCCAATGCGATCGGCAAGGGCCTGATCTGCCCGGCCGATAGTGGCGCGGAGGCCGCATGGGCCGGCCCCGATATCGATATCCTGGCCCCCGCAGCCTGATTGCGCTCGCCAACCATTTCCGAGGCACGCAGGTGATCTCGCGGCCGCAGCCGGCAATCCGCGCGCTACCGGCCAACCTGCCGGATCTGGTGGACATCAAGGGGCAGGAAAGCGCCAAGCGCGCGCTGGAAGTGGCCGCCGCCGGAGGCCACAACCTCCTGATGGTCGGCCCGCCCGGATCGGGAAAGTCCATGCTTGCCGCCCGGCTGCCATCGATACTGCCGCCGCTTTCGGCGGTCGAGCTTCTGGAAGTATCGATGATCCATTCGATCGCCGGCCAGCTTTCCGGCGGCAAGCTTTCGGATCGCCGCCCGTATCGCACGCCGCACCATTCCGCCACCATGGCGGCTCTGGTCGGTGGGGGCTTGCGCGCCAGGCCGGGCGAGGCCTCGCTTGCCCATCATGGCGTACTCTTCCTGGACGAATTTCCGGAATTCTCGCCGCAGTCGCTCGATGCGCTACGCCAACCGCTCGAAACCGGCGAATGCATCATCGCCCGCGCCAATCACCGGGTCTCCTACCCGGCCAGCATTCAGCTTGTCGCGGCCATGAACCCCTGCCGTTGCGGAATGGCCGGCGAACCGGGACACACTTGCGCCAGAGGTCCGCGTTGCGCTGCCGACTACCAGGCTCGCATTTCCGGGCCGCTGATGGATCGTATCGATATCCGCATCGATGTCCCGGCGGTTTCTGCGGCCGATCTTATCCGTCCCATGCCGGCGGAAAAGAGCGCTGACGTCGCCAGGCGCGTCGCCGCGGCGCGTGAAAGGCAGCGGGAGCGTCTGGAGCATGCCGGCTATCCGGCTATCCTCACCAATGCCCGGTGTTCCACGTCGTTGATCGAAAAATTCGCTGAGCCGGATGCGAGCGGCCTGCAATTGCTGCGGGATGCGGCGGAGAAATTGAAATTCTCCGCCCGCGGTTATCACCGGGTGCTGAAGGTCGCCCGCACGCTCGCCGATCTCGACGACAAGGATACGGTCGGCCGCATCCACCTGGCCGAGGCCATTTCGTACCGCATGGCCGGCGAGCGGCTGGCAACCGCGGCGGCGTGACGTTGCACGGCGGAGGACGCTAGGCTCCGAGCCCTTCAAAAAGCGCGGTCGAAAGATAACGTTCTGCAAACGAGGGGATGATGACCACCAGGTTCTTGCCGGCATTCTCCTCGCGACTGCCAACCTTGACGGCGGCGACGAGGGCTGCACCGGAGGAAATGCCGACGGGCACGCCTTCCAGTCTGGCCACCAGGCGGGCCATTTCCATGGCCTCCGGGCCGTTGACGGTGACGATCTCGTCATAGATCTTCGTGTCGAGGATCTTCGGCGCGAAACCGGCGCCGATACCCTGGATCTTGTGCGGGCCGGGCTGGCCGCCGGAAAGCACAGGAGATTCTTCGGGCTCGACGGCGATGACCTTGAGGTTGGGGTTGCGGCCTTTCAGCACCTGGCCGGCGCCGGTGATCGTACCGCCGGTGCCGATGCCGGAAACGAAGATATCCACTTTTCCGTCGGTGTCGTTCCAGATCTCTTCGGCGGTCGTCTTGCGATGTATTTCCGGATTGGCGGGGTTTTCGAACTGCTGCGGAATGATCGCGTCAGGCAGCGAAGCGGCGAGTTCTTCCGCCTTGGCGATCGCGCCCTTCATGCCTTTCGGGCCTTCGGTCAGCACCAGTTCCGCGCCGAGCAGTGCCAGCATCTTCCGGCGCTCGATCGACATGGTTTCCGGCATGGTCAGGATCAGTTTGTAGCCCTTCGCGGCAGCGGCGAAGGCAAGTGCAATACCGGTATTTCCGGACGTCGGCTCCACCAGCGTCGTCTTGCCGGGGGCAATCTTGCCTTGGGCTTCCAGGCTCTCGATCATCGCGACGCCGATGCGGTCCTTGACGGATGCGATCGGGTTGAAGAATTCCAGCTTGGCCAGGAGATTTGCCTTGACGTCCTTCTCCTTGGCGAGTTTGTCGAGACGCACGATCGGCGTATCGCCGATGGTTTCGGTAATCGAGGAATAGATCTTGCCGCGGCCCGGCTTTCTGGTCTCTGACATGGTGCTCTCCCTGAGTTTGAGGGAGAAGGTAGGGCTTGTGCCGGTCGAATGCCAGCAACGTCACACCGGTGGAGGCGAGAAATCGAAATTTTGTTCCACGAGAAGGCGGAACCCGAAAATGGCGTTGCGGTCAAACGCCGGTCGAGCCGAAGCCGCCGCTGCCCCGCGCGGTGGCGGTCGCCTCGGTGATCTCCCCGATCCGCGCCTGGATCACAGGCGCCACGACCAGTTGGGCGATCCGCATGCCGCGCGTGATCACGAAATCCTCCTCGCCGAGATTGATCAGCAGCACCTTCACTTCGCCGCGATAGTCGCTGTCGATCGTGCCTGGAGTGTTGAGGCAGGTGATGCCGTGCTTGAAGGCGAGACCGGAGCGCGGCCGCACCTGCATTTCGAACCCGTCTGGAATTTCGAAGATGAAGCCGGTCGGGACCAGTACTCGCTTGCCCGGCGGGATTGTCAGTGGCGCATCTTCAGCCACCGCCGCACGCACGTCCATTCCGGCCGCCCCGGAAGTCTCGTAGGACGGCAGGTCCATGTCCATGCCATGCGGCAGGCGGATGAGGCTGAGCTTGGGCGCGGAGGGGGTGTGCATGTTCATAAGGTATTACTTTGTCTCCGTAGCCGGCAGGTCAATTGCAATGGCGGGCTTTAATCGCTAGATACGCCGGCAATTCACAGGATTTATGTCATGCCCGAAACTATTGCCGAGGCGGTTGCCCGCCGCCGCACATTCGCGATCATTGCCCACCCGGACGCCGGCAAGACGACGCTGACCGAAAAGCTGCTGCTTTTCGGCGGCGCCATTCAGCTCGCCGGCGAGGTCAAGGCGAAGAAGGATCGCATCCAAACCCGGTCCGACTGGATGAAGATCGAGCGGGAGCGCGGCATCTCGGTGGTCACCTCGGTGATGACCTTCGAATATGGCGGCAATGTCTTCAACATTCTCGATACCCCCGGCCACGAGGATTTCGCCGACGACACCTATCGCACGCTGACCGCGGTAGACGCGGCCGTCATGGTCATTGACGCGGCAAAAGGTATCGAACCGCGTACGCTGAAGCTCTTCGAAGTCTGCCGCATGCGGGACATCCCGATCATCACCTTCGTCAACAAGATGGACCGCGAAAGCCGGGATCCCTTCGAGATTCTCGACGAGGTCGAGGAGAAGCTGGCGCTCGATACGGCGCCGGTCACTTGGCCGATCGGCCGCTCCAAGACCTTCTGCGGTTCCTATCATCTCGCCGACAACACGGTGCGGGGATCGGACACGGAAGTGAAGCCGACCAAGGTCAATGGCCCGCAGTCGGTTGCCGATCGCCTGCCGGAAAACGAACGGGCGGCTTTCATCGAGGAAACGGAACTCGCGATCGAGGCCTGCAGGCCTTTCGATCGACAGGCCTTCCTCGAAGGCCATTTGACCCCGGTGTTCTTCGGCTCGGCTTTGCGTAATTTCGGCGTCCGCGATCTCATCGATGCACTGGGGGATTTTGCGCCGCCGCCGCGCGACCAGGTCGCCGACATCCGCAAGGTCCACGCTGCCGAAGACAGGATGACTGCCTTCGTCTTCAAGATCCAGGCGAACATGGATCCAAACCATCGCGACCGCATTGCCTTTGCGCGCGTCTGCTCCGGCAAGCTGGAGCGCGGCATGAAGGCGCGACTGGCGCGGACTGGAAAGCAGCTTGGTCTGACAGCGCCGCAATTCTTTTTTGCTTCGCAGCGTCAACTGGCAGACACGGCCTATGCCGGCGATGTGGTCGGCATCCCGAACCACGGCACCCTTCGTATCGGCGATACGCTGACCGAAGGTGAGCCGCTGGTCTTCCAGGGCGTGCCGAACTTCTCGCCGGAAATCCTCCGCCGCGTGCGGCTGGAGGATGCCATGAAGGCGAAGAAGCTCAAGGAGGCCCTGCAGCAGATGGCGGAAGAAGGCGTCGTGCAGCTCTTCTCGCCGGAAGACGGTTCGCCTGCCATCGTCGGTGTCGTGGGCGCGCTGCAGCTCGACGTGTTGAAGGAGCGTCTATCGGCCGAATACGGTCTGCCGGTCTCTTTTGAGATGTCGCGCTTCTCGGTCTGCCGCTGGATCTCCTCGGATCAGCCGGCCGATCTTGAAAAGTTCCTCACCGTGAAGCGCGGCGACATCGCCCGCGATCTGGACGGCGATCCGGTCTTCCTGGCGCAGGATGCCTTTTCCCTGCGCTACGAAGCAGAGCGCTATCCGAGCATCAAGATGGTGGCCATCAAGGAATATCACGTCGCCAAGGCGGCGTGATCTCCGTCAGGCAGCGGCGATGATCTCGATCTCCACCAGCCAGTCGTCGCTCAGCGTTTCGACGACGATGGCAGTCGTCGGTATGCGGCGGTTTCCGAGTGCCGCGAGGCGTGCATTCTGGTTTGCCTCCACGTAAGCCGCATCGCGCAGATAGCTCGTCAGCCGCACGATATTGCCCGTGCCCATATGCGCTTCGGCGAGGATCCGCTTCAGGTTTGACCAGATCAGCTTGAGCTGCATATCAAGGTCTGCTCCGGCAACGCCCGCTTCATCGAGGCCCATCGTCCCGCTGACGAAAAGCAAGCGCTCCGGCTGGCGCACCTCCATGGCATGTACGTAGTCGGGCGTAGCGGCATAGACACCCTCTTGTGGATTGCAGACGATCATTTCCATCTCGGCCTCCTCTGGAATTTTATCTGGAATTGAAGCAGTTTCGCCGAAGATTATTCGCCAGAAAAGCAAAGGAGGCGGCTGGATGGAAAATACAGAAGACATTCGGCCGAAGCGGCGGGGGCCACCCCCGCTCGATCCCTTTGACCGAAAGATATTAGCCGCACTGGCTGCCGATGCCGATCAAAGCTATGCGGCGCTCGGCGAAAAGGTGGGGCTTTCGCCGCCCGCGGTGCACGAGCGGGTCAAGCGATTGAAGCGGGCAGGCGCCATCCGGGATACGGTAGCCCGGCTCGATGGAACTGCTGTCGGCAAGCCGCTGACTGCCTTCGTGCATGTGGAGGCGGCCGGCTGGGGCAAGAGCGAGCGTTTGATGCAGCTTGCCCGCTTTCCGGAGGTGGAAGAGATGCACTCCGTCGCTGGCGACGCGAGCGTGATCTTCAAGGTTCGGATGGAAAGCCCGCAGGCGCTGGAATTCCTGCTTGGGCAGATCCATTCGGTGCCGGGCGTACGCGGCACGAAGAGCTATATCGCGCTTTCCACCTATCTGGACCGGCCGGTCCAGGCGGAGGTCACGACCGACTGGCTGGGCGTGCCTCTTCCGCCGGAATAGGTGCCGGCGTTTAGCCGAACTTGACGGCGGTCGTATTGGAGCCGCAAACGAGCACGCAGACCTTTTCATCCTGCTCCGGCACGTATTTGCCGGAAAGCAATGCCGCCAATGCCGCCGCTCCACCCGGCTCTGCGACGAGCCGTGCGCCCGCCCAGAGCGCCTTCTGTGCCGCAAGGATCTCATCGTCGGAGACAAGCACAGGCGGCTCAACGTATTTTTTCGCAATCGGAAACATCATCTGGCCGACCTGCTTCGGTGCGAGCGAATCCGCAGCGATGCCGCCGGCCGGCGCATCCACCGGCTTGCCGGCCTTGAAAGCGTGGTCGAGTGTCGGCGCGCCGTCCGATTCGACCGCGACGATCTTCACCCGGCCGCGGAACCACGAGGCGATGCCGCCGATCAGCCCACCGCCGCCGACTGCGACGAGCAGCGTCGTCATATCCGGCAAATCCTCTTCGATCTCCTTGCCGAGCGTGCCCTGGCCGGTCAGCGTTTCTGCCTGATCATAGGCATGGATCGGCAGCGCGCCGCTTGCCGCCGCATAGGTCTCGCTTGCCGCAAGAGCATCCGCATAACGCTCGCCACCAACCACCAGTTCGGCGCCATAGGAGCGGATCAGGTCGATCTTCGCCTGCGAGGCGACGCTTGGCACGAAGATATGCGCCGGCACGCCGCGTTCGCGGGCGGCATAGGCGACCGCCGCACCGTGATTGCCGCCGGATGCCGCCACCACGCCGGCTGCCGGGATATCGCGGGTCAGCAGGCTGGTGAAGGCACCGCGTACCTTGAAGGAACCCGAATGCTGAAGCAGTTCAAGCTTCAGGTCGACCGGCCGCGCCGTGCCGCAAAAATCTTTGAGGTCGACCCGCATCACCGGCGTGTGGCGAATGAACGGACGGATCAGCGCCTCGGCTTGCGCAATGCGTTCGGGCGTGACTTCGAAGGCGGTTGGGGTTTCGATCGACATGCTGGCCTCTTTCGAATGAAAGGCGATGAGGTAGCCCGTAATTGGCCGGATGGAAAGGGTCAGTCACTGATCCGCTCTGCAAGAAAGTCGACCACTGCGCGCACTGAGGGAAGCTGCCCGCGCCGATGCGGCATCAGGATCGTCGTGGTGATGCTGCCGGCCGTCCAGTTGGGCAGCAGACGGACGAGCTTTCCCTCTGTCAGTATTTCCCGACAAACCGATGTCGGCAGGCACGCCACGCCAAGCCCCGCAATAGCGGCCTTCATCATAACCATGGGTTCGTCCGCAGCGATCACCGGCTTCGGCGCGATCTCAACCTCTTCTCCCTCCTTGGACGTCAGCCGCCAGCGGGTGTCGCCGAGGCCGGCCGTGATGGCATGGTGTCCGGTAAGGTCCTCCGGCCGTTTCGGCTCGCCATGAGTTATGAGATAGCCGGGCGAGGCGACGACGAAGAAGGCATGGGTGGCGAGCCTGCGCTGCAGCAGTGTCGAATCCGGCAGAGGCGCCTGATGGCTGCGGACCGCGATATCGAATCCCTCCTGTACGATATCGACGAACCGGTCGCTTACATGCAGCGAGAGCTGCAGCTTGGGGTATCGCGCCGGAAGTTCGACCAGATGTTCAGCGAGCACGAATTGGGCGGTCGGCACGGCTGCGGTCATTCGCACGATGCCGCTCGGTTCGCCGAGATGGGTGCGAACGATCGCCTCGGCCATTTCCGCTTCGATAACCGAGGCCTGCGCATGCCGGAGGAATTCCCGTCCCAGGTCGGTAAGCGTGAAGCTTCTCGAAGTACGCTGGATCAGCCGTACCCCGAGCCGGCTTTCCAATTCGGCCACCCGCTTGCTCACCGTGGATTTTGGCACGCCGAGCATTCGTCCGGCAGCCGAAAAACCGCCATGCTCCACCGCTTGAACGAAAAAGTTCAGGTCGTTGAGGTTGAGTGGATTGCTCATGCAGCTTCCAGATTTGTGAACTTTAAGGCGCCAAACTGGCATCTATTCCTTCAGCGTCCATGCCTCATATTGGTTTCATTCCAATATCAACGCAAGGAGTGATGCATGACACCGATCCTGTTTTATGGGGTGCCCGAAGGATGTTCGTTCGGTTCGATCGTCGCGCTTGAATGGACGGGAGCGCCTTATCGCCTCTGCCGCATCGACATGCCGGGCGTCGTCTCGAGTGACGTTTACAAGCCGCTGAACCCGATTGGCGAGACGCCGTCGCTGATGCTGCCGGACGGTCGGGTGATGAGCGAGAGTATGGCAATCCTCAATCATATTGCCGTCCGTACCGTTCACAAAGGCTGGGGTTTTCCTCCGGACTCGGAAAAGTTCGATCGGCTGAACCAGATGCTGGCCTTCCTCAATACCAGCTTCTTCAATGCGTTCGGCCCGCTCTGGCATACGGTCGAGCATGAACTGGAACCGCAAGCCAAGGAAGCCTTGCAAGCCTATGGCATTGCCAAGGTGGAGAAGGCGCATGCGCAGCTGGAAACGCTGCTCGATGGCCGCCCATGGCTGCTCGGCGAGGAAAAGAGCTTTGCGGACGCCTATTTCGCCGGCATCGCCCGCTGGAATGATTTCCACCAGGTCGTCGACAGGCGGAAGTTTCCGGCTCTGAACGCCCTGTACGAACGGCTCCAACTGGATCCTGCAGTGCGCTTCGCCTGGGCGATCGAACACGAAGAGGATGCCCGGACCACCGGCAAGTTCCTGGGGCATGTCAGCCTCGAAGAGGCGCTCGGATCGCTGAAACAGGCAGCTTAAGAAGGACGTCGGGGGATATTCGACTGGATATCCCCCGATGCCGCTGGGGCGTATATCCCGCGACTCCTTGGTCAGGCTGCGGTGAGATCCTTTAGGAAGTCATCGCACCAGCGGTTGATATCGTGTTTCAGGAGATGCTCCATCATCTTCTCCCAGCGCTGCTTGCGCTCCTCCAGCGACATCGTCAGTCCGCGTGCGATCGCGTGCGCTGTGCCTTCGATATCATAGGGATTGACGAGTAGGGCGCCGGTGAGCTCGCGGGCGGCGCCGGCAAAGCGCGAGAGCACAAGCACGCCTGGATTCTCCGGGTCCTGGGCAGCGACGTATTCCTTGGCGACGAGGTTCATCCCGTCCCGCAGCGGCGTCACAAGCCCGATCCGCGCCAGCCTGTAGAGGCCTGCCAGCACCGGTCTGGCCACGGAGCGATTGACATAGCGGATCGGCACCCAATCCACGGTACCGATCGCACCGTTCACCCGCCCGGCCTGTTCGGCGACGGTGCGCTGCATCTGCTCGTATTCGGGCACTTCCGAGCGGGACTTGGGGGTGATCTGAAGATAAGTCACCTTGTTCTGGTAGGCCGGGTTGAGGGTGATGAACTGTTCGAAGGCGTCGATGCGCTGGGTGATGCCCTTGGAATAGTCGAGCCGGTCGACGCCGATGATGAGGTCCCGGCCCTCGACGCTCTGGCGCGCCTTGCGCACCATCGCATTGGAGGCGGCTTTGCGGGCGAACTCCGCGAAGGCAGCCGTCTCGATGCTGATCGAATAGGCGCCGCCTTTGAAGGTGCGGCCATAGGTGCTGAACTTGCCTTCGCTGAGGCGCTCGCCAATGCCCTCGCGCACCAGCCCGCCGCCGAAATTGTCGAGGTCGAAATCCGTCTGGAACCCGACGAGATCGTACTCGGACAGCCCACGCATGATCTGCTCGTGCACCGGCATGGAAAACAGCACGTCTGCGGGCGGCCACGGGATATGCAGGAAAAAGCCGATCTTGTTCTTGAAGCCCATCTGGCGCAGCTCGGAAGCAAGCGGGATCAGATGGTAGTCATGGACCCAGATGACATCGTCTTCTTTGATGAGCGGCGCCAGCCGTTGGGCGAAGAAGCGATTGACGCGGAAATAGCCGGCCATTTCCTTGCGCCCGTATTCGGCGAGATCCAGCCGGTAATGGCAGATCGGCCAGAGCACGCGGTTGGCGAAGCCGTGATAATATTCCTCCACATCGGTCTTTGTGAGGTCGGTCAGCGCATAGGTTATGTTGCCATGCGTCTGCAAATGGAGGGCTGCGGGCTCTTTCGCCCCGCTCGACTTTCCGGACCACCCCATCCATATGCCTCCGCGTTCGGCAAGGGCTGCCTGCAAGGCGACAGCCAATCCGCCTGCCGGGGCGGCCCCGCCTCTTTCCGGGACGGTGACACGGTTGGATACGACCACGAGACGACTCAAGATTTCTTCCTTTTGTTCATGTAGCGGTTTTATCGCCAGCAAGCGTGGCGACTATGCCTCGGAGCACTGAGGCCGACCGGATGATCGATTTCGCCTCGGTTCCATCGAGCACCTCGGCGATCCGGATCGAATGCCCGCCAAGTTCATTGGCGATGCGGAACATCGCTTCGTCGGTTACGTCGTCGCCGATGGCTATCGGCTTGCGGCCCTCGAATGGGGCTTGCTCGAGAAAGGCCTGCAGGGCATGGCCCTTGCTCGCGCGTGCCGGGCGGATCTCCATCACCATCTTGCCGCGCTGAAGCGTGAAATCAGGCCCGGCCATTTCCAGGTAGCGAGGCATGGCCGCCTCAAGCGCCTGCTGCCGGTCGGGTGCCAGGCGATAGTGAGCGGCGACCGCAGCTCCCTTGTCCTCCACCAGAACGCCGGGCCATTGCTCCGCTTCACGGGCAAGCGCGGCTTTCAGGTCCTCGAACGAGGCGTCTGGTTCGATCCGGCTGATGGCGCCGGATGGATCGCGCCGCTCCGCCCCATGCAATCCCGCGATCGGAAACGCATAGGGCCTAAAAAGCTGGTCGGCATACGGCAGTGCCCGGCCCGTTACCAGCGCGAGCGCACCGCCGAGTTTCATGGAAAGCCGGTGGAGGTGTTCCGGCAGATCCGGCGGGACGACGATCCCACCGGGGGTTTCGGCCAGATCGAGCAGCGTGCCGTCGATATCGAGGAATAAGGCCCATTCGTCGGGTTCGCTTGCAAGTTTGGAGAGGACCCGGTCTCCGGGCAGAGCAGGTACTTGTCCTGCCGTGGTGGGATGTTGCTGATGCGACATAGTGCCTGATTTAGGCCACAAGTTCACGCCGACAACCGCACGCGGCAACATTACGTTGCAAAAAGTGATGTTTGCTCCGCCGAAAATCTGGCATGAAAGCCCTTGGTTGACGTCCCGTTAACCATTTGCCGGGACTCTGAGTTTTCCAAATATCGGGCCGCGAACGGGCGGCAATGTCGGAGCAGCAGATCTATGTGCCGTTGGGCAGCCTATCGCGGAGAACCTCTTTATCTGGAAGAGCTCGTATCCTCGCCGGCCCATTCCCTCATCGAACAGTCCCATTGCGCCACCCGCGCGAAAACAGCCACCAATGGCGATGGCTTTGGCATCGCCTGGTATGCCGACCGGCCCGAGCCCGGGCGGTATCGCGATATCCTGCCGGCCTGGTCGGACTGCAATCTGCGAAGCATCGCCCGGCAGATCCGTTCGCCGCTCTTCCTTGCCCATGTAAGGGCCGCAACCGCCGGCGGCACGCGGCGGGATAACTGCCATCCTTTCGTTCACGGTCACTGGTCGTTTATGCACAATGGCCAGATTTCCGGTTTCGAACGCATTCGCCGCGCGATGGAAGCGATGCTCGGTGATGAGCTTTTCCATGCCCGCACCGGCACGACGGATTCCGAACTTCTGTTCCTGCTCGCGCTGGAGCTGGGGCTTGATACCGATCCGTTCGGAGCGATGGAAAAGGTGATCGCGACGGTTGAGGACCTTTCGGTGGAGAAATCCGGCAACGCGCTGGTGCGCTTCACTGCGGCCTTCTCGAACGGCCGCGAGCTTTTTGCCGTGCGTTATGCTACCGATCACAAGCCACCGACCCTCTATGCCGCTCCGATGGGCGGCAAGACGGGTTATTGCCTTGTCTCCGAACCACTGAACGACGACGTCGACGCTTGGGCGGAGATTCCCGACGGCAGCGCCGTGAAGGTCGGTGGCGAAGGCGCGAAGGTGTCTGTCTTCGCGCCTCGCCGCGAGGACGAAGAAGCTGTCAGGAAGTTGGCGTAATTCCCAATTCCTGTCGGAGTTTCTTCGTCAGGCTCGCCGCCACGAGGTGATAAGACTGGGTGAGATAGTGAATTACCTCGTCATCTGAAAGCGGCGAGGATCTGCCGATCTCCACCCATTTGCGCTTGGCGAAATAGGGAGCCTGCCGGATCCCGTCGAGTGCCGTCAGGATTTCGAAACTTTCTTCCGGGCATTTCGCCACCACGCGCGCCTTGCCGTCTTCTGCCGAAAGCAGCGTAAAGACCTTGCCGCCCACCTTGGCAACGTGGCTGCCCCACTGGTCGACAAAGGACGTGCCCGGCAGGCTTTTGACGAAGGCGTCGAAACCTTCAGGCTCGAAAACGCTCATGTCAGGCTCCTGCCAGCCGCTCGGCGATAAGCCGGGCCAGTCGTTCCGCGACTTCATCCTTTCCGAGATCGGGCCATTCCTCGATCCCACCGGCAGAGATAATCTTCACCCGGTTGCGGGTGCCGCCCATGATGCCTGTCCCGGGGGAAACGTCATTGGCGATAATCATATCGGCGCCCTTGCGTTCGAGCTTGGCGCGCCCGTTCTTTTCGACATCCTGCGTCTCAGCGGCAAAGCCGACGACCAGTTTCGGCCGCTTGTCGTGATGCCCCACCGTTTTAAGGATGTCAGGATTTTCAGCAAGCTGCAGCGGAGGTGGCGCCTCTCCCGGCCGTTTCTTGATCTTATGTTCCGCTGAAGAAACGACGCGCCAGTCGGCGACGGCTGCCACCATGACTGCGATATCGGCCGGGAAACGGGAAAGCACCGCGCCAAGCATCTCCTCCGCGCGTTCCACATGCACTGTCTTGACGCCGGCCGGATCGGGAATGGTCACGGGGCCGGAGACCAGCGTCACCTCGGCGCCAAGTCTTGCCAGTGCCGCCGCAATCGCATGGCCCTGACGGCCGGAGGAGCGGTTGGCGATGTAGCGGACCGGATCGATCGGTTCATGTGTCGGGCCGGAGGTGACGATTGCCGTCTTTCCGGCCAAGGGTTTCGGTGCCTCGTCCAGCAACCGTTCTATTGCCGCGACGATCTCCAGCGGTTCGGCCATCCGGCCAATCCCCGCCTCGTTGCTTTCGGCCATTTCGCCAGCCATCGGGCCGATGAAATGGATACCGTCCGCGTTCAGGGTTTCGGCGTTGCGCCGGGTCGCGGCTGCGGCCCACATTTTCGGATTCATGGCGGGTGCGATGAGCACCGGCCGGTCCGTCGCCAGCAATACGGCGCTGGCGAGATCATCGGCAAGCCCGTGCGCCATCTTTGCCATCAGGTCGGCGCTTGCAGGCGCCACGACAACCAGATCGTTTTCGCGGGCCAGCCGGATATGGCCCACATCCTGTTCGTCCTCCCGCGAAAACAGATCCACATAAACATGGCCGGAAGAGAGTGCGCCGACGGCAAGCGGCGTGACGAATTCTTGCGCAGCCTTGGTCATGATCGGCCTCACCGAGGCTCCGCGTTCGCGCAGCCTGCGGATCAGGTCGAGGCTCTTATAGGCCGCGATGCCGCCGGAGATGATCAGAAGGATGCGCTTGCCTGTCAGTGTCATGCTCTTGCCCGGATATAGGATGTGTGCGGAAGCTAAGCCCTTGCCCGCCAAGTTGCAATCGGCGCCACCTTTGGTCTTTTGGAACTGCGACGAGAGGGTGGGCGTTCTTTTCCCCAAAGGAGAACACAGATGGCCAAGAAGAATGCAATCCCGAAGAAAGTCGCCGGCTTCAAGGTGCCGAAATCGATCCGCAAGTCTTCCTTTCTCAAGAGCATGCTGGCCAGCAAGACCGGCCGGGACATTCTTGGCAAAGCGCTCTTGGCCGCAGCCGGTGCGGCTGCCGCCGTGCTGACGGAGGAACGGGAGGACATCGCCAGGGCAGGCAAGAAAGGCGCACGCAAGAGCGCTCGCGCGGTGGGAATTGCCGGAGAGGCACTGCAAAGTGCCGCCAACGCAGCCATGGATGTGGTTGCCGACCAGACCCGTTCTATCTTTCCTGCCGCCAAGAAGAAGGAAAAAGACGACCGCCCTTTAGCGGACGCGGTAAGACATTAGCGAGAAAACGTGCCTCCTCTCGCGGCAAGCAGAAATCTCGCCTGCCGGGCCCGTTGAAGCGCCTGGTTCTGAAACGCTACGGCAAAACTGCGGCGGGCCGCATAGGCGCGGCTGCCGTGTTGAAGGCGCTCGGTGTGCTTGTCAGGCGACATCCAAAGACGGCATTGGAAATGGCGGGGGCCGGCTTGAGCGAAGCCGGCCGGGCAAGTTTCCAGGAAATAAAGGCAGCCGTCATACCGTCGTCTGACAACTATCAGGAGGGGAGCGCCGCCGCTCCGGCCGCATCTCCCAACGATACTGTCGAAACGAAAACCGTCTGAACGTCCTTGCTCCAAGCTATGAGGCAGATTGATCCTTCTGCAGGTGTGATGCTATCGATGGGTTGGCCGGATGCGGCCAGCCGTCCGCGGGATCAAAGCCCATGGTGAACGCATCCACCGCCTCTCATCCTTAGCCACCCGGCCAACGATGACGAACGGATCAGCAATGCGGACCCTGATCTTGCCGTTCGTCCTTTGGAGGGTGATGAGATGCGCGACTTTCGCGATGCCAAACTGATGGCAAAAAGCCTGCGTGAGGCGCTGGCAGAACGTAAGATAGATCTTACCCATAGCCAAGCGCTCGAACTCGTCGCGAGCCAGTTCGGCTACGACAGCTGGAATGTGCTTGCCGCCAAGATCGAGGCGGTAGAGCCTCCGACGAGGCGGGAGGCTGCGTCGATCCAGCCGGCGATCCCGATCTTCCGCATATTCTCCGTCGATAAGGCCATGGAGTTTTATTGTGGCTTTCTGGGCTTCGAGGTGGATTGGGAATACCGCTTTGGCGACAACGCACCGCTTTATTGCCAGATTTCCCGCAGCGGCATGCTGATGCATCTGAGCGAGCATTCGGGCGATGCTTCACCCGGTGCGCGGGTCTTTGTGCCCATGCAGGGCATCAGGCACTTCCATGCCGAACTGATCGGCAAGGACTATTCCTATATGAGGCCGGGGCTTGAAGAGGTGCCCTGGGGCCTGGAGGTCACGGTCACTGACCCTTTCAGCAACCGGATTACCTTCTGCGAGCGCCAGCAAGGCTAGCGGTCGCCGCTAGCTCTTTTTCTTGGCAGTCGCGACCGGCTCGGTTGTCAGCTTGAAATCCGCCATTTCCTTTGGCGTCAGGTAATAGAGCCGGTCCGGCGGCGTTTCCAGGGCATTGATCCAGAGCCCGGCACCTATGCCCATCGCATCCAGATGCCGGGCTACCCGCGCGGTCGTCGCCTGCGCGGCCGACATGGCCTGTTCGGCGGTGGGCCTGTCCTTGCCACCATTGAAGACCTGATGCACGCCGACAACCGCGTCCTTCTCCGCCATGCGCCCAATACCGCCGGCGAAAACGATCGGGCAGGAGGAGGCGCAGAGGCCCTTCGTGGCCACCTTGGTGTCCAGCTTCTTCTCCCGGATCAGCTTCGACATGGTAAGCGCATCTTCGACCGAGCCGCCGGGCGAATTGAGCATCACCGTCTTCACATATTCGCCGCGGGCCTCGATCTCCTGTGCAAACCGACCCGCGGCACCAGGATCGATTGTCCCCTCGGCCAGAAGAACACCGCTCGGTTTCAACTCGAATTTCATCGGCTGGCGCAGCACTTCCTTGGAGCTCGCCGGCTGGACCGGCGGCGCGGCAGGCACTCCGTCCGTCAGTGCCGGAGGCAGGACGGGTTGGTCCTGGCGCAACGGGTCGTAGCCCGGAAGCTCCGCATTCATCGCGGTAATGTCGCGCACGTCGATGACAAGAAAAACCGCCGCGGCCGACAACAGGATAAAGAAGGCGCCCCGCATGAGAACGCCGTCGTCCAGCTTCAACAGCGCCTCGATCGGCTTATCGATCCTCATGAGAGCGGTCCCGTGTGCGCGACTTGAGATCGATCGCGGTTATATTGTTCGGCTCTTGCGCGTCGTTCTCCGGTTCTGCCCTGGCGACGGCTTCTTCGATGCTGATGCCGCCAGCGGTGATCGCCCGCTGGACTTGCAGCGCCTGAAGCAGTTCCGCGGCAGTAATGCGTTCGGCAAAAGGCAGCTTTTCGTCCTGCCTGCGGATAGCGCCGTGGACGACCGCGAGAATGAAGACCAGCACGCCGGGCAAAAGATCGATCGAGATTGCGCCAGCCCAGGCAGGAATGAAGTCGGATGCGTAGCGCAGCACCGCTTCCGCGGAAGAGAGGGGTACGAACCGCCGTTCGGGCACGGGAGCACGAGCGAGGATCTCGTCGGCGGCCTGAGAGAGGACCTTCGACTGTGCCGCGACCGACGCCCGCACCGTCTCCATGACCTGGTCCTGGCGGCTGACGAGATTGGCATCACCGCCATCGGCCACCGGAGCGATGAAGCCGAGAGACAGGTCGTCCGCCGCCCGGCGGATCGACGGCGCGATCGATGTCTGCCCGAGCGAAGCAATGACGCCGGTGAGTGCGACGACTTCTGAGGAAAACTGGTCGGCGCGCGGTTCTATGGCGCCCGGGGCCGAAACGAGCGTCCGCATCGTCTCCAGCCGCTTCTGCCCGTCGTTGAAGAGGTTCGTCACCTGCTCACGCGACGTGTTGATGCCGTTTTCGAGATCTTTAAGCTGTGCCGACATCTGCGAAAGGAGCGCTACGACGCTGCCGGATCCGTTCGTTCCCGTAAGTGCGCCCGATTGCCGTTCGGAGGCCGCGAGCTGGGCGAAACGCTCGGATGCCCGCTGGATATCCGGCAGCAGGCTTTGCGCCGCCAAGGCGTTTTGATGTGCCTGGTCGAGATCGGTAGTATAATCCTCCACCGTTTCGGCGAGATGCTGTTCGAGTGCCGCCGAACCTGCCAGCGCCGCCGCGTTCAGCCAGCTCGACATCGCAATGATCATGGCAGCGCCGAGTGCCATGACGCCGAGCATGGCGGTTCGGCCGGCGCGGGTCGTCACATGCGGATAAAAGCGTGCCATGTAGGACCAGAAGGCGTAGATCCCCACGGAAACGGAAGCGGAATATATGATCGCCGCAAAGAAGACGGCGGTCGGCGAGCCGTCGAGGATCGAACGTACGCCGAGATAGGTATAGACGCCGGAGGCGAGCGCGAGCACAGCCAGTGCAAACCGGGTCATGGTTTCGACGGCCGCGACGCCGTCCTGCAAGCGTTGGGAAGCGCCGAGCGCCATGGGCAAGGTCTCCGGAAAGGAATGTATTCCTTAACAGAGAATGAAGAACCGGGCGGAATAAAGGCGTATGCGGTTCGCGCTGCCGGCGCGTGTCAGCCGAGCGTGAAGACGAAATAGAGCAGCGAGAGCGCGATGATCCACAATGCGATGCGGCCAGAACGGCTGTGTCGGGCTTCCGACCTGCCGATCGCTTCGGCCGTTTCGGGGTCGAAACGCAAGCCGTGCTCGCTCATATGAATGAGTTCTTCGTGGAACCTCTCGGTCTTGGCGGCAATTTCAGGCGCGGCTTCCGCGAGTTTGACCATTGCCTTCAGGCCGTCCTTCAGATCGGAGACCAGTCGCTTCGGCCCCAGATTGCTGCGGATCCAGTCGCCAACCACCGGCTCGGACGCCTTCCACATGTTGAACCGCGGGTTCAGCATCCGCGACACGCCTTCGACGACGACCATCGTCTTCTGCAAGAGGATCAGTTCCGGCCGGGTCTGCATCTCGAAAAGGTCGGTCACCTCAAAGAGCAGCGCCAGAAGGCGGGCCATGGAAATCGTTTCCGCCGGCTGTCCGTGGATAGGCTCGCCGATTGCCCGGATCGCCTGGGCAAAGCTCGATACGTCATGGTGCGCAGGCACGTAGCCAGCCTCGAAATGCACTTCAGCGACCCGTGTGTAGTCGCGCGTGATGAAACCGTAGAGAATCTCCGCGAGGAAGCGCCTTTCCTTCTTGCCCAGTCGACCGACGATGCCCATGTCGACGGCGACGATCGTGCCGGTTTTGTCGACGAAGAGATTGCCGGGATGCATATCGGCATGGAAGAAGCCGTCGCGCAGCGTATGGCGAAGGAACGACTGGATCAGGACCTCGGCAAGCCTCTCCAGATCATGGCCGGCAGCCTGCAATGCGCCCACGTCCGACATTTTGATGCCGTCGATCCATTCCATGGTGACGACATCGCGGCCGGTCCGCTCCCAGTCCACGCTCGGCACGCGGAAGCCGGGATCGTCCTTGATGTTTTCGGCAATCTCGGAAAGCGCTGCCGCTTCCAGGCGAAGGTCCATCTCCACCTTGGTGGTCTGTTCAAGCGTGCGCGTTACCTCGACCGGCCTGAGGCGCCGGGAGGAGGGTACGAAGCGCTCCTGCATGCGCGACAGGAGATACATGCTCTCGATGTCGTGGGCGAAGCGCTGCCTCACACCCGGCCGCACCACCTTCACAGCCACCTTCCGGTCGCCGATCATGCAGGGATGCACTTGGGCGATGGAGGCCGCGGCGATAGGCTCTCCGAATGAGGAGTAAAGATCGCTGATGGGGCGGCCGAGCGAGCCTTCGATCGCCGCCTTGGCAGTCTCCGTCGGGAAATAGGCCATGCGGTCCTGCAGGAGCGCAAGGTCCACGGCCCAATCCACGCCGACCACGTCCGGGCGAGTTGCAAGGAACTGACCGATCTTGACATAGGACGGGCCCAGCCTGTCCACGGCGCGCGTCAGCCGCTCGCTGCGTGCCTGCTTGAGCGAATGGTTGCGGGCCAAGGGCTGGAGGAGCGACTTAATAAGGCCGACCGAAGGCGGCAGGCCCTGCGAAGGGAGGGCCGATACCACCCCTTCGCGCACCAGGACCCAGCCGACACGCACAAGTCGGAAATAAGCGCCGATCGTGCTCATGCGGTCAAAGCTTCCAACCGGAATGCAGCGCCGCAATGCCGCCGGTATAATTGGTGTAGGTCACGCGGGAGAAGCCGGCGTCGCGGATCATCGTGGCGAAATTTTCCTGGTTGGGGAATTTGCGAATCGATTCCACCAGATATTGATAGGGCTCGGCCTCCCCGGTGATCATCTTGCCGAAGCGCGGGATCGCCTTGAAGGACCATTCGTCATAGAAGCGCTCGAGCAGCGGCATCTCGACCTCGGAAAATTCCAGCACCAGCAGCCTGCCGCCCCGTTTGAGCACGCGGTAGGCTTCTTTCAAAGCGACATCGATATGCGGCACATTGCGAATTCCGAAGGCGATCGTATAGGCGTCGAAGGAATTGGCTCCGAAAGGCAGGGCTTCCGCATTGGCTTCGACGAAATCAAGGTTCTCCGATAGCTTGCGCTTGGCGGCCCGCTCGGCGCCGACGGCCAGCATCGAACCGTTGATATCGAGTACGGTGACATGGGCCTTGCGACCGGAGGCCTCGACGATCCGGAAGGCGATGTCGCCAGTGCCGCCTGCCACATCGAGGGTCCTGTAGTTGCTGTCCTTGCGCGGGTTGAGTGCCGCGATCATGGCATCTTTCCAGACCCGATGCATGCCGGCCGACATCACGTCGTTCATCACGTCGTAGCGCTTTGCCACCTTGTGAAAGACATCGTTGACCAGCCCCTGCTTCTCACCCTCGGCAACCCGGCGGAAGCCGTAGGAAGTCTCCATTCCGCCTTCGGCGCTGGTACGGGCTTCGGTCATCGGTGAACTCCTTGACTCCATTCGCGAGCGACCATAGCGAAATCACCTGCGCCTCGCTATCTGTGGTCCATGCATTATAGATGCATGCGACATCCGGTCCGCTCTATAGAGCAGGAACGGTGCGGTTGGAACAGGAAGTTAGGTAGCTATGCCCGAATTGCCAGAGGTGGAAACCGTCCGGCGTGGTCTCGCGCCGGCAATGGAAGACGCCGTCGTCTCGAAGCTGGAACTGAACCGGCCGGATCTGCGCTTTCCGCTTCCGGAAAACTTCGCCGACAGAGTGAAAGGGCGCCGGATCGTGTCGCTGGGCAGGCGTGCCAAATATCTGCTGATCGATCTGGAGGACGACCTGACGGTCATCAGCCATCTCGGCATGTCCGGCTCCTTCCGGATCGAAGACAACACGCTGGGTGAGTTCCATCATCCGCGATCCAAGGACAGCAAGCACGACCACGTGGTCTTTCATCTTACGAAAGAAAGCAGACCGCTACGGGTCATCTATAACGACCCGCGCCGCTTCGGCTTCATGCACCTATGGAAGCGCAGCGAACTCGACCTTTATCCCGCCTTCGCCGACCTGGGACCCGAGCCGACCGGCAACGCGCTCAATGCGGACTATCTCGCGGCTCGCCTTGCCGGCAAGAGCCAGCCGCTGAAGGGTGCCTTGCTCGACCAGACGGTGATCGCCGGTCTCGGCAATATATATGTATGCGAAGCGCTGTGGCGCTCGCATCTTTCACCCAGACGCGCGGCCGGCGGCGTGGTCACCAAGACGGGACGACCGAAGAAAGAGCTTTTCGCGCTTCACGAAGCCATCCGGAACGTCATTTCGGATGCGATCGCCGCGGGCGGCTCTTCACTTCGGGATCATATTCAGGCTGACGGTTCTCTCGGGTATTTCCAGCATTCCTTCTCGGTCTACGACCGGGAAGGCGGGGCTTGCCGCACGCCCGGCTGCAGCGGTACGGTCGCCCGCATCACGCAGGCGGGCCGCTCCACTTTTTATTGTCCTGTCTGCCAGAAATAGGAGAGGAGACACCGGATGAGCTACGAAACCCTGTTGACCGAAATCCGCGAGTCCGTGGCGTTGATAACGCTCAACCGGCCGAAGGCGCTGAACGCCCTCAATTCCACCGTCATGGCAGAACTAACCGATGCATTGGCGGGTTTTGGCAAGGACGAAGGCATCGGCGCGATCGTTCTGACCGGCTCTGAAAAGGCCTTCGCCGCCGGCGCTGATATCAAGGAGATGCAAGGGATCGATTTTGTCGATGCTTATGTGAGTGATTTCATTTCCGGCTGGGAGGCGATCGCCGCAACCCGCAAACCGATGATCGCGGCCGTCTCCGGCTTCGCCCTCGGGGGCGGTTGCGAGCTTGCCATGATGTGCGACTTCATCATCGCTTCTGAGACCGCGAAATTCGGCCAGCCGGAAATCACCCTCGGCGTCATCCCCGGCATGGGCGGCTCGCAGCGCCTGACACGGGCGGTCGGCAAGGCGAAGGCCATGGACCTCGTCCTGACCGGTCGGATGATGGACGCGGTCGAGGCCGAACGCGCCGGTCTGGTATCGCGGATCGTGCCGCCTGAACGCTTGGTGGATGAGGCAGTGGAAGCGGCCGCCACGATCGCTTCCTTCCCCAGGGCTGCCGTCCTGATGGCCAAGGAAGCGGTCGCCCGCTCCTTCGAGGCGACGCTCGGAGAAGGCCTGCGTTTCGAACGCCGGCTCTTTCATTCGCTGTTTGCCACGGCCGACCAGAAGGAAGGCATGAGCGCCTTTGTCGAAAAGCGTAAGCCGCAATTCTCGAACCGGTGAAACAGGCACGCGATTGGTCAAAATGCGCGTTGACTGGAGCGGGTATTCCGGCTATATGCCCGCCCACAGTTGGGAAAGCCTGATCACGGCTTCCTCTATTGCTCCCGAATTGCTGGATCGAGGGTCGCAGGACCGACGCGGCAACGGCGGAGTTTTGGTTCGAATTCGTAGAGAGGCATGAAATGGCCAATACAACTTCGGCGAAGAAGGCGACCCGCAAGATCGCTCGCCGTACCGCAGTCAACAAGGCTCGCCGTTCGCGCGTCCGTGGCTTCATCCGCAAGGTTGAGGAAGCCATCGCATCCGGCGACATCACGGTTGCTGCCGAGGCTCTCAAGGCTGCGCAGCCTGAGATCCAGCGTGCCGCTACCAAGGGCGTGCTTCATAGCAATACAGCGTCCCGCAAAGTGTCTCGCCTGGCGGCTCGTGTGAAGGCTCTTTCGGCCTAATAGCACTCGACAAAATTAAGTCACAAAAAAGCCTGGTCGCTTGACCGGGCTTTTTCTGATTCTCTCAGCTAACCATATATTTACCCGGCTCAATAACAATTTCGTGTCAGCGGCGTGACAGAAATTTCTGTATAATTTCAATATGTTGGTGGAGGTGGTTAGGCAAGGGGGCAGCTCGGGCGCCCGGCGGATGGCCCCCAACTGAGTCAAGAAGATTTTTATTTTTTTTGTGAACGATCGCGCCGAATGTATGTCATTTTTGAATCCCATTGATTCAAAAGCGATTCTCCATGAAGCCGTCTGTGACATTCAAATCACGCTGGGAGAGTCAACGCCCAGCTCTTAATTTTGCGTAAAATTCATCATTGATCTTGGCATTTGATCCTGCCTAAATGGCCTCCAGCAAGGGGCGCGGGGATTACTTCAGAGGGCTGCCGGCAGTCGTTCTTCCAGGACGGCGCGGAGACTTTCTGCCCCTTGCTACGGGACAAGTTTTGCCCGTTTTCCATATAACTATCGGTTGTGATCCGGAAATTTGACGTTTCCGGAGACGGTCGGATTTTGTCGAGGCCAGACCCGCGCTGCGGAGCTGGGGCAAAGGAGGAGAGGCAGGTTCGAGCGGCCATGATGAGGATGGGCGTTCGGTGTTGTGCGAGGTGGCTCTCGCGAGGCTTTGGTCCGAATACGAGGCGGACTGGGCAACGCTTTCGATCCGCTGTTGAGGCGGGGAAGCATAAAAAAATGGAACGGGCGGCGATGTTCTCAATGATTGGGAAGGGTTTGCTGTGCCCGGGAAAATGAGGTTTGTCCTGGCGGCGTAACGAGAACCGCCGGGCTATGAATTTGGAAGGCGGCGCATAATGCAAATCAGTATCGTACCGAACCGTGCGGGTAATGGGGACCAATCACGGCAGTCATTTGATTCAGTTTGCTCTCAGGCGGCAGGGGAACCACCGGAAATGAAGCATAATGCTCTTTTCGAGCGATTCAGCACGCGTTTGAAGGCACAAGTCGGTCAGGATGTTTATGCAAGCTGGTTTGGGCGTTTGAAGCTGCATTCGGTCTCGAAAAGCGTGGTTCGGCTGACGGTGCCGACGACCTTTCTGAAGTCCTGGATCAACAATCGTTACCTCGATCTCATCACGTCCATCTTTCAGGCGGAAGACGCGGAAATTCTGAAGGTGGAAATCCTGGTGCGCAGCGCAAGCCGCAACACCCGCGCCCCGGTAGCGGGAGAAGAACGCGGGACCGCGCCGGACCCGATTCCCACACAATCCTTCCAGCGTCCGCAGATGCCGCGCGAAATCGGCAAGATCGCAACTTTTCCCACGCCGGCGGCTTCGGCTGCCCGTCCCACGCAGGCGCCGAGCCCGCTGTTTGGCTCGCCGCTGGACAGTCGCTTCACCTTCGACACCTTTGTGGAAGGCGCATCGAACCGCGTAGCTTTGGCCGCAGCGAAAACCATCGCCGAAGCTGGCGCCGGTGCGGTCCGCTTCAATCCGCTCTTCATTCATTCCGGCGTCGGTCTCGGCAAGACCCATCTCCTGCAGGCGATCGCCAACGCTGCGGTCTGCAGTGAGCGTATGCCGCGTGTCGTCTACCTGACGGCGGAATATTTCATGTGGCGCTTTGCGACCGCCATCCGTGACAACGATGCACTGACGCTTAAGGACTCGCTGCGCAATATCGACCTCCTGATCATCGACGACATGCAGTTCCTGCAAGGCAAGATGATCCAGAACGAGTTCTGCCACCTCCTTAATATGCTGCTCGACAGCGCCAAGCAGGTGGTGGTCGCTGCCGACCGTGCTCCCTGGGAACTGGAATCGCTCGACCCGCGGGTCCGCTCGCGTCTGCAGGGCGGCGTGGCCATCGAAGTCGAGGCGCCGGATTACGAAATGCGTTTCGAGATGCTGAAGCAGAGGCTCGCCGTCGCACGCCAGGATGACCCGTCGCTCGATATTCCGGTGGAAATCCTCTCCCATGTCGCGCGTAATGTCGCAAACAGCGGCCGCGAACTGGAAGGCGCGTTCAACCAGCTGATCTTCCGCCGCTCTTTCGAGCCTTCGCTGTCGATCGAGCGCGTGGATGAACTGCTGGCCCACTTGGTCGGTGCGGGGGAAGCCAAGCGCGTCCGCATCGAAGACATCCAGCGCATCGTCGCGCGTCATTATAATGTCTCGCGCCAGGAACTGGTGTCCAACCGTCGTACGCGGGTAATCGTAAAGCCGCGACAGGTGGCCATGTATCTTTCGAAAACCCTGACGCCGCGGTCTTTCCCGGAAATCGGGCGCCGGTTCGGCGGCCGTGATCACACCACAGTGCTCCATGCGGTCCGCAAGATCGAGGAATTGATCTCCGGCGATACCAAACTCAGCCACGAGGTCGAACTCTTGAAGCGGCTGATCAACGAAAACAACGCCTGAGACCATGTTTCTTCTGTCCGTCGCAACGATATGGGCCGTGGCGTGCATTACGCCAGGGCCTAACACGTTGCTCGTGATGCGCTACGCACTGACAGCGCCGAAACGGGTACCGATTGCTGCGGCGATGGGCACTATCACCGGCACCTTCTGCTGGGGCCTTGCCGGGTGGCTCGGCATCAACGTCCTGTTTCAGGCGGCTCCATTCGCCTATGTGGCGCTGAAGACGGCCGGCGGGCTTTATCTCGTCTGGCTGGGGGCGAAGATTTTCCTGGATGTTCGCAAGGCCCGGCATGCGCCGGACCTGACGGCGCAACGGGTCGATATGCCGTTGAAGACTGCTTACAGAATGGGATTGGCGACCAATCTCGCCAATCCGAAATCGGCGCTTTTCGTCGCAAGTCTTTTTGCGGCAACCATGCCGGCCGGCACCCCTTTCTTTTATGGCTTGATCGCAATTGCGGTTATGCTTGTCGTCTCGACCGTCTATTATGCCTGCCTGATCGGCCTGATCACGCATCCGGCAATCGCAGCCGGATACATCAGGGCCAAAAAGAAGATCGACGTCGGCGTCGGCCTAATCTTCGTGGGCTTCGGTACGAAACTCTTGCTGTCGCAACGATAGGATAAACGTAGATGCACGGCGATCCGACCTCCTCGTTTTATGCCGAAAATGCTGCGGCATATGCGGGAAGCGCAGCCGGGCCGAGCACGCGCCGGCTGGATCTGTTTCTCGCAAAGCTCCAGCCCGGTGCTCAAATTCTCGAACTCGGCTGCGGCAACGGGCGCGACAGTGCCGAGATGATCAGACGCGGCTTCCGCGCCGTGCCGACGGATGGTACGCCGGAGATGGCCGAAGAGGCAACGAAACGCCTGGGCGTGCCGGTTTCGGTGCTGCGTTTTAAGGATATCGATGCGGTCGAAGCCTTCGACGGCGTCTGGGCAAATGCGTGCCTGCTGCACGTGCCTCGCGCGAAACTTGGCGCTGTCCTTGGAAAAATCCACGCCGCGCTCCAGCCGGGGGGCCTGTTTTACGCGAGCTTCAAGGCCGGTGAGGCGGAAGGCCATGACGATCTCGGCCGCTTCTACAATTATCCGTCCAAGGAGTGGTTGGAAGAGCTCTACGGGAGCTTGTCCTGGACCTCGGTCGAGATCGCCGAGGAGCAGGGCACCGCCTATGACAAGCGGCCGACCGATTGGCTCCATGTAGTGGCCGTAAGAGCGTAGCTTCCAGTCGTCAGCAAGCCAGATCGGCTACGACGGAATCGAGGATCAGCATGCCCGACGGCGTGCAGCGGAGCCGCGAATTGCCGAGCCTTTCGATAAATCCGTGCTCCAGCAGTCGCTCCTCGCGCACGGGATCGGGATCGCGGCCGGAAAGCTGCTGCCAGCGCGCAAGATCGACGCCCTCACGGAGCCGAAGACCCATCAGCAACAGTTCGTCGGCCTGTTCTTCGAAGCCGAGGACCTCTTGATCGAGCATGCCGTGTCCCTGGCTTTCGACGAGGTCGAGCCAGCTTTCCGGACGCCGTTCCGTGGCGGTGGCCAGCTTCTGGTTCCCCCGGCTCAGCCGGCCATGGGCCCCCGGGCCGATGCCGGCATAGTCGCCATAACGCCAGTAGGTCAGGTTATGGCGGCTTTCGGCGCCCGGCCGGGCGTGGTTGGAGACTTCGTAGGCAGGCATGCCGTGCCTTTCCGTAATCTCCTGCGTGGCTTCGTAGAGCGTAGCCGATTGGTCGCCATCCGGCACAATCAGTTTGCCCGCCTTGTGGAGCCCGTAGAAGGGTGTGCCTTCTTCGATCGTGAGCTGGTAGAGCGACAGGTGGTCGACCGCGTAGGAAATCGCCTCGTTTAGCTCGGCTTCCCACGCCTCCACTGTCTGTTTCGGCCGCGCATAGATGAGATCGAAGCTCATGCGCGGAAAGATCTCGCGAGCAAGCCGGATCGCCTTCAACGCATCGGCGACATCATGAAGCCGCCCGAGGAATTTCAGATCCGTGTCGTTCAGTGCCTGGACGCCGAGCGATACGCGATTGACGCCAGCACTCCGATATCCGCGAAAACGGGTCGCCTCGACGCTGGAGGGATTTGCCTCCATGGTGATCTCGATGCCGTCGGGTACGTGCCAGTGTCTGGCGATCCCGTCCAGGATCGCTGAAACGGTGGCCGGATCCATCAGCGAGGGCGTGCCTCCGCCGAGGAAGATGCTGGTGACGGTTTTCGGGCCGCTCATCTTCCGCATCGTCTCCATCTCTTTCAGGAAGGCGGCGGTAAAGCGCGGCTGGTCCACCGGCTGGTGGCGGACATGGCTGTTGAAGTCGCAATAGGGACATTTGGCCACACAGAAGGGCCAATGCACATAGACGCCGAACCCCGGTTCACCCGTATCGGGCAAAAGTGTATCGGAAGGAAGAGTGAGGGAGGGGGTCAGTTCATGCCTCCAGGCAGGTTTCGACGAAGCGTTTGAAGGCGCGGGCGCGGTGAGACAGGGCCTCCGGCTCCCCGGGCCGCCAGCCATGCTTCTGTTCGCTGCTCATTTCCCCGAAGGTGATGTCATAGCCTTGCGGCTGAAAGACGGGATCATAACCGAAACCCTGGGTGCCGCGCGGCGGCCATACGACGGCGCCTTCCACCTCGCCGCGGAAAAACTCCGTATGCCCGTCGGGCCAGGCAAGGCAGAGCACGCTGACGAAGCGGCCGGCGCGCTGTTCGGCCGTCGTCGCGCCGCGTTCTTCCAGCGCCTTTTCGACCTTCTCCATCGCCATCTGAAAATCGCGCGTCCCGTCCTCACGCTCCGCCCAGTTGGCGGTATAGACGCCGGGCGCGCCGTCCAATGCGTCGATCACCAGGCCGGAATCGTCGGACAGCGCCGGCAGGCCGGAGGCCTTTGCCGAGGCAAGCGCCTTGATCGCAGCGTTCTCTTCGAAAGTCGTGCCCGTCTCATCCGGTTCGGCAAATTCCAGCTCGGCGGCCGATTTTGCTGAAAAGCCGAGTGGGCCGATCAGTTCGGCGATCTCGCGAATTTTCCCGGCATTGTGGCTGGCGACGACGATGGTCTTGGTATCGAGCTTGCGCATCAAAGTTCCTATTCGATATTCCACAGCTTCGGCTCTGCGCATTCCAGGCTGTTTCCGGCCGGATCGCGGAAATAGATCGAGCGGGCGCCGTTCGGCCAATGAAAGTCGCTTTCGATTGCTACGCCCGCCTTGTTCAGCTTTTCCCGGAGCCTGTCAATCGCCTCGCCGCTGATGCGGAAACAGGCATGGCCGGCTCCCCTGGTGCCGTGCGGCGGCACCGGCAGCGCATCCCTGGAGGGCGGCTTCATGGTCTCGGCTGGATTGAAGATCAACAGTATCCCCGGACCGCAGCGGAAGAAGACGTGCCGGTTGCCGGCACGCAGGACCTTTTCCAGGCCGAGAACGCCGCCGTAGAAAGCTTCGGCGGCGTCAAGGTCGTCGGCATAGAGCGCGGTTTCGAGGATACCTTCGATCAACGCGCCCTCCCTCCGTCAGGCAATCGCCTGTTTTTGCATCGCCACCAGTTCCTGCGTACCAGCCTGCGCCAACGCCAGCAGCTTCAGGAATTCGTCCTGGCTGAAGGGCGCGCCCTCGGCCGTGCCTTGAACTTCGACGATGCCACCGGCACCGGTCATCACGAAATTCGCGTCCGTTTCGGCGGCGGAATCCTCCAGATAATCGAGGTCGATGACCGGCTGAGTGGCGAAGATCCCGCAGGAAATGGCCGCCACATGATCCCTCAGCACCTTCTCGACCTTGATCATCGAGCGGGCCTCCATCCATTTCAGACAATCGTAAAGCGCCACCCAGCCGCCGGTGATCGACGCCGTGCGGGTGCCGCCATCGGCCTGGATGACGTCGCAGTCGACGGTGATCTGCCGTTCGCCGAGTGCTTCGAGATCGATGACGGCGCGAAGCGATCGGCCGATCAGACGCTGGATCTCCTGCGTCCGGCCGCCCTGCTTGCCTGCTGCCGCTTCACGTTTCATGCGCTCGCCCGTCGCGCGCGGCAGCATGCCGTATTCGGCAGTCACCCAGCCCTTGCCGGAATTGCGCAGCCACGGCGGCGTCTTTTCCTCAAGGCTGGCCGTGCACAGGACATGCGTGTCGCCGAACTTGACGAGGCAGGAGCCTTCCGCATGTTTGGAAAAATTGCGCTCGAACGAGACCTTGCGCATCTGGTTTGTCTGTCTGCCTGAAGGCCTCATGCTCTGCTCCTGAATTGCGTTGGCGTCTTCTAAGACCGCCGCCGCTCTTTTGCAAAGGAAAAGCCCCGGCCGGTTACAGCGGTGTCACGGAAGAACAATTATTTCCAATTTGCGCCGGCCGGGGGAATGACTATATTTCCCTTGGAGATCAACGGCACGGTGAAGGATTGATGGGTTTTTCTGGACCGACGGGTAGAGACAACGGGTCCGTGCTCGATGACCGTTCGCGGGAAATATTCCGTCGCATCGTCGAAAGCTATCTCGAAAACGGTGAGCCGCTCGGCTCCCGAAATCTTTCGCGTCTCCTGCCCATGTCGCTCTCGCCGGCTTCCGTGCGCAATGTCATGAGTGATCTGGAGGAGCTCGGCCTCATCTATTCGCCGCATGTCAGTGCCGGCCGTCTGCCGACGCAGACAGGCCTCCGCTTCTTTGTCGACGCCTTCATGCAGGTCGGAAACCTCTCGGAGGAGGAGCGCTCTGCAATCGACCGGCAGGTTCGCCGCGCCGATCGCGATCAGCCGATGGAAAGCCTGATGGCGGAAGCGAGCCTGATGCTCTCCGGCGTGTCGCGTGGCGCCGGCCTCGTCATCACAACCAAAAGCGATCCGGTCCTCAAGCATGTGGAATTTATCCGCCTGGAGCCGACAAAGGCGCTTGCCGTATTGGTCGGCGACCATAACCAGGTGGAAAACCGCATCATCGAATTGCCGGCGGGCGTCACGTCCTCGCAATTGGTGGAGGCTGCGAATTTCCTGAATGCGCACCTAACGGGGCAGACCCTTCCGGAACTGCGCAACCAGCTCACGAAGCTGAAGGATGCGGTCCAGAGCGAGCTTTATGCCCTCTCCCAGGATCTGGTCGAACGGGGGCTGGCGGTTTGGTCCGGCGACAGCGAGGAAGGCAAACCGAGCCAGCTTATTGTCCGCGGCCGCGCCAACCTGCTTCAGGGCCTCGACGAGACGGCGGATCTCGACCGGCTTCGGCTTCTCTTCGACGATCTGGAAAAGAAGGACAGCCTGATCGAGATCCTGGAGCTTGCCGAGAGGGGGCCTGGTGTCCGCATATTCATCGGTTCCGAAAACAAGCTTTTCTCGCTCTCAGGTTCTTCCTTGATCGTCGCGCCCTATCGCGACGGCGAGGATCGTATCGTGGGGGCCGTCGGGGTTATCGGGCCGACCCGTCTCAATTATTCCCGCATCGTGCCCATGGTGGATTATACGGCCCAGCTTCTGGCAAGGCTGTCGCGGTGAAACCGGCTGAATGCCGGCTCAAGTTTCCCGGCGAGCCTTGATTTTTCCACTTTAAACCTCGATATCGGGCACAAATCCAACGCCATATATCCCAGTGAAGAATAACCGGAGACCGTCATGACCGACGAAACCAAGAAGCACGGACCTGACGCAGCCGCCGCCGAAAATACGGCGGAAGCCGTGGCGTCTGCTCTTCAGGACGCGGCCAACCAGGGCGCAGCCGAAGCGCCGGCCGCGGCCGAGCCCGACCCCATCGAGGTTTTGAAGGCGGAGAACAACGAATTGCGTGATCGCTTCCTGCGCCTTGCCGCCGAAATGGACAATCTGCGCCGCCGCACCGACCGCGATGTCAAGGATGCCAAGTCCTATGCAGTCGCTGGCTTTGCGCGCGACATGCTTGCCGTTTCCGATAATCTGCGCCGAGCATTGGATGCCGTTCCGACGGAAATGCGCGCAGCTGCCGACGCGGCGTTGACGACGCTTCTCGAAGGCGTCGAACTGACGGAGCGCTCCATGCTCTCTGCGCTCGAGCGTCACGGCATCAAGAAGATCGAGGCGGAAGGCCAGAAATTCGACCCGCACTTCCATCAGGCCATGTTCGAAATTCCAAACGCAGACGTGCCGAACAACACGGTCGTTCAGGTCGTCCAGGCAGGATATACGATCGGCGAGCGCGTGCTGCGTCCCGCCATGGTCGGTGTCGCCAAGGGCGGCCCCAGGTCCGAAGCCACGGCTGCGGAACAGGCGGGTGAAAAGAACGCCTGAGACGTGTGAAGGCGGGCGGTTTCGCCCGCTCTCTCGGGATGAAGGTGAGGGTGCCCGCGCGCTCTCATGGCTTGCCGCCCTGCAAGATCAGTTATAAAAATATAACGTGTCAGCCGATTCGGATATCGATGCCGTTTTCAAAGCTCTCGCCCATCCTCGGCGACGGCTGATCCTCGACCAGTTGAAGGATCGCCCGCAAACTACCGGATCGCTCTGCGAAACCTTCTCGGACATGGATCGCTGTACGGTGATGCAGCATCTGAAGGTTTTGGAGGACGCCGATCTGGTGATCGTAAGAAGGGAAGGGCGCGAGCGCTGGAACTACCTCAACGCGCTGCCCATTAAGGCAATCCAGGATCGCTGGATCGGCGACTACGCCGCCCACGCCGTCCGCCTGCTCGATCGGCTTCAGGCCGACCTCAAGGATTGAAGTTTAAACGGATCCACCCGGCGCTCGATCACGGGCCGGGCGAACTGATTTCGTCTCCACGAAAATCGTCAAGCCGTCAGGCGGCGTGATTTGCCTGTTCCTCATTCAGGAAGGCATAGATGGCGGTGGCGGAATCCGTCTTGCGAAGCTTTGCCACCAGCTCTTGATCTCTGAGCACGCGCGCGATGCGAGACAGTGCTTTCAAGTGGTCGGCGCCGGCCCCTTCCGGAGCGAGCAGCAGGAACACGAGATCCACCGGTTCGTCGTCCAGCGCCTCGAAGTCGACCGGCGTCTCGAGTCGTGCAAAAATGCCCTTGATCGACGAAATGCTGTTGAGCTTGCCGTGCGGAATGGCGATCCCATGGCCGACGCCGGTGGAACCGAGCCGTTCGCGCTGCAGAATGATGTCGAAGATTTCCCGCTCGCCGACGCCAGTAAGCTTGGAAGCCTTGGCTGCCAGTTCCTGCAGGAGTTGCTTTTTGGAATTTACTTTTAAGGCAGGAATAATCGCATCTTGCTGCAGCAAATCTGCCAATGCCATTCTAGTCATCCTTTGTGCCGCAAGAGCTCCCGCTCCAGGCGAGGGGAAGCGCCGCTTCCGACGCTCTCCCCAAGATTGTTCAGTTCTTGATATTGGTGGAATCGATCCAGCCAATATTGCCGTCGTTGCGGCGGTACACGATGTTCAACTCTTCCTTGCCGGGGCTGCGGAACAGCAGCACAGGCTCGTCGGTCATATCCAGCGCCATCACGGCGGTTGCGACCGACATCGTCTTCAAAGGTTTTGAGCTTTCCGCGACGATGGTCGGCGCAAAATCCTCAGGCACTTCGTCTGCTTCATCCGGTACGCGGTCCATGACCGTATATGCGACTTCGGCATGGCCATTCAGGTGGTTGCCGGCATGATGATCCTTGAGGCGCCTCTTGTAGCGGCGCAGCCGCTTTTCGATCCGCTCAGCTGCGGCATCGAAACTGCCCTGTGGATCGTTTGCTTCCCCTGCCGCATGCAAGACGATCCCGGTGTCGAGATGCACTTTGCAGTCGGCCGAAAAACGCGAGCCGGATTTTTCTACGATGACTTGGCTCGAATATCCCCCGTCGAAATATTTCGTAACCGCCTCACCGATCTGTCCCTCGATCCGCTGACGGAACGATTCGCCGATTTCCATATGCTTACCGGATACACGGACACCCATGGAATTTTTCCTTCTTGTCGTGACTTGCGTGTTCAGTCTACGCCAAGCCGTTCCCTCATCCAAGCCACTCGCATGCGACAAGGTCAAATTGCTGCAATCTTTGCCCAGCTGGTTGTCGGGGATGCCTAAAGCCTATGTCCCGTGCAATTGCGGCGGGCTTCTAGCCCCCGGAGCCTTAAATGTCAACGGTTGGGGAACTTGGGAATTTTACGTAGCCCTCCACGACGTCAGGGCAGGTTTTTCGTCAAGATGAGGTTAGAAGGCAGCCACTTTTGCAAGCGCTCGCTTCTCCCGGCGTCGCTGAACAGAAGACGGAATGTTCATTGCCTCCCGGTATTTGGCGACCGTCCGGCGGGCGAGATCGACGCCGCCGCGTTTCAGGCTGATGACGATGTCATCGTCGGATAGGACCGCTTCGGGCGTTTCCTGTGCGATCAGTTGGCGAATACGGTGCCGCACCGCTTCGGCGGAGTGATTGTCCCCGCCTTCTTCCGCCGAACCGATCGAGACGGTGAAGAAATATTTGAGCTCGAACAGACCCCGGGGCGTAAGCATGTATTTGTTTGAGGTGACCCGGCTTACCGTCGATTCATGCATTTTGATCGCCTCGGCCACCGTCTTGAGATTGAGCGGTCTCAGGTGATCGACGCCGTGCATCAGGAAGGCGTCCTGCTGGCGGACGATTTCAGCCGCCACCTTGATGATCGTCCGGGCGCGCTGGTCGAGGCTGCGGGTCAGCCAGTTCGCGTTCTGCATGCATTCCGAAAGGAAATTGTGGTCCTCGCCACTTCTCGGGCAGCTCTTCGAAACCGTCTGGAAATAGGCCTGGTTGACCAGGACGCGCGGCAGTGTGTCGGGATTGAGTTCGATCATCCAGGTGCCATCAGGCGCAGCGCGGACGACGATGTCAGGGGAAATCGTCTCCGAGGCGCCACGTTCGAAGCTGGCGCCCGGTTTCGGATTCAGCCCGCGAATTTCCGCCAGCATATCGATCAGGTCCTCGTCGTCGACGCCGCAAATCTTGCGAAGCGAGGCGAAGTCGCGTTTGGCGAGCAGTTCGAGATGCCGGACGAGAGCGTCCATGGCGGGGTCCAGCCGATCCTTCTGACGAAGTTGGATCGCCAGGCATTCGCTGAGCGACCGTGCAAAGACGCCGGGCGGATCGAGCGTCTGCAGCTTGTTCAGGATGGCTTCCACATCCTCGCAGGACTTGCCGAGCCGGGTGGCTGTTTCTTCGATGGCGCCTTGCAGGTAACCCGCCTCGTCGAGTTGATCGACCAGATGCTGCGCGATCAGCCGGTCGGCCGTGCCGGTGATGAGAAACGGGATCTGTTGGTTCAGGTGGTCGCGCAATGTCACCTGGCCGGCAACGAACTCATTCAGATCGTAATCGTCGCCGGATTCTCCACCCGGCATCGACTTCCACTGACTCAGCAATTCTGGTGCATCGGCACGGCGGGCTGGTCCGTCGTCCGGAAAGACGTTTTCAAATCCCGTATCGAGACCTTCGCCAAGGCGCTCGGCAGTTATGGCGGAGTTGCCCTCGTACCAGTGGCCGTCGCTGGAGATGTGGAGGGCTTCGCCGCTTCCGCCGTCGGCTTCCGGGAAGGGTTCCTCGTTTTCAAAGCCTGTTTCCGTGCCGCCATCGATCTCGCCTGGCGCAATTTCGAGCAGCGGGTTCTTCTCGACTTCCTGTGCGATGAACTGGTTGAGCTCGAAATGCGTCATCTGCAGCAGTTGAATGGATTGCATCAACTGCGGCGTCATCACCAGCGACTGGGTCTGCTTCAGAAAAAGGCTGGCGGATAAACCCATGGCGGACGCGAAACTCCCCTGATATCCCCTTGGCTGTTCCGTCATGAAACAGCGCAGCGCGCCTTCGGCCACCCCCGCACATAGCCAAATTTGCATCTGGCACAAGAATTGCTTTTTTGAAAGATTTGGTCAAGCGCCGCAGTACGGGAAAGTAAATTTCTTCCGCGCGCTACAGGCTGAACTTGTCGCCCAGGTAAAGGCGGCGAACATCGGGATTGTTGACGATGTCATCGGCCCGACCATGGGTCAGGACTTCGCCTGCGTGAATGATGTAGGCGCGATCGATGAGGCCGAGCGTCTCGCGAACGTTGTGGTCCGTTATCAGAACGCCGATGCCGCGTGCCGTCAAGTGGCGCACGAGGTTCTGGATATCGGAAACCGAAATCGGGTCGACGCCCGCAAAAGGTTCGTCGAGCAGCATGAAGGCCGGGTCGGTCGCAAGTGCGCGGGCGATTTCGAGCCGCCGCCGTTCGCCGCCGGACAGAGCGACTGCCGCGGACTTGCGAAGCTGGCTGATATGGAATTCTTCCAGAAGCTCGTCGAGCTTGCGCTCCCGCTTGTCCTTGTCCGGTTCGTGCACTTCGAGCACGGCACGAATATTTTCCTCCACCGTCAGGCCGCGAAAAATCGACGCTTCCTGGGGCAGGTAGCCGACGCCGAGCCGAGCCCGGCGATACATCGGCATATGGGTGACCTCGTTGCCGTTGATGGCGATCATGCCTTCATCGACCGGTACGAGCCCGGTAATCATGTAGAAGCAGGTTGTCTTGCCCGCGCCGTTCGGCCCTAGCAGCCCGACCGCCTCGCCGCGGCGCACGACCAGCGAGACGCCGTTGACGACGCGGCGCGTATCATAGGTCTTGGAAAGGCCGTGCGCCACCAATGTCCCCTCGTAGCGCGCTTTGTCGCGTGCAACGAAGGGTTCTGGCGCAGACGGCTTCCTGGCCGACAGACGGGATAGCAACGGTGTTTTCACGAGATATGTCTATTATTGCTTCTGTTGCGGCTGCCGCGACTTCGGGTCGAGCAGGATTTCGACCCGGCCGCCGCAGGCATCGAGCTTGGCCTGGCCCGTTTCCATCAGCACCGTCAGCTTGCAGCCCTTAAAGACGTTGGGGCCTTCCGACAGGACAACCTGCTTTCCTGAAAGCACGAAGGTTTGTGTCGCCATGTCGAACTCGCCTTTTTCGGCGGTCGCCTGCTGGGTGCCGGAGGTCAGGAAAACGGTATCGTCCAGGAAGATCTTGTCGATATTGGCGTTGCCGGACGTTACGGACGCGCCTTCACCGGTATAGAGGACGGTCATCTTGCCGGCCTTCATCGTGGTCGAGCCTTGCACGACCTGGACGTTGCCGGTGAAGAAGGCTTTCTTTTCCTGTTCCTTGATCTCGAGCTGATCGCTCTGGATCTGGATCGGCTGGTCGTTGGAGAGCTTCAGGCCCTCCATCTGGCTGGTTGTCGATTGGGCGGAGGCTGTTGCGGCAAAACAGCACGCGAAGCTTGCCGCGATCAAGAATGCGGTATTCCGGTTGAGAAGGCGGCGATTGGTCATGACGGCCGGGCTCTATTTGCCTTGGTTGCGGATGGCGGTAGGATCGAGATGGACGCGAACCTGACCTTTGAAGGTGATGGTGCGTCCCTTATCCGTTATCTTTAAAGAGTCTGCAACAATCGAACCTTCCTTCATCGAAATGTCGACGGGATCGGGCGTATCCATGACGCCGGCATTGACATCGAGATGTGCGGATTTGAAGCG
The DNA here is from genome assembly GCF_004343065.1 of Neorhizobium sp. S3-V5DH. Classification (NCBI taxonomy): domain Bacteria; kingdom Pseudomonadati; phylum Pseudomonadota; class Alphaproteobacteria; order Hyphomicrobiales; family Rhizobiaceae; genus Neorhizobium; species Neorhizobium sp. S3-V5DH. Next base: position 81,810 of record NZ_SMCL01000001.1, read on the forward strand.
GGCGGTGATCCCGTTGGAGAGGTTGACGTCGAAGGGAGCGGTGAGGTCGAGCATGTCGGTGCCGCGGTCGAAATCGGCACCGGTGGCAATCACGCGGGCGATCACGTCGTCGTTGACGGGTACGGCGGCCTTGACGTTTTCGAGCGTGATCTTGTTCGGGTTCTCGATATCCTGAAGCGCGCGGTTAGCCGTCATCGAATAGCTGATGCCGTCATTGTTGCGGCCGGAAATGGCCGGCCGTTCCATGACGATCTTGCCGTTCTCGATGCGGGCGTTTTCGATGGACAGATTTTCCGGCAGATAGGCGCGGATGATGGAAACGCCGATGAATGCCGCCGAGATCACGGCTGCAGCGATCGGCAACAGGACCTTCAGCTTCCGCACCATGGCGGAATGCGCAAGCGCGGCTTGATATGCATCCGCCTGGGGCTGCAGCGCCAACGCAAGGCCTGCCGTTTTTCGGATATTCTGCAGCATGGGTGCCGGATAGGTCCTTCTTTGCCTGCCACCGCCGCGGCGCCATTCGAATGGCGCCGGCATGCATCGGGCAGGCTTTCGTTGTCCGCCAATATGGTTTTTATTCATCAACAAACAATAACGGACAATATAAAAACGTGATGTGCGCCGCTGCAAAACGCGCTAGAGAGCCTATTTAGCAACGGAAGCGCATTTCAAAGGGCATTTTCCATGGATCAAATGGCAATCGCGGACAGGCGGAACCTGCGCCGCAAGCTGAGCTTCTGGCGCGTCGTCGCCCTGGTTTTCCTGGTCGGCATCGGCTTCGCGCTCTATCGCACTGCTTTTGGCGAAGGCGCCGGATCCACGGTGCCCCATGTTGCCCGCATCGAGATTTCGGGGCTGATCACCGATGACAAGGAACTGCTGGAGCGGCTGGAGCGGATCGCCGAGAGTGACCGCGCCAAAGCCCTCGTCGTTTCGATCTCGTCGCCCGGCGGCACGACCTACGGCGGGGAGCGCATTTTCAAGGCCATCCGCAAGGTGGCGGAAAAGAAGCCCGTCGTTTCGGATATCCGCACCCTTGCTGCCTCGGCCGGTTACATGATCGCCACTGCAGGCGATCAGATCGTCGCCGGCGAGAGCTCGATTACCGGTTCGATCGGCGTGATCTTTCAGTATCCGCAGGTCGATGAGGTGATGAAGAAGGTCGGCGTTTCGCTGGAAGAGATCAAATCGGCGCCGCTGAAGGCTGAGCCTTCTCCCTTCCATCCGGCGAGCGAAGAAGCAAAGACGATGATCCGCAACATGGTGATGGACAGCTATGCCTGGTTCGTCGATCTCGTTGCCGACCGCCGCAAGCTGCCGCGCGACGAGGTGCTGAAGCTCGCCGACGGAGCGATCTTCACGGGCCGGCAGGCGCTGACCGCCAAACTGGTGGACAAGCTCGGCGGCGACGAGGACATCCGCGTTTATCTGGAATCGCGCGGCGTCTCCAAGGACCTGCCGGTCGTCGACTGGAAGGAGCGGAACTCGTCGTCGTCCTTCTGGCTTGCGAGCATGCTTGGCCAGTTCGTCAAGCAGACCGGTCTGGGCGAGGCCATCGCGCCGGATATGCTCCGCATCTTCGGCGCGGACAAGTTGTTCCTTGACGGTCTGGTCTCGGTTTGGCAGGTTGGGCGCGGTTGAAAATCTAGTTTTTTCAGGGGGCAACCGTGATCAAGTCAGAACTGGTGCAGATCGTTGCAGCTCGCAATCCGCATCTCTACCATCGCGACGTCGAGAACATCGTGAACGCCGTGCTCGACGAGATCACGGATGCCCTTGCCGCCGGAAACCGGGTCGAATTGCGTGGCTTCGGCGCCTTTTCGGTGAAGAATCGTCCTTCCCGTTCCGGCCGCAATCCGCGCACCGGCGAAAGCGTCTTCGTGGAAGAGAAATGGGTTCCCTTCTTCAAAACCGGTAAGGAACTCCGTGAACGCCTGAATCCGGATCTTGCCGACGAAGAGGATTGATCCTCTGTGGCGCGGCTTTGCGTCGCCCTTGAAACCCCATAAAGCGCGCCTATTCTGCAACAGACGCCGGTAAAGCGGCGATTGACCTGTTGCCGGAGATTACCCATGGACAAGCTCAAAAAGATCCTCAGCCTCGTGATCTTCGTGCCGCTCGGGATCATATTGATCGTGCTGGCGGTGGCGAACCGTCAGATGGTGACGCTTGCACTCAATCCATTCCGGCCGGAAGACAGCGTGCTGGCCGTCAGCGCGCCTTTCTTCCTGTTCCTGTTTCTTGCCCTTCTCTTTGGCATGCTGGTCGGCGCGGCTGTGACCTGGTGGAGCCAGGGCAGGCATCGCAAGCAGGCTCGTGTCGAGGCACGCGAGGCGGTGCGCTGGCAGAAGGAACACAAGGCTGCCGTCGGCGGTCAGCCGGCCTCTCGGCAGCTGGTTTCCAAATAGACGGGCCTTGGCCTAAGCTTGCCCGGTCTTTGCCATCACCGCTTTGTTGAAGTCTGCAAAGAACTGGCCGGCGAGTTTTTGCGATGTCGAATCGATGAGGCGAGAGCCGAGCTGGGCGAGCTTGCCGCCGACCTGCGCTTTCGTCGAATAGCGCAGCAAGGTTTCGGAGCCGTCTTCCAGCAGCGTCACGGTCGCCGATCCCTTGGCGAAGCCCGCGATGCCGCCCTTGCCTTCCCCTGAAATCGTGTAGCTCTCTGGCGGGTTGACGTCGGACAAGGTCACTTCGCCGGAAAAATTCGCCGAAACCGGCCCGATCTTCAGCTTGACCGCCGCCACAAGTTCGGTTGGCGATTTCTGCTCCAGCGTCTGACAGCCCGGAATGCACTGGCGGAGAATTTCCGGATCGTTGAGGGCCTCCCACACCACCTGGCGGGGTGCTGCAATTCGTTCTTCGCCGCCCATATCCATGTCGTGATCCTCCCAAGACCTGTGGCGGTACTATTGCTGCGGCGTCTCGTTTTGCCAAGGGGAACATTGGTGGGCGTGTGGCCCGATGAATAAAACGCGGCATCTGTCCGGCAGTGACTTTGAAGAATGCCGGGCAAATGCTATCTGCTGCCCCACGATCACCAATCTGAGCGGATGAACGCATTGAAGAACAAGGAAAGGCGGCCGGCAAAGAGGGTTCAGGCCGCTGCCCCAAAAAGGGCTGCTCGCAGCCCGGAGGCGTCAGCCAGGCCGCAACCGGCGAGGCAGGCAGCCCGTCCCCCGGAGAAGGCCGCAAAGCCGGCGGCCGTGACAGCACCGGCGGAAACGCGTGCGCTTCTTGCCCGCCAGGGGGAGAGGCCGGCCGAGCGGGTGCCGGTCATCCTGGAATCCTCCGGCGCAGGTGATTTCCACCTGATCGATAGCGGCAAAGGCTTGAAGCTGGAGCAATATGGCCCCTATCGGATTGTCCGGCCGGAGGCACAGGCGCTCTGGCAGCCGTCGCTTCCCGCCCATGTATGGGAAAAGGCGGATGCGGTCTTCACCGGTGATACGGACGAGGACGGCATGGGCCGCTGGCGCTTCCCGAAGGATGTTCTTGGCGAAACCTGGCCGCTATCGCTGCTCGGGGTCGATTTTCTCGGCCGCTTCACGGCCTTCCGGCATGTCGGCGTCTTTCCCGAGCAGATCGTTCATTGGGACTGGATGAAGCGTCGGGCCGAGGAGGCGAACCGCCCTGTCAAGGTGCTGAATCTCTTTGGTTACACCGGTGTGGCCTCACTTGTTGCAGCCGCCGCCGGCGCCGAGGTCACGCACGTTGATGCCTCCAAAAAGGCAATCGGCTGGGCCCGCGAAAACCAGGCTCTGGCGCGGCTTGAAAAGGCGCCGATCCGCTGGATCTGCGAGGATGCCATGAAGTTCATCCTGCGGGAGGAACGCCGTGGCAACCGCTATGACATCATCCTCACCGATCCGCCAAAATTCGGCCGTGGCCCGAACGGTGAGGTCTGGCAGCTCTTCGATCATTTGCCACTGATGCTGGACATCTGCCGGGAACTGCTTTCGCCGAAAGCGATCGGTCTGGTTCTCACGGCCTATTCAATCCGCGCGAGCTTCTATTCCATTCACGAACTGATGCGCGAGACGATGCGCGGTGCAGGCGGCGTGGTGGAATCCGGCGAACTTGTCATTCGCGAGGCTGGACTGGACGGCAAAAGCCCCGGCCGGGCCTTGTCCACGTCCCTTTTCAGTCGCTGGGTACCCGCATGACCGACGAATATCACAAGACTGGGCCACGACGCGTCGGCCAGGTGAAGGAAGTCACTTCGCTCGCCAACCCGATCATCAAGGATATCAAGGCGCTAACCAACAAGAAGGACCGCGAGGAGAGCGGCACCTTCATGGCCGAAGGCCTGAAACTCGTCATCGACGCGCTGGAACTCGGCTGGTCGATCCGCACGCTCGTCTATTCCAAGGCAGCCAAGGGCAAGCCGCTGGTCGAACAGGTGGCGGCAAAGACCGTGGCACACGGCGGGCTGGTTCTGGAAGTGAGCGAAAAGGTGCTGTCGTCGGTCACCCGCCGCGACAATCCTCAAATGGTTGTCGGCATCTTCGAACAGCGCTGGAAGAAGCTCGACGATCTGAAACCGGCTAGGAACGAAACGCTGGTGGCGCTCGATCGGGTCCGCGATCCGGGCAATCTCGGCACGATCATCCGGACGGCTGATGCGGCGGGAGCGTCCGCCGTTGTCCTCGTCGGCGAATCCACCGATCCCTTTTCGCTGGAGACGGTACGCGCCACCATGGGCTCGGTCTTCGCCATGCCTGTGGTGAAATGTTCGGCGGAAGAATTTCTCGCCTGGCAGAAGCGCTCGGGAGTGGAGGTTGTCGCCACCCATCTCGCCGGCGCCGTCGATTACCGGACGATCGATTACGACAAGAAGCCGGTCGTGCTGCTGATGGGCAATGAGCAATCCGGCCTGCCTGACAATCTTGCCAAGGCGGCTGACCGCACGGTTCGTATCCCGCAGCAGGGCAGGGCCGATTCCCTCAATCTTGCCGTTGCGACCGCTGTGATGCTCTTTGAGGCGCGCCGCCATCTGTTGACCCTGGACGAGAAGAAATGACCCAACGCGCCAGTTTTCTGTCGAGGCCGTTGGTGGCCCTGATCGTCATCGTCGTAGCTGTCGTCCTCGATCAGATGGTGAAGATTGCCGTCGAAAATTATCTTCCCATGGAAGAAGCCGTGCCGTTGCTGCCCGTCCTGGCGCTTTACCGCACCTATAATCTGGGCGTCGCTTTTTCCCTTCTGTCCGGCATGGAGCGCGAATTCATCATCGGCATGCGAATCGTCATCGTCGCCTTCGTCGTCTGGCTCTGGCGGCGCACTCCGAAGGATCGGGCTTTCGCCCATGCGGGCTTCGCATTGATCATTGCCGGTGCGATCGGCAATCTGATCGACGGTTTTCTGTATGGCCACGTGATCGACTACATTCTTTTCCACACGGCAACCTGGTCCTTTGCGGTGTTCAATCTGGCCGATAGCTTTATCACCGTCGGTGCCGGCCTGGTGGTACTCGACGAGCTTTTCGGACCGAAAACCGCCGATCAGTAAAATTTTACCTGATTGCTCTAAGGATTGGGAAAGAAACCTCGGTAGTCTTCCCCATATGCGCGACATTGCCGAAATACATGAGCGTATCGCCAAAGCGTTCGCGTCTCCCACCTCGGTCGAAAATGCCGAACCGGTGGAGGAGCAGGCTGTGCCTGCCTTGGGCCTTGGTCCACGCGAACAACCCCGCCCACCGGCCAATGCGGTCGCGGCGCTGTTTTCCCGCATCTTCGAATGGCGCCGCAGGCGCACGGTTTCCCGCCTGCATCAGGCCTGGAAAGATGCCGAGGCAGCCAGCGCGGCAAAATCCCGGCAGATCGCGACGGTTGTGCATGAAATCCGGACACCGCTGAACGGCATCCTCGGGATGACCCATCTGCTCGGCCAGACGAAGCTGACCGCAGAGCAGCAGAACTATCTGAGCGGCATCCGCCAATCCGGTTATGCCCTGGCGCAGCTCGTGGAGGACCTGCTCGACTACTCGACACTCGAGGCAGGTCGTTTCAAGCTTAACAATCGGGCCGAGAACCTGCGCCACGTGATCGAAAGCGTGGTTGAACTGCTGGCGCCTCGTGCCCACGAAAAGCGCATCGAGATCGCTGCCACCGTGGACGCCGATCTACCTGATCTGCTCGACTTCGACCCCGCGCGCATCCGGCAGGTGCTTTTCAACGTGATCGGCAATGCCGTTAAGTTCACCGCGGAGGGCGGCGTTCTGGTGCGGGCCTGTGTCGACAACGGAAATGTAGCGATTGCGGTTATCGATAGCGGTCCCGGCATGACGCCCGACGAACAGCGGCGGATCTTCGGCGAGTTCGAACAGATGGGCACCGCAGAAGCGCGCAGCGGAGGCACCGGCCTCGGCCTCGGAATTGCCTCTCGCATCCTCACCGAATTCGGCGGTTCGCTGTCCGTTGCGAGCCGCAAGGGAAGCGGCAGCACCTTCACGATCCGCTTTCCGCTGCAGCTTGCGGAAGTCGCGCAATCGGGCACCGTCGAGCGTAACCAGTTGCTGGCCCGCTCCCGTGTCCTCCTTCTGGCTCCCGATGGCCCGGCGGCGAGGGCGACGGTTGCGACCATCGAGACCCTGGGCGGTCGCTGCCGGCACGTGTCGAATACGGCGGAGGCCCAGATGCTGATCGACCGGGCGGAAGCCGGGCCTGTGCCCTATACCGATCTCATCGTCGACCACCGGCTGGCATCCGACTACGCCAATGAAAAAGCGCATGCGCCGCTGCACCGTATCCTGCTTGTCAACCCGGAGGAACGAGCCTCCCAGCCGCAGGATTTCTTCGATGCCTGGCTCATTCGACCGCTTCGCGAGAAATCGTTGATCGACGTGCTGAGCGGCCTGCTCAGGGGGTTCGGCACACGCGACGCGTTGAACGACAACCAGGTGCCGCCGGCGCCCGTCATCGAAAAACCCGTCGATGGGCTTTCTATCCTGCTTGGTGAAGATGATCCGGTCAGCGCCCTGCTCACCCGTTCCATTCTCGTAAAGGCAGGGCATCGCGTCATCCTCGCCGAAGATTTTCCCGCATTGCTGGAAGATGCGCTGCGGGAAGAGGCCCGGCCCGATCTGGTTATCTCGGATATACATATGCCGGGAGGGACGGTACTCGACCTACTATCGGCATTGCGCAAAGTAGAGAACCAGGGCGGCCTCGCACCCGTTCCGGTCATCGTCCTCACCGGCGAAAGCCGGGAGAATATCCGGCGGGAGGCCCTCCTTAATGGCGCGAGCGTTGTCTTGGGCAAACCGGTCGACCCGCTGAAGCTTCTGGACGAGATCCAGGCTCTGGACGCGGCCGCGTCCGGTCGTCAACAGATCCGTTGACGGAATCACTACCGGAACATATTGTCACAAAAGTTGTCACGTTCCTGTTGCAGAGACGTGATTTATGGCGGTGATCCAACCGGTACGGGACGAATCACCATGACACTTGAACTCCTGAACCGTAACTTGACCTCTGAAAAAACCCAGTCGCCGGCACCTGCCCCGGCAAGCGGCGATACCTTCGGCCGCATAGGCACGCTGGAAACCCGGCTTGCACGCAATGATCGCGAGATCGACGCCGCGCAGGCCGTGCGTTACCGCGTCTTTGTCGAAGAGATGGGCGCGACCCTGAATTCGGACGCCATGCGGCGCCGGCGCGATGTCGATTCCTATGACGCTATCTGCGACCATCTGCTTGTGATCGACCATGCGATTGAGGGCGATATCGAGGACCAGATCGTCGGCACCTATCGCCTGCTGAGGCAGGACGTGGCGCTCGCCAACGGCGGCTTCTATTCGGCCTCCGAGTTCGACATCGAGCCGCTGCTCTCCCGTCACCCGGACAAGCAGTTCATGGAACTTGGCCGTTCCTGCGTATTGCCGGATTATCGCACCAAACGCACCGTCGAACTGCTCTGGCAGGGCAACTGGGCCTACTCGCTGAAACACGGCATGAGCGCCATGTTCGGCTGTGCCTCCTTCCCGGGGATCTACCCGGAGGAGCACGCGCTGGCGCTGTCCTTCCTGCATCACACGGTTTCTACCAAGGGGGAGTGGGCAGTCTCCGCCCGTCCGGAACTCTATCGCAAGATGGATCTGATGCCATTCGAAGGCGTCAACGCCAAGAAGGCGCTGATGGCCCTGCCGCCGCTGATCAAGGGCTATCTGCGTCTCGGTGCGATGATCGGCGACGGTGCCGTCGTCGACCACGCCTTCAATACGACCGACGTGCTCGTCGTCTTGCCGATCGCCTCGATCTCCAGCCGCTACGTCAACTACTACGGCGCCGACGCCGGCCGGTTTGCGAGCTAACGCACCAGCCTGATTGGCCCGTTATATTGCTCGATCGTTCGTCCGGAGTCAGCAGCGGCATGCCTTCGGTTATGCTCTGCTTGCCAGCTCTGGCGATCACAAAACCCTCTCCTTTTGCCGCCTCCTCGACAAAGTGCGACAGATGAGTTTTCGCTTCATGAATATCGACCGTCTTCGTGGCAAAAGTAATCGGGTGGACTTAGTTTACTAACCTTCGTACACCCGGGTGTTGTCTTCACTCGGGCTCACGTCCCGGCATTATAAGCTGCGATCGCCGCCATATTGACGATGTCGCTGTCCTTGGCGCCCATCGAGGTGATCTGCACCGACTTGTCGAGTCCGACGAGTAGCGGTCCGATGACTGTCGAAGCGCCAAGCTCCTGCAGCATTCGAGTCGAAATCGATGCCGAGTGGATCGCCGGCATGACGAGCACGTTGGCGGTGCCGGAAAGCCGGCAGAACGGGTACTGCTCCATGCGGTGCGGATTGAGCGCCACGTCGGCTCCCATCTCGCCATCGTATTCGAAGTCCACCCGCCGCTGGTCGAGGATCTTCACCGCCTCGCGCACCCGTTCGGAACGCTCTCCGATCGGTTGACCGAAGGTGGAATAGGCAAGCAGCGCAACGCGCGGCTCGTAACCCATGCGCTTGGCAACGCGTGCGGCCTCGACGGCGATATCGGCGATGTCCTCGGCATTCGGCATGTCGTGGACCGCCGTATCGGCGACGAAGATCGTCCGGCCGCGCGAGATCACTAGCGAGACGCCGATCACCTTGTGGCCGGGCTTGGGGTCGATGCAGCGGCGAATATCCTGCAGTGCGGTCGCGTAGTTGCGGGTCGTGCCGGTTACCATTGCGTCCGCGTCTCCGATCGCCACCATGGTCGCGGCAAAGTGGTTGCGGTCGTTGTGAATGAGGCGCTGGACGTCGCGATGCAGGAAGCCTTGCCGTTGCAGGCGGGCGTAGAGATGATCCGTATAAGCCTCGACCCGATTGGAAAGGCGGGCATTGAGGATTTCGATGCCGGGGCGGTCGAGCTCTATGCCGGCCTTTTCCGCTGTCGCGCGGATCACGTCGTCGCGGCCGAGCAGGATTGCGGTTCCGAGTTCCTGATGGCAGAAGGAGATCGCCGCCCGCATGACCTGTTCTTCCTCCGCCTCCGCGAAGACCACCCGTTTCGGAAAGCGGCGCACGCGCTCGTAAATGCCTTGGGTGGTAGCGGCGATGGGGTCGCGGCGGGCGGAGAGCTCGCGGCCATAGGCGGCAAGGTCCGTAATGTTCCTGCGCGCCACGCCGCTTTCCATTGCCGCTTCCGCAACGGCGACCGGGATCGCCGAAATCAGCCGCGGATCGAACGGCACGGGGATAATATATTGAGCGCCGAAGCGCGGCCGGTTGCCCTGGTAGGCCGCGGCGACATCGTCCGGCACGTCTTCCCGTGCCAGTTTGGCAAGGGCTCTGACAGCCGCGATCTTCATCGCATCGTTGATCTGGCTTGCCCGAACGTCGAGAGCGCCCCGGAAAATGTAAGGAAAGCCGAGGACGTTGTTGACCTGGTTCGGATAGTCCGAGCGGCCGGTCGCCATAATCGCATCGTCACGGATACGGGCGACTTCTTCCGGCGTGATTTCCGGATCCGGGTTCGCCATGGCGAAGATGATCGGCTTGTCGGCCATGGAGCGGATCATCTCTTCGCTGAAGGCGCCTTTCTGGGAAAGGCCGAACACGACATCCGCGCCCTTCATCGCCTCTTCAAGCGTCCGCTTGCTCGTCTTCACCGCATGCGCCGATTTCCACTGGTTCATACCCTCGGTGCGCCCCTGGAAGATGACGCCCTTGGTGTCGCAGAGGATGATGTTTTCCGGATTGAAGCCCATCGCCTTGATGAGTTCGACGCAGGCGATCGCCGCAGCCCCCGCGCCGTTGCAGACGAGCTTCGTCGTCTTGAGGTCGCGTCCGGTCAGTTCCAGCGCATTGATGAGGCCGGCGGCGGCAATGATTGCCGTGCCGTGCTGGTCGTCATGGAAGACCGGGATGTCCATCAGCTCGCGCAAGCGGCTTTCGATGATGAAGCACTCCGGCGCCTTGATATCTTCGAGATTGATGCCGCCGAAGGAGGGGCCGAGGAAGCGCACGCAGTTGATGAATTCGTCGACGTTCTCGGTATCGACCTCGAGATCGATGGAATCGACGTCGGCAAAGCGCTTGAAGAGGACGGACTTGCCTTCCATGACAGGCTTGGAGGCAAGTGCCCCGAGATTGCCGAGGCCGAGGATCGCCGTGCCGTTGGAGATGACGGCGACCATATTGCCGCGCGTCGTGTAATCGTAGGCGGTGGCAGGATCGGCCGCGATCGCCTTGACGGGCACGGCGACGCCAGGTGAATAGGCGAGCGAAAGATCGCGCTGCGTCGCCATCGGTTTGGTCGGATTGATCTCGAGTTTCCCGGGTCGGCCTTCGGAATGAAAGTCGAGCGCCTCCTGTTCGGTCACGGATGTGCGCGTGCGGGCCTTGTCGTTGACGGGCATGTCTCCTCCAGCTTTCAGCTTTTTGTGGGCAGCCGTCCTCCAGGCCGCGGCAGATATTGTCTTTCAGGGGCCAACATCGATAGTGTCGCCAATTCCTGTGCGCAACAAAAAATCGGTTCTGTGACCCAATTTGAAAGATTCTCCATCGAAGCCCTGAATGCAGCCGAGCTTGCCTCGGAGGAAAGCCGCGCGTCCGCGACGCCGATGATGGAGCAGTATATCGAGATCAAGGCGAACAATCCCGGTTCGCTGCTCTTCTATCGCATGGGTGATTTCTACGAACTGTTCTTCGAGGATGCGATCGATGCGTCCCGCGCGCTCGGCATCACCCTGACGAAGCGCGGCCAGCACATGGGCCAGGATATTCCCATGTGTGGCGTGCCCGTGCATGCAGCGGACGACTATCTCCAGAAGCTGATCTCGCTCGGCTTCCGCGTTGCCGTCTGCGAACAGGTGGAGGACCCGGCGGAAGCAAAGAGGCGCGGTTCGAAATCGGTCGTAAAGCGCGATGTCGTCCGGCTCGTGACGCCGGGCACGATCACAGAAGAAAAGCTGCTCGTCGCCTCCGAATCCAACTATCTGATGGCGCTCGCCCGCATCCGCGGCTCCTCGGAAGCGCAAATGGCGCTTGCCTGGATCGACATCTCGACCGGCGTCTTTCGGGTCGCTGAAACCGATCCGTCGCGCCTGCTCGCCGATATCCTGCGCATCGATCCGCGCGAGCTGATCTTGGCTGACACCATTTTCCACGATGCGGAGTTGAAGCCGGTCTTCGACGTGCTGGGCAAGGTTGCCGTGCCGCAGCCATCCGTTCTGTTCGACAGCGCCAGCGCCGAAGGCCGCATCGCCCGCTATTTCGGTGTCGGGACGCTGGACGGCTTCGGCACCTTCTCCCGCTCCGAGCTGGCCGCCGCCGCGGCCGCGGTCGCCTATGTGGAAAAGACCCAGATTGCCGAACGCCCGCCGCTCGGCCGGCCGGAACGCGAAAGCGGCGCCTCGACGCTCTTTATCGATCCCGCCACCCGCGGCAACCTGGAACTCACCCGCACACTGTCCGGTGAACGCGAAGGCACTCTCCTGAAGACGATCGACCGCACCGTCACCGGTGGCGGCGCTCGTCTGCTCGCCGAGCGGCTGATGTCACCGCTGACTGATCCCGACCGCATCAACCGGCGGCTCGACTCGATTTCGTTCCTCTTGGAGGAGCCTGGGCTCTGCTCCGAGCTTCGTTCTTCGCTGAAACACGTGCCGGATATGCCGCGTGCGCTGTCCCGTCTGGCGCTGGATCGCGGCGGTCCGCGCGATCTCGGCAGCATCCTGCAGGGGCTGGAAGCGGCGCGCGGCGTGGCGGCCTTTCTTGATGGTGCTCTGCTGCCGGAAGAGCTCGGCAATGCGCTCACCGATTTGAAAGCCCTGCCGCTGCACCTGGAATCGATGCTTTCCAACATGCTGGCCAGGGAACTGCCGCTCCTGAAGCGCGACGGCGGCTTCCTGGCTGACGGCGCCCATTCGGAGCTGGACGAGGTGCGTGCGCTGCGCGATCAGTCCCGCCGCGTAATCGCGGCGCTCCAGCTTCAGTATGCCGAGGAGACCGGCATCAAATCGCTGAAGATCAAGCACAACAACGTGCTTGGTTACTTCATCGAAGTCACTGCCGGCAATTCCGGCACCATGACCGACACGCCGGAAGGCAAGGCGCGCTTCATCCATCGCCAGACGATGGCGAGCGCCATGCGCTTCACCACGACGGAGCTTGCCGATCTCGAAAGCCGGATCGCCAACGCCGCCGATCGGGCGCTGACGATCGAACTCGAAGCCTTCGGAAAAATGGTCGAGGCCGTTACCGCCGAAGCCGAGGCGATCAAGGCCGGCGCCCGCGCGCTCGCGGTCGTCGATGTGGCGGCGGGCCTCGCGATGCTCGCCGAGGAGTGGAACTACCGCCGTCCGGTGGTGGATGCCTCCTGCATGTTCGCGATCGAAGGGGGTCGGCATCCGGTGGTCGAGCAGGCATTGCGCCGCCAGTCCTCGGGTCCCTTCATCGCCAACGACTGCGATCTTTCCCCGTATGGGACCGGCGAGTTCGGCGCGCTCTGGCTGCTCACCGGCCCGAACATGGGCGGTAAATCAACCTTCCTGCGCCAGAATGCGCTGATCGCCATCCTTGCGCAGATGGGCTCCTTCGTGCCGGCGACCTCCGCCCATATCGGCATCGTCGACCGGCTTTTTTCCCGGGTCGGCGCTTCGGACGACCTGGCGCGCGGCCGCTCCACCTTCATGGTGGAAATGGTCGAGACGGCGGCGATCCTCAACCAGGCGACCGACCGGTCGTTGGTGATCCTCGACGAGATCGGCCGCGGCACCGCCACCTTCGACGGCCTGTCGATCGCCTGGGCGGCGGTCGAGCACCTGCATGAGGCGAACCGCTGCCGCGGCCTCTTCGCCACCCACTTTCACGAACTGACCGTGCTGTCGGAAAAGCTCAATCGTCTCTCCAACGCCACGATGAAGGTCAAGGAATGGGACGGCGAGGTGATCTTCCTGCACGAAGTCGGCCCAGGTGCCGCCGACCGCTCTTACGGTATCCAGGTCGCCCGGCTCGCGGGACTTCCCGACAGTGTCGTGGCCCGCGCCCGTGATGTTCTGACCAAGCTCGAGGATTCCGACCGCAAAAACCCGGCAAGCCAGCTGATCGACGACCTGCCGCTCTTCCAGGTCGCAGTGCGCCGCGAGGAGGCCAAGCGCGCCGGGCCGTCGAAGGTGGAGGAGGCACTGAAAGCAATCAACCCCGACGACATGACCCCGCGCGAGGCATTGGACGCGCTTTATGCGCTGAAGAAGCAGCTGAACTGACAGCTTTTGATCTGAGAGCAAGACGGCCGGCGCATCCTGCGGCGGTCTCTTCATGCTTTTCGACTTGGAACATGATAGGCATCGAAATCTGGATTTGAGGCGACTTTCGTCGGATATCTGCATTGCTCTCCATTCCCTTGCCATTCCTTGCCGGCCTTGTCTTCGCGCTGACGCTTTATCGCAGCCTGAAGGGCGTCGAAGTCCCCGGCACCCGCCGTTATTTTTATGCTTTTCTCGCCCTTTATGCCTTGCAGGGCATCGGTGTGGGTCTGCGCTTTGGTTATGGTGTCGAGGGGTTGACACCCTTTCTTCCAGTCTCGGCATCCATCATGCCGCCGCTTGCTTTTCTGGCGTTTCGCGGGTTGACGTCGAAGCCTCTCCCGAGGCCCTGGCTCCATCTGCTGCCGCCGCTTGCCGTTTCGATCACCGTTGGGCTCTTTCGGGATCTGGTCGACCCGCTGCTGCTGGCCGTCTTCGTCGGCTATGCTTTCGCGCTGTGGCGGCTCACCGTTGCGAACGGCGCCGAGGTGATGGCCGAGGCCTCGCTGCAGCGCATGCGCCCGGCGTTTCGTGCGGCCCGTCTGACCGCAGGTCTGATGTTATTCTTTGCTGTAAGCGACGCTGGGCTCGCCGTCTATGCAGGCCTCTACGGCTCCGATGATGTGCCTCTCGCGGTCGCCATCATGAATATCGCTGCAATCGCCGCCGTGGTGGTCTATTACTTCGCGCCGGAGCTTGCGGTCTCCGGCGCTCCGGCAAGGCCGGCCATGAAGGCGACTGCCGAAGAGGGCGCCATCCTCGCCCGTGTGGAGGTGGCGCTGGAGGATCGCGAACTTTACAAGAGTGAAGGTCTGAGCCTCGCGAAGCTTGCCCGCAGGACCGGCCTCTCCGTGCGAGATGTCTCTTCCGCCATCAACCGCGCGACCGGCCTCAACGTCTCGCAATTCGTCAACAACCGGCGCGTCGCCGAAGCCTGCCGTCTCCTCAGGGAGAGCGAGCAGACGGTCACCGCGATCATGTTGGATGTCGGCTTTTCGACGAAATCGAACTTCAACCGCGAATTTCGTCGCGTGACGGGCATGAGCCCGGCGCAGTACCGCATACGGGCCAATCAGGCGCAAAGCGGCTCCGCAGAACCGAAGCGGACTTGAACTTTGTGTCGGGAAGAAACAACTTTGAAACGACCGGCAGTGATAATTGTTGGTCAAGGTGCCCCGAAATCGCTATAGCCTCCCCGGCAGGCCGGCACCGGCAGGATAACATGGCCAGACACGATATCGATTTTTCTGAACTGCTCGACGCAACCCGGCTCAGGGCCGAATGCAAGGCGATCGCCGAGGACAAGAACCGCTCGCAGCTGGAATTGCGCGCCGCTCTCTTGCCGGTCCTGCGCCGCGCCAGCGTCGAAGGACGCGAAAAGGCGCGGGAACTGTTGGCCAGGGACGGCAGCGGGCTCGCCTGCGCGCGGCGCATTTCCTGGCTTCAGGATCAGCTGATCTGCGCCCTGCACGAAACAATCGCAGCCGGCGTCTATCCGGAGAGCAGCGCGATCGCGATCGCGGCTGTCGGCGGTTATGGACGCGGCACATTGGCGCCGGGGTCCGATATCGACCTTCTCTTCCTTCTCCCGGAGAAAAATTCGGAGAATATGCGCAAGGCCGTGGAGTTCCTGCTTTACGTCCTGTGGGATCTGGGCTTCAAGGTCGGCCATGCCACCCGCACCCTGGAGGAATGCATCCGCCTGTCCAAGACGGACATGACGATCCGCACGGCCATCCTCGAGAGCCGGGACATCTGCGGCTGCGAGCGTCTGGTGAAGGAGCTGGAGACCCGTTTCGACAGGGAGATCGTCGCCGACACAGGCCCTGAATTCATCGCCGCCAAACTCGCCGAGCGCGACCAGCGTCACCAGAAAGCGGGTGATACCCGCTATCTCGTGGAGCCGAACGTGAAGGAAGGCAAGGGCGGTCTTCGCGACCTCCATACCCTCTTCTGGATCGCGAAATATTATTACCGCGTCCGCGATACGGCCGATCTCGTCAAGCTCGGCGTCCTCTCGCGCGAGGAATGGCGCCTGTTCGACAAGGCGGATGACTTCCTTTGGGCCGTTCGCTGCCACATGCATTTTCTGACCGGCAAGGCGGAGGAACGCCTTTCCTTCGACATCCAACGCGAAATCGCCGAAAGCCTCGGTTACCATTCGCGTCCGGGCATGTCCGCCGTCGAGCGCTTCATGAAGCATTATTTCCTGGTCGCCAAGGATGTCGGCGATCTCACCCGCATCCTCTGCGCCGCGCTCGAAGAACATCAGGCGAAGGCGGCGCCGGGCCTGACCCAGCGTGTCATCTCGCGCTTTACCAAGCGGCTGCGCAAGATCCCCGGCACGGTCGAATTTGTGGAAGATCGCGGTCGCATCACGCTTGCCGACCCGGATGTCTTCAAGCGCGATCCGATCAATATCATACGCTTCTTCCATGTGGCGGATATCAACGAGCTTGAGCTGCATCCGGACGCGCTGAAGCACATGACCCGCTCGCTCTCGCTGATCGACAACGACGTGCGCGAGAACGAAGAGGCCAACCGCCTCTTCCTCTCCATGTTGACCTCCCGCCGCGATCCGGCCCTCATGCTCCGCCGGATGAACGAGGCGGGCGTTCTCGGCCGCTTCATTCCCGAGTTCGGCAAGGTCGTGGCGATGATGCAGTTCAACATGTATCATCACTACACGGTCGACGAGCACCTGATACGCTCGGTGGAAGCGCTGTCAGAGGTGGATCAGGGCAAGGCCGCCGATATTCATCCGCTCTCGAACAAATTGATGCCGAGCATCGAGGATCGGACGGTGCTTTACGTCGCCGTCCTGCTGCATGATATCGCCAAGGGTCGCCAGGAGGATCACTCGATCGCCGGCGCCCGCATAGCGCGCAAGCTCTGCCCGCGGCTCGGGCTCAACCCGAAACAGACCGAACTGGTCGTCTGGCTGATCGAGGAACATCTCCTGATGTCGATGACCGCCCAGACGCGCGACCTGCACGACCGCAAGACCGTTACCGACTTTGCCGAAAAGGTGCAGTCGATGGACCGGCTGAAGCTGCTCCTCGTGCTGACCATCTGCGATATCCGTGCGGTCGGTCCGGGCGTCTGGAACGGCTGGAAGGGCCAGCTGCTGCGCACGCTTTATTATGAGACCGAGCTGCTCTTGTCCGGCGGCTTCTCGGAGCTGTCGCGCAAGGAGCGCGCCAAGCAGGCTGAAGAGGAGCTTTTCAAGGCGCTTGGCGACTGGAGCCAGAAGGAGCGCCGCACCTATTCCAAGCTGCATTACCAGCCTTATCTGCTCTCGGTATCGCTGGACGATCAGGTCCGCCACGCCAAATTCATCCGCGATGCGGACAAGGCCGGCCAGGCGCTTGCCACCATGGTCCGCACCGACTCGTTTCATGCGATCACCGAGATCACCATTCTGGCGCCGGACCATCCGCGCCTCCTGTCGATCATCGCCGGCGCTTGCGCCGCGGCGGGCGCCAATATCGCCGACGCGCAGATCTTCACCACATCCGACGGGCGTGCGCTGGACACGATTCTCATCAATCGCGAATTCCAGGTGGACGAGGACGAGCTTCGCCGCGCCGGCACGATCAGCCGCATGATCGAGGACGTGCTGTCGGGCAAGAAACGCCTGCCGGAGGTCATTGCCACCCGGGCCAAATCCCGCAAGCGCAACAAGACCTTCGTCCTGCCGCCCTCCGTCACCATCTCGAACGCGCTTTCGAACAAGTTCACCGTCATCGAGGTGGAGTGCCTGGACCGTACGGGCCTGCTTGCGGATATCACCGCGGTCCTGGCCGACCTGTCGCTCGATATCCATTCAGCGCATATCACCACCTTCGGCGAAAAGGTCATCGATACCTTCTACGTCACAGATCTCGTCGGCTCGAAGATCATCAACGAGAACCGCCAGGGCAATATCTCTGCGAGGCTGAAGGCCGTCATGTCGGAACAGGAAGACGAGTTGAGAAGCGGCATGCCGACCGGCATCATCGCGCCTGCGCCGACGCCTGCCCAGCGCAAGACCAAGGCAAGCGCGTGAGCCGTCTTTGATGAACATCTTTGCTTGGAAGTACACCCCCCTCTGGCCTGCCGGCCATCTCCCCCACAAGGAGGGAGATCGGCTGGCGGAAACGGTGTCACCAAACAATAGGCGCCCCTATTCGGCTCTTCGCCAATTTGGCGGGAAAAGCGCGCCGCTTGTAATCTCCCCCCTTGTGGGGGAGATGGCCGGCAGGCCAGAGGGGGGCGGGCTTGCTGAAGCCGGTGCTATTTCGCACGACACGATGAGCCCCGCCCTATGAGCCTTGTCAGAAAATTCGCGACCGTCGGCGGTGCGACGCTTGGCAGCCGTATCTTCGGTTTCGCGCGTGAGACGCTGATGGCCGCCGCCTTGGGCACCGGGCCGATGGCCGATGTCTTTTATGCCGCCTTCCGCTTTCCTAACCTTTTCCGGCGCCTGTTCGCCGAAGGCGCCTTCAACGCAGCCTTCGTGCCGCTCTTTTCTAAGGAAATCGAGGCGAACGGCATAGAAGGCGCCAAGCGGTTTTCGGAAGAGGTCTTCGGCGTTCTGTTTTCGGCCCTGATGATCATCACCATCGTCATGGAACTGGCTATGCCGTGGCTGGTGGAATGGGTGATCGCGCCGGGTTTTGCTGATGACCCGGAAAAGACGTCGATCACGATCCGCATGGCGGCCGTGATGTTCCCCTACCTGATGTGCATGTCCTTGACGGCGATGATG
Organism: Neorhizobium sp. S3-V5DH; assembly: GCF_004343065.1. Taxonomy (NCBI): domain Bacteria; kingdom Pseudomonadati; phylum Pseudomonadota; class Alphaproteobacteria; order Hyphomicrobiales; family Rhizobiaceae; genus Neorhizobium; species Neorhizobium sp. S3-V5DH. The sequence continues at coordinate 100,294 of NZ_SMCL01000001.1, forward strand.
AGCGGTATGCTCAATTCGCTGCATCATTTCTTTGCGGCAGCGATCGCCCCGGTCTTCCTCAATGTCGTGATGATCGCGGCCCTGTTTTATGGGCTTTGGATCGGCGCTGAACCGCTCACCATCGCCTGGTATCTCTCCTGGAGCGTGCTGGTCGCCGGCATCCTGCAATTGGCTGTGGTCTATGTCGGCGTGCGCCATGCCGGCATCAATATCGGCTTCCGCCGCCCGAGAATGACGTCGAACGTCAAGCGCCTTCTCGTCCTCGCCGTGCCGGCGGCGGTGACCGGCGGCATCACCCAGATCAACCAGATCATCGGCCAGGCGATCGCATCCGGCAAGGAGGGCGCGATCGCGGCACTTCAATACGCCGACCGGATCTATCAGCTTCCGCTCGGGGTGGTCGGCGTTGCGGTCGGGGTCGTCCTGCTGCCGGAGCTCGCAAGAGCCTTGAAGGCTGGCCATGTGAAGGAAGCTGCCAATACCCAGAACCGATCGATCGAGTTCGTGCTGTTCCTGACGCTGCCGGCCGCCGCAGGTCTTTGGATACTTTCGGAAGCGATCATCCGGGTTCTCTACGAGCGCGGTGCCTTTTCGGCGGAAAACACTGACGTCGTGGCTTCCATTCTCGCCATTTATGGTGTCGGTCTTCCGGGCTTCGTGCTGATCAAGGCGCTGCAGCCGGGCTTTTATGCCCGCGAGGATACCAGGACGCCGATGCGTTTCACCATGGTCTCCGTCGTCCTCAATTCCGTCCTGGCGATCTCGCTCTTTCCGCTGATCGCCGAGCGCGGCATCGCGACGGCGGAGGCGGCCGCCGGCTGGATCAATACCGTCCTGCTCTTTTCGACGCTCCTCTGGCGCGGCGACCTTGCTTGGGAATGGGCGCTTGCGAAGCGGCTCATCCTGCTGCTGGTCGCCGCCGGCATCATGTCGGCAGCACTGATCTATGCGCTGCCCTATGCCGGGCCGTGGCTGGCGCCGCAGGTTTCGCTGCTTTATCAGGTTGCAGCACTCGGCGCCCTGCTGATGCTTGCCATGGTGGTCTATTTTGCCGCGGCTTTCCTGATCGGCGGCGCCGATATCGGCATGATCCGGCGGAACCTGAAGCGAAAGCCGAAGATAGGCTAGCCTCTCGACCGTCGCCCGCAATGGACCCAGCGCCGTTTAGGCCCGATATCCACGTGGACGATGCCGTTGCAGTAGCGCCCGATGCCGCCGATTCCAGGCGCGCTGGAAGCCGCCGCAAGGATCGTCCGTTCCGAAACGCCGGGCACGCGGATATCTGCGGCGTAGCAGTTGCTGTGCTGCGATCGGCCTGATCGTGGCCGGTGACCGGACGTCACCATCGGCTTTCGGCCGGTCTGCTTTGCGATATGGGCAAGAATGGCTCCGAGTTTTTCCGGAAAACAGTTCGTCCGGACGCTCACCCGTTGCACGGTGTAAAAGGCGGTATAGTCGTGTCTGAAAATGTTGCCTCGGCGTTTCTGGCTTTCGCCGGCTTCGGCGTTCACATTGAATCCGAGCGCCAGAAGGCAGGTAAGCGCGACGCGAAAAATATTGCGCATGACATCCCCCGAGATGAGACCCGTCGTTCATGACGGATTAACCGTGGTACGGGGAGAGTATTTCTTTTCCAAAAGAGGCGCGAATAAGGAGGCTTTTGCTCAAAAATGGGAAAGTTCCTGCCTTAAAGGCTAATAGACGTTAATCTTTTCGGATGATGGGGAGCAAGAAATTCCCCTTTATAGGTAGGCGACGGAAAGCTTGAGACCAAAAGTGGTAGGTGGATCGGCTTTCGCCATTCCTTTCCCGGCATCGGCTGTCCGGGGACGATTTTCTTCCATCCCCTCGCATCCCCGTCCGCGCCGGCTCCGCCTAGAATTTGCCTGTCCCGCTTCGGCTACACCGGCCCGCATAACCGGCGAGGCGGGACCGGTGATCTGGCGAACCGCCCTTATGCAAGCGGATCGTCAGGGGCTGCGCAGAAAATGGTTCCCCCCTCGCCGGAACCGGCGGGGCGTGCGTGTGTCGCACACAAACCGGCCCTGATAAACATCATCGACAAACGGGTCGCCGCAGAGGAACCGGAGTTGCGCGGAAAAACACACCGAACGGGACACGTCGCGTGTCACCTAAACTAATTTATACGAGGCACACGACGTGTCCCGGCCGAAACTGAAAAATCACGACAGCACCAAGGGACGAGTCTGCCTTTAAATAAAGCCCCGCGCGCCCCTTGATCCCGCATCCTCCACCGTGCATAAGCCCGCGCGTTAGCAACATGGCCCTTCGGGCCTGGGGCCCTCCACCAGCCTATCGAGGACGATAATGAATTCCTTCAAGCCGCTTGTTTTTTCCGGCGTTCAACCGACCGGCAATCTCCATCTTGGCAATTATCTCGGCGCAATCCGCAAATTCGTCGCACTCCAGGAAAACAACGACTGCATCTATTGTGTCGTCGACCTGCATGCGATCACCGCCCAGCTCGTCCATGACGATCTTCGCGGCCAGATCCGTTCCATCGCCGCAGCCTTTATCGCCTCGGGCATCGACCCAAAGAAACATATCGTCTTCAACCAGTCGGCCGTGCCTCAGCATGCCGAACTTGCCTGGATCTTCAATTGCGTCGCCCGCATCGGCTGGATGAACCGCATGACCCAGTTCAAGGACAAGGCCGGCAAGGACCGCGAAAACGCCTCGCTCGGCCTCTTGGCCTATCCGAGCCTGATGGCCGCCGACATCCTCGTTTACCGCGCCACCCATGTGCCGGTCGGCGACGACCAGAAGCAGCACCTCGAGCTTGCGCGCGATATCGCTCAGAAATTCAATATCGATTTCCAGGAGAAGATCCGTGCGACCGGCACCGGCGTCGACATGGTCGTCGGGGAGGAGCCGATCCACGGTTATTTCCCGCTGGTCGAACCGCTGATCGATGGTCCGGCGCCCCGCGTCATGTCGCTGCGCGACGGCACCAAGAAGATGTCGAAATCCGATCCGTCGGATCTTTCGCGCATCAACCTGATGGACGAGCCGGAAGAGATCGCCAAGAAGATCCGCAAAGCCAAGACCGACCCTGAAGGTCTCCCGAGCGAGGTCGAGGGACTGAAGGGCCGCCCGGAAGCGGACAATCTCGTCGGCATCTATGCCGCGCTCGCAGACAGGACGAAGGCCGATATTCTTTCCGAGTTCGGCGGTCAGCAGTTTTCGGTCTTCAAGCCGGCGCTTGCCGATCTCGCGGTCAGCGTGCTTTCGCCGATTACCGCCGAGATGCGGCGGCTTCTGGGCGATACGACCCACATCGATGCGATCCTTCGCGATGGCGGCGAGCGCGCCCGCGCCCGGGCCGAGAAGGTCATGGGCGAGGTCTTCGATATCGTCGGCTTTCTGAAATAAGTCAGGCGTCACGTAAAGATTGCATACCCGCCATGGCTTTCATGGCGGGTTTTCATTTTTCGCTGTTGGTATAAGTTCGCCATCGCGACCGCTTCGGTCGTGAACCGGCGAAGAGGGGGCAGCATGGTTTCAAAACGGCTTTCTCGGCTTGAAGGGCACCGTCGCAAGTTCATGGCGGTCATCGATGGAACGCCGGAATGTGAAAAGGCCGTCCATTATGCCGGCCGTCGCGCCAAGAACTCGAATGGAGGCCTGGTTCTCCTGTTCGTGATTCCCGAAGGCGATTTCCAACAATGGCTCGGCGTCGAGCAGATCATGCGCGCCGAGGCGATGGAAGAGGCCGAAGCGGTCATGGCGAAGGCGGCGCAGCGGGTGCGCGAAACGATCGGCATCGACCCGGAAATCGTCATCCGCGAGGGCAGTGCCACGGAACAGATCAATCAGCTGGTCGAGGAGGACCGCGACATCGCCATCCTCGTTCTCGCCGCTGGTTCCGCCAAGGAAGGTCCGGGACCGCTTGTATCGTCCATCGCCGGCCGGGCGGCGGCTTTCCCGATCCCGGTTACCGTGCTCCCGGATACGCTCACGGCCGAGGAAATTGACGCCCTCTGCTAGAACAATTCGAGGAAACGTGCAGCGGTTTTGCGTCCGAGATCGCGTCAAGACAAAGAGCCCGCTTGACCTCGAAATGGTAAAGACGCACTTGAACCAAAAGATGATACGGCTTATCTTCTTTTGAAGAATTCTAAATTTCAGGGGCGACATTGCCCGGGAGAAACAAAATGTTCATTCAGACGGAAGCCACACCCAATCCGGCGACCCTGAAGTTCCTGCCGGGCAAGGTGGTGATGGAAAAGGGGACTGCCGATTTCCGCAATGCCGGAGAGGCAGAGGCTTCCCCGTTGGCGACGCGGCTCTTCGCGATCAACGGGGTGAGCGGCGTCTATTTCGGTTACGATTTCATCACGGTCTCCAAGGAAAGCGCCGAATGGCAGCACCTGAAGCCCGCGATCCTCGGTTCGATCATGGAACATTTCATGTCGGGTCAGCCGGTCATGGGCGGCACCTCCACGCTTGCCGAAGTCTCGGACGAGGAAGGCGAGTTCTTCGACGAGGATGACGAAACCATCGTTGCGACGATCAAGGAGTTGCTGGAGACGCGTGTTCGCCCGGCCGTCGCTCAGGATGGCGGCGACATCACCTTCAAAGGTTTCCGCGACGGTACCGTCTATCTCAACATGAAGGGCGCATGCTCGGGCTGCCCGTCCTCGACGGCAACGCTGAAGCACGGTGTGCAGAACCTGCTGCGCCATTTCGTTCCGGAAGTGCAGGCGGTCGAGGCTCTCTGAGCCCGCCGATTCCTCCGCATGATCGTTTTGGCCATTGATACCGCCGGGGTGGATTGTTCCGCTGCGCTGTTTGACAGCGCGGAGGGCAAGGTCCTGTCTGCCGTTACTGAAACAATCGGCAAGGGCCATGCCGAACGGCTGATGGCGGTGATCGATCAGGCGCTTTTCGAAGCCAATCTCCCGCTTGAAAGGGTGGGCCGGATCGCCGTCGTCATTGGCCCCGGCTCCTTTACCGGCATCAGGGTGGGGGTGGCCGCGGCTCGCGGACTTGCCTTGGCACTCGGCGTAGATTCCGTCGGCGTGACCACGCTGGAGGTCCTGGCTCGCAGCTACCTGGCCGGGCATCCGGGCAAAGGGGTGGTCGCCGCCATGGACGCCAAGCGCAACGAGATTTATGCGCAGGCATTTTCCGGCGAAGGCACGGCCCTCAACCAGGCTGCGGCCCTTTCTGCCGAGAATGTGGCCGGGCTTGCCCGGACTTTCTCCGCCGTGGTCATCGGCTCGGGTGCAGCCGCTTCCGCCGGCAGCGGCGAAGGCGCCGGTTCCGACCGGTTCGATATCGCCATGGTCGCCCGTATTGGTGCTGAAAAACCGCTGGATGCGGAACGTCCGAAACCGCTATATCTTCGCGGACCCGATGCGAAGCCGCAGACCGGCTTCGCCCTTGCACATATCTGACTGCTCCGATGTTCGACGACTACCTGAGTTGGAAGCCCTTTTTCGAAATCGTGCCGATGGAAGTCGCCGACTGTCCGGAAATATCCCAGCTGCACGGTCAGCGGTTTCCGCGCCAGTGGAATGACGGCGAGTTTCAGAGCCTGCTCCTGCAGCAGAATGTTTTCGGCTTCGTGGCGCGCCAGACCAATGCCTTTTTCTCGAAGCCGCTTGGTGGTTTTGTCCTGTCGCGCGAGGCGGCGGGTGAAGCGGAAATCCTGACTTTGGCGGTGAACGAGAAGTTCGGCAGGCAGGGGCTCGGCTGGCGGTTGATGCAGGCCGCCCTCAGGGAGGCCGCAGCCCGCGGCGGTGAGAGTATGTTTCTCGAGGTCGAGGCCGCAAACCGTGGGGCGGTCGGACTTTATCGCAAGCTCGGTTTCGAGACGGTCGGGGAGCGGGCGGCCTATTATGCGGGGACGGATGGGACACGATCCGCGGCGCTTGTCATGAGCCGCGTTCTTCGTTAGTCCCTAACTTCAGACTGGAACGTTTCGAGGCCAAACGACATGACAGACCTTTCCAAAACCCTGGAGGAGCTGTGTGCGGAAAAGGGCATGCGAATGACGGACCAGCGTCGTGTGATTGCCCGTATCCTGCAGGAATCCGCCGACCATCCGGATGTCGAGGAACTTTACCGCCGCTCCTCCAAAGTAGATCCGCGTATCTCGATCTCGACTGTCTATCGCACCGTCAAGCTGTTCGAGGACGAGGGGATTATCGAAAGGCATGATTTTCGCGATGGCCGCTCGCGTTATGAAACCGTGCCGGAAGAACATCACGACCACATGATCGACCTCACTACCGGCAATGTCATCGAATTCCGCTCGGCGGAAATCGAAGCGCTGCAGGAGCGAATTGCCCGCGAGCACGGCTTCCGCCTCGTCGGCCATCGGCTGGAGCTTTACGGCATCCCGCTCGACAAGGACGATAAGTGATAACCTGGCTGCGGATCGGCCTCATTGTCGTCTCCCTCTTCGCAGTCACGCTGATCCTTTTGCCGTTCCAGCTGGCCGGCCTCCTCTTCGACCTCAAGATCCGGCGTCGTGTCCCGCGCTACTGGCACAGGGCGGCCTGCTGGTTGCTCGGGATCCGCATCCACGTACACGGGCATCTCGAGTACCGCCGGCCGCTGATGCTCGCCTCCAACCATGTGTCATGGAAGGACATTCTGGTGCTCGGCGCGGTGGCGGATGTCGTCTATATCGCAAAGGCGGAAGTTGCCGACTGGCCTATTTTCGGCACCTTGGCAAAGCTCCAGAAGAGCATTTTCATCGCCCGCGAGCAGAAGCGTCGGACGGGAGAGCAGGTAAACGAGATTGCCGAGCGGATGAAGGCAGGCGAGATCGTAGTGCTTTTTCCCGAGGGCACGACATCGGACGGCAACCGGCTCATGGAGGTCAAATCATCGCTCTTTGGAGCGGCGGCCGCCGCGGCGCCTTACACGTCCGGAGGCGTCGTGCATGTCCAGCCGGTGGCGCTCGCCTATACCCGTGTGCATGGCATGGCGATGGGCCGCTTCCACCGGCCGATCGCGGCTTGGCCGGGCGATATCGAACTCGTCCCGCATCTGATGGGCGTGCTGAAGGAAGGCGCGCTCGATGTCGATGTGGCGTTCGGCGAAACGGTGGATTTCCGCACCGGGGACAATCGCAAACATCTGAGCCAGGCAATCACCAGCCGCATCCGGCGCATGCTGATCAGGCACCTGCGCGGCCGCGACTATGAAGGCATGTAGGAAATGCTTCATTTCCCGGCCCTCTTGCGGTAAAGAGCCCGCATGAACGAACACGTCTCCCTCTCAGTTCCGGCCGACGAGCCGCCAGCGCGTCAGAATGAGCGCACCAACAGCCGGAAGGTCTTCATCAAGACCTACGGCTGCCAAATGAACGTCTACGATTCCGGCCGCATGACCGATGCGCTGGCAGGCGATGGCTATGTGGCGACTGAAGAGATGGGTGAGGCGGACCTGATCCTCCTCAATACCTGCCATATCCGCGAAAAGGCGGCGGACAAGGTCTATTCGGCGCTCGGGCGTCTGCGCGACATGAAGAAGGCAAGGGCCGCCGAGGGCAAGGAACTGATGATCGGCGTGACGGGCTGCGTCGCGCAGGCCGAAGGAGAGGAAATCCTCCGCCGCGCCCCCGCCGTCGATGTCGTTATCGGTCCTCAAACCTATCATCGGCTGCCGGAAGCGCTGAAGCGTGCGCGGGCCGGTAACCGCGTGGTCGACACCGAATATGCGGTCGAGGACAAGTTCGAACATCTGCCGGTAACGGAAAAGGCAAAGATCCGCGCCCGCGGCGTGACCGCTTTCCTGACGGTGCAGGAGGGCTGCGACAAGTTCTGCACCTTCTGCGTGGTTCCTTACACGCGGGGTTCGGAAGTTTCGCGGCCGGTGCAGCAGATTTTGGACGAAGCCCGGCGGCTGGTGGATGCGGGTGTCCGCGAGATCACGCTTCTCGGCCAGAACGTCAACGCCTGGCGCTCTGAAGGCGAAAAGGGCGAATGGAGCCTCGGCGATCTTCTCTACAGATTGGCGGAAATCCCCGGACTGGCGCGGCTGCGTTACACGACGAGCCATCCGCGCGACATGGACGACAAGCTGATCGAGGCGCATCGCGATCTGCGTGCGCTGATGCCCTATCTCCACCTGCCGGTGCAGTCGGGGTCGGATCGTATCCTCAAGGCCATGAACCGGCGTCACACGGCGGCGGAGTATCTCCGTCTCGTCGAGCGCATACGCACTGTCCGTCCGGATATCGCGATGTCCGGCGATTTCATCGTCGGATTTCCGGGAGAGACCGATCAGGATTTCGAAGATACGCTGCGCATTGTCGAAGAGGTGCACTATGCCCAGGCCTTTTCCTTCAAGTACTCCACCCGTCCAGGCACTCCCGGCGCGGATCTGTCCGATCAGGTTCCGGAGGACGTGAAGGCCGAAAGGCTCGAAAGATTGCAGGCCTTGCTCTTGAAACAGCAGGCCGACTTCGCCAAATCCTGCGTTGGAAAGGTCATCGACCTGTTGCTGGAAAAGCCCGGCCGCATGCCCGGACAAGTTATTGGACGTTCTCCATGGCTCCAGTCTGTGAATGTTGATGCAAAAACTTCGCAAATCGGTGACATTGTTAAGGTGCGAATCATCGGAACCGGCCCAAACAGCTTGTTTGCCGAACCGGCAGAGAGTTTAATCGGGCCCTGAACCCAGAATAGGAGCTTGCCTGCTTGAACGGACATGAATTGGTTTCTTCACCCGCGCGCCAACCCCGATCCGCCGTGACCGACGCCAATCACTTCGTCCTGACGTTCGAGAACAACAGGTTCGCAAGCGAGCTTTTCGGACAGTTCGACCAGAATTTGAAGCTTCTCGAGGAGCGGCTGCATATCGATGCCCGTCCACGTGGCAATTCGGTCGCCATTTCCGGCGACCTGACCGCCACCAACCAGGCCCGCCGGGCTCTGGATTTTCTTTACGACCGGCTTCAGAAAGGCGGCTCTGTGGAAGTATCCGACGTTGAAGGTGCTATCCGCATGGCGCAGGCGGCCGACGATCAGCTCACTCTTCCCACGTTGGAGCGTAAAGCCAAGTTGTCGATGGCTCAAATTTCCACCCGCAAGAAGACGATTGCGGCACGCACTCCCACCCAGGACGCCTATATGCGGGCGCTGGAACGGTCGGAGCTTGTTCTGGGGGTAGGGCCTGCCGGTACCGGCAAGACCTATCTTGCTGTCGCCCATGCTGCCCAGCTTCTGGAGCGTGGCGCCGTCGACAAGATCATCCTGTCCCGCCCAGCCGTCGAAGCCGGCGAGCGCCTCGGCTTCCTGCCGGGCGACATGAAGGAAAAGGTCGATCCCTATCTCAGGCCGTTGTACGACGCGCTCTACGACATGATGCCCGGCGACAAGGTGGAGCGGGCGATCACCGCCGGCGTCATCGAGATCGCGCCGCTCGCTTTCATGCGCGGCCGGACGCTTGCCAATGCCGCGGTTATTCTCGACGAGGCCCAGAACACCACATCGATGCAGATGAAGATGTTTCTGACACGTCTTGGCGAAAATTCCCGGATGATCGTCACCGGCGACCCGAGCCAGATCGATCTGCCGCGTGGGGTTAAGTCCGGACTGGTCGAGGCGCTGCAAGTGCTGAAGGGCGTGGAAGGCATTTCCGTCATTCGCTTCAAGGATACCGATGTCGTCCGTCATCCGCTGGTCGGCCGCATCGTCAAGGCCTATGACGCGCAATATGCCGTTCACGAGGAAAGCGAGGACTTCGATCGTTGAGATCGAAGTCGCAGCTCATGCCGAGTTTGGATATCCAGATCAGCGTCGAAGACGAGGGTTGGCCTGACGAGTCGGCCCTCCTAGCGCTGAGCGAAAAAACCCTGAGTGCCGCCGCCGAGCTCCTCTCGAAGGAAGAAGCGCAACCGTTCCCGAAAACCGCCCCGGAGCTTTCGCTGGTCTTTACGAACGACGCCTCCATCCGGGAAATCAACGCCGAATGGCGCGGGAAGGACAAGCCGACCAATGTCTTGTCTTTCCCGGCGTTTCCGCTGGCGCCGGGCAAAATGCCGGGGCCGATGCTTGGCGACATCGTCATCGCACGCGAGACTGTCGAACGCGAAGCGGTTGATCTTGACAAGGCTTTCGAGGATCATCTGACCCATCTGCTGGTCCACGGTTTCCTGCATCTGTTCGGTTACGACCATATCCAGGCGGACGAGGCGGAGAAAATGGAAGCGCTGGAGACTCGCATTTTGGCGAAGCTCGGCCTATCTGACCCCTATGCGGGGCAGGACCCGATAGTATAGTATTGGACCTATGAACGATTTTTCGAGCAATGTTGCCCGCGAGGGCAAGGACGCCGACACCAGTTCCTCGGAAGAGGGCAGTAGTCCGTCACGATCCGAACACCAACCCAGATCGCATAATTCATTCTGGTCGCGCGTCCTCAGGCTGCTGCGCCCGTCGCAAGGCGAGAAGCTCCGGGAAGATCTCGCCGACGCGCTGCTGACCGATACCAATGTCAGCAACGCTTTTTCGCCCGAGGAAAGGGCGATGCTGCACAATATCCTCCGCTTCCGCGAAGTTCGCGTCGAGGATCTCATGGTGCCGCGCGCCGATATCGAAGCGGTCGACATGAACATGACGATCGGCGAGCTGATGATCCATTTCGAGGAGACCGGTCGTTCGCGCATGCCCGTCTACGGCGACAACCTCGATGACGCCCGCGGTTTTGTGCATATCCGGGATCTTCTCTCCTATCTTGCAAAGCAGGCTCGCAACAAACGGCGCGTGAGTGCGCGGGCGGCGCCGGCTCAACCGATGCCGCTTTCGACCGACAAACCGGAAAAGGCGGAAAAGCAGATCCGCACGCCACGGCCGGCCTTCGATCTCGGCCGCGTCGATCTCGAGCAAACGGTCGCCGAGGCCGGGCTCATCCGGAAGATCCTGTTCGTGCCGCCATCCATGCTCGCCTCCGATCTGCTGCAGAGCATGCAGGCGGCGCGTACGCAGCTTGCGCTCGTCATCGACGAATACGGCGGCACCGACGGCCTTGTTTCGCATGAGGATATCGTCGAAATGGTGATCGGCGATGTCGAGGACGAACATGATAACGAGGAGGTCATGTTCTCCCGCGCCGGCGATGATGTTTTCGTCGCTGATGCTCGCATAGAACTTGAGGAAATAGCCAAGGCGATCGGCTCGGATTTCGATATCCGAGATCGCCTGGACGACGTCGATACGCTGGGCGGACTGATCTTCTCGGCCCTTGGCCGTATTCCGGTCCGTGGAGAAGTGGTGCAGGCGGTTCCTGGCTTCGAATTCCAGATCCTTGACGCGGATCCCCGCCGCATCAAGCGTGTGCGCATCATGCGCAAGCGCGCTCTCACCCGCCGCCGTCCGAAGGGCGAGGCAGATCTGCTCCTTGCCGACCAGACGGCGCCTGCCGTATTGCCGCCTCCATCAACCCGCGAGGCGGAACGGCCTCATCAATAGCAGCCCGGGGCGTTCGGTCTCTTTGGCTCACGACAAGTCGGCCGTTTTTTGGAAGACTGCGGCGGCTGATTCGGGGAAAAGGGGACGATATGGAGCGGCTGGCGGGCAGGATCATGCTTCTTTGGGGCTTTCCGCGCGTCATCGTCGCTTTTCTAGCCGGGGCGATCGGTGCCCTGGCCCTGCCGCCGGTCGGATTCTTCGCCACCTTTTTCATCTCCTTCACGCTGCTCGTCTGGCTGATGGACGGTTCGACCGGTAATCCGGCGGGCGGAGTTTGGCCCCGCTTGCGTGCCGACTTCCTGCTCGGCTGGGTTTTCGGGTTCGGTTATTTCGTCGCCGGTCTCTGGTGGCTGGGCAACGCGCTCCTGGTGGAGGCGGACGATTTTGCCTGGGCGCTGCCCCTGGCGGTCCTTGGTCTGCCTGCCTATCTCGCTTTGTTTTATGGCTTTGCCACATCGGTCGCCCGCCTTCTCTGGTCTGATGGCGTCGGCCGGATCGCGGCGCTCGCCTTCAGCTTCGGTCTGGCGGAATGGCTGCGTGGCTTCGTCGCGACCGGTTTTCCCTGGAATGCCGTCGGTTACGGGGCGATGCCCATGCCTTTGATGATGCAATCCTCTGCGGTGTTGGGCATCGGCGGCGTCACCGTGCTTGCCGTCTTTGTTTTTTCGGCGCCGGCCCTCGTAGGCACGCGAAAAGGCATGCGCACCGGCCTGGCGGCGGCTGCGGTGCTGTTTTGCGCTCACCTCGGATTCGGCGGTTACCGGCTGTACATTGCCGACCGCATCCCGGCGCCAGCCACCGCGAGCCAGATGACGGTTCGCATCGTCCAGCCGGTGATCGATCAGGCCCGTAAGCTCGACGATAGGGAGCGGGCGGCGATCTTCGAGGAGCATCTTTCGCTTTCGGCCCTGCCACCCGAAAATAACGGCAAGCGGCCGGATCTGATTGTCTGGCCGGAGACCTCCGTGCCGTTCATCCTCACCCAGAATCCCGACGCGCTGAGCCGGATTGCGGAAGTTCTTGAAGACGGGCAGGTCCTGATAACGGGGGCCGTGCGTTCGGAAGACGCGGGCGCCGGCTTGGCGCCTCGCTTCTACAATTCCATCTATGCGATCGACAGCGACGGCCAGATCATATCCGCGTCGGACAAGGTGCATCTCGTGCCGTTCGGCGAATATGTGCCCTACGAGGATCTGTTGCGCAATATCGGCATTCCGGACGCAATCGCCATGCCGGGCGGCTTCACGGCGGCGCCGGCGCGGGCGCTCCTGACGCTCCCCGATGGCAGGACCTTTTACCCGCTCGTCTGTTACGAGGCCATCTTCGCCGACGAGATCGGCTCCGACGTCGAGGGCACGAGCGCGTTGTTGAATGTCACCAATGACGGCTGGTTCGGCGCTACGCCCGGTCCATATCAGCATTTTCAACAGGCCCGGATACGCGCCGTCGAGAGCGGTCGGCCTCTGATTCGTGCGGCAAATACCGGCATTTCAGCGGTTGTCGATCCATACGGAAGAGTCGTAGCCGGTTTAGGTTACAATCAGAAAGGCGTTATGGATGCAACCGTCGGAGGTGATCCGGTATCGCATTGGGACAGCGAAACACGCAGAAATTACTTCTGGTTGCTTACGGCATTTATGTTGCTGATTGCAGTCGTCTCGCGCACTGGTTTTAATTTTCGAAAGAATTGACCAAAAACCCCTAAAAATGCATAGTGGCTTTAGCCTCTCGTCGCGCCCGTTATGCTTTTCAGGTTGAGCTTGTTGTGACCAACCTTACGAAGCGTAGCATACACGCAGACCGGGTTATGGGGATTGAACAGCAAACTCGACAGGACGTCGTTATGATTGAGAATAAGAAGAAGCCGAACCCGATAGACATTCATGTCGGGAGCCGGATTCGCCTTCGCCGAACCATGCTCGGAATGAGCCAGGAAAAGCTGGGCGAAAGCCTCGGGATCACCTTTCAGCAGATCCAGAAATACGAAAAAGGTACCAACCGGGTCGGTGCGAGCCGGCTGCAGAACATATCGAGCATCCTGAACGTTCCGGTTTCCTTCTTTTTCGAAGATGCTCCGGGCGAACATTCCGGCCAGGGGGGCATGGCTGAAGCGTCGAGCTCGAACTATGTCGTGGACTTCCTGTCCTCCGCTGAAGGCCTGCAGCTCAACCGGGCTTTCGTAAAGATCGCAGACCCGAAGGTGCGGCGTCGTCTGGTGGATTTGGTCAAGGCGCTTGCGGCGGAAGCCGAAACCGAGTGAGGCGAATCGCCACGACCTCTGAAAAGCGGCCTTCAAGGCCGCTTTTTTGTTGGTTATTTGCTGGATCTGCCCGTTGCAAGATTTTTTAGGATGCACACATAAAGATATATTTATGTGGTTGTACGCTTGTTTTTGGGCGCAAAAATCACTAAACACGTGGCCGTATCTTTCTTTGAGGGGAATTCCCATAATGCGCGCAAGTTACCTGTTCACCAGCGAGTCCGTTGCCGAAGGCCATCCGGACAAGGTCTGTGATCGTATTTCCGATGAAATCGTGGATCTTGTGTACCGCGAGGCCGCCAAGACTGGCGTCGACCCGTGGACAGTCCGCATCGCCTGCGAAACGCTCGCGACCACCAACCGCGTTGTGATTGCCGGTGAAGTCCGCCTGCCGCTGAGCCTAATGAAGAAGGACAAGGACGGCAACGACGTCATCAATCCTTCCAAGTTCAAGTCCGCTGCACGCAAGGCGATCCGCGATATCGGCTACGAGCAGGATGGCTTCCACTGGAAGACGGCGAAGATCGACGTGCTGCTGCATTCGCAGTCGGCCGACATCGCACAGGGTGTGGACAGCGCCGCCGACAAGCAGGGCGACGAAGGTGCCGGCGACCAGGGCATCATGTTCGGTTACGCCTGCAAGGAAACCCCGGATCTCATGCCGGCGCCGATCTATTATTCCCACAAGATCCTTCAGCTTCTCGCTGCTGCCCGCAAGAAGGGCGAAGGCGATGCCGCCAAGCTCGGCCCGGACGCCAAGAGCCAGGTGACCGTGCGTTATGAAAACGGCAAGCCGTCCTGCGTCGATTCCATCGTTCTGTCGACGCAGCATCTCGACGAGAGCTGGGATTCCAAGAAGGTCCGCCAGGTGGTGGAGCCCTATATCCGCGAAGCGCTGGGTGATCTGAAGATCGCCCCGGACTGCAAGTGGTACATCAACCCCACCGGCAAATTCGTCATCGGCGGCCCGGACGGCGATGCCGGCCTGACCGGCCGCAAGATCATCGTCGACACCTATGGCGGTGCCGCGCCCCACGGCGGTGGCGCATTCTCCGGCAAGGACACGACCAAGGTTGACCGCTCGGCTGCCTACGCAGCCCGTTATCTCGCCAAGAATGTGGTTGCCGCCGGCCTTGCAGATCGTTGCACCATCCAGCTCTCTTACGCGATCGGCATCGCGCAGCCGCTTTCGGTCTATGTCGATCTGCACGGGACCGGCAAGGGCGTCACGGAAGACCAGGTCGAAGCCGGGATCCGCAAGGTCATGGATCTCTCGCCGTCGGGCATTCGCCGGCATCTCGATCTCAACAAGCCGATCTACGCGAAAACATCCGCCTATGGCCACTTCGGCCGCAAGGCCGGCCGCGATGGTTCCTTCTCCTGGGAGAAGACGGATCTCGTGAAGCCCCTGAAGGAAGCGCTGAAGGAAGAGACGCTGGAAGCCGCCTGATCGGCCTTTACGGATCGTTCAAGAAGACTGTAAAGCGGGTGTCTCGCGAGCGAGACGCCCGCTTTTATCATGAGAGATAGCCCATGACCGGACAGCAGCACCCCAGTCGCGCCACCGAAGCCTTCTTCGGCCGTCGCAAGGGAAAGCCGCTACGCGAGCGGCAGGCGGAAGGCATGGCGACGCTGCTGCCGGCCTTGAAGCTTGATCTTCAGAACGAAGCACCCGCGCGGTTGTCGGAGCTTTTCCCCGTGCCGGTGGAGGATCTACGGCTGGAGATCGGTTTCGGGGGCGGCGAACACCTCATCCATCGCGCCCAGGAAAATCCGAAGACAGGCTTCATCGGCATCGAGCCCTTCGTCAATTCGATGGCCAAGCTTCTGTCGCGGGTCGATGAGCTGGAGCTGAAGAATATCCGCGTTTACGACGATGACGCTACGCAAGCGCTGGACTGGTTGCCGGACGCATCGCTCGATCGCATCGATCTGCTCTATCCGGACCCTTGGCCGAAGCGGAAACATTGGAAGAGGCGGTTCGTCTCGCAAGTCAACCTCGACCGCTTCCACCGCGTATTGAAGCCGGGCGGCCTCTTCTGCTTTGCGTCCGATATCGACACATACGTCAATTGGACGCTGATCCACTGCCGCAACCACGGCGGCTTCAAGTGGCTGGCGGAACAATCGTCCGACTGGCTAACACCCTTCGCCGGCTGGCCGGGTACACGATACGAAAACAAGGCCCGCCGCGAAGGCCGTTCCTCGGCCTACCTGAGGTTTCGCAAAATCTGAAGGTCAGTGCAGGCTGACGGTCTTCAGATCGTCTTCAGCAGCCTTGAAAAAGGTGCTGGAACGGTTGTCCGTCAGGAGGATCGGTGTGCCATCGGCACCGAACAGAGCCCAAAGATCAAGACTGGGGTCGATTTCGGGGGCTTCGGGGAAACAGCGGGACACTTCGTCCGACCGCATCTTGCGAATGTATCCGACCTCTCCAGCGCCCAGGTGAGCAAGTTCGGACTGCGTCAAACGCGTATTCGCTTCTTTCAGGAGCATTCCAGCCTCCATGGTGAGGATGCAACGGCATTACCGCCGTTGACCTACTCTGAGACGGAAATGTTAATTTTTCGCACCATACGCGCCGGCTCCGGACGGATGAGGTCGATCGAGAGAAGTCCGTTCTTGAGTCCGGCACCTGAGACCTGCATTCCGTCGGCCAGCACGAATACGCGCTGGAACTGGCGGGCCGCGATGCCCCGATAAAGATAATCGCGCTCGGCCTGCTCCACTTGCCGGCCCCGGATGACGAGCTGGTTCTCCTCCGTCATCACCTCAAGTTCGGCTTCCGAAAACCCCGCAACCGCCAGCGTGATGCGCAGGCGCTCCGGATTGCCGGCGGCATCTGGGAGAATGCGCTCGATATTGTAAGGAGGATATCCGTCGTTGGCCTTTGCAAGGCGTTCGAGGGTCTTTTCCATGGCGTCGAAGCCCAGAAGCAGCGGGCTCGCAAACGGCGTTATTCGGCTCATTATCCAGTCCTTGCAACAAGCGACCATGCCGATGCCCGGAAGTCGGCGCATCAGCTCGAAAATCTATATGGGGAGCGGCCGCGGAGACCGCAAGGATCGTGAGGCCGGTCCGGAAACACTGATCTGCCACTGTCCGGGCGCACTTGACAAGGCATTACCCCGAGGCCAACAAACCCCGGCAAATTAAGGGGCTAAACATGCAGAGTAGAAAGATCATTATCGATACCGACCCAGGCCAGGACGATGCGGCAGCCATCATGCTGGCCTTTGCAAGCCCTGAGGAGATCGAGGTCCTGGGGCTTTGCGCCGTCGCCGGAAATGTGCCGCTTTCCTATACGAGCCGCAATCTGAGGATTGTCTGCGAATTGTGCGGAAAGCCGGATGCCCCGGTTTATGAGGGAGCGAAGAAGCCGACGGTCCGCCCGCCGGTGACGGCCGAGCATGTCCATGGCCGGACCGGCCTGGACGGTGCGGAACTGCCGGAACCGACCATGCCGGTCCGCGATCAGCACGCTGTCGATTTCATCATCGAGACGCTCCGTTCCGAACCTGCAGGAACGGTAACGCTCTGCACGCTTGGCCCGCTCACCAACGTGGCTCTGGCGCTGCAGAAAGCCCCCGACATAGCCTCGCGTGTCAAGGAACTGGTGATGATGGGCGGCGGCTTCTTCGAAGGAGGCAACATCACCCCCGCAGCCGAGTTCAACATCTTCGTCGATCCGGAAGCGGCAAAGACGGTCTTCTCTTCGGGCATGCCGATCGTGATGATGCCGCTCGACGTAACGCACCAGCTTCTGACCACCAAGGCCCGCGTGGCGAAAATCGCCGCTTTGGGCACGCGGCCGGCACAGGTTCTGGTCGATTGGCTGGCCTTTTTCGAGCGGTTCGACGTGGAGAAATACGGGTCCGATGGCGGGCCGCTGCATGACCCGACGGTGATTGCCTATCTGCTGAAGCCGGACCTTTTTTCGGGCCGCGACTGCAATGTCGAGATCGAGACCCAATCAAAACTGACGGTCGGAATGACCGTGGTGGACTGGTGGCGGGTTTCCGACCGCAAGCCGAACGCGAAAGTCATGCGGAATGTGGATGCCGACGGCTTTTTCGATCTTCTGACGAAACGTGTGGCCCGGCTTTGACCGGCCGGTAACGAAAAGGCCGCCGGATAACCACCCGGCGGCCTGGCTCAAAGACGCCGCGTGCGCGATCAGAACTCTTCCCACTCGTCGGCGACAGCGGCCGATCCGTGCGAAGCCGCAGCCTTGGCGACAGGTTTTGCGCGTGCAGGCACCGGAGCCGCCGGACTGGCTGGGGGCTCCCGCAGCGAGCGGGCAACCTGGCGCAGAGCCTGAGGCGCGGCATGAGCAACTCCGCCCACTCCGGCAGAGACCCGGAAGCGCGCGACGAGGGAGCGGAGGGTTTCCGCTTCGTTGCTGAGCACGGAGCTCGCCGCCGTGGTTTCTTCCACCATCGCGGCATTCTGCTGGGTGACCTGGTCCATCTGGTTGACGGCGGAGTTGATCTCCTTGAGACCGGTCGCCTGTTCGCTGGCGGATGCGGAGATCTGGCGGATCAGGCCGTTGATCTGCATGACCTGTACCGCAATCTTCTGCAGTGCGTCACCGGCCCTGCCGACCAGTTCGACACCCTCGCCGACCTGCGTTGTCGAGGCGTTGATAAGCGCCTTGATCTCCTTGGCGGCATTGGCGGAACGCTGCGCCAGTTCCCGCACCTCCTGGGCAACGACGGCGAAACCCTTGCCCGCTTCACCGGCGCGGGCCGCTTCGACCCCTGCATTGAGCGCAAGCAGGTTGGTCTGGAAGGCGATTTCATCGATCACGCTGATAATGCGGGAGATCTCCTGTGACGACTGCGCAATGCCCTGCATCGAGGCGACGGCCTTTTGCACCACTTCGCCCGACTTTTCCGCGTCGTCGCAGGCCAGATTGACGGTCGAGGCGGCGGAGCCGGCATTCTCGGCGCTCGAATTCACCTGCGCGGTGAGCTCGTTCAGTGCGGCGGCGGTCTCTTCGAGGCTCGCCGCCTGCTGTTCCGTCCGGCGCGACAGATCCTGCGCGCTGGAAGCAATTTCGCGGGTGCCGTTGCCGATATTGTGCACGGTCGAATTGACGGTGGCGATCGTATCTTCGAGGCTCTCCAGAGCCCTGTTGAAGTCGGTCTTCAGCTTTGCATATTCGCCCGGAAACTCTTCCTCGACCCGGTAGCCGAGGTTGCCGTTGGACAGTTCGGACAAGCCCCTGGCAAGCGATGCAACAATGCGCTGCTGCTCGTTGGCATTCGCCTCACGCTCGCTTTCCGACCGTGTCCGCTCGCTTTCGGCGGCTTTGCGCTGTGCCTCGGCTTCGGTTTCCAGCCGGCGGCTATCGGCAAGCGTGTGGCGGAAGCCTTCGAGCGACGAGGAGAGGGAGCCGATCTCATCGGAGCGGTCCTGGCCTTCGACCGGCTTCTCGTAACGGCCCTTGCTGAGCAGATCGACGCTGCCGAGGATAGCGCCCAGAGGACGGCGCACGAACACGGTGCTGCCGAAATAGAGGGTCACGATGCAGGCGCCCATAATGATCAGGCCGCCGAGGACCATCATCCACGTCTGATCCTGGACAGGCGCCGCGATGACGCTATGCGGCACGTCAAGAACGATGGCCCATGTGGCGTTGAGATCCGGCACGGTGAAGGGATAAACGACGCGCTCGTAGGCCTCCGGAGCGTCAGCAGTGAGATTGGTGAGCTGCAGAGGCGTGTTCGCCTTCAAGGCGGCGAGAAGCTCGCTGGCCTTCTCCCCTTCCACCGGCTTCATCAGCTTGTCGGCATTGACCGGAACGATCCACTTGCCGCCCTGGGACACGAGGAGAACGCGGCCGGAACCGAAGGGCCGCATGGCCTGCAGCTTCTTCGACAGGGTCGAAAGCGAGACATCGAGGCCTGCGACGCCGAGAAATTTGGAGCCGGACATGACCGGATAGGCAACCGAACTCATGGCGGTAGCGTCGCCCGTCGTGCTTTCCACGTATGGCTGGGTCAGTGAACCCTTCTTCGAATTGGCGGCCAGCGAATACCATTCCGCTTGGGTATCGATGTCGAAGACGCTGTAGGCGATCTCCCCGGAGCGGCTCTTCGTCCAGTAGGGCGCAAGTTCGCCCTTCTTGTTGCCGCCCATCTCCTTGTTGTTCACG
The DNA here is from genome assembly GCF_004343065.1 of Neorhizobium sp. S3-V5DH. Classification (NCBI taxonomy): domain Bacteria; kingdom Pseudomonadati; phylum Pseudomonadota; class Alphaproteobacteria; order Hyphomicrobiales; family Rhizobiaceae; genus Neorhizobium; species Neorhizobium sp. S3-V5DH. Next base: position 120,164 of record NZ_SMCL01000001.1, read on the forward strand.
AGATCCGCATTTTTGCCGTCGAACGTGCCCGGCGCCTCGGCGAACCAGCTACCGTAGGCGAAGACATTCTGCTCCAGATTGGCCTTGAGGGCGTCGACGACGCCTTTGCGGTCGAGGTAGCCGCCGGCATGGCCGCGACCGATTACGCCGGCAATCGAACGGGCGGCACCGGCGAGCTGGCCGATTTCGACGGCGACCTCATTGGCGATCGAGCGCGCTTCCGCCTCGGCCTGCGCCATGGTCAGCGTTGAAACGCGGCTCCGGGTCTGCGAGATCAGGAAAAGATTGGAGAGCACAAGGACGAGAGCTATCGCCAGGCTCGTGACCAGGATGAGTTTCGTGGAAAGGGATCGGATCTTCAACGGGAACATGGGGCGCGCGCCTCGCAATGAGCATTACGGAGGGGAAAATTCACCTTTATCCGATTTGCCCCGTCATGAGGCCGCTCGCGGAAGGCAAGGCGTTCCGCGGAGGTGATGGTGCCACCCTAGGGATGATGTCTTAAATTTGATTAAAGTTAACCTGGTTGGCTTTCGCACTGCAAAAGCAAAACCTGAGTGACTTTAGATCCGGCTGTCGACCTGCTCGGCGACAGGTATGGACGGCTGGGCACCTGGCGTGAGACAGGCGAGCGAGCCTGCAACGGCGGCGCGGCGGAGCGCATCGGAAAAACCGAGGCCCTGTTCGAGGCTTGCGGCCAGATAGCCGCAGAACGTATCTCCGGCACCGACGGTATCGACGGGCTCGATCTTCAAACCGTCAGCTGCAAAGAAGGTCCCTTCGCGGATCGCAATGACGCCTTCGCCGCCGAGCGTGACCACGAATGTCTGGCCGGTTTCGGCATGCAGTTTTTGGAGCGCGGCTTTCCGCGCGTCCCGATCGGCTAGCCGTTCGCCCGCCAGCAGTTCGAATTCGGTCTCGTTGGCAACGACGATATCGGCAAGGCGTGCAAGCCGTGCCGCGTCCGGCGTCAGGGGGGCGGTATTGATCATCGTGGTGATTCCCTTGGCGCGAGCGGCTTTCAAGGCTACCTCCACCGTCGATCCCGGAATTTCGAGCTGCAGCATCAGGATGTCGCCCGGCTGCATCGGATCGATCGCCGCAAGCGCTTGGGCCTCGCGCACAGTGCCATTGGCGCCCGGGACGACGGCGATCATGTTCTCGCCGGTACCGCCGACCAGGATCAGAGCCGTACCTGTCGGTTCGCCGACGCGTGCGACCCCCGAAAGATCTGCGCCGGCATCCTTGAGGAGCGCCAGCGCCTGCGCCGCGAAGGCGTCTTCCCCCACCGCGCCGACCATGTGAACCGCGCTGCCTGCGCGTTGCGCCGCAAGCGCCTGATTGGCTCCCTTGCCGCCGGCTGCAGTCGAGAAGCTTGATCCGGCCACCGTCTCGCCCGGCTCCGGCAGCCGTTCGGTGGTTGCGATAAGATCCATGTTGATGGAGCCGAGAACGGTGATCATGGGCGGCCTGCTGCTGCTTGTTGAATGCGCCGGACACTGCCCGACAGGATCACTCCTCGTCAACTACCCTCAGCTTCAGAAGCCCGGTCCTGCTTTCGACGACCTTGGTTTGCGGCGTCTCGGCGTCTGTCTCGGACTGTCCCGGCGCTTCGAGCTCCAACGCTCCGATTTTGGCGCCGCGCCTCGTGAGCTTTTCGCTCGATGTGACGATTTGCTCGACATCTCTCTGGGCTGCCAGGAAATGCCCCTGGAGCTTGCGTGTTCGATCGTCGAGGCGCGTCAAATCTTCCATGAGCAGTGCCACTTCACCCTGGATCAGATGCGCCTGCTCGCGCATCCGCTGGTCCTTCAGGACCGCCTGGATGACCTGGATCGACAGCATCAGCAGGGAGGGCGAGACGAAGACGACGCGCGAGCGCTGTGCCTTTTGCACGACCGCTTCGAAATGCTCGTGGATTTCCGCAAAGATCGATTCGGAAGGGACGAAGAGGAAGGCCATGTCCTGCGTCTCGCCCGGAAGAAGGTACTTCTCGGAAATATCCTTGATGTGCACTTCCAGGTCGCGCCGGAATTGCTGGGCGGCGGACCTGCGTGCTTCCGGCGCGGCCGCCTCACGGAATGCGTTCCAGGCCTCCAGGGGAAACTTGGCATCCACCACCAGCGGCGGCGCGTTGTTCGGCATCCGGATCGTACAGTCCGGGCGGGTGCCGTTGGAAAGCGACGACTGGAAGGAATAGGCGCCGAGCGGCAAGCCGTCGGCAACGATGGTTTCCATGCGTCCCTGGCCGAAAGCGCCTCGCGTCTGTTTGTTGGAAAGGATGGCCTGCAACCCGACCACGTCCTTGGCGAGCGTCTGAATGTTGTTCTGCGCCGCGTCGATCACGGCAAGCCTTTCCTGCAGCTTTCGCAGGTTCTCATGCGTCGATCTGGTCTGCTCGGTGATCGTCGTGCCGATCCGATGCGTCATGCCGTCGAGCCTTTGGCTGACCGCCTGATTGAGCTCCGACTGGCGGGTCGACAGGGTCTCGGCCATCACCGACAGGCGTCCCTGCATCTCGCTTTGCGCCCGGATGAGTTCGGAAAGCCGCGCTTCCGCTTCCGCAGCCTGTCGTGCAGCATCCTGCCGTCGGCGGCTGTTGCTGCGCAGAACGAGTACCAGGAAGAGCAGGATAACAGCCGCCGCGGCGGCTGAAAACATCACGGTTAGCTGCTGAGAAAAAAGAGGAGAAAGGCGGCTGAAGAGATCGTTCATGCTTTCAGCCTAACAGATTTCTGCGAAGGAGGAAGATCAAAACGTGAACATTGGTTACCAATACAGCGCGATTCCTGTTCCATCGGAAAAAGAGTTGCGTTATGGGGAGATCATGACGATCAAGCCCCTGATTATTTTGCCCGACCCCATCCTGCGCCAGGTGTCCAAGCCCGTCGAGCAGGTGGATTCCGATATCCTGAAGCTTGCAGACGACATGCTGGAGACGATGTATGACGCGCCTGGCATAGGCCTGGCGGCGATCCAGATCGGTATTCCGCGCCGGCTTCTGGTGGTGGATATCGCGCGCGAGGGTGAAGAAAAGGCCCCGCAGGTCTTCATCAATCCGGAGATCGTCAAGTCTTCGGACGAACGTTCCGTCTACGAGGAAGGCTGCCTGTCCATTCCCGAATATTATGCGGAAGTGGAGCGCCCCGCCGTCGTCACCGTCAAGCACATCGGCCGCGATGGGAAGGAACATCTTGTCGAGGCCGATGGCCTGCTTGCGACCTGCCTGCAGCACGAGATCGACCATCTGAACGGCGTGCTGTTCATCGACTACATCTCCCGCCTCAAGCGCGAAATGGTCATCAAGAAATTCACCAAGGCCGCCAAGACGAAAGCCGTCTAAGGCTGACGCCCGCACGGTCTTCAGCTCGAAGGCGCGTTCTTAAAGCGCGAAACGCCATGTCTCTCCGCATCACCTTCATGGGCACGCCGGAATTTTCCGTGCCGACGCTGCAGGCGCTGAAGCAGGCGGGACACGAGATCGCCGCGGTCTACACCCAGCCGCCTCGGCCAGGCGGCCGCCGAGGGCTGGATCTGGTGAAGTCGCCGGTCCATCAGGCTGCCGAACTGCTCGGCATTCCCGTTTTCACCCCCGTCGATTTCAAGGAGCGGGAAGAGCGCGAGAAATTCCGCGCGCTGAATGCGGACGTGGCGGTCGTCGTCGCCTACGGCTTGCTGCTGCCCGAAGCGATCCTCACCGGCACGCGGCTTGGCTGCTACAACGGCCATGCCTCGCTCCTGCCGCGCTGGCGGGGGGCGGCGCCGATCCAGCGCGCCATCATGGCCGGCGATAAAAAGACCGGCATGATGGTCATGCAGATGGAGAAGGGTCTCGATACCGGCCCGGTCGCCCTTACCAAAGAGGTCGAGATCGGCGAAGGCATGACGGCGGGGGAGTTGCACGACAAGCTGATGCTCGTCGGCGCACGCGCCATGGTCGAGGCGATGGAAAAGCTCGAGGGCGGTGACCTGCCGCTGACGCCGCAGCCGGACGAGGGTGTGCTTTACGCCGCCAAGATCGACAAGGGCGAGACCCGCATCGATTTTTCGAGGTCCGCCCGTGACGTGCACAATCATATCCGAGGGTTGTCGCCTTTCCCCGGCGCGTGGTTCGAGGCCGAGATCAACGGCAGACCGGAACGCGTGAAGGTACTCGCCTCGGAAGTGGCTAAAGGCCAGGGCGAGGCAGGCACCGTTCTTGACGATACATTGACTGTGGCCTGTGGCGAAGGCGCCGTGCGGCTCCTGAAGCTTCAGAAGGCGGGTGGCAAGCCGCTGGCGGCGGCTGAATTCCTGCGTGGAACATCCGTTCCCGCCGGCACGAGGTTTTGCTGATGCCGCGCTACCGCATGACCGTCGAATATGACGGCACGCCCTATGTGGGCTGGCAGATGCAGGAGAACGGCCATTCCGTCCAGGCCGCTCTACAGGCTGGCATCCTGTCGCTCACGGGAGAGACAGTCTCGATCCGTGGTGCGGGCCGGACGGATTCAGGTGTACATGCGGTGGGGCAGGTGGTCCACGTTGACCTTTCCCGGGACTGGAAGCCCTACAAGCTGCGCAATGCGCTCAACGCCCACCTGATGATGGCTGGCGAAAAGGTCTCCATCCTGGACGTCTGGGCGGTCGACGACAGTTTTGACGCGCGGTTCTCGGCGCAGCGCCGGCATTATCTCTACCGCATTCTCAATCGGCCCTCGCCGCTCGCCCTTGAAGCCAAGCGTGCCTGGTGGGTGACGCGCGAGCTTGACCACGAGGTCATGCATGCGGCCGCGCAGACCTTGATCGGGCATCACGACTTCACGACCTTTCGTTCCGCCCACTGCCAGGCGGCGAGCCCGATGAGGACGCTCGACCGGCTGGACGTGACCCGCAGCGGAGACCTGATCGAGATCCGGGCGAGCGCCCAGAGCTTTCTGCACAACCAGATCCGCTCCTTCGCCGGCACCCTGAAATTGGCGGGGGAGGGCAAGATGACGCCGGACGACGTTCGCGCAGCGCTCGACGCGCGCGACCGCGCCGCCTGCGGACCGGTCGCTCCGCCGGAGGGGCTCTACTTCCTGAAGGTGGATTATCCCGGCGATACCTGACTGTCTGAAGGGCCCGTGATCGTCAGAAAGGATAAATTCCGAGGAAGCGCTGCATGGCGCCGGTCAAGATCATGTTCGGCACCAGCAGGACAAGGACCAGCGCCGTGGTCATCAGCAACTGCGGCCCGCAGATCATTCGCATGATCCGAGATACCGCAAAGACCAGAACCATGAGCAGGATGAGCTGCATCAGCCCGATGATCGGCGTCAGGACGGGCAACAGAAGCATTGCCAGGCACAATAAACCGTAGATCCATGCAAATGGAACCGCCAGCCAGTTGATCGTCACGGCGATGGCCGGGAATTTGCGGTGGATGCCCATGAACAGGCAGATCAGAGCCGCAAAGACGATCGGCAGCAGCCAGTTGAGAACTTCGAGCATCGCCACGCGGACAAAGAACATACCTCCGAGCCGCGTGCCCGGCGGCATGCTTTGAACCAGCAGGGACCGCAGCCAGATCCAGGACACGAAGACGGCCGGCAGGCACCAGACGAAAGCCCAGAAGGAACGCATCATGCCGCGGTCGGAAACATCGAGCAGGCGGAATCCCTGCGCATCGCCTCTGATCAACAGCCAGAGGCCGCTCAGATATAACCTGACTTCACTGTAGGAGGGCATTATCGAACCAGCGGGAGATGAAGGTCCCATAGATTTGGGTGAGCATCTCCAGATCGGCAAGGGCCACCCGTTCATCGACCATATGCATGGTCTGGCCGACCAGGCCGAACTCCACGACCGGGCAGTAGTCCTTGATGAAGCGTGCATCCGATGTGCCGCCGGTGGTGGAAAGCTGCGGCGTGCGGCCGGTGACCTTTTCTACCGCAGCCGAGAGCGAGGCGATCAACGCGTTGTTGCGGGTCAGGAAGACGTGGCTCGGGCGTTCGGCCCAAGCAATCTCATAACGGGCCGGATCGCGGCCCGGACGCAACGGGCTTTGGACTGCTGCGAGATCGAGCCGGCGAATGATCTCCGCCTTAACCGTATCGGCCGTCCAACTGTCGTTGAACCGGATGTTGAAGGCAAACCCTGCCTTGGCCGGTATGACATTGGTGGCCGAATTGCCGACATCCACAGAGGTGACTTCGAGATTGGAGGCCGGGAATTCCGGCGTGCCTGTATCGAAGGGTGGGTCCATCAGCGCGCTCGCCAAGGGAAGAAGGCCCCGAACCGGATTGTCGGCGAGATGGGGATAAGCCGCATGACCCTGCACGCCGAATACGGTCACTTTGCCGGATACGGATCCCCGCCGGCCGATCTTGATCATGTCGCCGAGTTGATCCGGATTGGTCGGCTCCCCCACGAGGCAGGCGTCCCAGCGCTCGCCCTTTTCGGCAGCCCATTTCAACAGCTTCTCGGTACCGTTGACCGCAGGCCCTTCCTCGTCGCCGGTGATCAGGAAGGAGATCGAGCCTTTCGGAGCACCATGCTTTTCGATGTGACGTGCCAGAGCCGCCACAAAGCAGGCAATTCCACCCTTCATGTCGACGGCGCCGCGGCCAAAAAGCTCGTCGCCCGCGATTTCGGCCGCAAAAGGCGGATGGCTCCACGATGCCTCGTCCCCCGGAGGAACGACGTCGGTGTGGCCGGCGAACATCAGATGCGGACCGTCGGTGCCGAGCCGCGCATAAAGGTTCTCGATATCCGGCAAGCCCGGCTCCGTCGCCACCATGCGCTCGACCTTGAACCCGAGCGGAATGAGCATGGATTCCAGAGCGGTGAGCGCGCCACCTTCGGCCGGGGTCACCGAAGGGCAGCGGATGAGGTCCTGAAGATTGGCGACGGGATCGGATGCGGACATTTCGGATGAGCAGCCTTGAGGTCAGTCGCGCAGAAGTTCGTTGATGCCGGTCTTGGAACGGGTCTTTTCGTCGACGCGCTTGACGATGACGGCGCAGTAGAGGCTCGGGCCCGGTTCCCCGTTCGGGAACGGCTTGCCCGGCATCGAGCCCGCGACGACCACGGAATAGGGGGGCACTTCGCCATAGGTGATCTCGCCGGTCGCGCGATCGACGATCTTGGTCGACTTGCCGATGAAGACGCCCATGCCGAGCACGGAACCCTCGCGCACGATGCAGCCTTCGACGACTTCGGAGCGCGCCCCGATGAAGCAATTGTCCTCAATGATGGTGGGGCCGGCCTGCATGGGCTCCAGCACGCCGCCGATGCCGACGCCGCCCGACAGGTGGACATGCTTGCCGATCTGCGCACAGGAGCCGACGGTGGCCCAGGTGTCGACCATCGTTCCTTCATCCACATAGGCGCCGAGGTTGACGAAAGAGGGCATCAGCACGACGTTCTTGCCAATGTAGGCCGAGCGGCGGGCGACCGCACTCGGTACGGCCCGGAAGCCGGCCGCACGGAATTCGTTCTCGCCCCAGCCTTCGAATTTCGACGGCACCTTGTCCCACCAGGTGGAGTTGCCGGGGCCGTGCTTCACCACCTCCATGTCGTTCAGGCGGAAGGACAGCAGCACCGCCTTCTTCAGCCACTGGTGTACGGTCCAGTTTCCGTCGGCACCACGGCTCGCCACGCGCGCCTTGCCGCTGTCGAGCAGGTTCAGCGCCTCCTCGACCGCATCGCGGATCTCGCCTTTGGTCGATACCGTCACATCGTCCCGGTTCTCGAAGGCGGTCTCGATAGTCTTTTCGAGGGAGGAAAAGTCAGCGCTGCTCATGGGAAATCCTTAAACGTCACTCGGTATCGTGATGGTGGAGAGGTGGCCATTTAGTTCTATTTGCTCTAAGCGACCGCCACTCAGGCGTCAATGTGAATTGGCGTCAACGCATGTTGGCGCTGGAAGGGTCATGCAATGGCAAAGGCGAAGAAGGACGGACCGCGGCGCAAGGATGGCGTCTGGGATCCTCTGAAGGACAACAAGGCCGACAAATATGCGGCCGCCGGTCAGCCGAGGACGCCGCAAACGGAATCTCCGTCCTATCGCCTCGCCTATGCGGACGACGACTTTCTGAGCCGCGAAGAGCTGCGGCCGGTCCGTCTTCAGCTGGAACTTACCAAAGCCGAGATGATGCTTGCCGAACGCGGCATCAAGTCGACGGTGGTGCTGTTTGGCGGCGCGCGCATCCCGGCGCCCGGGCAAAGCGCCTGGGCTGCGCGCAACGAGGTTCAGCGGAAGAATCTCGAAGCGGCATCGGTGTTTTATGACGAGGCGCGGAAGTTTGCTGAACTCTGCGGAAAACACTCGGCCGGGTATAATCATCAGGAATATGTGGTGGTGACGGGCGGCGGACCAGGCGTGATGGAAGCGGGCAATCGCGGAGCCTCGGACGCCGGTGCCCCGAGCGTTGGGCTCAACATTATGCTGCCGCACGAGCAGGCGCCGAACCGTTTCGTAACGCCCGAACTCAGCTTCAACTTCCACTATTTCGCAATCCGCAAGATGCATTTCATGATGCGCGCCAAGGCGGTTGCGGTATTTCCGGGCGGCTTCGGGACTCTCGACGAGATGTTCGAGGCGCTGACGCTCATCCAGACAAAACGCATGGAGCGGATCCCGCTTATCCTCTTCAGCGAGGCGTTCTGGCGCGGCATCATCAATTTTGGAGCACTGGCGGAATTCGGCACGATCGCGCCGGAAGACCTCAATCTCATCAACTTCGTCGAGACGGCCGATCAGGCCTGGAAGATCATCGCCGACTTCTACGAGCATTAGAACTGAAAGAACCCGCCTCTCGGGGGAGGGGCGGGTCCTTCAAGACGACGGCCGGTATTAGTTCCAAAGGGGGCGGGGAACTAGAGGGGGCGGTCCGGCAGGTCGTCGATGGAAATGGTGCCGTCCTTGTTGACGTCCATGCGGGTGAACAGCTGGTCGCCTGCGGTGGTTGCTTCGGTCTTGGTAATCTTGCCATCCCGGTCTTCATCGACCATGCGGAAGATACCGCGGCCCATCATGCCGCCATGTCGCGGGCCATCCCAGCGCGCATTGTGGCGATCCTGGTCATCGTGATCCCGCCCGCCGCGGTGCCAGCCATCGCGATCCCCGTCGTGGCGGCCGTGGCCGCGGTTTTCAGCCTGTTCCGGTGGCGGGTTGTCCTTGCGGAACTCATCCATTTTAGCCTGGCGGAAATCCACGAGTTCGCCTCGGGTGACGGTGCCGTCCTTGTTTGCGTCGATTTCGGCAAACAGCGCATCCTGGCGGGCGGTCAGCTCTTCCTTGGAGATCTTGCCGTCCTTGTTGCCGTCGGCATTCTTCAAGAGACGAACGAACATCACGTCCTGCATCATGCGGCCGCCGGCGCCCTCATGGCGGCCGGGTCCGTCACGTCCCGGTGCCGCGAATGCGGGCAGAGCGGCTCCTGCGACCAGTACGGCACTGAGTGTCGCTAAAACGATCTTCTTCGCGGTCATCGAATGGGTCCTTTCCGGTTAAATCCGATGACCTGAAGATAGGCCCGGCAATCGAAGGGAACCACTTAAACATCCGTAATGTGGATGAACATTTGGTAAGACGGCGGGAACTCAATCGGGCCGAATGCCGGACAGGAAACCTGCCAGATCGTCGGTCACGTAGTCGATATGATCGTCCTCGTCGGTCAGCTTTTCCCAACGCTCCATCAGCACCGTATCGAGGTTGCGGGGAACCAGAAGAACGGTGCGCATACCGAGCGTCTTCGGGACCTGCAGATTGCGAGGGAGGTCTTCGAACATGGCGGCGTGCCTGGTATCGACGCGGTGCAGGCTCGCGAACTTGTCGTAGGTGGCGCCCGCAGGCTTCGGGACATAACCCGCCGCAACGATGTCGAAGATATCGTCGAAATTGTCGAGGATGCCGAGCGCCCGGGCGGCGGCTTCGGCATGCGGTACGCTTCCGTTGGTAAAGATGAACTTGCGGCCCGGCAGCGCCTTGATCGCCTCTCCGAGTTCCGGATGCGGCAGCAGCGCCGAATAATCGATCGCATGGGCGCGCTCTAGAAAACTGTCCGGCTCGATCCCGTGATTCAGCATCAGGCCCTGCAGGGTCGTCCCATGCTCGTGGTAATAGCGCTTTTGCAGCGCCCTTGCGTCCTCCGGCTCGAGCTGCAGCAGCTCCTGCACATAGGCCGTCATGTTCTTGTCGATCTGCGCAAACAGATTGATGTGATGCGGGTAGAGCGTGTTGTCGAGATCGAATACCCATTCCCGGATATCGGCGAAATCGGCAGGATCGGGGGATGTTTTCGGCGTCTTGTCCATGCCCGTCTTATGCACGGCTTGGGCGTCGAAGAAAATCGAAAAGGCGACCTGTTCAGGCCAAATCCGGCCTTGGCGGCCAAATAGCCGGCATGATACCGCCACCAGCATGGAACTTTGGATCCCCATTACAATCGCTGCGGCCTTCTTGCAGAACCTGCGCTCCGCCTTGCAAAAGCGTCTGCAGGGTTCGCTCGGCACCCGCGGCGCGAGCTTCGTGCGCTTCGGCTACGGGTTTCCGATCGCAATCCTCTATGTGCTGGCTTTGCATCACATTGCCGGCTACCCTTATCCCGAAATCAACCCGACCTTCGCCATATGGGCCGGGATCGGGGGGCTGGCGCAGATCTTTGCGACCATCATGCTGGTGCATCTCTTTTCGCTCCGCAACTTTGCCGTGGGCACGGCCTATTCCAAGACGGAACCGGTGCAGGCGGCGATCTTCGGTTTTGTCCTGCTTGGAGAGAAACTCACCTTAGGCGCCATTGCGGCGATCATCGTCGGCGTACTCGGCGTGATGATGATCTCCACGGCGCGGATGCCGCTGTCCTGGCGCAATCTCGCCGTCGCGCTGACGGGGCGGACTGCATTGATCGGTATAGCCTCCGGTGCGGTCTTCGGCATTTCGGCGGTGGCCTATCGCAGTGCCGCGCTTTCGCTTCAAGGGCCGGGGCCGGTTATGGACGCGGCGGTTACGCTTGCCTGTGTAACGACCTTCCAGACAATTTTCATGCTGGTCTGGATGTTCTGGAAAGACAGGCGCGAGATCGCGCAGGTGGTCCGCAGCTGGCGCTCGTCCTCGCTGGTAGGCCTGGCCGGCGTCCTCGGTTCTGCCTGCTGGTTCACGGCGATGACGCTGCAGCAGGTGGCTTACGTCCGTGCCCTCGGTCAGATCGAACTGGTCTTCACCTTCATGGCGTCCTATTTCCTCTTCCACGAGCGGGTGAACCGTATGGAAGCGATCGGCTGTATGCTCATTGTCTGCGGCATTCTCGGGTTGTTGTTCTTCTGAGCCGCGTTTTCTAGGATCGTAAATCGGCGCCCGATTTACGGCGGCGAGAGGCGCAAGCGCGGCTATAACCGCGGGATCAGAAAGGGAGACGACATGGACCAGAAAGAAAAGGCTACCGCATTCGCTGCACTTCATCAGAAGGGTAATCCGGTCATCATCTACAATATCTGGGACGCCGGCACGGCAAAGGCCGTTGCGGACGCCGGCGCGAAGGCTCTCGGCACCGGAAGCTGGTCCGTGGCTGCGGCGCAAGGTTATGCCGATGGCGAGAACCTGCCGATGGAGGCGCTGCTTTCGACCGCAAAATCGATCGCCTCCGCTGTCGAACTGCCGCTGTCGGTGGATTTTGAAGGTGGGTATGCGGAAGATCCGACAGAGCTTGCCAAAAATGTCGCGAAGGTCATCGACACGGGCGCGATCGGCATCAATTTTGAGGATCAGGTGGTCGGCGGCAGTGGCGTTTACCCGATCAGTCGACAGGCGGAGCGCATTCGTGCCATCCGATCTCTGGCAGATTCGCGCGGGATTCCACTCTTCATCAATGCCAGGACCGATCTCTTCCTTCAGGAGGGCGACCGGACAAAGCATACGGCGCTTCTGGATGAAGCGGTCGCGCGGGCGAGGGCCTATGCGGAAGCTGGCGGCAATGGCTTCTTTGCGCCGGGCCTGGCAGATGAGGAGCTTATCCGCAAGCTTTGCGAAGCTTCGCCAGTGCCGGTCAATATCATGATGATGCCGGGCGTCTCGGCGCCGAAGCGGCTCGGAGAACTCGGCGTCGCAAGGGTGAGCTATGGCCCCGGTCCCTACCGAGCGATGATGGCGAAGCTCAAGGAAGATGCCGCGGCGGTCTTCACCGCCGCCGCTTAGGCCTCGATCGAGGAAGGGGTCACGGCACGATCAGCGTGCCGGCCCCATGCTCGGTGAAGATTTCGAGAAGCACCGAATGGGCGGTCTTGCCGTTCAGGATGACGACGCCCTGGACGCCGGCCTTGATAGCGTCGATGCAGGTCTCGACCTTCGGAATCATGCCGCCGGAGATCGTGCCGTCCTTGATGAGCGCCTGGGCCTGCGCGACCGTCAGCTCCTTGATGAGCTGCTTGTCCTTGTCCAGAACACCCGGAACGTCGGTAAGGAAGAGCAGGCGGGTGGCATTGAGGGCGCCGGCGATGGCCCCCGCGAACGTATCGGCATTGATGTTGTAGGTGGCGCCGTCGCGGCCGGGGGCTACCGGGGCGATAACGGGGATCATCTCCGACTTGGCGAGCAGGTCGATCAGCGTGCGGTCGACTTCCACCACTTCACCGACAAAGCCGAGATCGAGCACGCGCTCGATATTGCTGTCCGGGTCGACGACGGTCTTCCTGGCCTTTTCGGCAAACACCATATTGCCGTCCTTGCCGCAAAGGCCGATCGCCCATTCGCCGGTCTGGTTGATCAGCGCGACGATTTCCTTGTTGATCGAGCCTGCCAGTACCATCTCGACGATCTCGACGGTTTTCTGGTCGGTGACGCGCAGGCCGCCTTCGAACTTCGACTCGATGCCCATCTTGGTCAGCATGGCGCCGATCTGCGGACCACCGCCATGCACAACGATCGGATTGACGCCGGACTGCTTGAGCAGCGCGATATCCGCCGCAAACGCCTTGCCGAGCTCGGAATCACCCATGGCGTGACCGCCGTACTTGACGACGATGGTCTTGTTTTCGTACCGCTGCATGTAGGGCAGCGCCTGCGCCAGAAGTTTGGCCTGAAGTTCGCTATCGGAAGTCGTCATCGATTTCCCCGTGATGTGAGTGGGCGCCTTGTAGCGCATGTTTTTGACGGGGGAAATAATCCGATGGCAAGATTTGCCCGTATACCGGCAACGACGCGCCCGGGGAGACACGTGCTTGGCGACAGACATTGAAATAGCCGCCTTGATCGGCCGCGTCGCATTGCGCGACCGAGCCGGTCTGGCGGCGCTTTACGCCGCTGTATCTCCGAAACTTTTTTCCGTCTGTCTTCGTATCCTCAAGGACAGGGCCGATGCGGAAGATGCGCTGCAGGAAATTTTCGTCAAGATATGGCAACGAGCCGACCGGTTCGCTGCCTCCGGTGCGAGCCCGTTGGGCTGGCTTGTGGCGGTGGCACGCAACCAGGCCATTGATCTTATGCGTGCCCGCAAGCCCGTTGCCGACAGTATCGACGAAACTTGGGACATCGCGGATGCGGCGCTCGATCCCGAAACGACCACCGTCCTCAAAGGCGAGGGCAAACGCATTGACAGGTGCATGGAAGAGTTGGAATCTGAACGAGCCAGCGCGGTGCGAAGCGCATATGTGGAAGGTCTGAGCTACCAGGAGCTGGCAGACCGCCACGGCGTGCCGTTGAATACGGTGCGCACCTGGCTTCGGCGCAGCCTTTTGAAATTGAGAGAGTGCCTCGACCGATGACGACGCCCGAACAGAGCGAAGGAGACCGCTCCCGCGATGAATTGCTCGCAGGCGAATACGTCCTGGGCGTACTCTCGCTTGCCGATCGCGAGCGTGTGGCCGCGCGCATAGCGCGAGACCGGGTCTTTGCGGCGATCGTCGCTCGATGGCAGGAAAATCTGGCGAGCTTCAACGACGACTACGATGAGGTTCTCCCACCCGCAGCTGTCTATTCGAAGATAGAGACCCGGCTTTTCCCGCACAAGAGCTTCGCGCAGGAGCTCGTCGCGACCGGCAAATGGTGGAACTCGCTGCTGTTGTGGCGTGGCATTGCGCTTGGGTCCGTGGCTGTACTGATCGCTTACGTTTCGCTGGATACAGGCTGGATAGGCACACCGACGTCTCGTCCGCTGGTCGCCGAGCTTGCAGGGGAAGGCAATTCAATCAGCCTGGTCGCCGCCTACAACGTCGTCGACGGCCGCTTGCGGGTGACACCGGTTGCGGCCGGTGCGGCGGATCAGCATTCGCTTGAACTCTGGCTGGTACCTGGCGGTGACGATCCGGCAATCTCCCTCGGTGTACTGCCTCAGACGGGCGAAGGTTCGGTCGAAATTCCGGCTCACCTCCGTCCGAGACTTGGCGAAGGCGTGACCCTCGCCGTCAGCCTCGAGCCGTTCGGCGGCTCTCCGACCGGTAAAGCCACCGGTCCCGTGATCGCGGTTGGACAGACGCGTCGGTCCAATTAAAATTAGCGCTTAAAAACCAAGTAGTTGAAATTTTTCTGCCACTTTTTTCACTGTGGCTGAAACTCTTTCCCTCTCCCTTCCGTCCCTTGCTGCGTCCCGCAGGCCGCGGGACGTGAACCGCCCTGGGAGGCGCATCCGTGCCGGGGCGATCAGATCCTTTAAAAGGAAGAGGAAAACAGAATGTCCAACTTCGCACTCCGCACATTTGCCGTCGCAACAGCTCTCTCCGCAGCCGTGGTCGCGGCCCATGCCGCCAATCCGAAGGTCGGCGGCGCGGCCATGTTCGAAGACAAGAACATCGTCGAGAACGCGGTGAATTCCAAGGATCATACGACCCTGGTGGCAGCCGTCAAAGCGGCCGGCCTGGTCGAAACGCTGCAGGGCAAGGGGCCGTTCACCGTGTTCGCGCCGACCAACGACGCGTTCGCGGAACTCCCTAAAGGCACGGTCGATACGCTTTTGAAGCCGGAAAACAAGGCGCAGCTGACCAAGGTTCTGACCTGCCACGTTGTCGCTGCGAACGCCATGTCGAACGCTATCGAAAAGATGATCAAGGACGACAAGGGCACCCATGACGTCAAGACCGTCGGCGGCTGCGTCCTGAAAGCCAAACAGGACATGGGCAAGATCACCTTGACCGATGAGAACGGCAATGTCGCCCAGGTTACGATCGCCGACGTGAAGCAGTCGAACGGTGTCATTCACGTAGTCGACAAGGTCGTGCTGCCCAAGATGTAAGGGCCGGTCGCAGGCGTTTTGCCGTTACATCCGGAGCCGGTCGCTTCCTCTGAAGCGGCCGGCTTTGTACGAGAAGTTACAATGGCTGGCCGACGGTCTCCTCGATCGCCTGACGGAGTTCGTCGATGCCTTTGCCTTTCTCAGAAGATGTCGAAAGCACGAAGGGATAGGCAGCGGGCCGTTTGCGGACCTTTTCCGTCGTCTCGGCGATCAGCTTGTCGACCGCCGGCTCCTTTATCTTGTCCGTCTTGGTCAGCACGATCTGATAGGAAACCGCCGCCTTGTCGAGCAGGTCCAAAACCTCGTCGTCATTCTTCTTGAGGCCGTGGCGGCTGTCGATCAGGACATAGACACGCTTCAGCGTGGCACGACCGCGCAGGTAGTCGAAGACGAGCTTCGTCCATGCGTCGACGTGCTCCTTCGGCGCCTGCGCATAGCCGTAGCCCGGCATGTCGACCAAGGCCATGGGGGGCAGATCCAGCCCTTCACCGGAAGAACCCTCCGGCACGAAATAGTTGAGCTCCTGGGTGCGGCCGGGCGTATTGGAGGTGCGTGCCAGACCCTTCTGGCCGACAAGGGCATTGATCAGCGAGGACTTGCCTACATTCGAACGTCCTGCGAAGGCCACTTCAAGCGGGCCTTCGGGCGGCAGGAATTTCATCGAAGGTACGCCACGGATGAAGATCCAGGGGCGGCCGAAGAGCGGCTTGTCGTCCATGTTCTTGTCAGCGGGCATTGGGTTATCGGTCCTGTCTCAATCGAAGCGACACGGCTTCCGGGTTTTGCCGCAGAATGTCAAGCTACGGAAGATATTTGCCTGTCGTCATAAAAGAAAACCCCGGCGGACCGGGGTTTCGGAAGCTATTTCGAGGCTGCCGGTTTTCGCCGGAAGAGGCCCTTCAGATTGTCGAAGAGCTCGATCTTGGCGCCGTGGCGCTTCATGATCATCGCCTGCTGGGTGATCGAAAGCGTGTTGTTCCAAGCCCAGTAGATGACGAGGCCAGCCGGGAAGGATGCCAGCATGAAGGTGAAGACCAGCGGCATCCAGGTAAAGATCATTGCCTGGGTCGGGTCCGGCGGCGTCGGGTTCATACGCATCTGCAGGAACATCGTGACGCCCATGACGAGCGGCCAGACGCCAATCAGCAGGAAGTGCGGCACGTCGTAGGGAAGCAGGCCGAACAGGTTGAACAGCGACGTCGGATCGGGAGCCGACAGATCCTGAATCCAGCCGAAGAAGGGCGCGTGCCGCATCTCGATCGTAACGTAGATGACCTTGTAGAGGGCGAAGAAGACCGGGATCTGCAGCACGACCGGCCAGCAACCGGCGATCGGATTGATCTTTTCCTCCTTGTAGAGCTGCATCATCGCCTGCTGCATGCCCATACGATCGTCGCCGAACTTGGCCTTCAGCTCCTCCATCTTGGGCTGGACGCGCTTCATATTGGCCATGGAGGCGTATTGCTTGCTGGCCAGCGGGAAGAAGAGCGCCTTGACCACCACGGTCGTCAGCAGGATCGCGACGCCGAAATTGCCCACGTGACGGAAGAAGAAGTCCATCAGCTGGAACATCGGCTTGGTGATGAAGTAGAACCAGCCCCAATCGATCAGTCGGTTGAACTGCGGGATTTTGAGTTCCGTCTCGTAGCGCGAGATCAGAGGCACTTCCTTGGCGCCGGCGAATACGAGGTTCTTAAGCTCGGTAGACTGACCCGGCTGGACCGTCAGATCGTCGCCCTTGTAGTCTGCCTGGTAGCTCGCCTGTCCGCCGGTGAAATGCGAGAAACGGGTGACGTAAGGCATGGACTGGGGCGGAGCGATCGTCGCAGCCCAGTATTTGTCCGTGATGCCGAACCACCCGGTGGTTGCCTTGTCGTGGGTATATTGTTCTTCCTCGATATTGGCATAGGTGTGTTCGCTAAGCGCGCCGTCTTCACCCATCACGCCGATGAAGCCTTCATGAATGACCCAGACCGAAGGAGTCGCAGGCTTGTTGTGACGCAGAATCCGCCCATAAGGCGTCAATGTGACGGGTGCGCCGCTGGTGTTGTCGATCTTGTCGTTGACGGTCAGCATGTAATGATCGTCGACGGAGATGGTGCGCGTGAAGGTGATGCCCTTCTCGTTTGTGAAGGACAGCGTCACCGGCGTCTGCTGAGTGAGTTTCTCGCCGCTTGCTACCGTCCACTGGGTTCCCGCGCCAGGAACGGTGCCGATGGATTCGTTCGGAATATAGCCGAGTTCGGTGAAATGCCCGTCCTTGGTGTCGGAGGGCGAAAAGAGCGTGATGATCGGGCTCTGGTCGTCAACGGTTTCGTGATATTCGCGAAGCTTCAGGTCGTCGAAACGCGCGCCGGTGAGATTGATGGAGCCGATCAGGGCAGGGGTTTCGATCTGAACGCGCTGCGACCGTGCAAGCGCCTGATCGCGGGTGATGGTCGTCTGGCCGGATGCGGCACCCGGAAGATTGCCTGTCGGCGCGCTCGAGGCGCCGGGGCTTTCCGGGGATACTGGCTGGGCCGTTTCTCCCTGGAGCGCGCGGCGAGCCTCTTCGGCACGCTGCTGCGCCTCCATCCTGGGATTCATGTAGAGGAACTGCCAGGCAATGACGATCAGCACCGAGAGCGCGACCGCGATGAAGTAGTTACGGTTTTTTTCCATCATGCTTTCCTGGAACGGGTCTCCTCGGACCGCTTCGGCTTCGGCCTGTTTTCAATGCGCTCGATGAGCTGAGCCGTCATATCAGCGAAGGGAGCCGACAGCACCTCCCGACGCGCGACAATCACATAGTCGTGTCCGCTCTTCATTGCAAATCCGGCGGAGTGCCTGACGGCCTCCTTGAGGCGCCGACGCATGCGGTTGCGCTCGACTGCGTTGCCATGTTTCTTAGTGACGGTGAAGCCGACCCGCGGCGCTTCGTCCGGCGCATTGCGGTCGAGCACTTCCAGAAGAAAGGTGCGCCCCCGACGGCTTTCGCCTTGCCGAACAGCAAGAAACTGCGGCCGGCTTTTCAGCCGCCCGACAGTTTTCTTGTTCTTTTTCTCGTCTGTCATCGCCCGGTGATCTCGGGCATCCCAGCCTTAGGCCGAGAGACGCTTGCGGCCACGGGCGCGGCGTGCGGAAAGAACCTTCTGACCACCCTTGGTGGCCATGCGGGCGCGAAATCCGTGGCGGCGCTTGCGAACAAGCTTGGACGGTTGGTACGTACGCTTCATTTATTTAATACCGCGGTGTGCGGCCCTTCTTGGAGTTTGCTTCCGCAAAGAAAGCAAGAGCGTTTAGAGAAACGATCTGCGCAAGCGGCTGCACGCGTGCAAGCCCGCCGGAGCTGAACGTGCGCGGCTTATAAGAGGACTCTGTCTGAAAAGTCAATCGCCGGCGAACTTTTGCGGCTCCGCCCGACCTCCAGAACATTCAATTTGATCAAATCCATTAAGGGTTGCGGAGGTTGCCTGCGCAACTGAAAATGGTTGAAATGTGGCAAAACGATCCCGATTTCTGTCACCCTGTCATCTTTTCCGACAAATAATTCGGGAGAATACAGCGTTCGTTGACAAATTTTCCTCCTCGCTTCGCTGCGTTCAAAGCCCGCCTGCTCAAGGATTGTTAATGACTAGGTGCTAATTCTAGCAGTGATGTCGCGGATCTTCCGCATCAGTGTGCCGTGTCGCCAGCATCCCATGGTGTCTTGCAGGGGGAAAACTGCAGTGAGAATTAGAGCCAAGATCAACCTTCTCGTCGGGCTGATGAGCTTGTTTGCCTGTCTGATCGGCGGGCTTTCGCTTTTCGCGGTCGAGAAGTACCGGGCCCAGAGCCAGCAATACGCCGATGTGGCCGATCGCGCCCACAACGGAGAGCACCTCAACCGGTTGGTCACGGCAGTCGTCATGGATGCCCGCGGTATCTATGCCGCAAAGGATATCGCGGCGACCAAGCAGTTCGGCGAAGGGATTGTGAAATCGCTGGCTGAAATGGAGAAACTGCTAGCCGCATGGCAGCCGAAAGTGCCGGCAGAACAGAAAGCGATCTTCGAGAAGCTGATGGCCCGTTCGGCGGAATTCAAGCAGTTCCGCAGCGAAACGGTCCGCCTCGGCCAGACCGAGGGCCCCGCGGCTGCGAACGTCCAAGGCAATAACGAGGCAAACCGCGCCAACCGCAAGGCCTATCAGGCCGAGATCGATGCGGTGGTGAAGATGGACCAAGCGCAGCTCGACGAGCTTAGCGCCGGTATGGATGCCTTCGGCAACATGGTTTTCTACAGCGTGCTCATCGTCACCGTGATCGGCGTTGCCGGCGGAATGGCCTTCGGTCTGTATCTTGGCCGCAAAGAGCTGAGCCAACCTATTCTCGACCTCACCTCGTCAATGAAGACGCTGGCGGACGGAGATTACTCCGTGGCCGTTCCGCTCGTCGGCCGTAAGGATGAAGTCGGCGACATGGCTGCTGCTGTCGAGGTTTTCAAAAGGAATGGCATCGAGGTCGCTCGCATGAACGCCTCGGAATCCACCCTGCGCGGGAAGAACAACGAATTGCAGGCGCTGATGTCGGCCGTGGTCGCCGCCGCCGCCGAGGGCGACTTCACCCGCCGCATCGACAAGCAGTGGGGCGAAGAGAGCCTCGACCGCTTCGCCAGCAATGTCGACCAACTGGTCGCAAGTGTTGACGCCGGCATTTCCGAAACACGACGGGTCGTCAGGAGCCTTGCCGAAGGCGACCTTACCGATAGCATGAACGGCAATTTCAAGGGAGCTTTTGCCGAGCTGCAGCACAACGTCAACGCCACCATGGAAACGTTGCGCGGAACGATGATCAACGTCCGCAGCGCCAGCGGCTCCATGAACGGCAGCGCTGCCGAACTCAGCAAGGCTACCAATGACCTGTCGCGGCGCACGGAGCAGCAGGCCGCCGCGCTGGAGGAAACCTCCGCCGCCCTCGACGAGATCACGGCTGTGGTACGGACCTCCACCGAAAGGGCTCAAGAGGCAACCGTGATGGTGGGCGAAGCCAAGCAAAGTGCGGTGCAATCGGGCGAAGTAGTGCGCAATGCCGTCGACGCCATGGGCCGGATCGAGCAGGCTTCCCGTGAGATTGCCCAGATTACCAACGTCATCGACGAGATCGCCTTCCAGACCAATCTTCTGGCGCTCAACGCCGGTGTCGAAGCCGCCCGTGCGGGCGAAGCCGGCAAGGGCTTTGCTGTCGTGGCACAGGAAGTTCGCGAGCTCGCCCAGCGTTCTGCAAACGCGGCAAAGGACATCAAGGCGTTGATCAGCAAGTCGGGCGACGAGGTCGCCGGAGGCGTGCTGCTGGTCCAGAAGACCGGCGAGGCGCTGTCGGAGATCGAAACCCGCGTGTTGCGCATCAACGACCATATCCACTCGATCGCGGTTGCCTCCCGGGAGCAGGCGACGGGACTGGCGGAGGTCAACACCGCCGTCAACCAGATGGACCAGGTGACCCAGCAGAATGCCGCCATGGTGGAAGAGACTTCGGCTGCGACCCAGAAGCTTTCTTCTGAAGCCGACAGCCTGTTCGCCATCGTCTCCAAATTCAACATCGGGCATCAGGAGCATCGCGCCGCCGAGCCTGCAAGGTCTTCGCGCCCAGCGGCGGCTGCCACGGCTCAAGTCCAGCGCCCGCGCGTCTCGCCGGTCAAGGCGATGACGGGTGCTCTGACGCGGGCTTTCGGAGGAGGGGCTGCGGCTCGGGCTCCGGTAGCAGCGGCTGCGGATTGGGAAGAATTCTGATCCGACCGGCCCTTTCAAACGAATAGGAAAGCGGAGACGGATGCCGTCTCCGCTTCTCTTTTTGCACTGCCGAAAGAGGGGCTGGTAAAAAAGCGTTGAATCTCTAAAATAGTCGATCATCCGTTGGCTCTGCCAGATGTTGGGCGGAAACGGAATTCGGGAATGGAGATCCGCATGGACGGCGAGGTTCATACCTCGGGGCGCTCGGAATCCTCGCCGGATGGCGCAGGACCGGAACCCATGCCGCGTCTCTTCAGCGGCCTTTCCGGCAGACTTCTCTGGCTTACCGTCATTTTCGTCATGCTGGCGGAAATCCTGATTTTCGTTCCATCTGTCGCAGGCATGCGCATGAACTGGCTGCGCGACCGTCTGGATACGGCCGCCGCCGCGGGCATTGTCATCGACGGTCTGCAACCGTCGGAGCTTCCCCGCGCGGTGCAGGACGATACGCTTCTGGCGACGGGCACCAAGGTCATCGCGCTTAAAAAGGACGGCACTTCCCGCCTGCTGGCGGCCACCGACCTGCCGCCGCAGGTTGACCAGGTCTTCGATCTCACCGATGTGCCGATGTGGATCTCGATGCGCGACGCTCTGGACACCCTGTTCCTGGGCGGGGGCCGAGTCATGCGTGTTTTCGGGGCGATCGGCGACACCGACATGATCATCGAACTGGTGATGACCGACGACGCGCTGCGCAAGGACATGCTGAAATATTCGAAGATGATGTTTCTGCTGTCTTTGCTGATTTCGCTCATTACAGCGGTGCTCATCTTCCTGGCCATCAACCGGATGATGATCATGCCAATCCGCCGGCTGACCCACAGCATGCAGTTTTTCTCGGAACAGCCGGAGGATCCGAGCCGTGTCTTTGCCGGTGACCGGTCGCGCGGAGAGCTTGCCGTGGCCGGCCGGCATCTCGCCGCCATGCAGGTGGAACTGCAGCGCACCCTGAAGCAGCAGAAAAACCTCGCCGATCTCGGTCTGGCCGTTTCCAAGATCAATCACGACATGCGTAACATCCTGGCGTCGGCCCAATTGATGTCCGATCGGTTGACTGATGTCGACGATCCGATGGTGCGCAGTTTTGCGCCGAAGCTCTTGCGCACGATCGACCGGGCCGTGGGTTATACCAGCGAAGTATTAGCTTATGGACAGGCATCCGAAGCGGCCCCGCGCCGCCGCCGTATCCGCCTGGCCGAACTCTGCCAGGACGTGCGCGACATTCTTGCCATCGATCCCGACGCCAGCATCGAATTCATCGATCAGATCCCTGCCGATGTCGAGGTGGATTGCGACAGCGAGCAGCTTTTCCGGGTCATCCACAATATCTGCCGCAATGCCTTGCAGGCGCTGACGAACTTCGATCCCGAGGACACCTCCATGGTCCGGCGCATTACCGTCTCGGCCCATCGGATCGGCAGCGTCGTCAGCATCACGGTCGACGATACCGGCCCGGGAATGCCGCGCAAGGCGCGGGAAAACCTGTTTTCGGCCTTCCGCGGCTCGGCTCGTTCGGGCGGCACGGGCCTTGGTTTGGTGATTGCCCGCGAGCTGGTTCTGGCGCATGGCGGCACGATCGCGCTGGTCGAAAAACCCGGCCCCGGAACGCAGTTCCGGATTGAGATTCCCGACCGTCCAGTTTCGCTGGAAGACTACCGGGCTCGAGCTTGACGCTAATAGATGTTGCTTCTCAATGGCTTGGGCGAGAAGTGACAGCAAAATGACGTTGCCCTCGGTAAAATCGCTTGCAATCTCTCGCGGCACCGATTAGAGGATCGCCACGCAAGCGGTGACGCACTGCTTGCCTACGCACCCGTAGCTCAGCTGGATAGAGCACCAGACTACGAATCTGGGGGTCAGGAGTTCGAATCTCTTCGGGTGCGCCATTTTCTCCTCCATCAGCAATACTCTTCCGAAGCGGTGGCAAACTGCCATTTCCTTGTTGATCCTCGCCGCAGGCCGTGCCACGTGCAAGGTTGAATGTTCTTCCGTGAGGGCGGCAATGGATCGAGATGGCGGCTTTGTGGATCTGCGGGAGCGGCCCGGGCAGGGCAGCAGGCTCGCCAATTTTCTCTCGGGCGGATTGTGGCCGGCGACGCTTTTTCTCGGTGTTTATTTTGTCGCCAGTATCGCCACGCGGCTGGCTTTGCCGCATTCGCTGACACTCGACGAGGCCGAACAGTCTCTGTTCTCGCAATATTGGCTCGCCGGTTACGGCCCGCAGCCACCCTTCTACAACTGGGTACAGAACGCTTTTGTAAGCATCATGGGAATCTCGCTGCTCGCGTTGACGCTGCCGAAGTTCGTGATGCTGCTTCTTTGCTATTTCTTCTTTGGTTTGGCGGCGCGGGAGATCGACGGCCGGGCGGGCTTCGTGGCGATGGCGATGCTGAGCCTGCTCCTGCTGCCACAGGTCTCCTATATGCCGCAGCAGGATCTGACGCACACGGTCGCGGTGCTAATGGCGACCTCTCTGTTTTTTTACGGCTTGTTCCGAACGCTCGCCCGTCCGGATTGGATGGGTTATGCGCTGCTTGGACTGGCGATCGGCATCGGCACCATATCGAAATACAATTTCGTGCTGCTTCCGGCAGCTACGGTCGTTGCCGTCTTCGCCGACAGGGAATGGCGCGCCCGCCTCTTTGACGTCCGGATCCTGCTGACGGCGGCGATCAGCGTGACGATCATCATGCCGCATGCGTTATGGCTGCTCGGTAACCTCGATCTGGCAACCAAAGGCACGATCAGCAAGATGGTCGAAGCGAACGCACCGCACGGGATTGCCCGTATTGCCCGCGCTCTCGGCTCGCTGGCACTCGCCTGCCTTGCTTTCGGGGCGTTGGCGTTGGTTGTTTTTGCGGTGGCCTTCAAAAAGCAGTTCAGGCCGGCGCTGAAAATGAGCACCCGGTGGACGCGTCTCCTGGGCATCATGATGCTGGTCTCGCTGCTTGGCGTGGTTCTGGTGATCCTTTTGGCGGGCACGACGAAAATCACCGAACGCTGGCTCGATCCCTATCTTCTGGTACTGCCGCTATACCTTCTGGTGAAGTTCAGAGGAGCTGGAGCGGATATCGTCGCCAGTCTGAAGCGATTCCTCCCAGTTTTTCTGACCATCATGGCGATCACGCTGATCCCATTGGCGGCAAAGACGGTGACGGCAGGAATGACCGGCAGTTACACGAGGATCAATTATCCGTTCACGCTCGTTGCCGAGACGCTGAAAGCGGAGGGGCAGCCATCATTGATCATCGCCGGCGGCACTCACCTTGGCGGGAATATGCGGCTGCGGTTCCCCGGTACTCCCGTGGTCGACCCGGGCCGGCCGATTGCTGGTTTTCCGCCTCTGGACTCTCTAAAATCACCAATCCTGGTCATCTGGCCGATCAATTCGGACACCGTGCAGCAGCCCCCCTTTGCCCTGCCGCCGGAAGTATCGGCGCTCGGCCTTACGGCCTCTCCCGTGCAGTCCCTGTCGTTCCCGCACGAATATGGCGATGGCAGAACCGGATTGAAGCTCGGCTATCTCTGGCTTCGTTGAAGACCGTAGGTTACCTGATATACCTCTCGCCGAAGTCGCGGCGCGACGAGAAAATTTCACGGAGATCCCGGATGGCTGAAACGGAAAAAGTGGCTCTGATCACCGGTGGCGGGCGCGGCATGGGCGAGGCGATCGCCCGCGAGCTTCATGCTGAGGGATACAAGCTGGCGCTGATGTCGCCGTCCGAAAGCTGTGAAAAGCTGGCGGGCGAATTGGGCGGCGTAGCCTCCCGAGGCGTTGCCGAGAAGGCGGAGGACATCCAGGCGATTTTCGACCTGACGATGAAGACCTACGGGCGGATCGACGCGGTCGTGAACCATACCGGCCATCCGCCGAAGGGAGATCTGCTGGATATTTCTGACGAAGCCTGGACGCTTGGGTCCGACATGATGATCCTGTCGCTGGTACGCATGGCCCGCCTCGTCACGCCGGTCATGCAGAGACAGGGCAAGGGCGCCTTCGTCAACATCACCACGTTTGCGGCCTATGAGCCGTCGTTGGTCTTCCCCGTTTCCTGCACCTACCGTGCGGCGGCGGGCGCTTTCACAAAGCTTTATTCCGATCGTTATGCGGCCGATAACATCCGGATGAACTGCATCCTGCCCGGCTACATCGACAGCCTCAACCACAAGCCGGAAACAGCCGACAAGGTCCCGATGAAAAGAATCGGCCATGTGGAGGAAATCGCCAAGACGGCGGCGTTCCTGCTTTCCGACGGTGCCGGCTACATTACCGGTCAGAATATCCGCGTCGATGGCGGCGTCACCCGTCACGTTTGATCAGAGGTAATGAGATGAGGTGGAAGCGCACCATTCAGCTGCTGGACGTCCATTGCGAAGGCGAGATCGGCAAGGTCGCGATCGGGGGAGTTCCGAAAATCCCGGGCGAAACGCTTGCCGCGCAGCTTCACTGGCTGAACACCGATCCGAAGGGCAGCGAGCTTCGCCGCTTTCTCTGCCTCGAGCCGCGCGGTGCGCCGATCGGTTCTGTCAATCTGCTTTTGCCGGCGAAACATCCGGATGCGGATGCGGCCTTCATCATCCTGCAGCCGGACCAGGCGCATGCAAGTTCCGGCTCCAATTCGATCTGCGTCACGACAGCACTGCTGGAATCCGGTATCGTCGAGATGAGAGAGCCGGAAACGGTCGTGACCCTGGAAACAGCGGCCGGCCTGGTGAAGGCGACGGCCACTTGCCGCGATGGGCGCTGCGAAAAGGTGAAGCTAACCATGGTGCCGTCCTTCGTGCATGACCTCGATGTTGCGCTGGAGACGCCGCACTGGGGACGGATCACACTCGATCTTTGTTATGGAGGCATCTTCTACGCGCTTGTGGACGTCAGCCAGATCGGTTTGACGATCGACAAGGGCAATGCCGCGACGCTGGTTCAGGCAGGAATGGTGCTGAAGGACTTGATCAACCGGGAGATCCCGGTGGTGCATCCGGAAATCCCCGCGATCTCGGGCGTCGCTTATGTCATGTTCAGGGATACGGAATCGGACGGCACGGTTCGTACCTGCACGACCATGTGGCCGGGCCGGGCCGATCGTTCTCCTTGCGGGACCGGGAATTCCGCCAATCTTGCGGCGCTTCATGCGCGTGGCCGCGTGAAGGTGGGCGATACGTTCAGGTCGCGCTCCATCATCGGTTCTCAGTTCGAAGTGGGCCTTGCAGCAGAAACGACAGTCGCGGGAAAGCCGGCGATCGTTCCCACGATCGCCGGCCGCGGCTTTACGTTCGGGCTTCACCAGATTGCGCTCGATCCCTTTGACCCACTGGCAGAAGGTTTCGCCATGACCGATGTCTGGGGCCCTTCCGCAGGAGAGATCTAGATCTCTTTGCCGACGGTCCTAGGCGTCTCCATGTCGCCTGGTTTCAGTACGAGCGAGTTGACGCTTTCCGATTCGGAAGGGTCGTTTGGCGCCGGAACGACGCCGAGTTCCTGCATCTGCAGGAATTTATAGGCACCGAAAACGTCGCCATGTTCGCCGGCTTCGCGGTACATCTCCGCAGCCTTGACGGCGTTGGCTTCGATGCCTTCGCCGGCTTCGTACATCAGGCCCAGATTGATCATGGCGTCCGTATTGCCACGTTGCGCAGCCAGATCGTACCAGGCTATAGCCGTCTGATCGTCCTCCGGAACGAGATGGCCTTCGTCATAAATGGTGCCGATATTGAAGGCAGCGGTGTCGTCGCCCTCGGCCGCGGCCTTGTCGAACCACTGCAGGGCACTGTGAATGTCCGGCTTCGTGCCGAGTCCGTCGCGGTAGGCGACGCCGAGGTTATAGGCGGCAAGCACGTTACCGCTGTGTGCGGCTTCTTTATAGAACTGAAATTCAGCCTGTTCATCACCCAATCGGCCCATCAACATTCCGAAATTCACCTTGGCCGCGGGGTATCCGGCCTGGACGGCTACATTGTAGGCGCTCATCGCCTGGTCTGCCTGTTGAGCCTTGTTGAAAGCTCGGCCGAGCTGATAGGCGAAACGCGGATTGCCGGTGCTTTCGAAAGCCACACGACAGGCATCGACCGCAGTTCCATCGATCTCGCCGATATCAACCGGTGCGAATTCATTGTTGCGTTGCTGATCATAGGGGCTTCCAGCCAGCCGGTCGCATTCGCCTTGCATCATGGAGACAAGCTTCAGATTCGCCTGCTCTTCGGCGCCTGGTGAAACCGTCAGTGCGCAAAGCGCAACGGCAGTGCCTGCGGCAATTGCCAATCCCTTATTGACTTTAAAGGCGCGGGATTTCATTGTGTGCTCCGCTTCACAGATCCTTCAGATTGATTAACGAACGCCGAAAGCGGACGTGGGTTCCTTATGTCCTGGCTTTCGATTGCTGTTCTCTGCCTCCTATTCTGCACATTTGCGTGAAACTCGATATTTGGCAGATGAGATGCCTGGAGCGGTGTCAATCATCACATGTGATTGTTTTGGATGAGTCGTTGGTGGTATGCGGGTGAGATCGAACACATTCGGAAATTCACCATGAAGACACTCACTCTCCGCCGCCCCGATGATTGGCACCTGCATCTGCGCGATGGCGCAGTCCTGCAAGGAGTGATCGGCGATACGAGCCGCCATTTCGCTCGCGCCATCATCATGCCGAACCTGGTGCCGCCAGTGGTGACGACAGCCGACGCGCGGGCCTATCGGGGTCGCATCCTTCAAGCCCTCCCCGAGGGCGACCGGTTCGAGCCGCTGATGACCCTCTATCTCACGGAACACACGGATCCGAACGATGTCGAAGAGGGCCGGAAAAGCGGCCTCATCACCGCCGTAAAACTTTATCCCGCTGGTGCCACGACGAATTCCCATGGCGGTGTCCGGGACATCGACAAAGCCCTGCCGGTGCTGGAGCGCATGGCGAAGATCGGACTGCCGCTCTGCGTCCATGGGGAAGTGACGACGCCGGAGGTGGATATCTTCGACCGGGAAGCGGTGTTCATCGAAACGGTTCTCGACCCGCTGCGCCGGCGCCTGCCCGAGCTCAAGATCACCATGGAGCACGTGACGACCGCAGACGGGATCGATTACATCAAATCGTCCAGGGGCAATCTGGCCGGATCGATCACCACCCATCATCTGATCATCAATCGCAATGCCATCCTGGTCGGCGGCATTCGCCCGCATTACTATTGCCTGCCGGTCGCCAAGCGCGAGAACCATCGTTTGGCGCTCCGCTCCGCCGCGACGTCTGGCGACCCGCGTTTTTTCCTCGGTACCGATTCCGCTCCGCATGTCGACCCGCTGAAGGAGTGCGCCTGCGGTTGCGCCGGCATCTACACCTCCGTGAATACCATGAGCTGCCTGGCCCACGTCTTCGAGCAGGAAAATGCCCTGGACAAGCTCGAGGCATTTACCTCGCTCAACGGTCCGGCATGGTACGGGCTGAAGCCAAATGAAGAAATGATCACGCTTGAGAAGCGGGATCAGCCGGTGAACTTTCCAGGCAAACGTGACACAGAGGCTGGCCCGATTACAGTCTTCGATCCGATGTTTCCGTTGCATTGGGAAGTTCTCTAGAAAGACGCTTCCAATCAGCCCGGCGGCGTGACCGCATTCCTGACGGGTGGTTTCTGCACCTCCTATGCGGCATTCGTCCCCGCCGTTATTTACTGCATCGTCTGGCGCGCCGGCCCGCTTGCTGCTATTGCGGCCCGTGGTTGTCAAACAGGAGCGGGCGCATGATTCAGACCACATTTCCGGAACGCGGCGTAATGGCCGAACTGATGGCGAAGATGCTCTGGGAAATCGGAGCGGTGCATTTCAGCGCCGACAAGCCCTACAAGCTTTCCTCCGGCATGATGAGCCCGGTCTATATCGACTGCCGCAAGCTGATCTCTTATCCGCGCATCCGTTCGGCGATCATGGATTTTGCCGCCGCGACGGTGATGCGCGATGCCGGCTTCGAGAAGTTCGATTGCGTGGCAGGTGGCGAGACTGCCGGCATTCCCTTCGCAGCCTTTCTCGCTGAACGGCTCGGTTTGCCGATGATCTACGTCCGCAAGGCGCCAAAAGGTCATGGCCGCAATGCCCAGATCGAAGGTCATATGCCGGATGGAGCCCGCGTTCTGGTCATCGAAGATCTGACGACCGCCGGCGGCAGCATGTTCAAGTTCATCGACGCGATCCGCGCTGCCGGCGGTGTGGTCGATCATGGTATCGCGCTCTTTTTCTACAGCATCTTCCCGGAAGCCGAACAGCGGTTCTCGAACGGCAAGGTCCAGCTTCACCATATCGCGACATGGCGCAACGTGCTGGCCGTCGCCCGGGAAGCCAAGCTGTTCGATCACAAAACGCTCTCCGAAGTCGAAGCGTTTCTCGATGCGCCGCTCGCCTGGTCCGGGCGCAACGGTGGCGTCAGCGAACTTGCTCTCTGAATTTTTGCTCTGGCAATTTTACAAAAGCTCGCTTAATCGATTGAAATACAGCTTGGACTGGCGCGGGAGGACCCTATGATTTTGTGCTGCGGCGAAGCCCTGATCGACATGCTCCCGCGTGAGACCACGCGCGGGGAAAACGGCTTTGCGCCTTACGCGGGCGGAGCGGTCTTCAACACCGCCATTGCGCTTGGCCGGTTGGGACAGCCCGCGGCCTTCTTCACCGGTCTGTCGGACGACATGATGGGCGATATACTGCGCGATACCTTGCGCAAGAGCCAGGTTGACTTCAGCTACTGCGCGACGCTTTCCAGACCGACCACCATCGCCTTCGTGAAGCTGGTCGACGGCCATGCCTCCTATGCCTTCTATGATGAGAACACCGCTGGTCGGATGATCACCGAGGCGGACCTGCCCGCTCTCGGCGAGGACTGTGAAGCGTTGCATTTCGGTGCAATCAGCCTCATTCCCGAACCCTGCGGCTCGACCTATGAAGCCCTGATGGTGCGGGAGCATGCAAAGCGGGTCATATCGCTGGATCCGAACATCCGTCCCGGCTTCATCAAAGACAAGGCGTCCCACATGGCGCGTATCCGCCGTATGGCGGCGATGTCCGATATCGTCAAGTTTTCGGACGAAGATCTGGTCTGGTTCGGCCTTGAGGGCGACGAGGAGACGCTAGCCCGCCACTGGCTGCATCACGGCGCGAAGCTGGTGGTCGTCACGCGGGGCGCACAAGGTGCTGCCGGCTACACGGCCAATCATAAGGTGACGGTGCCCAGCGAGAAGGTAACGGTCGTGGATACTGTCGGCGCGGGAGACACGTTCGATGCCGGTATCCTGGCATCACTCAAAATGCAGAACCTCCTGACCAAGGAACAGGTCGCCAATCTCTCGCAAGACCAGATTGCCAAGGCTCTGGCACTCGGGGCAAAGGCCGCGGCGATTACTGTTTCGCGTGCCGGCGCCAACCCGCCTTTCGCCCACGAGATGGGTCTGTAAGACAACCATATGCCGTTGGGATAGAATAGGGCGTGTGAACCCGTCCCTCTGCCGGCAGTGCAGAGGGACTTGAGTGGCACAGCGGCACAGCTAGTATCTGACCAATCCGGCGGAAGGCGGACAAGCCGCCCTGCGGTTGGCTATTTCTTCAATTCCGCCAACGCCTGCACCAGCCCCTGCGTTGAGCTGTCATGCCTTGCGGCGCTTTCCTTGCCTTCGATGACCGGCAGCAGGCCCGTTGCAAGCTCCTTGCCGAGTTCCACGCCCCATTGGTCGAAGGAGTTGATGCGGAACAACACGCCTTCCACGAAGACGCGGTGTTCATAAAGTGCGATCAGCCGGCCGAGCGCGAACGGTGTCAGCTTGTCATATACGAAGGTGATCGAGGGCCGGTTGCCGTTAAAGACGCGGTGTGGGGCGATAAAATCGGCCTTCTTCTCGTCCATGCCCTTGGAGGTCAGCTGTTCCTTGGCTTCGTCGAATGTACGGCCCTTCATCAGCGCTTCGGATTGCGCTAGGCAGTTGGCGATCAGCAGTTCGTGCTGATGGCGCAGATGCGGTTCGAATCCGTTGGCGGCGATCATGAATTCGGCGGGTATGATGCTCGTGCCCTGATGGATCAGCTGATAGAAAGCGTGCTGGCCGTTGGTGCCGGGCTCGCCCCAGACAACCGGGCCGGAATTGCCTTCGACCGGTTTGCCGTCGATGGTCACGCCCTTGCCGTTCGATTCCATGTCGAGCTGCTGCAGATAGGCGGGGAAACGGAGGAGCCGCTGGTCGTAGGGCAGGATGGCGCGGGTCGGGTAGCCTAGGACGTTTCGGTGGTAGAAGCCAAGCAGGCCGAGGAGCATCGGAAGGTTCTGGCGAGTCGGCGCGGTGCGGAAATGGGTATCCATGGCATGGGCGCCATCGAGGAATTTGCCGAAGTTTTCGGCCCCGATCGCAATCATCAGCGGCAGGCCGATCGCAGACCAGATCGAGTAGCGGCCGCCGACCCAATCCCAGAAGCCGAACACGCGGTCGCTTTCGATGCCGAAGGCCGCAACCTTGTCGAGCGCGGTGGAGACGGCCGCAAAATGATGCTTCACCGCCGCCTCTCCGAGTTTTTCGGCGATAAAGGCACGGGCAGAAGCCGCATTAGTCATGGTCTCGATGGTGGTGAAGGTTTTCGACGCAATGATGAAGAGGGTCGTTTCAGCATCGAGCAGCTTCAGCGTGTCGGCGATATGCGCGCCGTCGACATTCGAGACGAAATGCGCGCGGGGGCCATCATGAAAAGGAGCAAGCGCAAGCGTTGCCATGACAGGGCCGAGATCGGAGCCGCCAATGCCGATATTGACGACGTCGGTGATCTTTTTGCCCGTAGCGCCTTTCAGCGCGCCCGCGCGGACGCCGTCGGCAAACGCGCCCATCGCGGCGAGGACGGCGTTGACGTCCGGCATGACATCCTTGCCGTCAACCAGAACCGGTCTGTTTGACCGGTTGCGGAGTGCGGTATGCAATACGGCACGCCCTTCGGTAAAGTTGATCGGAACGCCCGAAAACATTTCTTCGCGTTTTTTGGCGACGCCTCCGACTTCGGCAAGCCTTTCGAGGAGCAACAGGATCTCGCTGTTCACCGCCGTTTTGGAATAGTCCATCAGCAGGTCATCGAAGGTCGCGCTGAACCTCTCAAAGCGACTGGAATCGGCCGCGAACGCAGCGCGAATATTGGTGGCATTGGTTTTCGCCACAGCGGATTTCAGGTCTTGGATGATGGCCTGCATGGAAGTTCCTCGCGGTCGGGGAAATGATGAACGGGAACCTATTCGCTTTCCCGGTCAAATCAACCCATTTGGAGCCGTTGCCCGGCAGCTTCTACTGGCCGACGGCCGTCGTCACTGTGTTGCCGGCTGCCGTTCCAAGGCGAAGGATCTGTTCGTCGTAGGACCGGCGCGTCGCGGGATCGAAGACCGCGATCGGGGTGCTGACCGCGACGCTCGCCGCGCCTCCGACCGTTTGCGCAGCACCGAGCGCCACAGCGCCAAGGCGGTCACCGAGCCCGACATCCGAGTCCGTAACCGCCTGGCCGGCGATCAGCCGGTTGCCGATCAGCTGCACCACTTCCGGGCTTTCGGCGAATTTCCCGTGATTGAGGCGATCGCCACCCTTCAGAGCCGTAAGGTCGAGGACGACGATGCCGGCTTTCTCGAATTCCGTGCGGTAAGGCTCAACGGTCGGATCGACCTGCCCCAGACGGTCGATATTGCCGGAGATCCGCCTGGACAGGCTGAGTGCCCGATCGTCGCGGGAGACGAAGAGCGTGAAATGCGGGCGTTTTTGACCGAGCTCGGCAAGCTGCCGGCCGAAGACGTCGACGTCGAGATCGGGAGAGGCGAGAATGACGTTCTGGATTTTCGGGGCGACGCGTCCGTCGCGGATCGCCATCTGCCGTAGCGCCTCGACCGTCAACCAGGAGCCCATCGAATGCGCCATGATGGTGACCTCACCGACGCTCGGCTCCTTGGCCAGGCGATGCAGCATCTCTTCGAGCGCATCGCGCGAATAGTTCGTGCTTTCCTTGTCGTAGTTATAGGCAAAGATGCTGCCGCGTGAGGGCCAGGTGAACAGCACCGGCGCCACATCCGCCTTGGAATCGTGGACGATCTGAGCGAACCGGTAGACCGCGTCCTCGTAGCGGTTGTTGAAGCCGTGTACGAAGACCATGACGCGCCGGCTTTTCGGCAGGTGCTGTCTGAGCCAGCCCTCGGCACCGGTCCGGTCGAGCGGCGTTACCGATACTGTCGCAAATTCCTTGGCGGGATTGGCGGGCAGTTTGGCAGGCCATTGAACCTGGCCGACCTTGCGGGCGCTGTCGGAAGGAATGGAGACAGAGATTTCCGTGACCTGAGGCTCCTTGCCGCGCTCCCCGGAAAACAGCACCCCCGGTGTATCGGTTGGTCGCCGCGTCGTGGCCACGAGGACATCGACCTTGGTGGCGCCGTCGGCCCGAGCCACGGTCGGGATCAACACGCCCTCAGGTCGTCCAGCGCAGCCCGACAACGCGGCCAACGTCGCGACGACGGCAATCAGACGAAGCGGATAAACGGCGCGGCTAAACAAGCGAACTCCAACATGCTCTTGCCCACCCCTGGAGAGAAGCGCTAGTCAAGGAACGCGCCTGCGTCCAGAGCCAAGGCTTCGATTCAGGCAGCGGCACCGGTTCTTGCTGTCGATCTGTCGCCGCAATGCAACGGCGGTCAGCCGCGCAGCTCGCGCCGCAGGATCTTCCCAACGTTCGATTTGGGCAGTTCGTTGCGGAATTCGATAAAGCGCGGCCGCTTGTAATTCGTCAGGTTTTCGATGCAATGGGCCTTGATCTGTGCTTCGGTCAGGTTCGGGTCCTTTTTGACCACGAAGAGTTTGACCGCCTCGCCGGAATGTTCGTCCAGTATTCCGATTGCTGCGCATTCGAGTACGCCAGGATGCTTGGCAACGACCTCTTCAACCTCGTTCGGATAGACATTGAAGCCCGACACCAGGATCATGTCCTTCTTGCGGTCGACGATCTTCGTATAACCCTGCCGGTCCATATAGCCCATGTCGCCGGTCCGGAAGAAGCCGTCCGCAGTCATGACTTTGGCGGTTTCATCCGGACGGTTCCAGTAACCGGCCATGACCTGAGGCCCCCGGATGCAGATTTCACCGACGCCGCCAAGTTCGACTTCCGCACCGTCGTCATCGCGGATCGAGATTTCCGTCGACGATATCGGCAGCCCGATCATGCCGCTGAATTCGGTTGCGTCGAGCCGGTTTGCGGTGGCGACCGGAGAGGTCTCCGACAGGCCATAACCTTCGGTGATCTGGCAGCCGGTCATCTTCAGCCAGCGCTCGGCGACCGGGCGCTGCACCGACATGCCGCCGCCAAAGACGAGCAGCAGCGACGAGAAGTCGAGTTTCTGGAAATCCGGGTTGTTCATCAGCGCATTGAACAGCGTGTTGAGTCCGGGAAAGATGTGGATCTTGTACTTCTGAAGTTCCTTGACGAAGGCCGGGATATCGCGCGGATTGGCAATCAGGATGTTATGACTGCCGGTTGCGACGCCCATCAGCGAATTCACGGTCAATGCGAAGATATGGTAGAGAGGCAGGGCGCAGAGGAACTGGAGCTGATCCGGCCGCGGCTTCGTCAGGAACGCCGTCTCGAGCCAGGTCGCCATCTGCTCCTTGTTAGCGAGCAGGTTGGAATGGGTGAGGATTGCTCCCTTGGAGATACCTGTCGTGCCGCCGGTATATTGGAGGAAAGCGATGTCGCGGCCATGCACCTCGACCGGGTTCACGGTCAGCCGCGCGCCCTCGGCACGCACCTGCTTGAAGCTCTTGGACGAGGCAAGCGACCATTCCGGCACAAGCTTCTTTATCTTGCGCACGACCACATTGACGATATGTCCCTTGAGCCCCAGCATGTCGCCCATGGTTGCAACAACCACATGCTTCACTTCGGTGTTCGGCAAGGCCTGCTGCACGGTATGGGCGAAATTCTCCAGGACGAAGATTGCCTTGGCGCCGGCATCCTTCAACTGATGCTCCAGCTCCCGCGGCGTATAGAGGGGGTTGACGTTGACGACGACTAGGCCAATGCGGAGGATACCGTAAACGATTACCGGGTTCTGGAGGATGTTCGGCAGCATCACTGCGACGCGGTCGCCCTTAACCAGCCCCTGCGCCTGCAGCCAAGCTGCGATTTTGCGGCTTTCCGCTTCAAGCTGCCGGAAGGTGAGGGTCTTTCCCATGCTCGAAAATGCTGGCCGGTCCGCAAAGCGCGAGCAGCTGTCTTCGAAAAGCTCACCTAGCGAGCGATGGGTCAGAGGCGGAATTTCCTCCGGTACCGTCGGGGGATAGGAGGCCAGCCAGATCTTGTCGGGATTGGCGTCGGTGCGTGCAGTGACTTCGCTCATGTGAAACCTCCTCCATCATTCTTCTTGTTGTTCCGCGCTTTCCCTACGCGTGCGGCAAAGTCCTCCACCCTGCCGCGAGAAACAGATTATGCCATGGTCCTACAACGTAAAGCCATAGTGGTCATTTTTAACAGCTATCTAACCTTAACGTAAACGTCAATGCATCTGCCAACCTGGCCACGCACCTTTGCGGGTCGGACAGGAACATACGGGATGGCGGAGCGTTTCCACTCAAGTGATACGAGGAAACCAAGGAGGTGCGTTATGCTGCATCATGAACCCCGGGCCGGTCAGGATCCCTACGTCAAGGATACCCCGTCGCTGATTGCCAGCGACAAGGTGGAAGGGACCCGCGTCTATGGCGCAGACGGCAAGCACATCGGCTCGATCGAGCGCGTACTGCTCGAAAAGCGCGGCGGCCGGGTAGCCTATGCAGTCCTGAGCTTCGGCGGCTTCCTGGGGATTGGTGACGATTATTACCCGCTGCCCTGGGAAAAGCTGCGTTACGACGAAGAACTCGACGGCTACCGCATCGATCTGACCAAGGACCAGATCACGGGCGCGCCGCGCTATCGCGATCTGGACGATGATACCTGGTACAACGACAAGGGCCGGACGATCTACGACTATTACGGCGTGCCGCCCTATTGGATGTAAATCGGTCGTGAGAAGCTTCAGGAGGCTCCGCCATTCGCGGGGCCTCTTTTCATTTGTTTAAAACTATTCTGGCACGCTGCCGTCCGCCCCGATGGAAAACGGGGCGAGAGGACGGCAAATGGGCATGACGGCGGACAAGGCGGGCGGCGTCCGGGATCTGGAACGGGAGGACCTGCCGTCGGTTGCTCAACTGTTTCAGAAGACCTTCCGCGACTCTGAGCCCTTGCGGCCGTCGATGATCCAGTATTTCCGCGAGATCTATTTCGACCACCCCTGGTATGATGACGAAATCCGCTCAAAGGTGTTCGTCAGCGCCGCGGGCGAGATCGAGGGTTTCATCGGCGTTTTTCCATCGCGACTGGAATTGAACGGCAGATCGCTGCGGGCAGCTTTCGCTGGCTCGATGATGGTCGACCGGCCGGAACAGAACCCGCTGGCCGGGGCGCGCCTTCTGCGTTCGTTCCTGGCGGGTCCGCAGGACATATCGCTGACCGAAACCGCCAATGCGCTTGCCCTTGGCATGTGGCAGAAGCTCGCTCTGCCGCTTGATATCGCCTACAGCCTCAACTGGCTGCGCGTCTTGCGCCCCGCCTCGGCGGCGGTTCAGGTTGCCGAACGTGCCGTTAAAGCTGCGCGCTTCCTGCGACCAGTCGGTGCATTGGCCGACGGATTGGTCGAGAAGATGGGCGTATCGCCGTTTCGTGCACCCAAGGTCCATGGCGTAGGTCGGGCAAACTTCTGGGATGCGCCGCGCGAGGAGTTCATCGAGGCGGTTCTGAAACTTGCTGATACTTTCCCGCTGAAGCCTCAGTGGGACCGGCCGACGCTCGAATGGTTCATGGACCAGGCGGAACAGAAACGGCAATACGGAAAGCCGGTCTGGCGTATCGCGGAATCCCGCAACGGCCAACTCGTCGGCTGTTATGTCTATTATGGCCGCCCGGGCGGGATCGCCTGGCTTCTGCAGGCGCTCTGCTCGCCGGCGGTTGCGGGCGATCTGGTGGAGGATCTTTTCGCTCACGCCGATGCCAGTGGTTGCGCCGCGATCCGTGGTGCCGGTCATCCTTGGCTGACGC
Organism: Neorhizobium sp. S3-V5DH; assembly: GCF_004343065.1. NCBI lineage: Bacteria > Pseudomonadati > Pseudomonadota > Alphaproteobacteria > Hyphomicrobiales > Rhizobiaceae > Neorhizobium > Neorhizobium sp. S3-V5DH. The sequence goes on from NZ_SMCL01000001.1 coordinate 157,189, forward strand.
CCGAGCTCATCAGCCGCAAGACGATGTTTTACGGTCGCGCCTTCTTTGTCGCTCACGCCAAGGACAAGTCGCTATTGGAGCCGGTCAAAACGGGGCAAGGCCTGATCAGCGGTCTTGCCGGCGAAAACTGGACGCGCCTGATCGGCGACGACTTCGACTAAGGCGAGAGAAAAATGCGAGCGTTTTCAGCGCTCGCACTTGCCCAAGCAAATAAGTCCGCCGGTTTACCCGAGCATGGTCAAGGGCTGGGCGTGCAGGTACTCCGCGACCTTGCGCTTCGAGGCGATATTGCGCCAGACGGCGTCCACCTGCTCAGGCGTCAGTTCGGCAGCCTCGCCGACGTCTTCGCGGGCAATGCCGTTGTCGAGACCGTAGAGGCAAAGGTCCATCCGGTCATAGGGTAGCGAGAAGTAATATTCATCCTGGCCCTGGGGCAGCGACCACGTGTCGGTGGTCGGCGGCCGCCGGCGGATCTCGGCGGGTACGCCAAGCGCTTCGGCAAGCTGATAGACCTGGCTCTTGTAGAGATGCGCGATTGGCTTGAAGTCAGCCGCGCCATCGCCATTCTTCACGAAAAATCCCTGGTCGTATTCCAACCGGTTCGGCGTACCCGCCACCGCGGAGTTCAGGCGGTCGGCATGGTAATATTCGATCTGCTTGCGGGTGCGTTGCTTCATATTGGCGGCGGCGATCATGCCGAGATAGACGTCCAGCGGCATGCGATGGCGGCTCTGCTCGCCGGCAGGATTGGCGACCACCAGCCAGGAAATATTGTATCCGCGACCGGTCAACGCATCTTCCAGGACCACCTTGCAGCCCCAGCCCTCGCCGAATTCCGGCACGACCTGGCGGATGAAACCGTCGCGGCGGGTATAGCAACCTGCTGCCGCAAGGGCGGGGCCGATGTCCTCAAGGACCGTTTCGACGCCCACGGCATCGGCGAGCGCCCTGCCAAGGCGAAGGCTCTCGGGGTCGCTGTCATGCTCGGGCATGAAGATGCCGGTCACTTTTACCGGCCCGAGCGCGCGGGCGCAAAGTGCCGCCGTGACGCTGGAATCGATACCGCCGGAAAGTCCGAGCACGGCGCCGCGTTTCCGGAGGTCCTTCGTCACCGTCTCGCGTATCCAATTTGAGATGCGCTCGATCTCCGCCTCCGCATCGAGCTTCAACGTGTCTGGAGAGAACTTTCCCGTCTTCTCGGCAATTTTCATGGCTCGCATCATGCGACATTCCCCTGCGTCGGTTCGTTGTTGCTGTTGTTGGCATTCAGTCTGATTTTTCCGGTGGTCGTTCTCGGTAAGGCATCGCGGAACTCGACGCTTTTGGGCACCATGTAGTCTTCGAGCCGGCCTGCACAGTGCCGTATGATATCGCGCTCGGTAAGGATCGCGCCTTGGCGGAGCACGACATAGGCGCGGATGACCTCACCGAAGACCGGGTCCGGCACTCCGCCGACTGCGGCCTCGGCGATCTCGGCGATCTCGTAGAGCGCCCGCTCGACTTCCTGTGGGCTGACCTTTTCGCCGCGGGTCTTGATGATGTCGTCGCGCCGGCTGACGAAGTAGAGAAATCCGTCCTCATCGGCGCGGAACAGATCGCCAGTATAAAGACGCCGGCCGGTCGGGAGCGGCACGAGTTTTTCCAGTGTCGTCGGGGCGTCGCGCCAATAGCCAAGCATGACATGAGGCCCCTCGACGACCAATTCGCCGATCGTGCCCGGTGATGCCGGGTTTCCGTCTTCATCGACCACATAGGCCCGGGTACCGGGGATGGCTTTCCCCGCGGACAGGGGGCGGTGAGTGGCTTCTGCCGGCGGGAGATAGGTGGCGCGCATGCATTCCGTCTGCCCATACATCAGGAAGAGCTGAGTCTCCGGAAATACATGCCGTAGCCGTTCGGTGAAGGCGGGCGGCATGGCGGCCGCCGCGCTCGTCATGTAGCGTAGGTGCGGCAGGGAGCCCGGCTCGAGATCTTTCATGCCGACGACGAGCGCGGCCATGGGTGGAACGAGAGGAAATCCGGTCACCTTCTCCTGCGCCAGCCGCTCCAGGATCTTGCGAGGGAAGGCGAAGCTCTTTTCCAGGATCAGCGTGCCGCCGACCATGATCATGGTGACGACCTGCGTGATGCCGTAACCAAAGGAAAGCGGCAGGACGTTCAGGACAATATCCTCGGCGGTATTGCCGAGATAGCTGACGATCGATTGGCAGGCCGCATTCACATTGGCATGGGACAGCATCACGCCCTTCGGCTTTCCCGTCGAGCCGGAAGTATGGATCAGCAGCGCGAGGCTGTTGCTGTCTTCGAGTATCTCGATTGGCGCGCTCGGGACACCATCGACGGCGTCCTCGAAACGCAGTGTGAAGTCGGCCTCGTCGCACACCTCTGCCTGAGCCACGAAGACGACCGGACGAATTTTCGTCGCGGCAACCGCCGTTTCGACCGTCGGCTGCAGCCGGGCCTGGGTGATGATCGCAGCAGCTTCGGTACTGTCGAGGATGGCAGCCAGCTTGTCCGCTTTGATGGAAGGATAGAGTGGGCACGGGACGGCGCCTATCTTCCAGGCGCCAAAGAATCCCAAAACAGCCTCCGGCCCATTGTCGAGGATCATCAGGATGCGATCCCCGGGCTTCACTCCATTGCGAACGAAGCTGTCAGCCAGGCGATCCGAGCGGGCATCAAGTTCCCCATAGGTGAGGCGGATGTCGCCTGCCACAAGCGCCGTCTTGCCGGCAAAGCGCCGGGCACTGTCGCGAAGCCTCGCCTCAAGCCGCATCACTGGTCGCCTTTTCGGTCAGTCAGGCAGCGACAGGAAGCTTGTTTGCGAGGTATCTTGTCATGTTGTCGACGCTGTCGAGATTTTCCGGGATGATTTCCTCGTCAGCCACCGTGATGCCATAGGTGCTTTCGAGAAAGGCAATCAGCTCGAGAACCCCTGTGGAGTCGATCACGCCGGTATCGAGCAGAGACTGGCTGTTGGAAATATCGGCATCGGCGCGAAAGAGGAAGTTCTCGGCAATAAACTCGCGCACGGTACCTGTGAAACGTTCAGTCATCGAACAGCCCCTTCAAAAAGCCACACCATGCCCCTTCGAGCCGCCGGGACCGAAGACACATTGGTTTTACTGCGGCTATCCTTTGCCGATAGTCCTGAATCTTTCGCTAAAGCATCCGTGTTGTTTTGAACTGTTCCCGATTTTGCATCCAAAAGCGACGTTCTGCGTTGTGTCAGACTTCAAATAAGGAGACCGGTAATGGCAAAACGGGAACTGATCGATACGGGCACGGACAAGCGCTATGTCCGACGTGATGACAACGGCCGCTTCAAGGAATCCGACGACGTCGGGCGCTCGCTGGCTCAAGATGTGCGAAAAACCGCCAGGACGAAGGCAAAGGCGGGCGAGGGCGATAGAGGCGATCGCCCGCGCTGACAGTGCCCGGTGAAGATCGCGACCTTCAATGTGAACGGCGTCAACGGTCGCCTTGACATTCTTCTCGACTGGCTTGAGGAGGCGCGGCCGGATGTCGTCTGCCTGCAGGAACTGAAGGCTCCACAACAGAAGTTTCCAATTTCAGCCATCGAGAAGGCCGGTTACGGCGCCATCTGGCATGGTCAGAAGAGCTGGAACGGCGTCGCCATTCTCGCTCATGACACCGATCCGATAGAGACGCGGCGCGGCCTTCCCGACAATATGGACGATGAGCACAGCCGCTATATCGAAGCGGCTGTCGGGGGCGTGTTGATCGCATGCCTCTATGCGCCCAACGGCAATCCGGCGCCCGGGCCCAAGTTCGACTACAAGCTCTCCTGGTATCGGCGTTTCCTGGGTCACGCACGGGCACTCATGGATACTGGCGCTCCCGTCGTTCTGGCGGGGGACTACAACATCATTCCGACCGACCTTGACGTCTATGCGCCAGAACGATGGCGCGACGACGCGTTGTTTCGTCAGGAGGTGCGGGATGTTTTTACCGAGCTTCTAGATCAGGGTTGGACGGACGGGCTTCGCAGTCTTCATCCCAACGAGCGCATCTATACCTTCTGGGACTATTTCCGGAATGCCTGGGGTCGCGATGCCGGCCTCCGGCTTGATCACCTGCTGCTCAGCCCTTCGATCGCCGGCCGGCTGGAACATGCCGGCGTCGACCGCCATGTCCGCGGCGGGGATCATGCCAGCGATCACGCGCCGGCCTGGATAGAAATCTCCGACTAGGAGAGAGCGAGCGACATTTCGGATTGTGTCAGCCTGCTTTTGTGCCAGCCGATGCGCCGCATGAAGAGGTCGAGTTGGCCTTCCGGCACGTTCTCGATGATGTAGAGCTTGCGACCGGGATAACGGGCAGCGAGTGCATCGGCCAGCGCGCGACCGGCACCCTGGCGGCGATGGGCCGGGTCGACTGCAAAGCCATAGAAGCGTATGTCCTCGCCGCTGTCGTCGATCAGTGCAGCCGCCCGGCTTTCCAGTGCCATTCCTCTGAGAGGCGAGCCTGCCTGTCGAAAGGATGCGGGGTCCGTCTGCCAAGTGGGATCGGTATCCGAAAATCGCGACAGCATGTCGACAGCTGTCCCGAGATCGCATTCCTCGGCTGGAGCGACATCCGGTACGGCAAGGGATGCAGCCCGGCTGAAGCCAACCAGCGTCCGCGTGATTTGAAAACCGAGCGACAGATAGAGATCGCACGCCTTGGTATTGGAATTGATGACTTCGAGGATCAGCTGCCTTTCGCCGCGGCTTCGAGCGGCGTTCATGGCCTCCTGCATGACGCGCCGGCCGAATCCCCTGGAACGGATGGCCGGGCCAACACCGAGCGCACTGATGCGCGAGCGGTCGCCTCGCCTCGAAATGAGCAGAATGCCGGCGGGCCTGCCGCCGTCGAAGAATATTTCGCTGATGTCAGCGTCGACATCCTCCCGGGCGATACGAAGTGCCAAGGCCTCCGGCCTGACGCTGACCGGCACGACATAGCCGACGAAGCCTTCCGTAAAGGCCTTGGCCGCTTCATCCAGCGAACAGGCTGAAAGCGGGCGACGAGTGACGGCCGCATTCTGATCCATCGATTGTGCCTCCGGCGTTACAGCGCGTTGGTAGGACTGCCCTTTTCGAAGTTTTCCAGATGGCTGACGACTTGCGCCCAAAGCGTCTGCATTGCCTCGTCGCTCGCCCAAGCGACATGCGGCGTAACGATGACGTTTGGTCGGTCGAGGATCGTCAGCAGCGGATTGTCCGGCAAGGGAGGCTCCTTTGTCAGCACGTCGAAACCGGCACCGGCAATCAGCCCCTCGTCGAGTGCCGTTACCAGATCGGCTTCATTCACCAGCCCGCCGCGCGCCGTATTGATGATCAGCGGCTTCCGTTTCATCCGGCGGAACTCCTCTATCCCGATCAGGTTGCGGGTCGTCGGCGTGAGCGGCATATGGAAGCTGATGATATCGGCGGTCTCCAATACCTCGTCAAAGCCGGTGTAGCCGGGCTCGACAGTCTCTGCGTCCTTGCGGGCTGCGAAAACCACGTTCATGCCGAAGGCGTCAGCGATTTTCGCCACGGACTTGCCGAGCGTGCCGCGCCCGAAAATGCCGAGCGTCGAGCCCGCGAGGTCGCGGATCGGATGCGTGAAGAAGCAGAACTGGTCCGCACGCTGCCATTCGCCGCCGATCACGTCCTGACGGAAGCCGACGATCGATCGGCGCAGCGCAAAAATGAGCGCGAATGTGTGCTCGGGCACGGTATTGACGGCGTAGCCGCGCACATTGGAAACGATTATGCCGCGTTCCTTGGCAAACGCGAGATCGATCACGTCATAGCCGGTGGCGGCCACCGCAATCATCTTCAGCTTCGACGCACCGTCGATAGCCCCCTCGCGGACCGGCGCCTTGTTGGTGATGACGATGTCGGCATCGGCAATACGTGCGGGCACGTCCTCCGGCGCCGTTTTGCCATACTCCACCCACTTATGCGCAAAGGCAGGCCGGGTAATCTCGACGGATGGCCCGATCGTATCGCGGTCGAGAAAAACCACCTTCAGCATTGCCTGAAATCCCGCATGGATCAAATCCTCCCGTCGTCCAAAGCGCTGGCCGCGCTCGATTTCTCGTATATCATCCCGCCCGCCATCCGGAAGGTAAAAGTGCGGAGCAAGGAATGGGGGAAGTGTTGGAGCTCGATTGCGTCGTCATCGGCGGCGGCGTGGTGGGGCTTGCAGTGGCGCGTGAACTGGCGATCGCCGGCCGCGAGGTCGTGCTTCTCGAAGCCGAGCCGATGACCGGCAGCGTAACGTCTTCCCGCAACAGCGAAGTGATCCATGCCGGTCTCTATTATTCGACCGGCAGCCTCAAGGCCGAACTCTGTGTTGCCGGCAAGCGCAAGCTCTACGACTATTGCAGGGAGCGCCATATCCCGCACAAGCGGTGCGGCAAGCTGGTCGTGGCTTCCAGCGAGGCGGAGGTCGCTTATCTCGAAAAGCTTCTGAAGCAGGCCGAGGCCAATGGCGTCGATGACTGTTCATTGATCGATAGCGTCGAACTGGCTCGGCTGGAGCCGCAGATCACCGGCTTTGCGGCACTCGTTTCGCCCTCCACCGGTATCATCGACAGCCATCGTCTGATGGAAAGCTATATCGCGGATATCGAAGCTCACAGCGGTGCCATCGTACTGAAGTCCCCCGTGCTCGGCGGAGAGCTTCTCTCCGGTGCAGTTCGGCTTTCGGTAGGCGGCCGCGATCCAGTCGAGATCGAGGCCAAGCTGGTCGTGAATGCCGCGGGTTTGAACGCCTGGGCCGTGTCCGAAAGCATCCTCGGCCTTGATCGAGCGACGGTGCCGGAGCGCTACTACGCCAAAGGCTGCTACTTTTCCCTTGCCGGCAGCGCTCCCGCCGGACGATTGATCTACCCGGTTCCGGAGCCAGGCGGGCTTGGCGTCCATCTGACGCTCGATATGGCGGGACAGGCGAGGTTCGGTCCGGACGTCGAGTGGGTGGAGACGATCGACTATGACGTCGACCCTCGGCGGGCCGACAGGTTCTATGCTGCAATCCGCCGCTACTGGCCGGCTCTGGCGGAGGGCGCGCTGCAGCCGGCCTATTCCGGCATGCGGCCCAAAGTGATGGGGCCGGAAGCGGGAGGCGGCGGCGATTTCATCATTCAGGGACCGGACGCAACCGGCCATCCCGCCTATGTCGCGCTTTACGGTATCGAATCCCCCGGCCTGACGGCCTCCATGGCGATCGCGGAGCGGGTTAGACGCCTGATTTAGGCTGAACCTCGAAGAGACCCCCTCATCCGGCCCTTCGGGGTTGAGGGGGCAGCGTTAAGCGACTATCTCAAAACGCCGCCCGCTTGTCCCGCTTCGCAAGCCGGCCAAGCAGGTAGTCCACCTCCGCCTTGGCCGTAGCCGAAAGCATCTGCGCCGGCTTGCGCTGCACGTCCGTGGCGATGACGCCGCGCCGCTTCAGCACATGCTTGCGCACGGCAAGGCCGACGCCCACTTGCTGTTCGTAGCGGATCAGCGGCAGATGGGCGTCGAAGAGGTCGTGGGCCTCGTCCCGCTTCCCGTCCGCAAAGAGGCCGATGAGTTCCGTCAGCATGTCCGGGAACCCGTAACCGGTCATTGCGCCGTCAGCGCCGCGCTCCGGTTCGAAATCGAGGAACATGCCGCCATTGCCGCAAAGGATAGAGAAGGGCCGCAGGTCTCCAGCCTTCTGCAAGGCGCGAAGCCTGGAGATTTTTTCGAGCCCTGGCCAGTCTTCATGTTTCAGCATCAGGCAGGAGGGATGGTTGGAAATGATCTTCGCGATCACGCCGGGCGACATCACGACGGTCAGCGTCAGCGGGTAATCCTGCAGCACCCAGGGCACGTCGTCGCCGACTGCTTCGACGGCGCCGGCGAAGTAATTGACTATCTGGTCGTCGGTGCGGAGCGACGGCGGCGGTGCGATCATCACCCCTGCCGCTCCCATTTCCATGGAATCGCGCGCCAGGGATCGCATGCCGGCAAAGCCCGGTGCAGAGACGCCGACGATCACCGGTACCGTGGCGTGCGAGACGACGCGTTTGACGATTGCCCGGCTCTCCTCCGGCTCAAGCTTGGGCGCTTCGCCCATGATGCCGAGGATGGTGATGCCGGTGCAGCCGCTTTCCTGGTAAAAGTCGGTCAACCGGTCGACCGAATTGAAGTCAATTGCCCCGTTTTCCAGGAACGGAGTGGTCGCAATTGCATAGACGCCTTTGGATTCCACGCCGAATGTCATTTCTGGCTGTCCTTCCAGGCCTGATAACGGGCCTTGGTTTCGGCATTCATGGGGTAAAGACCAGGCAGCGGTACGCCCCGGTCGACTTCGGTCATGATCCAGGCTTCCATTCGTTCCTGTTCGGGCGCCTCGGCCAGAACGGCATCGAGCAGCTTGGCCGGGATCAGAACCGCGCCGTCCTCGTCCACAACGACGATGTCATCCGGAAACACGGCAACGCCACCGCAGGAAATCGGCTCCTGCCAGCCGACGAAGGTGAGGCCGGCGACCGACGGCGGCGCGGCAATACCATTGCACCAGACCTTCATGCCGCTGCCGAAAACACCTTCCGCATCGCGCAACACGCCGTCGGTAATCAGGCCTGCAACGCCGCGCTTGGCCATGCGGGCGCAGAGGATGTCGCCGAAAATACCGGCATCGGTCACGCCAAGTGCGTCGGCCACGGCCACGCACCCTTCCGGCATGGCTTCGATCGCGGCGCGGGTGGAGATCGGCGAAGACCAGCTTTCCGGCGTCGCGAGATCCTCGCGTGCCGGTACGAAGCGCAGCGTGAAAGCTTTGCCCACGACCCGGCCCTGGCCCGGCTTCAACGGCTTGGTGCCGCGCATCCAGACATTTCGCAAGCCCTTTTTCAAAAGCACCGTGGTCAGCGTGGCGGTGGAAACGCTCTTCAGCGTCTCGGTGATGTCAGGGTCCAGCGACATGAATTCTCCTCGGGAATTTCTTTGGACCGCCACGGCCGGCGGCGGGCGATATTCCTTCGACCTGCTTCCGTCGTCAAGGAACAAGCGGAGGTATCCTGCGGGGCCAGAATGGCGTAACCGGCCATCGTTAAGGATGCTCTAAATTAAGCCTCGCTTAAGGTTAAGGACTTACTCTCCTCAAATGGACAAGGGGATTTTCCGATTGGCCACTGTGCTGGCCGCCCTCGCATTCAGCCTCGTACGCCCCGCCGACGGGCTTGCCGGGCAAAAGCAGGTGTGGCGGGATACCAATGCCCCTCTCGTCATCGACGCCTACGAACTCAACGTCATCGATTGGCGGAAACTCCTCACCGACAAACGTATAGCCGGCTTCATCCACAAGGCCTCCGACGGGCTTCCGGAAAGCTACAGCTGCACCGGAAAACACGGCGGCGATACGGTGGCGCACTGCAAGACGATGTGGCGGAAGTACGCGGTGAGCCGTGAACTCTACCAGACACGTCGCCTCGTCGCACGCGGCGCCGGCCTCCTCTGGGGCGCCTATCATCTTGCGCGGCCGGGAAATCCGATCGACCAGGCAAATCACTTTCTGGATTATGCGGAGCCGGACGACAAGGATCTCATGGTTCTCGATCTTGAGGACCTGGACGACAAGTTCATGTCGCTCGAGGATGCCGAAACTTTCGCGCGGCATCTGAAGGCGAGAACCGGCCGCTACCCCATTCTCTATACGAACCACAGCGTCGCCCGATACATCGCGGTCCGGCGCAACGACTACAAGCTGTTGTCCCGGCTTCCGATCTGGTACGCCCGCTACAAGCCGGATGTTGCCCAGGTGTTTCCGATGGGAAGCTGGTCGAACTACTTTCTCTGGCAGTTTTCTTCTTCATCGAACTGCTCGAAGCGGCATTGCCCGTACCGCGTCCCCGGAACCTCCACGGACATCGACGTCAATGTCGCCGGTATGGGTCTCGATGATCTGAAACGTGTCTGGGCAAAAGGCGAGCTTCTGCCGTCCAATACGCCTGATCCGGCGCTGATCGCGGAAGCGGACTTGCCCTACCGGCCATTCTGAATCGCCACATGGTGTGAAAATGGTGCCGCTTACGTGACTCGAACACGTGACCCCATCATTACGAATGATGTGCTCTACCGACTGAGCTAAAGCGGCACGGGCAGCGGACGGCATCGGCCGGGCTGCGAGTGATGCGGCTGATACAGGCAATGACCTGCAATTTCAAGCCGTGATTTGACCCGGTCTGCGATTTTCCTGTCGGCTGCGGCCGGAACCCGCGCTCAAAGCGCGAGCCGCTTCCGTGCCGCCTCGTATTCCCGCTCGAGCCGGTCGACAAGCTCAGCGACGGGAGCCACTGCTTTCACCGCGCCCACGCCTTGTCCGGCACCCCAGATTTCCTTCCAGGCCTTCGGTCCGCTCACCGCCTGGTCGAAATCCATCTTGGTGGGGTCGGCGACCGGCAGAGCGTCGGGATCCATGCCCATCGCCTTGATCGAGCCTTTCAGATAGTTGCCGTGAACGCCGGTGAAATAGTTGGAATAGACGATGTCGGCGGCGTTCGAATCGGCAATCATCTGCTTGTAGGCGTCGACCGCGCGGGCCTCCTTAGTGGCGATGAAGGGCGAACCGATATAGGCCATGTCGGCGCCCATTGCCTGTGCTGCGAGAATGCCGCCCCCCGTCGCAATCGCTCCGGCCAGCAACAAAGGCCCGTCGAACCATTCACGGATTTCCTGGACGAGCGCAAAGGGCGAAAGCGTTCCCGCATGGCCTCCGGCGCCTGCGGCAACGGCGATCAATCCATCTGCGCCTTTACGGATTGCCGAATTGGCGTGCCGGTTGTTGATGATGTCATGCAGCACGATGCCGCCGTAGGAATGCACCGCCGCATTGACCTCGGGTACAGCGCCAAGCGATGAGATGACGATCGGTACCTTGTATTTCACGCACATCATCAAGTCGTGTTCCAACCGCTTGTTGGACGTGTGCACGATCTGGTTTACGGCGAAGGGCGCGGAAGGCTTTTCAGGATTGGCGGCATCGTAGGCGGCGAGATCTTCGGTGATCATTGCGAGCCATTCGTCGAGCTGGCTTTCCGGCCGCGCATTGAGCGCCGGAAAGGCGCCGATGACACCTGCCTTGCATTGCGCCAGCGTCAGTTCCGGATGAGAGATGATGAAAAGTGGTGACGCGATCACGGGCAGACGCAGCCTGTCCCTGAGGATTGCTGGAAGCATGCGGAAAAGAACCTCCCGATTGACGTTTACGCAAACGTAATTCTGTCTAGCAGATCGGGTCGCGCAGGAAAAGCCGGTGGAAAAATTTCGGAACATTTGTCGCTCATTTCTTCCGGGAGCGCATGAGACATAACCTGACCTTATTTTTCAGCAGTGTGCGGCGCTTGCAGTTCCGCGTGAGAGAGGTTACCGAAACGTAAACTCCCGCGTATTGGGGAATGAGTAGAAGAAGGACCGGCAGTGAGCGGTTTGGAAACGGCCATCAGGAACGCGCTGGATCGCTCCAACAGAGCGGACCGGGAAACCAGGGTTCGTATTTATCAGTCGGCGCGGCAGGCGCTTGATGCCGGCCTTCGCAAGCAGGGCGTGACCGATCGGCTGATCATCATGCAGCAGCATGAGTTGTTGGAAGAGAAGATCCATCAGATCGAGACGGAGGAAGTGCGTCGGCTGACTGAGGCAGCGCCACCGCCCGAGATCGAACTCGAGACCGAGCTTCCCTATATCCCCGCCTCCGAGCCGGTTGCGCCGCCCGTGGTTGTCGCAGCTCAGCAGCGGGCAGAGCTCGGGCCGGACGTGACGCTCGGTGGCGAAACGCGCTCTGCCGCATTCTCAACGCCCCACGCCGCTCACCACGTTGCCCCCGTCACCTCCGAGGCCTCGCCCGTGGCGCCGGTTGCCGCACCCGTTACGACATCCGCGCCGGAGACTTTCGTGGCGCGAGAAGGTGATCTTGGCCGGATTGCAGTCGATCGTGATGAACGCATTGAAGCTGGACCGCCGGTCAAGGAGTCGAAGACGGGAAAAGCCGGGAAAAGCCGGCCCGAACCCTCCGGCACAGGGCTGGACGTGCCGCCGGAGCGGGCCGCCAAACCGCGCAAGCGCCGCAGTTTCCTGTCGCATCTTCTTACGTGGCTGATCACCCTAGGCGTTGTCGGTGGCGCCTGCTGGTGGTTCTACCAATCCGGAATGGTCCAGTCGTTCATCGAGGAGGCAATGAAGGTTGCCGACCAGTCTCTGAGCCGTCAGCAGACCGGGCAGGAGGCAGGAGGTTTCGATCCGCGCAATGGTTTTTCCGACGATTGGGTGGAAATTTTCGTTCCTTCCGGTATCGCGAAGCTGAAGCCCGCCGGTCAGGCGCGCGTCGAAGCCGTGGCCGGAGCGGAGGGACAGGCGGTCCGTATCCTCTCGACGACCACTGGCGAGGGAGGCGACGTCTCAATTGAGGTGCCGGCCGAAGTGCTTCGCGAAATGGCCGGCAAAAGCTCGACCGTGGCGCTGACGTTGCAATCTGCGCAGGATCGTTCCGTGCAGCTGTCGGTACGTTGCGACTTCGGAAGCCTCGGCAACTGCAGCCGTCATCGCTTTACCGCCACGCAGGAAAAGCTGGAGGCGCTCTTCCGCGTCACGTTCGAGCGCTCGCTTGCGCCGAATGCCCCCGGTCACCTGGTCATCAATGCCGGTCTTGACGGGCCTGATCTGCCCGTACTGCTTTATTCGGTCCGCATCCTGCCGGGACAATAGTCCTTATTTCAGGAATTTCGGGCCCTGGCCGAGAATCTTGTGGTCGATCTCACCAATGGCGCTCTTGTCCTTGCCCTCGTAATCGAGCGCCAGCAGCATGTGGCGAATGACATTGAGCCGGGCGCGGCGCTTGTCGTTGGCCAGCAGGATCGTCCAGGGCGTCTCCTGCGTGTGGGTCTTTTCGAGCATGATGTCACGCTTTTTGGTATAGTCGTGCCACTTGTCGAGCGCGGCGATGTCCATCGGCGAGAGCTTCCAGATCTTCAATGGATCGTGCCGGCGGTCGTGGAAGCGCTTGAGCTGCATCTCGCGGCCGATATCCAGCCAGAATTTGAAGAAGATGATGCCCTCGTCGTGGATCGTATCTTCGAACCGCGGCACTGCCTTTAGGAAATCCTCGTATTGTTGGGGCGTGCAGAAGCCCATGACCGGTTCCACTCCGGCCCGGTTGTACCAGGACCGGTCGAAGAGGACGATTTCTCCCGCCGTCGGAAAATGTGCGACGTAGCGCTGGAAATACCACTGCCCGGCCTCGGTCTCCGTCGGTTTATTTAGAGCAACGACGCGGGCCGAGCGCGGATTGAGATAGGCATGGATCGAAAAGATGGTGCCGCCTTTGCCGGCGGCGTCCCGCCCTTCGAACAATGCCATTAGCCGCTTTCCGGTGGCCTTCAGCCAGAACTGCACTTTCACGAGCTCGATCTGCAGTTGTTCAAGCTGCTTTTCGTATTTGTCCTTGTCCATCTTGTCGTCATAGGGATAGCCGCCCGAGGCCAGGGACGCGTCATCGATCCAGTCCGGCAGAACGGGATCATCTATGTCGAACCGTCTGAGCTTGCCGTCGATTTCCAGATTAACTGCCCGGTTCCCTGTCGGATCCGCCATGGTTTATCCCTCCGATGTGCTGGTTTCCCCATATGTAGAGCAGCTTCAATGTTCGGGCACTATCGGGCGGCCATCGTTTTTTGCGCCGACCGCTGCGGGCGATGTATATCTGTCATGCAAGGGGTATATGTGCGCGTGTTCAATATCAAAAACAGCGAGTCGGATCGTGGAGTCGGCACAGGCGAAATGGCGGGAAAGGTTTGGTGGGTTCACGGCGCGGGCACGCCAGGAACGCCCCCTGCTGCTGCTCCTGACGCTGGTTGCCACCCTTGCTCTCGTTGCCGGAATGCAGTGGCCGGGCGTGCTTGCCGGCTGGTTGCTGCTGTTGCTGGCGGTGGTGGCCCGCAAGCCGGCCCAGGCTCCGGCGGCAGAGCGGCAGATGGTGATTGAGGTGGAACCGGTCTTTGATCCGATGCCGCAGGTGGCCGCAACCTTGGCCGCGCTGGACATGCCGGCATTGGTGCTCGGCCAGGATGCCATCATTCTTTTTCAGAACAAGGCGGCAGAAAAGGCTCTCGGAGCGCTGCCCGCCGGTTCGCATCTTTCCGCGAGACTCCGCTCGCCTGGTATTCTCGACATGGTGCGCGAAACGATCGCCACCGATGAGCCGAACCAGATCGAACATTCCGAACGGCTGCCGTCCGAGCGTGTTTACACATTGCGTATCGCTCCGATCGATTTTGGCCGGGTAGGCGATCAGCCTGATCAGGCGCCGCAGAAACTCTACCTCCTGTCGTTCAAGGACATCTCGGAATTGCGCCGGATCGACCGAATGCGCTCGGACTTCGTGGCAAATGCCAGCCATGAGCTGCGCACCCCGCTTGCTTCGCTGCGTGGCTTCATCGAAACCCTGCAGGGGCCGGCGCGATCCGACCCTGCCGCCCAGGAACGCTTCCTTGCGATCATGTTCGACCAGGCCACGCGCATGAGCCGCCTGATCGATGATCTCATGTCGCTTTCGCGCCTTGAGCTCAAATCACACATCGCACCGGATCAGACGGTCGATCTGAAGCCGCTGATCGGTCATGTCCGAGACGCACTCCTGCCTCTTGCCGAAGATCTTGGCGTGGAGATCCGCACTCATCTGCCGGAGGGCAAGGTCGAAGTGCTGGGCGACCGGGACGAACTTGTGCAGGTTTTTGAAAACCTGATCGAGAACGCCTGCAAATACGGGCAGGAGGGCGAGGTTGTCGATGTCTATGTCCGGAACGATCCCACGGAGCCCGTCGAGGTAAGCGTCGTTGACCGCGGGCCGGGCATCCCCGCCGAGCATGTCCCGCGTTTGACAGAGCGGTTTTATCGGGTCAGCGTGGCAGACAGCCGCTCCAAGAAAGGCACCGGTCTGGGGCTTGCGATCGTCAAACACATCCTCACCCGCCACCGCGCCCGGCTGATTGTGAAGTCCGAGGTTGGCAAGGGAAGCGAGTTCACCGTCAGGTTTTGACATAAAACCAGTCGCATCCAGGATACGAACGAGATTCATCGTTTAATTTCAGTTATTTAATATGTCATAAATGTTTCACCGAACTGACATAAAAGAGACGGGCAATAGCCGTTAAGACAAGCGGGCTGAACGCCGGCGAGAGCGAGAGCCGGTGACCTCCGTATTCACACAAGCCCCATAATGGGAGATTCCTCATGAACATCATGAAACTTTCTGCGGCAGCCCTGGTGGCCTCTGTTGCGTTTGCCGGCGCTGCCGCCGCACGCGACCAGGTTCAGGTTGCTGGCTCCTCGACCGTTCTTCCCTACGCAAAGATCGTCGCTGAAACCTTTGGTGAAACCTTCCCGGACTTCAAGACGCCGATCGTCGAGTCGGGCGGTTCGGGCGCCGGTCTGAAGGAATTCTGCAAGGGCGTCGGCGAGGCTACGATCGACATCGCTAATTCCTCGCGCCCGATCAACAAGAGCGAGATCGAGGCCTGCAAGGCAGCCGGTGTCGCAGATGTCCAGGAAATCCGCATCGGTTATGACGGCATCGTCTTCGCCGTCGATTCCAGCAACGGCGACGTGAAGGTCGAGCCAAAGGACCTTTACAAGGCACTTGCCGCAGAGGTCGTCGTAGACGGCAAGCTCGTTGCCAACCCTTATAAGAACTGGTCCGAAATCAACCCGACCCTGCCGAAGGGCCCGATCGCCGCCTATATCCCGGGCACGAAGCACGGTACCCGCGAAGTCTTCGAAGAAAAGATCATGGCGCACGGCTGCAAGGACGCTGGCGCTCAGGACGTCATCAAGGCCGCCATCACCGATGCCAAGCAGGCAACTGCGAAGTGCGTTGCAGTCCGCAAGGATGGCGTGGCTGTTGACATCGACGGCGACTACACCGAAACCCTGGCCCGTATCTCCGCCAACAAGACTGGCCTCGGCGTTTTTGGTCTCGCTTTCTACGAAAACAACGCCGACAAGCTAAAGGTCGCGACCGTCAATGGCATCGTTCCGTCCACGGAAACAATCTCTTCGGGCAAGTATCCGGTCTCCCGCCCGCTGTTCTTCTACGTCAAGAAGGCGCATCTCGGCGTTATCCCGGGCCTGAAGGAATATGTGGAATACTTCATCTCCGACGACATGGTCGGTCCTGAAGGCCCGCTGGCCGAATACGGTCTCGTAGCTGCTCCGGACGATCAGCGCGAACAGGTCCGCAAGGACTTTGCCGCCGGCAAGACGATGTAATACCAAAGGCCGGCGCCGCTTCGCGGTGCCGGCCACTTTTCTGTCGGAGGTTGGGTGCCCGGCCGGCAAGTGAGTTTGTTGCTGAGATTGTTGCGCTTGCGCGACCGCGAATGCGATCGGCTCCGATGAACGGAGCTGGGCGGTGATGGATTGCCGCCGAAGGCGGTACGCCGGGGGATTTTGATGAGTACATCATTGATATTGTTGATTGTGGCGATAGTCGGCCTCGCCGGTTACGGGATCGGCGCACGGCGTTC
Organism: Neorhizobium sp. S3-V5DH; assembly: GCF_004343065.1. NCBI lineage: Bacteria > Pseudomonadati > Pseudomonadota > Alphaproteobacteria > Hyphomicrobiales > Rhizobiaceae > Neorhizobium > Neorhizobium sp. S3-V5DH. Next base: position 173,729 of record NZ_SMCL01000001.1, read on the forward strand.
GCTGGCCATCGCCGGAGGGCTTTCTTCGAAGCTTCATTCGAGGCCCGGTTATTATGGGTCTTTCGTGGCCGTATGTGCCATCGTTCCAGCCGTTTTTATCCTTTTTGTCTGGCTGGTTGCCAGCCCGGCCGTTATCAGTTCCTCGATACGCGGGTCCTTTCCCGAAGAGGTGAAGGCGCAATCCGAAGCAGAGCAGGGACTGGCATTCGGAATGATCACGTCGATCGCCCGCGGTATGAACGTCCTGAGCCTGGAGGAGATCGACCGGATCGGCAGCAATCCTGTCGAGCTTCGCTCGGCACTCGGCGCCAAGGGTGTTCCGCTTGCTGGCGATCCGCAGCCCTATATGATCGAGGCCGCCGGAAACCTGAACACCATGACCTATGCCAGCCGGCTGGCGATGACTGCCGTCGTGGTGGTGTTTTCCGTGCTTGGTGCAGGTCTCGCCTATCGCAGGATCGCGCCGCGTTTCCGTGCCCGCAACCGGGTGGAAAAGGTGATCCTTGTCAGTCTGGTCGTTGCATCCTCCATCGCGATCCTGACAACCGTAGGTATCGTTTTGTCCATGCTGACGGAAGCGACGCGCTTCTTTACGCATGTACCGGCGTGGGAGTTCTTCTTCGGCACCGTCTGGGATCCGCGTTTCGCGGCGGCCGGCTCCGGGGGTTCGGAGGGCCAGTTCGGGCTGATCCCGCTCCTGCTCGGCACCCTCTATATCGGCTTCGTTGCTATGCTTTTTGCCGTGCCGATCGGTCTCTTCTCTGCGATCTACATGGCTGAATATGCGTCGCCGCACGTCCGGTCGACCGCCAAGCCGCTGCTGGAGGTCCTCGCCGGCATCCCGACCATCGTCTACGGCTTTTTTGCCCTGACGACGGTTGGCCCCTTTCTCAGGGACCTGTCCTCGCAGCTGAACGGGCTGGTAACCGGTGACTATTCGAACTTCATTCAGGCACAGAGCGTTCTGACCGCCGGCTTCGTCATGGGCATCATGCTGATCCCATACGTCTCGTCGCTGTCGGATGACATCATTACTGCCGTACCCCGCGCCCTGCGTGACGGGTCTCTCGGGCTCGGCGCCACCCGGTCGGAAACCATCAAACGTGTCATCCTGCCGGCGGCACTGCCCGGTATCGTCGGCGCATTGCTGATGACCGCCTCGCGTGCGGTCGGCGAAACCATGATCGTGGTTCTTGCCGCCGGCGTTGCCGCCCGCATCCAGCTCAATCCCTTCGAGCCGATGACGACGGTGACCGTCAAGATCGTAAACCAGTTGACGGGCGACCTCGAATTCACGTCGCCGCAGACGCTGGTGGCCTTCGCACTCGGTATCACGCTCTTTGCCATCACGCTTTGCCTCAACATCTATGCACTTTACATCGTGCGCAAATATCGGGAGCAGTACGAATGACCGATGTGGTTTCTCCCGTCTCAGGTATTCCCAAGACCAAGGCCGGTCGCAGGGATATCGGCATCAAGCGCCGCTACGCCGCCGAGCGTCGCTTCAGGGCCTATGGTGTCGCCGCTCTTTCCTTTGGCATCATCTTTCTGATGCTTCTCCTGTGGTCGGTGGTCTCAAAGGGCTACACTGCCTTCCAGCAGACGATGATCACCATACCGATCGAATTCTCCGAGCAGACCATCGACCCGCAGAACGAACGTGCCGCAAATCCCCAGAAGCTGATGACCGCGAACTATCCGGTCGTCGCCCGCAATGCACTTGCCAAGACGCTCGGCGTCAGCGTCGATGACCGTGTGAAGATCCGTGCTGTCGGGCAGTTGTTGTCTGACGGCGTGCGTACCCAGCTTCGCGACATGGTCGTCGCCAACCCGGCGATCATCGGAACAACTCAGAACGTCGCCTTGCTTGCTGCCGGTGATATTGATTCTGCCTTCAAGGGCCAGATCAATCTCTCCGTTGCCGAAGGGAACCGCAAGATTTCGGACCAGCAGGTGACCTGGATGAACCAGCTCGCAGAAAGCGGCGTGCTCGCCAAGCACTTCAATACGGGGATCTTCGTCAACGGCGCGTCAAGCCGGCCGGAAGCTGCAGGCGTCGGCGTCGCGCTGATAGGCTCGTTCTACATGATGCTGATCGTTCTGGTCCTGTCGCTGCCGATCGGTGTTGCTGCTTCGATATATCTTGAGGAATTTGCACCGAAGAACAAGTTCACGGACCTGATCGAGGTGAACATCAACAATCTCGCGGCGGTCCCCTCTATCGTTTACGGATTGCTGGGACTGGCTGTGTTTATCAACTTCATGGGCCTGCCCCGCTCCGCGTCTCTCGTCGGCGGCCTGGTGCTGACCCTCATGACCCTGCCGACGATCATTATCGCCACGCGAGCCGCTTTGAAGGCGGTGCCGCCGTCGATCCGGGCAGCCGCCCTTGGTCTCGGGGCGTCGAAGATGCAGACGATCTTCCACCACGTCCTCCCCCTCGCCATGCCTGGTATCCTGACCGGCACCATCATCGGACTTGCTCACGCACTCGGAGAGACGGCGCCGTTGCTCCTGATCGGCATGGTGGCATTCGTGGCCAACTATCCGGCGACGCCGCTCGATCCTTCAACGGCATTGCCGGTCCAGATCTACATGTGGGCGAATGAGGCCGAACGTGCGTTCGTCGAACGTACCTCTGGAGCGATCATCATTCTGCTCCTGTTCCTCATCGTAATGAATGTTGGCGCAATTCTCTTGCGGCGACGCTTTGAGCGGCGCTGGTAAAAGGAGTAGGACACGATGAACATGATGTCAGAAGCAGCAGTTGAAAAGGCGCTGGATCAGAAGATGAACGATTCTTCCTACAAGATGATCGGCAAGGACGTGTCGGTCTATTACGGCGAAAAGAGAGCGCTTTTCGACGTCAACCTGAACGTCCGGGAAAACACGGTGACTGCCCTCATCGGTCCTTCCGGTTGCGGCAAGTCCACTTTTCTGCGCTGCCTCAACCGCATGAACGATACGATCGAGAACTGCCGCGTCACGGGCAGGATCACACTCGATGCCGACGATATCTATGATCAGAATATCGATGTCGTTGAATTGCGCGCCCGCGTCGGCATGGTTTTCCAGAAGCCGAACCCATTTCCGAAGTCGATCTACGAAAACATTTCCTACGGCCCACGTATCCACGGTCTGGCCAGAAACAAGGCCGACATGGATCAGATCGTCGAAGCCAGCCTCCAGCGGGCCGGCCTCTGGACCGAGGTGAAGGATCGCCTGCACGAATCCGGCACCGGCCTCTCCGGTGGTCAGCAGCAGCGTCTCTGCATTGCCCGCGCGGTGGCAGTGTCGCCGGAAGTGATCCTGATGGATGAACCCTGCTCGGCGCTCGATCCTATTGCAACCGCCAAGGTCGAGGAGCTGATCCACGAACTCCGGGCCAACTATACGATCGTCATCGTGACGCATTCGATGCAGCAGGCGGCTCGCGTGTCGCAGCGCACTGCCATGTTCCATCTGGGTCAGCTTGTCGAAGAAAACGACACAGACAAGATGTTCACCAATCCGGACGACCAGCGCACTCAAGATTACATCATGGGCCGTTTCGGCTGATCTGCCGACTGCGCCGCCCGACAACCCAATATCGAGGACTAGACGATGGCATCGACCCATATCCTGTCGGCCTATGATGACGAACTGAAATATTTGAGCCGCCGTATCTCCGAGATGGGCGGTCTTGCTGAGCAGATGTGCGCGGATGCTGTGCGCGCCCTGGTGAATTCGGACTCGGCTTTGGCTCAGAAGGTCATATCGGATGATGTGATCCTCGATCATGCTGAGCGGGAGATTCAGGACAAAGCTATCGTCACGATCGCCAGACGCCAGCCCATGGCTGCCGATCTGCGCGAGATCGTCGGCACGCTGCGCATAGCAGCCGATCTCGAACGCGTCGGCGATCTGGGCAAGAACACCGCCAAGCGTGTCATCGCGGTGCAGGGCACGGGCGTGCCCCGCAAGCTTGCACGCGGCATCGAGCACCTTTCCGATCTGGCGCTGGTACAGCTCAAGGAAGTGCTGGACGTCTATGCCAGCCGCTCGGCGGAAAAGGCCGAAGCGATCCGCATCCGCGACGAAGAGATCGACGCGATGTACACCTCGCTGTTCCGGGAACTCCTCACCTATATGATGGAAGATCCGCGCAACATCACCACCTGCACGCATCTTCTCTTCTGCGCCAAGAACATCGAGCGCATCGGCGACCACGCCACCAACATCGCCGAGACGATCTACTACATGACGACGGGCGCCCAGCCGGAGGGCGAGCGCCCGAAGGACGATACATCGAATACGCTTGGCGCGATCACCGAATGACGGAATGCTGATGGAGCAGAGCTGAGATGCTGCCAAAAATTGCTGTGGTGGAAGACGAGGAAGCGCTGAGCGTGCTTCTTCGCTACAACCTGGAAGCTGAAGGGTATGAGGTCGAGACGATCCTGCGCGGCGACGAAGCTGAAATCAGGCTTCAGGAACGCACTCCGGATCTCCTGATCCTCGACTGGATGCTGCCGGGCGTCTCAGGCATCGAGCTTTGCCGCCGTTTGCGCATGCGCTCGGAGACCGAGCGCCTGCCGATCATCATGCTGACGGCCCGCGGCGAGGAAAGCGAACGCGTTCGCGGTCTCGCAACGGGTGCGGACGACTATGTGGTGAAGCCGTTTTCGACGCCGGAACTCATGGCGCGCGTCAGGGCCATGTTGCGGCGTGCCCGGCCGGAAGTCTTGTCCAGCGTGCTGCGTTGCGGCGATATCGAGCTCGATCGCGAGACCCATCGCGTGCATCGCAAGAGCCGCGAGGTTCGCCTGGGCCCGACCGAATTCCGCCTGCTGGAGTTCCTGATGGCCTCGCCAGGCCGGGTTTTTTCTCGCTCGCAGCTTCTCGACGGCGTCTGGGGTCATGATATCTATGTGGACGAACGCACGGTCGATGTGCATGTCGGTCGTCTGCGCAAGGCGCTCAACTTCTCCAACATGCAGGATGTCATCCGCACCGTTCGCGGCGCCGGTTATTCGATGGAGTCCTGACGGGCGGCGTTGCTGATCGGGCTTGTTTAACCGGTCTTGCTGATCGGGTCGGCCACGGCCTTGGATTCCGGTGACCCCTTGAAGCGCAGGAAGATCGACAGAACCACCAGCACCGCAGTCGAGAGGAATTCGGATTGCCAGTTCTGGAAGGATTCAAACCAGAATTGCGCGTCTCCCAGATATTGCCAGAAAGGCATTGTCGGCTGCCCGTGCATGGCGGCTTCCACATTGGCAGCCTCGAAGCTGTAGCGAAGATGCAGCACGAATGTGAGCAGGAACAGCAGGCCGAGCGCGATCCCGAGCGAATAGGAATAGAGGCCGCGAATGAAGGAGCCCGCCTTTACCGGCCATGGCGCCTCGGGATCGGGTAGATGCTTCCGCGGATCTTCATCCTGCGGGTTGGGTTGATCCGGATCCTTCGATTCCGCCGAGCCCTTTTGATAGAGCATCGCCGTCAGCATAACATAGGCGGACATCTGCAGAAATTCGCTCTCCCAGTTCTCGAAGATGGCGGAGAGAAAATGTCCAGAGGTGAGATAGTCGACAGCCGAGAGCGCGACCTGTCCGTGTTCGGCGAGTTCGTCGTTATGAACGCTCCACCCGGAAATAAACGTCCCGCCGATCGTGGCAAGCGCCGCCACCATCAGCACGATCGTCAGACCGTTAGCTCGCAGGAAAGACATGATCGAACCTTCAAACCGTGATCGGATATCCGCATCAACGGTTGATGACATAGAACGTTCCATGCCGGTTCTACGAGCAAAAACAGAACGTTGATCGGGGATCCTACGTGGGTTGGCCAAGGTGCCTAAGGCGTTGGGAGACCGTTATCCGGTGGTAGCTGCCTTGGACCATTCCGGCAGCGGAAACAGCCGGTCATAGGCCCAGTTGAAGACGAAGGCATAGATCACGTAGAAAACTGCGAAGGATATATCCATTGTCAGCGCCTGAATGAGACTCACGTCGAGATACCAGGCGATCAGCGGCAGCAATACGATAAGCAGGCCAAGCTCGAACAGGATCGCATGCGCTATCCGCACGACAGGGCTCTTTTGCGTGCTGCCGGTCAGCCGCCGCATCAGGTGGTCGAAACCGATATTGTAGAGGTAGTTCCATCCCGTTGCCAGCGTAGCTGAGCCAATCCCGACAATCCCGATATCTTCCACCGGCATGCCGAAAGCTATGGCGCCGAGCGGCGTGACAAGAGCGAGCCCGATCAGTTCGAAGCTGATTGCGTGGCGGATGCGGTCGCGTGTGGAACGCATGGTAACCTCCAGGGAGCCCTGAACCCAAGGTCCTTGTTCTTACCGGGTCGTCCCGATGTGATGCCCATGAGGGGGAGGTCGTCCTCGCGCACATCAAAATAGGCATCATCTAACGACGAGGCAAGCGCCGGAAGACATGGCTGCTATGCGGAATGAAGAAAGCGGGCAAAAGCCCGCTTCAATTCCCGTCTCGGAGCGTACCGGTCTTATGCCCGGGCAGCAGTCCTGCGGCGATCGTGTATCGGCTGATAGGCAAGCCGTGCGTGGTAGCTGCAATAGGGGGAGGAGTCCGGGGATTCGCAGCCGCAGAAATGGAAATCTTCCTTCAACGGGTCGCCGACCGGCCACTTGCAGGTGCGTTCCGTCAGCTCGGTCAATGCAAGGCGACGGGAGATAGGCACCACCACGTTGGAAGCCGGACGGTATTCCATCTCCTCGAAGGCTTCGACTTCGATCTCTTCCTTGACCACGGTCGCGCCGACGGCACGGGCGACTGTCCGGGTCGCGACGCGAGATGCATAATTCGGTGCCCGAGGCGCTGAGGTCGTCCGCTTGGCCGCCGCGCGGCCCGTAGCGACAGTGCCCCCAGCCTTTGCCCGGCCCGGCAGGCTGAGGCGGTGCACCTTTCCGATCACGGCATTACGGCTTACGCCTCCGAGTTGTGCGGCGATCTGGCTGGCGCTCAGACCTTCCGACCACAGTCTCTTGAGTTTCTCGACACGCTCGTCTGTCCAATTCATGCCCGTTCTCCGCCTTTGAACGTTGTCGGCATGCAGAATCCTTCCACCTTTGCCGCAGACATCATTCCGCAGCACCCACTACATATATGTTTGAGGTGACTAGTTCCGCCGCATGCAGTCTAGTAATTGATCTTTAACCTAGTGTGAGGCTGACTCCGTGGCAAGAGTCGCGGGATTCGCAGAGAATCGATTTCTTGGTTTTCCCCAACTTGCTGTCTGGAAGAGTCATTTTTGTCACATGGGCAGGCGTTGCCTGTTTTCGGTTGTAGTGCGGCAGAATGCCGAGCTTTGTTGACATCCGGGCCTTAAACATCGATAGTGCGGCTGGCCGCCCATTGGGCGGCATTTTTGATTTTTCAGGCTGGTTCGCTGGTCTTTAAGCTGCCTAGAGGAGTGATGTCGCCATGGCTGAAGCCACGCTTTTCGACACCTTTGCCCGGGCCCCGTTGCGTTTTGAGCGTGGCGAGGGTGTATGGCTCGTGACGGAAGGCGGCGAGCGATATCTCGACTTCGGCGCCGGCGTTGCCGTCAATTCGCTGGGACATGCTCATCCGCATCTCGTCGAGGCGTTGAAGGCGCAGGCAGAGAAGGTGTGGCACACGTCGAACCTCTATGAAGTGCCCGGTCAGGAAACGCTGTCTCGCCGCCTGACCGACAATTCCTTCGCGGATAAGGTGTTCTTCACGAATTCCGGAGCCGAAGCGCTGGAATGCGCAATCAAGACGGCCCGCCGCTACCAATATGTGAAGGGCCATCCCGAGAGGTTCCATATCGTCACCTTCGAGGGCGCGTTCCACGGCCGCACGCTGGCGACCATCGCCGCTGGCGGACAGGCGAAATATCTTGAAGGCTTCGGTCCGAAGGTGGAAGGTTTCGACCAGGTTCCGTTTGGCGATCTCGACGCTTTGAACGCTGTAGTTGGCGAAAAGACAGCCGCGATCCTTATCGAACCCATCCAGGGCGAGGGCGGCATTCGTCCTGTACCCAAGGAGTTCCTGCAGGCGCTGCGCAAGATCTGCGACGACAACGGCCTTCTGCTTATTTTTGACGAGGTACAGTGCGGTGTGGCCCGTACCGGCAAGCTCTTTGCCTATGAATGGTCGGGCGTGGCGCCGGATATCATGGCGCTTGCCAAAGGTATCGGCGGCGGTTTCCCGGTCGGCGCTTGCCTGGCGACGGCCGAAGCGGCGTCCGGTATGACCGCCGGCACCCACGGCACGACCTATGGCGGCAATCCGCTTGCCATGGCCGTCGGCAACGCCGTGCTGGATGTCGTCCTGGCCGAGGGTTTCCTCGATCATGTTCGCGACGTTTCGCTCGTTTTCCGTCAGGGTCTGGCAAGCCTCAAGGATCGGTTCCCCGATATTATTGAGGAAATTCGCGGCGAGGGGCTGTTGCTTGGCATCAAGGCGAAAGTCCCCGCGGGTGATCTGGTCGGCGCGATGCGTGGCGAACGCCTGCTGGGCGTTCCGGCGGGCGACAATGTCGTGCGCCTGCTGCCACCTCTGACCGTTACTGCGGAGGAGGCCCGAGAAGGACTTGCTCGCATAGAGAAGGCGGCGGAAAAGCTTTCCGCGTCGTTGATGAAAAAATCGGCCTGAGAAGGTAGAAGGGGGCGCCGTTTCTGGTTCCCTCTCGACAGGGAACCAAAATGGCATCACCGAAGCATTTTCTTGATTTTTCCGCTGTTTCCGCTGCAGACCTGCGCGTGATCCTGGAAGACGCCAAGACCCGTAAGCAGGCGACCAAGGCCGGAACGGCAGCAAAACCCCTGGCCGGCAAGATGCTGGCGATGATCTTCGAGAAACCATCTACCCGCACTCGTGTCTCATTCGACGTCGGCATGCGCCAGCTTGGCGGGGAAACCCTTTTCCTGTCGGGTACGGAAATGCAGCTTGGCAGAGCTGAAACGATCGGCGATACCGCCAAGGTTCTTTCCCGTTATGTCGATGCAATCATGATCCGCACCACCGATCATTCGCGCCTGCTGGAGCTTGCCGAACACGCAACCGTACCGGTCATCAACGGCCTCACGGATGATACGCATCCCTGCCAGATCATGGCCGACCTGATGACGTTTGAAGAACATCGCGGCCCGGTCGCGGGGAAGACCTTTGCCTGGACCGGTGACGGCAACAATGTCCTCCATTCCTTTGTCGAGGGTGCCGCACGGTTCGGTTATCGCATGAACATGGCCGTTCCCATGGGGTCCGAACCGCACGACAAGTTTTTGAACTGGGCGCGCAATAACGGCGGCGAAATCATGCTGTGCCACGATGCCGAACGGGCGGTTGCGGGTGCCGATCTCGTCGTCACCGACACGTGGGTTTCCATGAACCAGGAGCATAAGGCGCGCGGTCATAACGTCTTCCAGCCTTTCCAGGTCAATGAGGAGCTGATGAAGCGGGCGGATAAGAACGCGCTCTTCATGCACTGCCTGCCCGCCCACCGCGGCGAGGAAGTCACCGATGAAGTCATCGACGGGCCGCAGTCGGTCGTCTTCGATGAGGCGGAAAATCGCCTGCACGCCCAGAAGTCCATCCTGGCCTGGTGTTTCGGCGCCGTCTGAATGCCGTTTCAGGCCAAATCTTGATTTTCAAAAGAGCCGGGCACATCTACCGGCTATCATTTGCGCCGTGTTGTCAGAAACCGGTGTCTCAACACACTTCGTCGATGTCTTTTCCTCCGGCCTGAGGTTCCGCTCTGGCCGGCGCTTGTGTAAAAAGTTGTAAGGGCTCGGCGCGAAGGAGCGAAGTCATGGCGGAAGCGACTGTGAACCTCAACGATCTTCATTTTGCCGGAGACGACCGGGTCGTTCCTTTTCAGGTAGAAGGGCTGGATGTGCGCGGACGGGCCGTACAGCTCGGTCCGTTGCTGAACACCATCCTCGGTCGCCACGAATATCCGGGGCCGGTTGCCCGGCTGCTGGCGGAAGCCATCGTGCTGACCGCGCTGCTTGGTACGTCCTTGAAGTTTGATGGCAAGTTCACCGTTCAGACGAAAGGCGACGGTCCGGTCGATCTGTTGGTCGCGGACTTTTCGACGCCTGATAGCCTACGCGCTTACGCCCGTTACGACGAAGAAGCGCTGGCTGATGCGGTCAAGGACGGCCGCACCTCTCCGCCGGAGCTTCTGGGGCAGGGCGTGCTAGCCTTCACCATTGACCAGGGTCGCGGCATGCAGCCCTATCAAGGCATCGTGCCCCTCGACGGCTCTTCTCTCGAAGAGATCGCCGGCGTCTATTTCCGTCAGTCGGAGCAGATCCCGACAAAGGTGCGTCTCGGCGTAGCCGAGCTCTTCGACCGGGATGCGCAGGGCAAGCCGCGCCACAACTGGCGGGCGGGTGGCCTGGTTGCGCAATTTCTGCCCCAGGCTCCGGAGCGCATGCGGCAGCCTGACTTGCACGGCGGCGACGGCGACGAACGGGACACGGATGTGGTCGACGACGCCTGGAACGAAGCTCGTTCTCTGGTGGAGACGATCGATACGGACGAACTGACCGATCCGCAGGTTGCAATCGAACGACTGCTTTTCCGTCTTTTTCATGAGCGCGGCGTTCGTGTTTACGCACCGCAGACGGTTCATGATCGCTGCAGCTGTTCGCGAGACAAGATCAAAAGCGTTTTGAACGGCTTTACGGCAGAAGAGATTGAAGCAAGCCAGGAGGACGGCCATATCGCAGTCACCTGCGAATTCTGCTCGACCACCTATCACTACGAGGTGGCGGAATTCGCCGCGGCCTGAACGGGCCGCTCGGGATTGTCGAATACGGCGGCTCTGTTTTGAACAGAGCCGCCGTATCTTTTTCGAGCATTTAAGCCGCGCGGCGTGAGCCGGAGGCAGCCGATTGGCGGTAGGTCGCCGTCGCAGAGAGACGGAACTGGCCGAGCATCTCGGTCAGGCTCTGGGCCTCGCTTGCCAGTGCTGCGCTCGCCGCCGTCGACTCTTCAACCATCGCGGCGTTCTGCTGGGTGCCCTGATCCATTGTATTGACGGCGGTGTTGATCTCCTGCAGGCCGAGCGATTGCTCGCGCGATGCCTCGGCGATCGCCTGGACGTGACGATTGATCTCCTGGACTTCGCCAACGATCTTTTGAAGCGAAGTTCCGGTCTGCGCCACCAGATCCACGCCCGACTGCACGTGCTGGCTGGACGCCGTGATTAGCGTCTTGATTTCCTTGGCAGCATTCGCGGAACGCGAGGCAAGTTCGCGAACTTCCTGGGCAACGACTGCGAAACCCTTGCCGGCATCACCCGCGCGCGCTGCTTCCACCCCTGCGTTGAGCGCCAGGAGATTGGTCTGGAAGGCGATGTCGTCGATCACGCCGATGATGTTCGCGATCTCGTTGGATGAATTTTCGATATGCCTCATTGCGTCGATGGCGTCGTTGACCACCTTGCCGGAGACTTCTGCCCCGCCCTTCGTGCGCAGCACCAGCTGGCTTGCCTCCTCAGCACGCTTGGCCGCGTCCTTCACGGTGGTGGTGATCTGCTCCAGGGCAGCGGCAGTCTCCTCGACGGAGGCGGCCTGCTGTTCTGTACGTTTTGCCAGGTCATCGGCCGCGTTGAGCAGTTCGGTGGCGCCGGCGTTGATCGCGGAGGCATTGGTGCCGACGCTGTTCATCGCCTGGTTCAGCTTTTCGACGGAATTGTTGAAGTTGCGGCGGAGATTGTCCAGCTGACCCTGGAAAGGCGTCTCGATGCGGTAGGCGAGGTCGCCGTCCGACAGCCGGTTGAGCGCCGCGCCAAGTTCATCGACCGCATGTTGCACGGAAGCTGCTTCCTTTGCCCTCTCGGCGTCGCGCTGGAGCCGTTCCGCCTCGCTCAATTGGCGCGTGGAATCCGCCTCCTTGGCAAGTTTTATACGCTCTATGGCATTGTCGCGGAAGATGGCGACGGCAGCGGCCATCTGGCCGATTTCGTCGGCGCGGCCGATGCCTTCGATCTCGCCACTCGTCTGGCCGTCCGCCAGCGTCGTCATCCGCTCGCGAAGACGCGCCATGGGCGCGGTGATCCCTGCATGCGACACGTAGAAGGCAAGCGCGATGCTCGACACCACGCCGATGCCCAACCCGATGATGCTGGTGGTGATCGTCGAGTTGACCGAGGCTGACATCTCCTCGCCGCCCGACGCCAGCAAGTCCATCATCACCGTGTTGTTGGAGCCCGTCTCGGACGACATCTGCTTCAGGAGTTCGTCGTTCTTGATGAGGATCTCCTGAACCGCGGCCTTGTCGCCGGCGGCAGACAGTTCGATTGCCTTTTCGAAATTGGATTTCACCGCCCCGACGATCGTCAGGATCTTGGCCATCGCCTCCTTCCGGCTCGGCACCATTTCGCCGACCATCTGGAAGCGCTCCATGGCGGTCTTGAAGTCGCCGTTGAGCTTGTCCTTCATCGGCTGGTAATTCGGCGCTGTTGCCGGAAGCTCCATGAGGCGACCCGCCATGGAGACGGCGGTCCAGATCCCGGCTGCGGCGCGTGCTCCGAGCACGGCCGCCTTGCTCTCGTTGGTGATGAAGCCATGATAGGTGGCATTCGCCTGGCTGAACCGCAGCGAAACATAGCCGAGGCCTGAAAGAGAGATCAGACCGAGCAGGAGCAGTACGGACAGAATCTTTGCCTTGATTCCAATTCTTGCAAGCATGGAGGTTCCTTGTCGCCCGAGGTCGTCAGTGTCGACGGACCATAGGACAATGGTTGGGGAAGGGGTGTGGAAATGCCTCGGCAGGCTGGTGACGAACGCATCATGCGAGCGGTCGGGGCCGCTTCGTACATAGTGAATAAATTGTACAACGATTAAGATACGGCTAAATTCGCCTCAACGAAGTGCTAGTTCAGCACGCGCATGAGACCCGGAGAATCCAGCGAAAAGGCGGGGATCGTCACCTTGAAGGTCTCGCCCTGATCCGTCTGCATGTCATAATGGCCAAACATCATGCCCGAGGGCGTGTCGAGCGGGCAGCCGGATGAGTACTCATACGAGTCGCCGGGTTCCAGTCGCGGCTGCTCACCTACGACGCCAGGACCTTCCACCTCGTCCACAAGGCCGTTCTGGTCGGTAATGTGCCAATAGCGATGAACGAGCTGAACCGTCAACGCCGAATGGTTTTCAATGACAATGCGGTAGCCCCAGACATAGCGGCTCTCTTCCGGGTTGGATTGCTCCTCCAGATAGTAAGGTTCGACGGCAACTTCTATGTCTCGTGTACGGGCGCGATACATGCGGCACCTGAGAATGGTTACTTACTCGATATTGTACAGAGCTGCGGAAACGTCAAGAATTCTCGCGGTTTGAACAAGCGAGTGTGAGCGTTTCTTGAGGTTAGGGATAATTTAGTTGGTAAATCCGGCAAGACCGGATTTACCATAACCAGCCGCGTCAGGCAGAAATCTTGGCAAGCGCCTGCGCGAAGTCCTCGATCAGGTCGTCGGTGTCTTCGATGCCCGCGGAGAAGCGGACGGTGCCGGCCGAAATGCCAAGTTCGGCGCGCGCTTCATCCGTCAGGTTCTTGTGGGTCGTCGTGGCCGGATGGGTGATCAGGCTCTTGGAGTCGCCCAGGTTGTTGGAAATCCTGACGATATCAAGCGCATTCTGCAGCTTGAAGGCTGCTTCTTTACCGCCTTTCAGCTCGAAGCAGACCAGCGTCGAACCGCCCGTCATCTGCCGGGCGATGATATCGGCCTGCGGATGGTCCTTGCGGCCCGGATAGATGACCCGCGCGACCTGTTTCTGTTCGGCAAGGAAATCGGCGATCCTGGACGCGCTTTCCGTCTGCTGCTTGACGCGCAGCGGCAGCGTCTCGATGCCTTTCAGCAACGTCCAGGCATTGAAGGGCGACATCGCCGGGCCTGTGTGACGGAAATAGTCATGCAGGTTTTCGTCGATCCACGCCTTGTCGGAAAGCACGACGCCCCCAAGGCAGCGCCCCTGGCCGTCGATATGCTTGGTGGCAGAATAGACGACGATATGCGCGCCGAGCTCCAGCGGCTTCTGGAAGAGCGGGGTCGCAAACACGTTGTCGACGACGACCTTGGCGCCGATCTGGTCGGCGAGCCTGGCGACGCCGGCAATGTCGACCACTTCGAGCGTCGGATTGGTCGGGCTCTCCAGGAAGAATACCTTGGTCTTCGGCGTGATGGCCTTTTCCCAGTTTTCGAGGAAGCGGCCGTCGACCAGCGTGCATTCGATGTCGTATTTCGGAGCGAGCGTCTCGACCACCCAGCGGCAGGAGCCGAAGAGGGCGCGCGCCGCGACGATATGGTCACCGGCCTTCAGCTGGCAGAGGATCGCGGCAGTGACCGCAGCCATGCCGGAGGCGGTGGCTCGTGCGTCTTCGGCGCCTTCCAGCGCGCACATGCGCTTCTCGAACATGTCGTTGGTGGGGCTGCCGTAGCGCGCATAGATGAAACCGTCGGTTTCGCCTTTGAAGCGGGCTTCGGCCGCTTCCGAGGTATCATAGACGAAACCTTGGGTCAGGAAGATCGCTTCGGAGGTTTCGCCATATTGCGAACGCAACGTGCCGCCGTGTACGAGCTGAGTTGCCGGGCGCCATTTCTTGGTCATGCGTGTCCCCATTCAGAACAAAAAAACCGGTCGCATAAGCAGACCGGTTTCGCACCCGGTCTTTTTAGCCACTTATTTAACGTGGCTGCAAGCCGACCGGCCAAATCACCACGGGATAAGAGTGGCATAGCGCCGCGTCCCGCTTGCGTCAATGGCTCGCATTTGGTTTTGTCTCGACGAAAACTCTGAGAGAGACATGATGGCTCGCGAAACAGGAATTCTGGCGGACCGCGCAATAGCGGCGCTTTTCGACAGTGGACGGTTGATCTCCGAGCGCGAGCTTGATCGGGATCAGGTTCAGCCAGCGAGCCTTGATCTGCGTCTCGGCGCAAAGGCTTTCCGGGTCCGGGCAAGCTTCATGCCGGGACCGAACAGCCTGGTCTCCGACAAGCTCGATCGCCTCAAGCTGCACGTCATCGATCTCACCGAAGGCGCGGTGCTGGAAACAGGCTGCGTGTATATCGTGCCGCTGATGGAAAGGCTCGACCTGCCGGCCAATATGTCGGCCTCGGCAAATCCGAAAAGCTCGACCGGCCGCCTCGATATCTTCACGCGCGTGATCACCGACTACGCCCAGGAATTCGACAAGATCCCGGTCGGTTACTCCGGCCCCCTCTATCTGGAAATCTCGCCCCGAACGTTTCCGATCGTCGTTCGCCGCGGCTCGCGCCTGTCTCAGATCCGCTTCCGCGTGGGCAACGCTCTTTTGAGCGAGCCGGATTTGCTGCAGCTCCACAAGAACGAGATATTGGTGGCCGCGAGCAACCCGAATGTCTCCGGGGGTGGCATCGCTCTCTCGATCGATCTCTCCGGCGACAAGGAGGGCCTGATCGGTTATCGCGGCAAGCATCACACGGCTGTTGTCGACGTCGACAAGAAGGCCCAGCACGACATCTTCGATTTCTGGGAGCCGCTCTATAGCCGCGGCCGCAACGAGCTCATTCTCGATCCGGACGAATTCTACATCCTCGTCTCGCGTGAGGCGGTTCATGTGCCGCCGCTCTATGCGGCCGAGATGACGCCCTTCGACCCGCTGGTCGGCGAATTCCGGGTCCATTATGCAGGCTTTTTCGATCCCGGATTCGGCCATGAGGCGGCGGGTGGCCGAGGGAGCCGCGCAGTGCTCGAGGTCCGCAGCCACGAGGTGCCCTTCATCCTGGAGGACGGCCAGATCGTCGGACGGCTGGTCTATGAGCACATGCAGGAAAAGCCGGAAGGGCTTTACGGAGCTGGCATGGGGTCCAACTATCAGGCACAGGGCCTGAAACTCTCAAAGCATTTTCGCGTCTGAGCGGCGGGGCGCCGCTTGACAGCCGGCCTCATCTGTTGAAAGTCTCGGGTTGTCCTGTTACGCATGCTGCCGTCTGAAACCGGGTTTCGTTTTCGGACAGCATGCGAAAAGCGGGTGTAGCTCAATGGTAGAGCAGCAGCTTCCCAAGCTGAATACGAGGGTTCGATTCCCTTCACCCGCTCCAGTTTCTCAAATCCGTCAGATCAGCTTGCCCCAAGCCGGGTCCCATTCCAGGCCCTCTGCCAGTTCCACGTAGATCGGGTGCTGCTCCGGGCCGCGGCTTTTGTTTTCCGCCATACGGAAAGCCGCTTCCGGCTCCATTTCTTCGCCGGGGAAAACCATGTCGTCTTCTGAAGGTTCGGTCACCTTGCGGATGAAGCCGCGGACCTGATCCCCTGAATGGTAGAATTTGATGATCAGAGCGCCGGGAGCCGGGTCGGTTCCGTGATAGCGGTAATAGGTATGCATCTCTCGCCTCCATCGTCAGGTTCACCTATCTGACGTGCGGAGGCTCGAAATGTTCCTCATATTGGCTTCAGAAAAGCGACCTCAGCTTCTGCAGCACATGCCGGCGGATGCGATAGTTCGTCTTCCCGCGCGCATCTCGCCAGGCCATCTTGAATATCTTCCGGCGCGTGTTCCAGGACAGCGGGGGAAGCTTGTCCACGACCCGGTAGCATCCGACCGCGTAAAGCCAGCGCTGCTGGATCTTATGGGTGATGGATTTCGCAGCATAGAGCTGTTCGGAATCCGAGCCGCGAAAGAAGATGTACATCGGCCCGTCCACCCAGACGATCAGATCGCGCATGACAAACTCGGCAACGGCGTAGGAGGCCGCGCACCACGGGCCCCCGAGGGCCGGCCATCGCTCCAGCAGGATATCCGCGCCGCCTGCCGACCGGTAGACCCCGTAAAACCATTCGGAGGGAAATCTCAAACCACGCGGCACCTTGCCTTGGGATGCGTTCTCCTGAAAGTTGAATATGTTCGGTTCCGGTTTCAGGATTTGCGTCTTGTCCGAATCGATCCGTTCCGACGACCCGACGGCTAAAAGCTTGTCCGGGTTC
The DNA here is from genome assembly GCF_004343065.1 of Neorhizobium sp. S3-V5DH. Taxonomy (NCBI): domain Bacteria; kingdom Pseudomonadati; phylum Pseudomonadota; class Alphaproteobacteria; order Hyphomicrobiales; family Rhizobiaceae; genus Neorhizobium; species Neorhizobium sp. S3-V5DH. Next base: position 190,686 of record NZ_SMCL01000001.1, read on the forward strand.
TGCTCCAGCGCATGGAGCAGCGCGGAGAGGTAATCGCTAGTCGACAGATCGTCACAAGCCCGCAGGCAGAAATATTCTCCCTTCTCGGCGCCGAGCTTGATGCAGAAGATGAAATTGTCGATCACGCCGAGATGGCGTTTCTGCTGGATGACCTCGAAGCGTTCGTCTTGAGCGCAAAATTCACGGGCTATTTCCAGCGTGGCGTCCGTGGATTTGTTGTCGACGATGATCGCGCGAAAATCTGAAAAGTCCTGATCTGCAATGCATTGCAGGCTTTTGCGCATCGTCTGGGCGCCGTTATAGATCGGGAAGACGACCACGAGCTTCGCTTTTTCCATGTTGTTCTTGATCCTCGGCGGCACGGCTCAGCGCTGCGCATATATCACGCCCGTTGATAAGCGCAAAAGGCAGGCGGCAGTAGGGCGGTTCACGCCGGAGACTCTATATTTTCCGGGTGCTGGGTTGGTGTGGCGTCTTGTTCCAGACGAACGGTTTCGACCGTAGTTCCAGGACCGCTTGCCATGCTGCGATCGAGGTCATCAGCCAGTAAAGCGGCACGGCGAGCCAGCGCCGGCCGATCAGCCGCTTCTCGTGTTCGATCATCGAGCTCAGCCCCAGGGCGAGGAAGACCAGATAGCTGCCGAGAATATTGATCACGTCGATCACGAACAGCGACAGCATGCCGGTGGGAATATCGTCCGTCGGCGCTTCCAGCATGGAATGGGCGCCGATGCCGGCAAAGACGATGATCAAGGGATGCAGGAGCGAGGAGAGCAGCATGCCTCCGACCATCAGCTGGAAAGTGCAGAACGCCGTCAGGCCCATCTGCCGGGCGAGACGGCGGGGATGGCGCATCAGCACCAGCCAGGTCTGCAGCCAGCCTTTGGGTCAAATGTCTTAAAGGAACATGGTAGTCCAAGATGTCTCGAAACATTATATATAAGTCAGTAGGTTACTGGAGCGCATGGGCAAGGGCTAATCCCTCTTCAACCTTAGTGGTCCAATGAAATCCGGTCGATTTGTTGCTACGAAGTTGCTACAGTGAGCCATGGCCTATGGAGAAACTATGAAGAAGGCTCTCACAGCATTAATGATCGCCGGCCTAAAGCCGGCAGCAACGGCTTACTATGTGGGCGATGCTAAGCAAGACGGACTCCGTTTGCGTGTTGCGCCAGATGGGAAACTCACGTGGAATGTCACGGTCCGGATCAAATACGGAAAGCTTCTCAGTACCTCTTTGGGTCGATGTGACCATGAGGGGCGAAATGGGCTTGACCTAGCGGGCGCAAGAGAACGAGCAGCGGCGATCGTAAAAGCAGCAAGGCTAGGAACCAACCTTATTGCTGAAGAGCGTGCTAGCCGGGAGGCACGTGAAAACCTCACCATAACTTCTGCCTTGATCGATAGCTATTGTAAGGACATCGCTAATCCCAACCGAAAGGGAGGAGCGCTACGAACGGCGGAAGAAATCCGCAGGCGTCTCAAGCGTGCACTCGCAGCGAAGTTGTCCAGCCCGGCGCAATCATTAACTCGGCGAGACATTTCTTCTCTTCTGGATCCAGTGGCAGGGGAGTTTCCAAGGGAGGCTGAGAAACGTCGACAGGTTATTGATGCGATGTTCCGATGGGGCGTTGCTAAGGGATATGTGGAGACGAACCCGGTTCAAGGGCTACCCTCCTACGGCGCTGGTGCGCCACGGGACCGGGTCTTGAGCAACGACGAGATCAAGAAATTTTGGCTTTGGCTAGAGAATGGTGCAGACAACATGCCGCCGGATACCATTACGGTTTTGAAGCTGCAGCTTCTGACCGGCGCCCGCGTGGGCGAAATCGCAGGAATCGAGGCATCCGAAATTTGGTTTGAGGAAGGGCGCCTACTTTGGACCCTCCCTGAAGAGCGTTCGAAAAATAAAAAGCCCTATACCCGACCATTTGTAGGACGGGCTCGGGCGATAGTGGAAGGTCGTCTTGAGTCAGAACCGAAGGGTCCGCTGTTCCGCATACTGGATAAAAGCCGGAAACTTAGATCTGACGATATAGGTCTCGCACTGAACCACCGAAAACGCCCGATTCGGCATTTTACGACCCACGATCTCAGGCGAACGGTTGTCTCGGGCCTAGATGAGCTCGGCGTTCCACTTGACACGATCGCAGCCGTGGTCGGTCATCAGCGGGGAGGAAAGGATACAAGAACACTCATCAAGCATTACAGTCGTCCCAATCTTGATAGCCGCATCGAGACGGCATTGCTGACTTGGGATGAACATATTGACCAGCTTCTGAAGTCCTGAGTTGACCATTGCCTATCGAAAACAATGCCGAAACAGCCTATCGTCGTGGTGATCTTCTAGAAAGGCGCCGGGAGATATCGGGCGAATGACCGACGTACGTGACATCCTTGGATCGAAAGAATTGAGTGAAGCCGTTCAAGCCGTGAGGTCGCTGACCAACCGCTACTGTTCGCAACGCAAGCCCGAAGGGCAGCCAAGTTTCGCCTCGATAGCTCTTGGCAAGACCTTTCGAGCTGATAAGGCAGCTCCGATAATCTCAGCGGCCGATCCGTCTTATCGGGGTATAGTGGAAGTGTTGTTTCTAGGGTTTTGCGGATGGGGTGATTTCGCCGTCTGACGAAACCGTCGAACAAATCCTTATGTCCCACGCAGTTCTTGATTATATGGCGGAAATCGAGGACAGCTCAGAGATTTACGAAAATTATGATGTTGGTCTTGAATTGGTAAACGCATACGTCTGTATTGGCCCGGACTTCATGCGAGACGTATACTACGAAATGAGCGCGCATTCAGGGTTCCGAGTGACCCCCGATCGAATTACGCTGGAAAGCCTCGTTTCTTCTGAACGTAAGTCACTGAGGACACTGGTTAAAGCATGCGAGCTTCTACATTATTCTCTTGATCACCTTAATGATCTCGGTGTTTACCATCGGCCTAGCCTGACCATGATTATCACGGTGATCAGCAGTTATAAGGATGACGATTTGGTCGAGCGGACGGTCTTTTATAACAAATGGGCTAAAAACAAGTCGACGATTGCGTTGCTGTACGCAGCGTCGACAATCAAGGTCGGCGATCAGGTGCTCCTCGATAAAATCTTGGATGGTGAGATAAAAGCAACCGACTTTATCGGCGTATTTGATGTCTGGCTTGGTCGCGCCCGCTTCTTTTGCGACAATTACCTATCCAAGCTTGGTATTAAAGGGATTGAAAAGGACAACGCCAAAGCGTTGAGATTTGCTTCGCAAATGCCCTTCGAAACCTCATTTTTAGACCCCCGAGAGATCGACTTTTTGCGTCGAAACTTTAAGAAAGAACAACAGTTTAAATCTTCTAGATCCGCTCGCTAACCGGACCACTCCGTTTGGTCACCGGACTTCCGGCTGCTCGCATTTTCCTACATTTTTCTCCTCGTGATCAAAACGCACTAAGGAGATAGCGGTGACACATCACTTTCCCGAACTAGCGCTAAGCGGCGATACGCCGGACGCCCAGCGCCCATTCCCGAAGACCGGCTTCGTTCGCCTAAAGCAAATCCTCGGCCCTCACGGCCCCCTGCCCATCAGCCGCTCAGGGTTCTGGGCCGGCGTGAAGTCGGGCAAATTTCCGCGGCCCCGTAAAATATCGGCACGGGTCACCGTATGGCGAGCCGAAGACATCCATGCTCTGCTCGCTCAAATCGAGCAGGGTCAGCCCTAAGGCTGGTCTGACTAAATCGGCAAGCGGTGCGGTCTGGGTGATCTTCTGCGATTTAGCAATGGGCGCCTGACCGCTTAGCCGAACCAACACTCTTCTTCATCTTCAACCTTTTCGCCGGAGAGCTAGTGGCCTCCGATTGCGAACTCATGCTCACGGAGTCCCTATGTCTACGAATAAGCCAACCATCATCCGAACCGGCCTCGAAAGGTTTCTCTACGACAACGAGTTCGAGATCCGCCGATACTTCAAGGCGATCCACCCGGGCAATACCTTCTCTGTTGACGGCATAGCCAGCTCTCAACAACGCCGTGTTCAGATACTTGAGACCGTTAGATCGGGTCTGGGCCGCGAAACCCTGGAATCGTCATGGAACAGAGCTACGTACGGCGGCTCTAGTGCTGGATGCGCTTTCGAACAGTTCCGAGTTAGAGCTTGGATACTTGGCGAATTGAGCGCGTCCCTCCAGTCAGATTTTTCCAACCTCTACCACCTCACCCTCGTGGACACCGGTTATCGACGTGAAGCCGGTAAGCTGCGGTTGTTCAATTTGAACCGCTGCATATTGCGCGCAATAACCACGTTTCATGACCTTGAACGCACCTATCCGGACATGTGGGCTTTTGGCAGTCTAGAGATCTCAGCGACGCCAACAGCTGATGACGGTCTGGCATTTGAACCTCATTTCCACATCCTCATCGACGGCGCTTCTGAAGAGGCCATTCGGACAGCATTCCGATCGCGCCTCACTGCGAAGTCCGGCGCGCTTCGTCCGATACATCTATCGCGAGTATCTACTCGGGCTGAGATGCTCGTCGTCCTGAGCTATCTCTCTAAGGTCGAGCCCAACATCCGCCAACAAATCTTAGGCCGGAACGGTCGTCTTATCAGCGCTCGACCTAACCCTCTCAAGGGCGACGGCTACGCTGAATGGTTGGCTTGGATGGCTGCTCACCGCGCTGATGAGTTGCTTATTGGTCATGGCCCGGCGGACCACCTGCTCAATGATTTCCCAATGCGCGAAATGCAGCCAATTGTGGAAGAACTCCTAAGATTAAGCCTTCGGGAAGGCCGTTAGCCTCTCGAACTACCCCTGTTGAAATGCGGGTGATGAAGCTGCAGCGCAGGAGGCTCCTGCGCTGCCAGTTGCCCAAAATCGTGATTTTGCAAGTAAGCAAGTAAGCAAATAAGGAAACCGAAATGACGAAGAGACTCGTAATCGAAATGCGATCTGGCGCGGTAGTCGAGGGTAGTTCTCAAAGGCATATGACCGTCCGGGCAAAGGCGGGGAACGACACCGCCGTGACAGTCTGGCTACTGAACAAGCATGCTACCAACGCGGGAATAGTGGCTGATGAGCTGGTACAGGCAGGCTTAAATACTTTCGAGACGGACCGCATCAAGCAGGCTCACAAAGCGGCCGTCAAGAACGTCATTTTCAATCCTGCCACGGTGGTCTCGAAAAGTGGCTGGCATGGACGGGACTTCGTCTTTGACGGAAGGGTGTTCCGCACGGGAGAAATTTCCTCCTTCCGTTTGCACCAGAATCTGAGGGAAACACATGTTCCTTATCCATCCAAGAAGAATGATGATCTCATCGACTTTATCGATGATGCGGCTAGTCAAAGTGATCTTCTTGCAGCTGCAGTGATGATCGCGTTCGCCCAGCCGCTGTTGGGACTTGCCCAGCCCCCGGAGCGTCCGGTCGTCTATATTTGGGGCGACTCGACCACCGGAAAGACATCTCTTGGTTCTCTAATGAATGCGATCACGCGGCCGCCTGCCGACCGGGAACTACAGTCGTTCGACTCGACGCAGCGAGCTTTCGAGGAGAAGCTGAAGTATTACTCCGACAATGTAGCAGTGTTCGATGAACTTAGCTCTCTCGATGACGCTGCACTCGAGAAGGCATTTTCGACCTTCATTTACATGGCCGCGAATGGCCGCGGTAAGAATCGCTCGGAGGGGTCGAACTTCCCAAATCTTCGCTGGCGGACGACAGCCGTCATCACCGGCGAAAAAGACCCCGATACCATCAACGCGAGACGCAAACGAACAGGGCAAGATGCGCGGCTTTTGATCCTGCCGGTTCCATCGCGTGACGAAGGTGGTATCTGGCCCTCATCGATGACGTTAGATGAACGTGTGGCTATGTTGACCAAGCTGGACGCGCTGATCGCCACATACTCCGGGCATAGCTATCTCAATTGGATTAGATGGGTCGTAGCCAAGCAGGATGAAGTCAAGATACGCTATGCAGAAAGCGTCTCATCATACGCACGTCAGATGGCGGGGGAAGGCGGTGACAGCCTGGATCGCAGGTCTGCGGTCAAGTTTGCCCAGTTGGCCGCAGCTGGTGATGAGATAATCCGCGCAGGAATTGTCGCGTGGGATGATGAACTTCCATTTGAGGTTCTCAATCGGCTCTATCAGGCAGACAGGTCAGCGAAGCAACAGTCAGGTCGAGGCGGTAAAACGGCTCAACAACATGCGATTTCTATCCTGGCACGCTGTGGCGCGGGGACAATTCCGGTCGCAAACAGGAAAGACGCGATCAGCAGCATGCCTGCATTCGTGAAAACATGGGACGGTCAGCCATGGGTTATGATTCGGAAGGGCGAAGTAGAGCGGTTCGCGGGAGCGCCTGAGGCACTGGTCATGGAAGCTTTGTGTACGACGGGGATCAGCGTTGCACATGGCTCTACCCCGTATTTCCAAGATCGGCGTCTCAACAAGCGCTTTTTGCGAGTGAGCGTGGCGGATCTCGCGCGTCTTGCATTCGGTGATCGGGCGTAGCCGGCGAAGAGTGGCGGCAAACGCCGCCACTCGTCAGGAATTCTCTGGTTCAAAATCAAAGTCAATGGTGGACTGCAAATCGGGACAAACTGCTAAGATATTGACAAATATGACTAAATCCGATATATTGGCGATGTTTCGTCGTGCTGTGCCGTTGTAGCGTATTCTGAACTAAACCGGCCCACGGCCGACAATGCCTTTCAACCTGAGCGCCCTTTGTGGCGCTCTTCGTCGTTTCAGGAGCACGTCCATGAATACGTTTTCGACAGCACCCACGGTGCAGAATTCCCGCAACGTTTCGTTACCCCACGTTTCGATCATCAGTGGCCCCCGACCAAACGTGAAGGTCGAGAAGTCGAAATCTACACCGGCCCCGAAGGTAGAACCGCCCGGCAACCCGAACGTGCTCCTCGTCGGACTTGATGATCAGGGGCGGCCTCATGCGTCCTGGTTTGGCGAAGATGATGGCGATGCCGCCGCCGTAGCTGCCGACCTCATGGACATGGCCATTATCGAAGTCAGCAACGAAGAATTGGCTGCGATCGCGAAGGCGCTTCCACGTGGGAAGCTCTTCGGCAGCGGCAAGGCATTCGTGCCTTTCGTCAAGCGCACCGTCTACGATCAACTCGCCACCTACCTGGACGACGACTACCTCGCCGCCGCTGCTGCCCGTGTGGAAGCCGTTGCAACAGCGGCAGGGTCTGCTGGTGAAGGTTATGCCAAGGCAAGCAAGGGAGAGGTGCCACCGCGCAAACCGGAGGACTGGTCGAAGATCGCAGTCGGCGACCTTGTGCTGGCGACCGATGATCCCGAGGAGGGCTGGTTCGACGCGATCGTGATCGAGCAAGCAGGGGAAGACAGGTTTCGCCTGCGGTGGAGCGATTGGCCCGATCTGCCGACCTTCACACGGGGCGTCACCGAAATCGCCCTGCTGCATCCCAGCTACGTGGCCGCGTGACAGTGGCTGAGATGATTACCATCTTGCCCATGATGCACGTCACCAGCGCTTTGCAGGGAGGCTTGCAGACCATGACGGAAGCGACACCTTCCGCTAGCCATGATGTTCGCAGACTAAACGATGCCTTGAGAAAGACGCTCATCGGCGGGCGGGTGCTGCTGACGAGCGGAGTACAGCGGCTTGATGAGGCGCAACAGGCTGAACTTCTGCAGGCCGTTCGCAGCTTTGATACCTTCACCGCTGCCAACGATCCCTACGGCGAGCATGACTTCGGTCGCGTCGTAATCGCCGACGAAGGGTATTTTTGGAAGATCGACTACTATGACACGGATCTTCGCTACCAGTCGCCCGACCCTGCAGACAGCACCGTTACGACACGCGTCCTCACCATCATGCGGGAGGACGAATATTGATGCCCGTGGTCATCCCATCGAACTCACCAAGCCGCGCTCACCCCGCGGCTTCTTTTTTGTCAGGCTTTGTTCGGCTTGGCGGCTTTGCTCTTTCGACCCGGTTTCAAGGGAGCCGGCTCGTTGCTGTCGGGTGGAGGCACTCGAAACAGATCGACAACATCAACCATCAACGCTTCGGCAATTCGCTCCATCACATCCACGGAGGCGTTGAAATCGCCACGTTCAAGACCGCTGATAGTCGTCCGATCAACTCCGGCGTCAACCGCAAGGTTCTCTTGGGTTGTCTGCCGAGCAGTCCTCAACGCTCGAAGGTTCCAGGCGATACGTGCGCGCACTTTCATGCCTGCATCGCCACCATCTTGAGGTTGTTTTATCCATCGGATATATCCAACATATTTCTATTCGATCACTCCGCCCACGGCCGCGAGCGCGTGAAGCGGTCAGCAAGTCAAAAGTCAGAAGGAAGCTATATGACCGCCTATCTTGATGCTGTTCGCCGCTATGCGGTCTTCTCCGGCCGCTCATCGCGCTCGCAGTTTTGGTTCTATCACCTGACGTTGCTGGGTCTGGCTGTTGCCGGCTTCATCATCGACATCGCGATCAGCGGCGGCAGCGAACCGCAGCCGCTCATTTCCGCCCTGATCGTCATCGGCCACTACATCCCCTCGCTGGCGATCATCGTCCGGCGCCTACACGACGCTAACCTGAGCGGATGGCTGGTGCTGCTGTGCCTGCTGCCGGGTATCGGCGTGATCGCCTTCATCGTTTTCGGCTGCTTGGCACCCACCCCCGGCCCCAATCGCTTCGACCCCTCGCATTCGACCGGGTCACAATCGGCCACCGATGGCCAGACAGGGGCGTCTCAGGCTGCCGGCGCATCAGCGGTCGAGCGAATTGAGAAGCTCGCGTCTCTGCGGGCCTCAGGGGCGATCAACGACGGCGAGTTCGAGCGGATGAAAGCCGATGTCCTGGGCAAAACGGAGCAAGGCAATGGCTAAGGGCGCTACATTAGCAGGTGCCCTTCTGCTGACGATGAGTGCGCTGCCGGCGACGAGCGGACAGACGCAGTATTTTATGGGCGATGTTTGGGGAGTCTGGCAGGTGCTGCCAGACGGTGGCGAAGGGCCAGAGGAAAAGCCTCGCTGCATGTTCGGGACCCGAACTTGGACGCACAAGGGGCTGAATTTCATGTACGTGCTAACCGGCCTCAACTACATCGAGCCTCAGCTGCAGGTTTATTCGGAAAATTGGGAACTTCCCGTCGGCGAGAAAACCAATGTAGATCTCGTAACCGTTGCCGGTCCCCTGAATTTCGAATTGAAGGCCGAGGGTACCAACTACCTGACGGGCTCACTCGACCCGGCTGTTATCGGGAACGACAAGGCATTCGCTCTTCTAGGAGCACTCTCATATTTGCTGGATTCCCGCCGCAGCGGAATAAGTATGAGCGTCAAGTTTGCAGGCAACGAATCCGAATGGCCTATCCCTCCCATGAAGCAGCTGGAGACCTATCGAGTGAAGGGGGCAATCGACAAATGCTACGCTGACCTGAAGGCCAAAGCCGCTGATTATTTCGCGAAAGATGGGGGCCAGCCGAACCGGAAGACGTCGCCGTTCGCCCAACCGTAACGGGGATCAACAACTTCATGAGAAGGACCGCAGCCGCGCGGTGCGACGGCAGCGAAATGGAAAACACCGCTGTAGGAGCTAACGGCGGCGCGGGACCCCGTCTCACCACCACATGGCGCCGTATCGGCGGGTAAAAAGTATTAACCGCTCCAACTCTGCTACGAAGGTGTACAAAACTTTTACTTGCGTGTAGCGCGGCTATCCAGCAACCTGCCAAAGAAACGTCTGGGGGTCAGCCGAATCAAGTTCATTCACATAAAGCGGTGGAGGTTGCTCGTCTCCCGCCCGTAGCTCCGGCTGTTTTCCTGCGTCCGGTGGGGTGCAGATATCAACGGGGTGAAGTGGCTGATCGTCGCATGTAGGCCCATTCAGAAGAGTTCTATTTAATGTTGAGTTTAACAATCAACTCATGAGAGCCGACGCTCAAGTCGGTCTTAGTTGCGTGGTGGTCGAAGGCAGAGAGCTTGTTGCTATGATCGGACTGTATGTTCAGGCATTGGTTGTGGCTGGGTGGTTGGTTATCGGCTTGTACCTGCTGTACGTGAACACCCAGCAAGCAGCCGAAGCTGAAAAAAACGGTGTAGGGGTCTGGGGCATGCACTGGTCACGAATCAACATTGATGATCCTCGGTGTCCGGCGTCGCTTAGGCGGCAAGTAATTACCAACGGGCGCAGGTTCGGAATTCTGAACGTGGCAGCGCTTTCTTTGATCGCGCTCGCAGAAATAATCAATAGAATCATTTAATGGAGATATGGAAAGTGACGTCTATTCCAGTGTACTTCAAAGTAGATCCTCCCAGCGAAGATAGCATTCGGAAATATCTTGTCTCCGCCCTTGACGACGTTATAAAGGATATTTTTCAAGGAAACCCTCTTCCTGCGCCTCTGACCTTCCTGACTAAGGCAGTTGGTGTTGCAACTCTGTCAGAATTTGTTGCCGATATTCACGTAGATGGTGATTTTCTATACGTGAATTCAGCGAAGCTGGCGCTCGACACGCTAGGTACCGGCGGGGTGGCGTACGCTATCTCCTGGGCGGCTGGCAAAATTGCGCCGGCTCTAGTAGCTGCGGGGCCCTTGTCTATCGGCGCCGTGGTCTTCGGTATCGGAGCCTCAGCACTGGCCACGTATGTCTGGTCAACTTTTGACGAGGCATTTTCCCTTGAACAGAGGGTCGAGGCCGTCTTGGGTCAACAGGATGTACAATTCATATACCTGAAAGATGGCAACCCGCTCTCCGGTGCCATATATGATAATATCAGTCCCGCGGATATCCCTTCCGCACTGGATGGCCTCGCGTACTACGCAGGTGCCGTCGATGGCTCCAAAATACAGATGAAGCAATTTGGAAGTGAGACCGAATACTCGGTGTTCGGAGGTAACGTGGCTGCGAAGCTGGTTGCCGCCATGGGAGTACCCCTTAGTGAGTTTTATAGCTGGGGTTGGGCGCAGGACGAAAAGGGGGGGGCTTCTACTAACGCTGCTCAGATAATTGTGGGAGGGCCGGTGGGCGGAGAAGGCAGTATGTCCTTCATCAACACTGGATCCTCGATCGCACTTAAGATCTGGAAAAGCGACGGTAGCGAACTCGAAAACATCACTATCGACATCGACAACATCGGGTTTGGTGAGCTTCCAGATGATCCAACCTCAGGACCGTTGGTGATTATCGGCTCCGACGGTATTGATGTCCTGAGAGCCGGGGCGCAGGGTTCGTATATCTTTGGGGGCAGAGGGGATGGAGACATTCTCAATGGCGGCAGTGGCAATGACCGTATCATCGCGGACTCTCTAAGTCCTCAATACGGAGAGAGAGGCATCAACACGCTCGAAGGGAATGGAGGTAAGGACCTTTTAGTCGGTGGAGGTGGAAACGACATCATCAAGGGCGGCAGCGGCGAGGATGTCGCGTTCGGGTATTGGGGTGATGATAAGATTGAGGGGGGAAGCGAAAACGACATTATCCATGGTGATTCGCAGATTTCGCAGGGAATGCTCGATGGTCGAGACCGGCTTGCGGGCGGTGACGGGCAGGACAAGATTTATGGCTCAGGAGGGGCAGACATTCTCGTCGGCGGAGACGCGGTGGATTTTTACGATCAGTCCCTGCGTTCATTCCACCCAGACTGGAATGATGGAGAGAGGGATCTTCTCGCTGGCGGTTTCGGTAACGATCAATATCTAATATCTCATCGTATCGATGCCAATTATTCTTTGAGTCTAGCGGCATCACTATCCTTCGTTGATATAATAGATGAAAGTTCCGGTGACGGTCGTGGTGATATAAAAATACAGAATTTCGACAGCAATACTGGTGAGGTTAAGGCGATACGGGCCTCGGGGTTTTACGAGCCGGTCGCCACCTCCCCGGAAGGGACGTTTTACATCAACTCTTCATATTCAGTCGACGACCTAGGAGATGATTGGGTTCCTAAGCTTGTCGTATCTTCGATTCTTGATGAACTGGGTCAGCCCTACATTTTTCTCATTCCGGAGTACCCGGACTGGGGTGCACCCTACGTCGCCATCCGGAACTTCCGTCAAGGCGACTTCGGAATTACGATTAGCGGTTACGGCGGCGCAAGGGAAGGAACACCCGGCGGTGATGTCATCGGCGGTAGCGGTAGCCGCGCCTTCGGGTCTCTCGACGCGGGCGATGCAAACCAAAATCTCTCATCGGACGATGCTCAACGCATTCATGCAGGCGGGGGCGATGACATTGTTTATGGTCGGAACGGGCAGGACGAAATTCGCGGTGAGGACGGGAACGATCGCCTGCAGGGAAACCGGGGCGACGACCTTCTTACCGGAGGAACAGGGAACGACGTATTCGTATACGGTCGCGGAGACGGCACTGACACTATCCGAGACGCAGGAGGTGCTAATGCTGGTCAAGACAAGATCGAGTTTACCAATGTGCTCGCCAGTGAGGTGAGGCTGACCCAGCAGGGGAATGACCTTATCATAACAATCCTAGACTCGGAGACCGGCGCCGGAGACGGTGGCTCTATAACGCTGACTGGCGCAATGGCGACCAATCAAGGTGGCACATTGCCATCCATAGAATTTTCCGATGGCACAATTTGGAACCCGCAACAGGTCATTACACACATCACCGAGGTTTTGTCCGGTGAAATAGCCGGTACAGCTCAGGCGGACCAACTTGAAGGCACTTGGGAAGGCGATGTGCTGCGAGGCAAGGGAGGCAACGACTCTCTCTCAGGAATGTTCGGCAGCGATGTCTACATCTACAGAGACGGTGATGGCAGCGATATTATTAATGACGGAGTGAACGTTTCTTCTGAAACCGACGTATTGCACTTTGAAAATCTGACAGCCTCAGATGTCTCATTGACGCGCGTCGGCGAGGCGTTGGTGATTACCATCGCCGGCAGCGAGGATACAATCACAGTCCGAAAGCAGTTTCTCCCAAATGGCTATTGGGGACTGGAAAGGATCCTATTTTCCGATGGCACTTCATTAGGTAGAGACGAAATTTTGAGCGTTGGGTCGGGCCAGCCGGAAATCGATTTCGAAGGCACTGACGGAGCGGATACGATCTATGGAAGTGGCGCAAGCGAACTATTCAGCGGAGGTAAAGGCAACGACCGATTACTGGGTGGCGGCGGCAGCGACATCTACATTTACTCTTCGGGGGATGGGTCTGACTTTATTGACGACGAAGCAAATGAGTCCACGTCAATAGATACTCTTCGGCTGGTTGACCTTAATCCAGATGATGTCTCCGCCTCGAGACGGGGCGAAAATCTTGTCCTGACCGATCTCACGACGGGCCACACAATCACAATCGATGAGCAATGGTACTCCGATACCGGTTACTGGGGGTTCGAGAGGATCGAGTTCCTGGATGGGACGGTCTGGAACAGGGCAACCATAATGGCGATACCTGTGGGACCGATCGTGGGATCCCCCCACAATGACGAGATTGAAGGCTCCCACGAGGACGACGTTATCCAAGGCGGCCGAGGGGACGACACCATCGAAGGCTATAGTGGAAGCGACATCTACCTATACGCGATGGGAGACGGAAACGACCTGATCCGAGATGGCGGAAGCGATCTGGGTGCGATCGACAAGCTCATTCTTTCGAATTTGACGGCCGGTCAGGTGACGGCTGCAAGGCAGGGGATAGCCCTTGTGCTAACCGTCTTGTCGACCAATCAGACGATTACCCTGACCAACCAATACTATTCGAGCAGCATGTCCTATGGGCTCGAAACAATCCAATTTGCGGGTGGGGCAGTCTGGGATCGGCAGCACCTTATGCAACTGGGGTTCGTGCCGACGATGAATGGCACAGCAAATGCCGACGTCCTTACGGGGATTTGGTTCGATGAAACCCTTCGGGGAGGTCTAGGCAATGACCAACTCATCGGCGATCAAGGAAGCGATACCTATATTTATGCCAACGGAGACGGCTCCGACATTATTGATGACAGCGGATACGATGCAGCGGATACAGATAGGCTGAGCTTTACCGATCTCACCGCGGACCAAATTGTGGCCCAACGTCAGGGCGATGACTTGATGCTGACGGTCAAGGCTAATGGCCATTCGATTACTATTGACGATCAGTTCAGAAGTTCCACTGGTTTCCACGGCCTTGAAGTAATTAGTTTCGCGGATGGCACCGCGTGGGACCGAGCGTCGATAATGGCGATCCAGGAACCAGGACTCACGTTGAGCGGGACGATTGAAAACGAAAGCCTCGTCGGTGCGACAGGAGACGATCTGCTCGACGGCAAGGGGGGATCGGATTGGCTGAAGGGTGGAGCCGGATCGGACACCTATGTCTATTCTCTCGGAGACGGAAATGACAATATTGACGACGATGCCAATCTGCAGACATCTGACATCGATGTCCTGCGGTTTACGAACATAGGTCCTGCAGGTGTGTCGTTGGCAAAGGTCGGTCCTGACCTAGAGATAACTATTGCCGCTACAGGCGAAGTAATAAAAGTTTACGATCAGTTCGCGGCTCAGACAGGTTCACCCGGCCTTGAGCGTATCGAGTTCTCCGATGGCACATACTGGGACCGTGTAGTCATTCTCTCTGCCCCTGTTGGCCCTATTCGGGGAACCGAGGCTGCAGAGGTACTTTCCGGCTCGGACGGCGACGACGTCATCATCTCCGGTCGCGGTGACGACTACCTCATGGAAACCGTCGGCTCAGACAGCTATACTTTTTCATCCGGCGACGGGAATGACATTATTATGTCCGGGGCCGACCGCGCCTCTGATGTCGATATTTTGAAGTTCACTGATGTTACCGCCTCGCAGATTTCCCTTGTCCGAAATGGTAATGCCCTTTTAGTGAAAGTCCTACCGACGAACCAGACCATCGAGGTCTGGGAGCAGTTTGCGGGCCAAGGGTTCCGCGGTATCGAGAAGATCGAATTCGCAAACGGCGTGATATGGAATCACGCCAATATCGTAGCGCTCGGTAACGGAGCTCCGCAGACACGACCGCCCACTATCGTCGGCGGCACGGGCAACGACGTCCTCAATGGAACGGTGGCCAGCGACGTGATTGCCGGGCATCAAGGGAACGATGTCCTGCAAGGCGGCTGGGGAGCCGACAGTTATCTTTATAACGTCGGCGACGGCCACGACACCATCGAGGACTGGGACAATCCCGAGTCGATCGACACGCTGTGGCTGGGATCTGGGATCAATTCTGGCTCTACCTTAGTTACGCGCGGCACAGAGGGCTTTTGGGACATTGTCCTGAACTTTGCCACCTCCAGTACGATCACCATCAAGAACGGATTTTTCGCCGCCAGCTCTGTCATTGAAGAGGTTAAATTCAATAACGGCATCGTTTGGGATCTTAGCGATCTCCGTGTTCAGTTCCTGAAGCAGGCGTCTACTTCCGGCGGCGATGAAATATATGGGTTCCTAGATTCTCACGACGTCATCACGGGTGGCGGGGGTTCTGACACCTTAAATGGCCTCGGTGGCAATGACGCTCTGTCGGGCGATGCTGGGGATGACACGCTGGTCGGTGAGGAAGGCAATGACAGGTTAATTGGCGGCGTCGGCGCCGATTCGCTTTTTGGCAACAGCGGCAGCGACATCTATGCCTATGAGTCCGGCGACAGCAACGACTACCTGAACGATGAAGATTCCGACAGCATCGCCGTTGACGTTCTACAGCTGACCGACCTCAATTTGACACAAGTCGAGTTCATGCGCTCCGGCGTCAGCCTGATCATGACGGTAGTTGCCACCGGACAAACCATCTTTATCAACAACCAATTCAACCAACAGGATGGCGGCTATTGGGGCATTGAGAAGATCGAGTTCGCCGGGGGCTCATCATGGAACCTCGCGCAAATCAACGACGTGGGCTGGATCCGGGGCACGTCTGGCAATGACAGCCTCACCGGAACATGGCGGCAGGAGATTTTGTCCGGCGGCTCTGGCAACGACAGCCTCAATGGCGACTGGGGAGATGATACCTACATATTCAACCTCGGTGACGGGCACGACACAATCCAAGACTGGGACAATCCTGAAGCTACCGACATATTGCAACTTGGTGCTGGTATCAGTGCAAATTCAGTCTCCGTGGAGCGGGGCGCAGCCGGCTTCTGGGATATGGTTCTCGACTTCGGGACTTCCGGCTCGGTGACGATCACAAACGGCCTCTACTCTGCGAGTACCGTCATCGAACGAGTCAACGTTGCCGACGGAACTGTCTGGACGCTCAATGATCTGCAAACCTTGCACCTGCAGCAATCAGCGACGTCAGCCGGTGACACGCTCTTCGGATTCATCGATCGCAATGACGTCATCAACGGCGGAGCAGGCAACGACGACCTCACGGGCTTCAGCGGCAATGATACGTTGCTGGGTGGCATCGGTGACGACAGCCTGAGTGGGGATGAAGGGGGCGATACGCTCGAGGGCGGGGCTGGCAATGACAGCCTCACCGGAGGCGACGGTAGCGATGTCTTCGTGTTTAAATCCGATTTCGGTTTCGACTGGGTTCAGGACTTCACTGCAGGTGCGGGGACCGATGATGTGATCGAAATCGCCGACAGCCCCATCACTGACTTCCAGGCTATTCTCGCAGCCGCGTCGCAGGAGGGTATCAATACCGTGATTGCACTGGATGCGAACAACACCATCACTTTGCATAATGTGATGCTGAGCAACCTCCATGCCGACGATTTCAGGTTTGTGGCCTGACGCGGAAGAATTGTGCGATCGGGCTTTCAATGCGGCGGTTGGCCGCCGCATTGATTGCATCCACGAACCGAGGGAGAGGACGGGCCGGTGGCTCCGTCTATTTGAGGTCGAGGCAAAGTATTTGGCGCGATGCCGATGATCGACGAAGCATGGACCGTGGTGAAGTTTGTTCTGTTACTCGCGAGCGCAGGCTACGGAGTGTATCACAAGTGGATCAACGCGAAACATGTCGTCGCGGCTCGGGAATGCGGAATTCAGGTTTCCGGCATTTACTGGGCGTGGATCGACGTATCGGAACCGCGCTGCCCAGTTTCGCTAAGAGATGAAGTTCTTCTGGCTCGCCGTCGCGGCTTAGCGGGGGCTATTGTTTTTCTATCACTGCTAATCCTAGGTGAAACTTTAATTCGCGCTGTTTAAGGGGAAAATAGGCGTGCGGACGTCATTACTGCAGTTTTATGATCCCTGCCTCGCAACTCCGCCCTGACGCGGGATCCCTCGCGGTGCCGGAGAGGCGGCCCTTTTTGGAACCTCCATGGACATTACGATCTGGTACGGCATATTAGCAACTGGACCTATTTCGAAGAGATGAGTTGCCGGAGTACTGATTGCGGGCCTATGATCGTGCGCGCATGAGACGATGACCCTGCTCAGCGCCTTAAACGCAAATTTTCCTTCGGAGCTGGTTGGGTGAAATTTTACCTACATGTTGATGATGATGCCGGTCTGGTACGGGATCTCAATGGCATCGAATTCGAAGGATTGGAAACAGCGGTCACCGAAGCCACCATCGCCGTGCACGAGATTGTAGCCGAGCATTTTCAACAAGACGAACCCCTGACGCTGAAGGCGATTATCATCTGCGGCGAAAACGGAGAGACGCTCCATAGAATAAGCGTTGCAGAAGCCCTCGCGACCTCTCGTGAGGGCTCTGCTTTACTCATGTAGAAGCACCCGGCTTTGCCCGGTGAACGTGGGCGGTCGTACGGTAACCAGAAAGCGCGCGCTGCCGACAGGTATTAGACGATTTTCGGAATGAAATTGCAGGCGTGGCGCTAATTGTGTTCCACAGTGGCGATCCTCATAGAGGTCGTCGATTTGTCGCCTCGCGCTGGAACGACGTATTCCCTTTGCCGTCAGGCTCTGGATGATGCATTGGACTCTCCTCAGGGTAGCCGACCTAGCCATTCAACGCTCTACCGATGTCTGGTTTCGCATGGAGCTGCTTACCAAGATCCTCAATGCCATACGGTTTCGCGAGGAATATAACATTCGAGGGAAGCTTGCCTTGTACTCGACGGACATGTCCAGACGTCGCAATAACGCGGATTTGCGGCCAGCGATCGTGAATCGCCCTCGCCAGACCGACTCCGTTGAACTGTCCCGGTATGTCTATGTCGGTGAAAACCGTTCCTATATCGTTTCGGGATTCCAAAACTGCGATTGCCTCGTCAGAACCGTTTGTCACCACGGCTTCAAGCCCGGCATCCTCAACGATGATTGACGCAACCGGCTGACAAGGGGGTCATCTTCGACCAACAGAACGACATTCTTCTCCGCTTGCTCCCGATAAGAACCCATGGACCTTACGCCTTCCTAACCCACACACATCAGCGGTTCTGACGCTACTCCGTAGGCGAGGCGAACTCCTTATTCACCGATCGGTTCCCGATTTTTTTGTCGCCCGGCTCAATTTCAAGCTGGTGTTGCGAAAGCGGATCATGATCCTATCCCTTGACCGGCAGTTGCCGGAATTGAACCACCAGAGCCCTATACTGAGCTGCTGCCATTGGATTGGCCCGAGGTTCATGCGTGCCTAAAGGCATCAGTTGGCCCATAGTAGACAAAGGCGGTCGCGGTAAGCCAAAACGGTCTTTTCGATAGGGTCAATTCAATGCAAAACATTGCAGCCAGCATAACGGGGTTTTTGTTGTGGTTCCTGATGGCCATCCCCGCCCTTGCAGGAGATCAGCATGGCCCCAAGAAGGTAATGTGGATTTCTGCGACAATTGGAGGCGCTCGTTTGCAGGTGCCTCTGGTGCACGGATTGCTCATTAGCACCACTGACCGCAAGAACGATTTTCATTTATCGGGGGGACAGGCGGACCATGTTCAGGCCGAGATCCGAAACCGACTGCAGTCAATGGCCAACAGCGAGACTGGCTTACAATTATCCAATTTGACGTTGATGATCGACAAGGTCTGTGCGTCGGGTGTTGATGTTCCGCTATGCCGGCATGCCATGGTTCCGCCCGCGGAGAAAGCCCATGTAAGCTGGATAGAAGTCATCCATCGTCCTGATATGGCGTTCGCAATGGAGTTACTGAGTCTGAAGGAGGCAGGCGAGGCCCCGTTATCGGGGACATCATCATTCCGCCGAATCACCCACCTCCACAAAAATCAAGGACATCCCTATGCCTGCCCCCCGGATCGAGAATTCGGTTTTTGTTGGATGTATATGAAACTAGGAGATGACCTGTTGGCAGTAATTATGTTCTGGCGGGAAAAGAACATGTCTCATTTGACCCCGTTCGCACAGATCGCTGATGACATGGGGATGACGATCGCGCAGTTGATGAAGGAATAGGCAGACCTGCCGCCGGTAAGCGAGCCTGCGGAAGTTTTTTTCCTTTAGGGTAAACACGGGCGCGGTCTTCGAAGCCGCGCGATGCAACTGTCCGCTGACGATCAAAGCGATATTGGGCGCGACAAATCTAGCTTGCGAGACGCGGCGTGCTCACGATCTTGAGGAACAGCGTGTTCATGGCTTCTTTGATGCCTTGCGAAGGGCTCACCTCGAAAAAGTAGCCCGGGGTGGCACAGTTTTGCATCATTGGGCCGATCTCATGCTGGAAAGGTTTGATCCACGTATTGTACCAGCCGTTCGTCGGGAGAGGCAGGTACGTCGTGTAAAGAACCGCGATTTTATAGCCCTTCTTCTTCAGCTGGTCGCAAGCCTTGATGTCGATCGGCTGCTGACAGCGGCTGCTCGTCAGCTTTTTCATACAGCCGCTCGCCTTCTTGCTGTCGTTGACGCCGTCCGACACGAAGAACACGATCTTCTCAGGGCTCCCGGCAGTCAGGCCGGTGCCCGCTGCGCCCATTTTGTTGCCGATATCCTTAAGCGCGCGGTCAAAGTCGGTCTGCTGGTCGTTGTCGTATCCCTGATATGGGATCGACATCAGATCGATAAGCGCAGCGTTGCTTTTTGCCTTCGTCAAATCATCGGTGAGTGAGGAAATTTCCAGGAGCTTCGTGTCCTCTGCCTTTTGTCCGAACGTATAGACGGCCATACGAAACTGGTTTGAGGTCTTTCTGACGTTTATAGCAGTGTCCATGAGCGCAGCGGTTGCTTGAGCCACGACGTTGATGCGGATGGTTACGCCGAGCTTCTTAGCGAGATTGTAGTAGCTATTCTTATCTTCGACGCCCTTGTCGATGATGTGGCATGCAAACGCGCATTTGTCTGAGGTATTGGCAACCATTTTATTGATGTCGGCGGGCGTCGCTCCGACACCCATCGACGGTGTGTTGTCGAGAAGCAGATAGAAATCGCGAAACGTCTCCGTCTGAAAGACCGCTGTCGCCGTGCCGCTGATATTTAGCTGGTTTTTGCCGATGACCTTCAGCAACGTCGTCGGCATGCTCGCGCTGTAGGAAAACACAGCTTTGATCTGATTATTTTCGCGTATGACTTCCGCATGCGTGCTGTCGATCACAAAGCCTGTCTTCGCCGACAGCTGCCCGCTAAACAGCTTCTCTGCATCTTCGGCTGCCTCACTGATATTGCCGTCGTCGGTCATCAGCATCGCTTCTTTGAACGCGACCGAGCTTTCTGCCACAGCGCCCAACGCTGCGGCGTCTGCTGCATCTTGAAGCCGAGTCTTCAGCGCCAACGCGTCGCTGATGTCGATGGCAAGTCCCGCGACTCCGATCAGCGGGACGAGCATCAAAGCGCTCATAATCCCGAAGTTGCCTGACCTATCGCGCAGATATTCTCGTAGCATAAGCAGCCCCCGTATTTGCTTTGTTACGATGATAAGCAAGAGCTTTAATTCTCGTAAAAAGAGGGCGTTGCCATAAGGGGTATGACGGTAAAGGCAGGTTGATTTCCCTACTAAGGTCAATAATACCTAAACGGTTCCGGAGATCATTTCTCAGCGGCCATGGCAAAACTCGCACTGAAGGTCGGTTATCGGCAGCCACATGGACCTCAACCGTGGGCAAGAATACTTCACACAAGGCTGACCAAGTAAAGACCAGATGGCCTCCCCGCAACGGCGGTCCCATAGAGATTAAAAGTCATGAGCGATCGCAGCTTCATTTTCGACTACCAAGATCAAAAGGCGAAAATGTTCAGGTTCGGGAACTGCCTTTACGATCTGCAGACCGAAAAAGCCCTCTTCAGGATAGAAAACGACTGGGCGATTTGTCTGGAAACGGGCGGGAGGGCGTTCTGGATCCACGACCGCTACATGTACCAGTATTTAGGCGGATCAAGACTTAGCGTGCAACCGGTAATGTATCATGACGAGCAGGGTCCTGTTCGCCCGATCTATGAGCGTCCCGTCAGCCGTCTCAGCAACGCAAAGACGAAGGTCAACCCCATTGTGCAGGTTCGCATCGCTATTGGTATTGCGCTTCGGAAAATGGCCGGCGCATTTCGCTGTTGGTTGGTCAGGAAGACTTGCTCGGCAGTCTCTATTCTCATGACGGTCATCAAGCGCTCAGCGCGCCGGCTTAAAATGATGCCGCCATAACCTGCAGCGGCGGTCTTTACCGGTCCAAGTACGCATATGCTCAGTAGCAGGGTTAACCTCGTCGCGGCGAGGAGACCGGCTCCACCATCAACCGTCGATCGATGTCACAGCCCCTCACGGGCTTGAACGTATTGAGCTGACATCCATTACCCAGTGCTCGACCCCGGCTGGGTTCAGGTAGGCTGCCATGAACGCGTCTAGATCGGCGCGTCTAGGGCCGAAGCTGTCGAAAATCTGCCGCGCCTCCCGAGCCGGCAAACCATAGCGATGGCGAAACGCGGTGATAGTATAGATATTTTCGTCAGAAGATTTTGGCATCGATGCTCCTCCGTTCGTGTACGAATTCCAAGAAGCCGCAAATGTTCCATCAAGTCGTCCCTCGGCATAGCTGCTCACGCTGGTTCATGGGACGTGCAAGGATCTAGTCTATCGCTCCGAGTCGATGCGCAACGTCTAATTAAGTTATTCATGTTTTCATCATCTAATAGATATTCGGATTGCGCGGCCTCTTCAAAGATAGTCCGCCAACAGTTGCAGGCATGAATGACCAGCCATGTTCTTGGATGAAGATCACGAAGCACTCGAAGCAGCCGAGCTTACCAGCAGACGCTCGTCGACACCCAGGAGAGGATGGGCATGATGCTTGACCTCATGCCGATGGGGCTGCTTATTCATACTAGGCAGGGGATTATTTTCGGAAACCAGGAGGCGGCACGCCTCCTGCAAGTGCCGCAAAGTGAAGTCGTCGGCAAACACTTCCTCGACTTCCTGACCACGCATGCGGAAGAAGCCGCCCAACAGATGGAGGAGGCATTTGACGGACGGATCAGTGTCGAGCCGACCGAGGCTGAGGTCAGAACCGCCGCGGGTGCAACAAGGACGATCAAATTGATCGCAGGCGCTTTGCCTTGGGAGGGCAACCCCGTCGTGCAGCTTCTTCTCCAGGACATCACGGACTTGAAGATGATCCAGCAGAGATTGCATCTTCTGGCGGTCACAGACGAACTGACGGGGGCGTTCAACCGTCGTCATGCATTCCAGATGGGCCATGCGCTATTTCGAGAGGTGGAAGCTGCTCCCACCGGAATTGCCCTTGCGGTACTCGATGTCGATCATTTCAAGCGAGTCAACGATACCTACGGACACACAGCAGGTGATGCGGCTTTGAAAGCGCTGACGCAGTCCGTCCAGGAGTTCATAGCAGCCGAGGCAGCTCACAAGATGACCTTTGCCCGCGTCGGCGGTGAGGAGTTCATGATCTTGTTTACCGCCACGGAGCCAGAGGCGGTGGTGGAGGTGTGCGAACAGATCAGGCGTGAGATCGAAAAGCGACTCGTCCTGTCGACTGCGGGCAGTTTCAAGATCACGGTCTCGATCGGCGTCGCAGTTCAAAACCAAACGGACAGCTCCTTCGACACGCTTTATTCCAGTGCTGACAGGGCGCTCTACGAGGCCAAGTCAGCCGGTCGAAATCGTGTCTGCCGCCATGATGCCGGACCGCAACCGCGCGGACGTTCGACCGCGACGTGACCTAGAGCGCGCTCCCTTTTCACGCAGGTGAACATTCGCTGACTACATGATTTCCAAATCTTCCGCCCTAACTTGGTCTACGTTCTGCAGAGCAAATGGGATCAAGAGGCAAAGGTCATTAGGGCTAATGGAAGTTGATGGACTGCTCGTCGCGTACATCCGAATCCTCGGCGTCGCGGCCCTTGTCGTCTACGGTTATTCCTGGATAGCACGGACCATAGATCGAAGTCTCGTTAAAGGCACCGCTATTGGTCTGCTCTTCGGCACAGGCGGCGTCATTTCGATGCATGATCCGGTCGTCATGATGCCGGGGCTGATCTATGATGCCCGCTCGATCCTCCTCATCCTGTCCCCCATCTATGGCGGCCCGGTCGGGATGATCATTGCTGCCCTGATGATGATAATCCACCGTCTCTTGATTGGAGGCATTGGCGCGATCGGCGGCACTGTGAGCATTCTGGTTGTCGCGGGGACCGGTTATCTATTCACCCTCATGCCGCGTTCGTGGCTGGGGACGGGATGGCGACGGTCCCTGTTGCTCGGGCTGGCGACGGTCTCTTCTTTCGTTGTGCTGGCCTTTCTGCCGTCGGCTGTCGCGATCGAGCTATTCCAGACGGCAGCTCTTCCCGTGATGCTGGCGAATGTCGCTGGCGTGATGCTTCTGACGGATCTTTTTCATCGGGAAAAGGAACGGGTCCGCATCCTACGCGCGTTGGAAAATGAAGCGAGCGTCGATCCGCTGACGAAGTTGCCCAACCGCCGTTTCTTTCAACGCGCCGCCGACCGCTGTGCCGAGGAAGCCGGTTCGAAGCGCATCCCATTTTCCGTCATCATGCTCGACATCGATCATTTCAAGAAGATCAACGACACATGGGGACATTCAGTCGGCGACACTGTACTTGCCAAGGTGGCTGATACCATCCGCGACGCCATTCGCAAGACCGATATTGCCGCACGATATGGCGGCGAGGAGATCGTTGTCCTGTTACCGTACACACGCCGGCAGGATGCCTTCAATGTGGCCGAGAAGATCCGCAGCCAAGTCGAAGCCGGAAGCCTCTTGGTCGATGGGCAAGAGATCAAGGTAACGGTAAGCCTCGGCGTTGCCAGCGCCAACGCTCATGCTCCTGATCTCCAGGCAGCCCTGAAAGAGGCAGACACCGCACTCTACAGAGCAAAGTCGGCCGGTAGAAACCGATGTGAAATCGCAATGGCGGCATAAAGGCGCTATGCAACGCGCCTCGGTCCTCCGATGCGAGGGAACGACTGCTCCTTGTAGGCGTTAGGCTTCGCTCGGCCGAGGCTGGCCGAACCTGCGGAGCTCCAGATGAATGATATGTCTGCGATGCCATTGGTCTTGTTAGTCGAAGATCAGCCGCTCCTTCTTCTCGAGGCGGAGGATATTCTTAAGCAACAGCACTTTCAGGTGATCTCCGCCGTGAACGGAAACGAGGGGCTGTCGGAATTGGACCGAGATGCAACCCGCTTTAGCGCCGTGATAACAGACGTGAGGCTAGGCGATGGCCCCAACGGTTGGGACGTTGCCCGGCATGCGCGCGAATTGGTTCCGGCGATGCCGGTGGTTTATGTGACGGCCGACAGCGCGGATGAATGGGCGGCAAATGGGGTGCCCGAAAGCATTCTGATAGCGAAACCGTTCGTGCCGGCGCAGTTGGTAATGGCCATCGCCACGCTTCTGAACCAGCAAACGGTTTCTCATGCGACCGGCAACATGCCCGCACCGGACCAGTAGCGCCATCACCTTGCCCGCCGCTTTGCGGATCTCGCATCCATTTGCGCTTGCGATCGTGCCAGCTCGCGGATCTCATGACGCGCGACGCCTATGTCTGCCAGATCACGGTCCGATAGCCACTGTAGTGCCTGTTCCGTTTCGCGCCGTTGCCACCAGCGAAGGACGATGGGTACTGGAATCCGCAAAGCTGCGAGTTTCGGGAGCAGGTTTCGGGCAATGCGGTCGGAGACTTCGTTCTGTCGGAGTTCGAATGTCATGGTTTCCATCCCGGTTATGCTGCGGTGAAGCCAATCTAGTGAGATACCGTCCGACGTGGTATCGGTAGTCTGGCAAATTATGTCTGTGAGACGCCATGATAGCCCCTGACAACCTAACCAACGTTCATCTGCCTCAAGACGGCTTCGGAGATTATCCGCACACCGCCGTCGCCCAAGGTGGAGCGGAACCCGCCGGGCGAACCTATTCCTTCCACACGCATCACCGCGCTCAGCTTTTCCAGATCGTGCGGGGGTCGCTCAGGCTGGAGACCGAGCGGGGTTACTTCATCGTTCCGCCTGAACGTGCCGTATTCGTGCCATCAGGAGTCCTTCACGAAGTGACCTATCTTCAGCAGACGGAGCGGAGCTATCTGTTCTTTCGGCCCGACGCGGTCGTAAACCTGCCCTCCGAGGTCTCCGTGATCGGAACGACGACGCTCCTGCGCGAACTTATCCTTGCGTTCCTGGAGATACCACGCGCAGAGGCCGGCAGCGACCGTGCCGAGCGGCTTGTTGCAGTCATCCTCGACCAGCTTCAGGCAAGTCCGGTCGCCCCGTTGTCACTTCCCTCACCGGCATCCGAACGTCTCCGTAACGTCGCTGCGGACATCAGGAACGAGCCGGGTGGGAATTGGCCGCTCAATGAACTTGCGTCCCGTGCGGCCATGTCCACACGCAGCTTCCAGCGCCATTTCCAAACTGAGACCGGCATGAGTTTTCGCGCGTGGCGTCAGCAGGCGAAACTCCTCAAAGCAGTGGAGTGGCTCGCCGCCGGTCGAAGTGTGGGCGATATCGCCTTCTCGCTCGGCTACTCCGGCCCCAGCGCTTTCATTGCAGTGTTCAGGGCGGCCTTCGGCGTCTCTCCCGGACAATATTTTGAGGGATCTCTCCGGGCTATGGTACCGGATTCGACGCGTGGCTGACGCAATGAGACGTCCTATGGCTCAACGGACCCAGATCATCCGCATCGACGAAAGCCAGCTAGCGACCCCATCTGGGTGAACTTAGGAGTAACGAAGCGAGTGCTGATATGATTGATCGCTTCGCACTGCACGACAAGGATGAGCGGTCTCCGGCAAGCGCGCAATGGCAATTCAGTAACTTCAGGGTATACCCCGGCGTGGCAGGTTTGCAGGTTACGGCGGGTCGCGTAACATCCGGGTTGACGCCGCCTATTTGTGACAAGCTAGGCTTTGGCCTAAAGCTAGAGGTTACAAATGGCCCGCATTGGTTACGCCCGCGTCAGCACAATTGATCAGGATCTACAGCTCCAGCTCGACCGGCTTCGGTCTGAGGGCTGTGAAATCATTCGCTCGGAGAAGGTGTCTGGAGGAACGCGCGAAGGTCGCGCCGAACTTGCGACGGTGATCGAGTTCCTGCGGCGAGACGACGAGCTGGTTGTTACCCGGCTGGACCGGCTCGGACGCGACACCCGCGATGTCCTAAACATCGTTCATGAGTGCCAGCAACGCGGTGCGTTCGTGACGGTGCTTGACCCTCACGTTTCGACCCGTGGAGAAGTCGGTCATGTGGTGCTAACGGTGCTCGGGATGGTGGCACAGATGGAGCGGCGATTCATCAAGGAACGTCAGCGCGAGGGTATTGCTCGCGCGAAAGCGGCCCTTATGTACAAGGGGGGTAGCCCACGTTTGGATCACAAACTCATTCACAAGCTGCATATAGAGGGCTTGGGGGCATCAGCTATCGCCAGACAAGCCGGATGTTCGCGAATGCAGGTGTATCGCGTGCTTGCGAAGACTGTGGCGACCGCTACCTGACAATTGCCGGCCGAATGAATGTAGCAATCTGGGCGGTCGGCATCTGAGATCCAGACATAGCAAGTTGCGTGTTTTTGTGAGATTCGAAATTCGGCGCTGCAATCAAGGAAAGTGCTTCGTTCAACGTGCTCTGCATGGTGGCAAATCCCCCCTTCAGCAATCCTTCACGCTGGGATCGTACAATCGCACCTCTATCCTACCAATGAGCTTTACATGACGATTGTACACGTTAGCGCAAAAGCATCCTTCCCGTCCCTTATCGCCGACTGCGCGTTATCCCAGAAAGGATTTTTTCTTCGTCCGATAAAGTTGCCAATGGATGGAAATCGGCAAGGACGCGCCGCGTTCTTTGGATCCGCCGTGAAAATGATGCAACAAAAAGCCGTGGAGATTAATTCCACCATCGTAGCCGCGTACGCCGGGGACACGAGCGCAGCGCGAACGTACCTTAAATACCTCAAGGCGAACGCAGATTCATTGACGGACCTTTCGCGCCTCAAAGATTTCTTCTTAGAACTCCCGCAACACCCGTTAGTATCCAATGTAGTTGATCGAGAATTCGTAATTGTCGGTTTGTACGTCAATGGACAGACCAAGCGCGCATTTAAGTTCACGTTTCCAGACTGCGTGTGGCTTGAAGATAGTGAAATAACTGTGGGGTCTGGTGCAGAAATCGTTGAGCGAATTATCGCCAATTCTAAGACTAAGGTGTTGAAGCCGTCAGAGGAATTCCGCGACGCAGAAATGAAATTCATTTCGCTGGTAGCATATCTCTTGGGGCACGAGGGCTTCACTTCAGAACCACATCTAGAAAAATTCGGAGGAGCTTACACGGGGTTCATTCACGACGGCTCTAGATTCTGCAAGAACGCCCCGTATGTCGCGATGCATTGGGGCGCAACTGTTTCAACTAAAGGAAAAATCGAGCGGCAGGCTCAACCCGTAATCTTGGACAGCCAGTGGATCGACGATTGGGTGCTTGTACGTCGCGCGCATGCCCATGGCGGCCGAAGGCAGCCTGATTTCACGCAGGATGAATGGCTCATTCCGCCGCTTATGTCCGATTTTGGCTATCCAGAAGAAGAAGCCTTCGATGATCTTCTTCTTGAACGCCTTAGAAAGGATTATTTCAGTAAAAATTTCTTGCTTGTGTCAGAGATAAGCTGCCACGGAAAAACTCTACAGATGAGCGCGTGCCACACATTGTATGGTGAAGCGGACGATGCCGCTTCCCTTACGAAGTCAGGTGATCGCCATGAATTTAAAGTCCGCAATGAAGTGCTAAAGCGAAACATTGACCTTGCCCTAAAACGGCTAAGGCAAAAGTCAGGTATATAGACAAAAGCGGTTCGCTTAAGCCGCCAACGTTTCTTATCAGCAGAGCTGCCAAGGACCCACGTAACGTTACTGACCGAAGCTTTATTCACGGTTTCAACCTTTTGAAGGTAACCGGCCCCGCCGTATTCATTGCGCGTCGCCACATTCGGGCAGTCCAGGCCAACCCAGATAGCTGGTCCTTGGAGCCGTCATACTCAAGCCTCGCTGCGCCATAGAACTCGTTATCGTCTGACACGTTGTCAGTAGCGTTTACTTGTTTGTAAAAATAACAAATACCGGGCGCTAGCAGCCCTTTTTTTGGAAAAGGGTCCACACTAATTGTGTCAGACCTATCGATGGGCGTGTTGCCTTTCGGATTCCACATCTTCATTTCAAAACTCCACCACGTCTGCGTGATTTCAGCCTCCAGAACGACCGGAGTGAGCGGGGCCAACTGGTCCGACGAGCATTGTCTCATGTCAAGTACAACGCTCTTTGATGCCGCAGCATCGAGAAGTTGTTGTTGTCTGGGCCAATTTGATGCCAATTCAACCCGCCACCGGCCATTAAGATCGGGAAAGATGAGCTTCCCAAGAATGGGAAATTTGCGCCAAAACCACCGCCAAACCGGATTCCATAAAAGTGCGTTCAGAAGCAGCCAAGCTACCCCTGGAATGGAGGAAGCCCTCAGCTCGACCGACAATATATTCGGCAGGCTGTACGCGAGGGAAAAAAGGCCGACGATCAGCCATCCGAATCCCACGAACATCATTTGTTTTGAAAGAATTCTGTACATTAGCGCCTCAGCCCACTTGAAACAGGAAGTTGCAAATCCCATTGTTGAACAAAACATGATCAAATTATAGGTGTTATGTGACTCTTGCAAACGCGCATGCGCTATTCTGTGGTCTGAAATCCCAACCTAGTTACCTTGCAAATCTTACTATCGAAGAGGATGAACGCACCGGCTTGATGGAAGCGAGGCGTGAGATTCGCGCCACCCTCAAAGCTGCCGCAGCCGGAATCATCACGCATGATGAATACTGGCAAGATGCCTATTCCAACCGAAACTGGCGCACACGCCCGGCCATTGAAGTAAAATTCATGACGCAGGGCAGTTTTGCCTACGGAACAATAAATGCCCCCGCTCAAAAGCCGCATCAGGAAATCGACCTAGACGATGGTATGTACGTTCCGGTTGAATTCTTAAGCAATGGCGAACCGGCCCTTGCAGCGAAAGGGCTGTTCGCGTTCGTCGAAACCGCCCTCGCGGACCTCTGCAAAAAGAATAACTGGAAGCTAGCGGAAAAGCCGAACTGCGTGCGCGTAAAGTTGTGGCCGGGGGCGCACATCGATATACCGATCTATTCCATTCCTCGTGAGCGCTTTGAAGCGATCAGGGAAGCTCTGGAGAAGAGTCACGCTGCAACTTTTGCCGCAAGGGACTCCGTAACCACCTCTTGGCGTCTTCCTTCTGATAAAATTATGCTTGCGCAGCGCGATGGTACGTGGGTTCAGTCGGACCCACAGCAACTTCACGACTGGGTTGTAAGCAGGTCAGACCGCTACGGCGCAGTGTATAAGCGTCTATGCCGGTTCTTCAAAGGGTGGCGTGATTATATATGGTTAAAATCACCGTTGTCTTCTCTTTGTATTATGTGCGCGGTCGATCAAGCTCTACAAAAGCTCAACGGCTTTCCCACGGAAGATCGCGATGATGCTCTTATTCTGGAAATCGCGAAGGAGCTGCCTGACCTGTTCAATGGCAAGATTGAAAACCCGGTTCTGAAGCATCTTTGCATCAACGAGTGGTCTGAGGAAGATCGAGACGCCATCGTGTCCGCGGCTCGGGAACTCCGAGACGAAATGAGCTCCGCGCTTGAGCGGACAGGCGATGCAGAATTGGTTGTCAAGAAGCTGCGAAACAAGTTCGGACAGCGAATGCCCTACCGCCCTGATTCGGTAAAAATGGCCTCCAAGATTGCCGCCGTTCAAACCGCCATTCCTGCTACTGTGGCAGCACCGCGCGTCACAGCCTCAACGTCAGGATAATGGATAAAAGGTCTGCTCTCCAAAATATCGACGCGACTCTCCAAAGGATTGGTTTTCAATACACCGGATCCGGAGTCGCTGACTACTCGGGTTCGATCAGTGTCCACGGCCAACCGATAGATATCTCACTTTCGATTCCAGATGTTAGCTTTGTACAAAAGCCGCGAGTATTCTTAAAAGATCGATCTCAGATTCCACTTGAAACCCTAGCCCATGTCGAGTCAGGTGACGGTATTTGTTATGCTTCCGGTGCCGGCTTGCCGATTGATCTCTATAGACCTGGCGAGGCAATCCTACGAATACTTGATGAAGTCAAGCGTACCCTGGAGCTTTCATATCGTGGCCGCGCAAAACTCGAAATTGTAGATGAGTATCAGCAGTACTGGTACCCTAAACTTGGCGTGCAGGTCCTATTGCCCAAACAGCAGTCTTCGGGTGGGACCGATGGTTTCGTATTTTTCGCGAGTAGGAATGGTCAAGTCGAGTTTCTATGCCTAGATAGAAGGCCGGCACTGCGTGGGTACGATGTTACTTTTCCCGAGCCGGCACGCCTACGATGCGTAAGCGAAAAGCTCGGACCCGGGGGTGGCATTAGAGCGCCGAAGACACTCGAAGATTTACGGCGTTGGGTCGATGGCCAGCCCGCACTCGGTGTTAATTGGCAAGTAATCTTCAATGAACTTTGCCAAGGGCTAACCGTGTTCTTCGCTGGTCCCAATGCGTTTGTTGGCGTCAAGATGGAAGTGCCTAAGGAGATCGCGACAGCTATCCTTCGCAAGTCTATTCGCAAACAATCCCTTACGAAGCTGTTAGTCAACAGGATGGATAAAGTGAGTGTGGAGCGATACGCAGGCAATTGGTCCAGCCTAGACCACGTCAGTTCACGCAATATTCCCGAACGCGACAATTTTAAGAATATATCAGTTGCCTTGATCGGCGGCGGAACAATTGGCGGCTACTTGTCACGGTTGCTTGTTCAAAGCGGCGCGGGAATGGATGGACGCCTGTCTATCTTCGACAATCAGTTATTGAGCGAGGGGAATATAGGCCGTCACGTGCTGGGGTTCGAATATATCGGCAAACCTAAAGCGCTTGCGCTCAAGGCTGAGTTGGAGCGGTTTCACCCGCAAGTAAGTGTACGAGCATTCAACGAAAACGCGCTGGACTGCTGGAGCCAAATCGCAAATTGTGACCTTATCATCGACGCGACCGGTGAATGGAATGTGCAATCAGCCTTGAACGATCGATTTCTTGCAGGACGTGATTTTCGGGCAGCAGCACTCCTCCATACGTGGATATTCATGAATGGCGCAGGGGTCCAAAGCTTCCTCAACCTCCGAGACGGTCTTGCCTGCTTTCGCTGCCTTAAAACAAGCTTTGATGGTCGGTGGCGATATCCTGCAGGGGATGAACGACATGTGCTCAATGTTCAGCCAGCTAGTTGTGGCGATGGCTCTTATGTGCCGTTTTCGGCTGACGCTGCGGTAATGGCTGCAAGCTTGGCAAACCGAGCTGCGTTGGATTGGGTATCAGCTAAGCCGGGTGCTCGCTTGCGGACAATTGCAGTTGATTTGGAGCGGGGAAGATATCAAAAGCCGGTCTCGCCCACTGCACTAAAAAGCTGCCCTGCTTGCCTAGGTAATTCGAGTTCGCTTTGATAAAGGTCTTGCTTCCCAATCTCATAGTACAAGAGATCCGAAGTTATCTAGGCAATAGTTCTGGAAACAATGAACATGGTGGGTTGTTGCTCGGCTTCCGAAAGCCTTCAGCAGTCCAGGTCCACTCCGTTACTTTTCCCGATCAATGGGATCGGTCGACGCCAACGCGTTTCCATCGATCTCATCGCGGTCACGAGGATAGGGCAATCAAGCAATGGCTGTCGTCCGGGAAGACCGTCGATTGGGTTGGAGAGTGGCACTCTCATCCTTTCGGAACCAGCCTCCCATCATCCATTGATCGCGATAGCTGGAAAAAAATTGTGTCGCATACTGCGCGTCCAATGGTGTTCATAATATTCGGTCGACTAGATATGTATGTCGGCCTGCAAACCGCTCTCGCCGGATCCGCGTTGCGTCTCGTTGTTGAAGAAAAGTCCGACAACGCCGCGCTTTATGGATAACGGAGGCCGACAAACGTTGTCCGGCCACGTACGAATTAAGCCATCAAAATCCGGCTGCAAATGTGGGTATAAAGTGGGTCGCAGGTGCTTGCTTTGAAAAATAGCCGGTTTTTCGATCGCTTGCAAAGCACATTGGCGGAGAGGGTGGTAGCCGTGCGTTTTATCCGAGTGGGCAGTGTAACGTGATGGGAGCGCAAAATGGAAAAACTTGAGACTGATTTCAACGCTGCGATGTTCTCGATCGACCAGCGAGCTAAATCAGAAGCTCGGTATAACGCGACGGTATTCCTGAGAATGCTCACGGAACGGGGTGGGTGGAAACAGCAAAGTATCTTATCAACGCTACAAAGCCCTCAGATGGGTACATAAATCTCCTATGAACGGCAATGCTTGGATCTAACCGTCGAGGCGATGGTACTGGAAAATGTGAGGTGGCACGCGTTATTCATCGACGACGAGCTATCAAGAGCGAGAGCGCGACTGGATGAGTATCACTACCAGCACGAGGCTTGAGCGGGATGGCACTCCCAGTGTCGCTGCCCGTCCAGTACATTCCCGGCTCCGGAGACACCACCCCTTGGCGAGTGAATGTTGCTATGATGTTGCTGTCGTCCAATTCTCAGCCGTGGATATCGAATAAATATCTCGCGTTTGCAATAGGTTATGATTCCTTTCGTAAAGGTGCAGCCAGCCCTTGAACCATCGGCTTCGCTGAGCCATCCAGACGCGGATCGCGGTCGGGGCGTCCTCGAGCGTCTGGCGCACGATCACATCCGCGCGGTAGCCGAGGCGGTAGAGGCGTAGACCGAGATCCGCGTCCTCGGTGACGTTGAACGGATCCCATCCGCCGACGGCAAGCAGGGTTTCGGTGCGGAAGTGATTGGAGGTGCCGCCGAGCGGCAGAGGCATCCGGCTGCCGGCGAGCATCGGCAGCAGGCCGCGAAACAGGCCCGAATATTCGAGGGAAAATAGCGCGCTGATCCAGGATTCCTTGGCATTGGTGATGATCAACGGCGCCTGCAGGCAGGCAACCTCCGCAGGTGAGGTTTGAAAGCGCGCGTAAGCCTCGCGAAGTTGCTGCGGATGGGGCCGGTCTTCGGCGTCATAGATCGCCAGATATTCGCCGCGTGCCGCAGCCAGCGCGTAGGTGAGAGCCTTCGGCTTGGTGCGCGGATTGCAGGGAGGCACCTCCACGATCTCGAAACATGGGCCTAAGGCAAGCGCCTTGAGGGCTGTGATCGTCTCGTGGTCGTCCGCCTCGCAGACGAGTTTGATGTCGAGCAGCGCGGCCGGCCAGTCCAGCCGCTTGAGGCTTGAGATCAGCTGCTCTGCAACGGCGGCCTCGCGGTAGAGCGCTACCATCACCGTATAACAGGGAAGCGGCGCATCCCGCGCGGGTAGCGCCGGCAGCATGGCCGGGGCGAAATTTTGCCGGGTGAAGGCGGCAAATCGCAGGAATAGGGATGCCAGATAGATGCATGACAGCCCGATATGCAGCATAAGCAGTGTTGCGAGCGGCATGAAGATCAGCGCGGAGATAATGGCGGCAAGCCCAAGTCCCGCATAAAAACCTTGGTGGCCGGCCAAAACGATGCGGGCCGAGAAGTCGGGAAATTGGTCGAAAAGAGTGGTGACAGCTTCCTGGACGCGTCTGCGGGCACCGGCCCTCCAGACTGCGCTGCGGACCGCCGAAGGCGTGGTTATCGCAAGATCGCGACCGAGAGCGGGCATGGCCGCAAGGGCCGCGCCGAGGTCGGCGAGCCTTGAGGCTTCCGGCACCACGGCCACCTGCGGAGCGCGATGCCGGTGGGCGATGCGGATCTGGCTGGGGCGCCGCAATTGCGTGTCGAGCAGAGGTATGTCGGTTAAAAGGGACGGATCGATGGTGCCGATAAAAGGCAGGCGCAGAAAGCGCGCCATGGCTCCGTAATAGGCGTCTTCCTCGACCTAGCCGCTATGAAGCAATTCGCATTCGATGGTGGTGCCGTTTTGCCGCGCCCGCTCGGCAAGCGTTGAACGCAGGGGTTTTGAAATGCCGAGCGCCGCAAGGGCTATCAGCTCCGGGTCTTCACTCGAAACGTGGACATTTTCGGCAGCCTTGCTTGCCGGTGGAGCGTGATCTTGCCACACGCCATCTTGCACCGGCGGCGATGCCGGCGGATATTCCCCTAAACGCATGACTCTGCTACACCGCCCGCAAGCGGACGCCCCAACCTTGTCCCGATCTGGATCATAGCGATGCGTCTTCTGATTGCATGCCCGAATATTAAGGGGTTCTTCACCATTTTGCAGCTTTGCCTTGCGGCGGGCGCATTGTTCGCCTTTCTCGTGTCGAGCCATGCGGCTCGCGCGGACGATGGGCTGCCGTTGATGTTCGATGCGCGCGAGCGTCTCCCGCGGCCGGATCTTTCCAGCCTCGTCCGGCTGAGGATACTGACGACAATCGACTTTCCTCCTTTCAACTTTGCCGATCAGACAGGTCGGCTCGCCGGTTTCAATGTCGATCTAGCCCGCGAAATCTGCGGTGAGTTGAAGATCGAGGCGAAGTGCCAGATCCAGGCGCTGCCGTTCGAGGAACTGGAAAAGACGCTGGAAAGCGGGGCAGGCGAGGCGGTGATGGCCGGCGTCGCGGTTACGCCGGATCGGCGCCGGCGGTTTTCGTTTTCGAGGCCTTATCTCGGCGTGCCGGCTCGCTTTGCCCGCAACCTCGCCGCCAAGATCGACGGCGACACGGCTGCGGCGCTTGCCGGCAAGCCGGTCGGCGTGGTCGAGGGAACGGCCCATCAGGTGATGCTGAAAGCCTTCTTCCCGAAGGTCACGATCATCCCGTTCGACAGCCATGAGATGATGCTGGAGGCATTGAAGGCCGGCAAGGTGGATGCCGTGTTTTCCGATGGCCTGAGACTGCCCTTCTGGGTTGCGGGAGAAATGTCGGCAAAATGCTGCGCGCTCTTTGACGGCCCCTATCTTTCGGAAAAGTTCCTCGGCGAGGCGCTGACCGTCATGTTCCGCAAGAACGATCCCTTGCTTGTTGCGGCTTTCGACCACGCTCTCGGCGCGCTCTCCCGCAATGGACGCTTGCAGGACATCTACCTGCGGTATTTTCCGAATGGGCTTTATTGAGGGGAATTCTTTCCTAGCGGTTCGCCATGCCTATTGGCTCGCCCAGATGATGCGTGCCATCCAGTCCACTTCCGAAAGATCGAAGCTGCGGTTCGGATGCTCGGGATTGAGCGACATCAGCTCGACCGTCCGGGCCGTCTGGCGCGAGAGAACCTTGGCCATGACTTCGCCCTCGCGGGTTTTCAGGACGACGCGGTCGCCGCGCCGCACCTGTGCGCCCGGTTCCACGATGAGCACATCGCCGTCGCGATAAAGCGGCATCATCGACTCGCCCTGGACTTCAAGCGCATAGACGCCGGCCTTGCGCGAAGGGTCGATCGGGAACTCCACCACATCCCAGCCCTGGCCGGCAGGAAAGCCGCCGTCGTCGAAAAAACCACCCGCACCCGCTTGAGCAAAGCCGAGGAGCGGGATGGTGCCCCCCTGCGGCGGGAAATTGCCTTCCGGAAATGCCGAACGGCTGGAGGAGGTCGGCAGATAGCTCATGAACTGGTCTACCGTCGCCCCCGTCGCCTCCAGCACCTTGGCGATCGATTCCGTCGAAGGCCAGCGCAGGCGCCCGTCCGGCCCGAGCCGCTTCGACTTGTTGAAGGATGTCGGATCCAGGCCGGCACGCCGCGCAAGGCCCGACGGTGTCAGTTGATGGCGTTGGGCCAGCGTATCGATCGCGTTCCAGATCGTTTCATGTGACAGCATTTTGCCCGTACCCGGCGCGCGAGACAGGGCCGGACAAACCGGCGCTCGGCGGCACCCCTTCGATCAATCTCTCCACGGCCTTCAGGCTGCATGACAGCAAGCCCAGACACCCCGGATTTTAACGGAGGGCGGGCCTCGCGTAAAGAGAAGGAAGGAATAAAATCCTGCAATATGGATGAGGCTGGCGCTAGGCCACCAGGGCCATGTTGATCTTGCCGAGCTTGATCACCGCCTGCGTCCGGCTGTCGACGTTGAGCTTCAGCAGGATTGCCGAAACATGCGCCTTGATGGTCGCCTCCGAGACGCCGAGTTCGTAAGCGATCTGCTTGTTCAGCAAGCCTTCGCCGAGCATGGTCAGCACCCGGCTCTGCTGCGGCGTGAGCGTTTTCAGCCGATCCATGAGTTCGGCAAGGCCGGGATCTTCTTCAGGCTGGGTGGAATCGCCCTTTGGCGCCCAGATATCGCCCTCGAGAACCGCCTGAACGCCGGCCCGGATCTCGTCGAGGCCGGAGGATTTCGAAATGAAACCCGAGGCGCCCAGTTCCAGGGCGCGGCGTATCGTGGTGCCGTCGTCGCTCGCCGAGACGATAACGATCGGCAGGCCGGAGAATTCCGCCCGCAGCGACATCAGCCCGGAAAAACCGCTAACGCCCGGCATTGCCAGGTCGAGCAGCATCAGGTCGGCCTCGGGATTGGAATCGGCGGCACGCCGCGCGGCTTCGAAATCACCCGCCTCGATGATCAGGACTTTTTCGGCGATCCCCTGAACAGCCTGGCGCAGGGCGCCGCGAAACAGCGGATGGTCGTCAGCGATGATAATTGTAAGTGTCTGCATTCCCACGCTCCCTCCCAAGAGCATAGTTGTGCCTCTGTATCTTCGAAAGTTGTAAACCTCCGGAGCGACGGAAACAAGTGCGGGAATTCACGTACGATTTGGTTGAGGTTTGTCCGCTTCCCGCTCGTCGATGAATTCGCCGACGATCGCCATGAAACGCCGCATGAACTTCTCCATGATGGAGAGAGACTTGTCCACTTCCTCGTCGGTGGGCAGTGCCGTCGGCGGCGTCTGGCTCAGCCGCTCCTCAAGCGACGTCACCCTCTTTTCCAGTCTGTCGAGTTCCTCTTCGTAAGCTGCCCGCTCGTCCGGCTGCATGCGGCAGGTCAGCGTCCCGTTTTCCTCGCGGCAGAGCGTCATGGCGCCGGTCTGCGTATCGAGCCGAACGACGCCGCTTTCGGTCCGTTCCAGCTGAAAACGGTTCTGCTGCGGCGCCTGGGCGTAGGAGGCCGCGGGAATGACGAGTGCCACGGTGAATAGTGTCAGAACCTTCATCTTTTGGTCCTCCTCAGGTGGACAAGCGCCGGGCTTTGCGGCAAACGCACCGATTATAACAGATACTCGAGAGTTCATGATGACGGATATGGTGTATAAGATCGTGCCGGAAACGCTCTGGCGCCAGGCGAAGGGTAGCGGTGTCTTCGACGGCGCGGGTATCGATCTCCAGGACGGCTACATCCATTTGTCAACCGGGCCTCAGGCCAGAGAGACGGCCCGGCTGCATTTTGCCGGCGTTGCAGGCCTTGTCCTGGTGGCCGTCAACGCGGCGGAGCTTGGCGAGGCGCTGAAATACGAGCCCTCGCGCGGGGGTGACCTCTTCCCGCATCTTTACGGCAAGCTGCCTTTTTCGGCGGTGCTTTGGGAAATGCCGCTGCTGATCGGCGCAGACGGCGTGCATGCCTTTCCGGAGAAAATGCCATGATCGGTCCCTTTGCCGGGCTTGCCTCGCGCAGCCTTTTCGTCTTCGACCCGGAAACGGCACATGGTCTGTCGATCGCGGCATTGAAGACCGGCCTCGTACCCACCTGCCGTATCGCGAACGATCCACGTCTTGCCCAGACGATTGCCGGGATCACCTTTCCGAACCCGCTCGGCCTTGCCGCCGGTTACGACAAGAATGCCGAAGTGCCGGATGCGATGCTGAAGCTCGGTTTCGGTTTCACCGAAGTGGGCACCGTGACGCCAAAACCTCAAGCCGGCAACGACAAGCCGCGCATCTTCCGCCTGGTGGAGGACCGCGGGGTCATCAACCGGCTCGGCTTCAACAACGAGGGGCATGAGGCGGCCTTCGCCAGGCTTTCGGCACGGCACAATGCCCCGGGGATCGTTGGCGTCAATATCGGCGCCAACAAGGATACCGCCGATCGCGTGGCCGATTACGTCGCGGGCATTCGAAAGTTTTATGCGCTCGCCACCTATTTCACTGTCAACATCTCCTCCCCTAATACACCGGGCCTGCGCGACCTGCAGGCCCGCGACAGCTTGAAGGCGCTGCTGGAAGCCGTGCTTGCGGCGCGGGCGGAAGAGGGGCTGCGGTATGGACGAACCGTGCCGGTCTTTCTGAAGATCGCGCCCGATCTGACGGAGGAGGGGTTGGACGATATTGCCTCCGAAGTGACCTCCCATCCGCTGGACGGCCTGATCGTTTCCAATACCACGCTTTCCCGCGACGGGCTGAAGGATCAGATCCAGGCGAAAGAAGCGGGCGGCCTTTCCGGCGTGCCGCTCTTCAAGCGGTCGACGGTGATGCTTGCCAAGATGCGCAAACGCGTCGGCCCGGCTCTGCCGATTATTGGTGTGGGTGGGGTTTCCAGTGCGACGGACGCCTTGGAAAAAATCCGCGCCGGCGCGGACCTGGTGCAGCTTTATTCCTGCATGGTTTATGAAGGCCCCGGCCTGCCGGCAACGATCCTGAAGGGCCTCTCGTCGCTTCTCGACCGGGAAAAGCTCTCCTCGATCCGGGAAATCCGCGACACCCGTCTCGATCAGTGGGCGGCGGAAAAACTCTGACGCGCCTTGCGGGGCACCATCGCCGCGAGGAAGATGCCGCGCATCAGCAGGAAGAGGTTGAGCGACAGCCAGAGCCCGTGATTGCCGAAAAGCGGCACGAGCGCGGCGAGCGCTAAACAATATCCGGCGAAGGAGGCGAGCATCATGTTGCGCATCTCCCGTGACCATGTGGCGCCGATGAAGACGCCGTCCATCTGGAAGGCCAGCACGCCGGTCAAACCCGTCAATGCCGCCCATCCGAGATAGCTGTAGGCCGTCTGCCGCACGTCTTCGGACGTCGTCAGCATGTCGATAATCGGCTGCCCGAAGAGAATGAAGAACAGTCCGACGGCGCCCGCCATGGCGAAGGACCAGAGGCCGGTCAGCTTCAGCGCACGGTCGAAGGAAGGACGATACCGCGCCCCGACCGCCCTGCCGGCCAGCTGTTCGGCAGCCCCCGCTAGACCGTCCAGGAAGAAGGCAGACAGCATGAAGACGTTCATCAGCACGGCGTTGGCGGCGAGCGTCACGGCGCCGAAGCTGGATCCGACGCGTGTCAGCAGCGCAAATGCGCCGTTCAATATCAGTGATCGGATCAGGATATCGGCATTGAGGTGGAAGAGCTGTTTGAGCTTGGCCGCGTCGAAGATGTCCACACGGCTCGGCCGATGGACAGCAGAAAACTGCCGGCTGACGATCAGGAAGCCGATCACGACCGCCGCGGTTTCGGCAAGCGCGGTTCCCCAGGCCACTCCGGCAATACCCCAGCCGAGACCGAGGCCAAGAAAGATCGAAAGCATGATGTTCGTGCCGTTGAGAATGATTTGCAGGACAAGGCCCAGCAAGCCCTGGCCGCGCCCGAGCACATAGCCGAGGATCGCGAAATTGGCGAAGGTCGCGGGGCTGGTCAGCACGCGGATCCTGAAATATTGGCGTGTGACGTCAGCGACGGCGGGATCGCTGGTCATCAGCTCCGGCGCGAAAGCGAGGATCAGCGGAGAAAGCGCCAGCATGACGAAGCCGAGCCCGAATGCGCTGAGGAGGGCTCGCCAGAACACCGCCTGCTGTTCGCGATGGTCGCCACGGCCGAAAGCCTGAGCGACGAGACCGGTGGTGGACGTGCGCAGGAAGCTTAAGCTGCCATAGATGAGGTCGAAGAGGATTGCGCCGATCGCCAGCCCGGCGAGCGCCTCGGCCTTTCCGAACTGGCCGACGACGGCCGTATCCGTAAGCCCGAGCAGCGGGGTCGTGAGAAAGCCGAGCGTCATCGGGATCGCGATGCCGAGTACCAGCCGGTGCGTCACGTCGAACGGCTTTGCGGCCTGCCCTTCTGGTCCGCGGCCATCCATCGCCTAACCCGAAAGGACCATGGCCCAATAGGTGCGGCTGTCATCGGCGCGCGCCACGGCGACGCCGAGCCCCCTGAAGGAACCGAGCATGTTTTCGAGATGCTTGGGAGAGTCGATCCAGGCCTGCACGGCTGCGTTTACCGAATCCTGGCCGCTGGCGATGTTTTCGGCGGCGGGCAGCGCCACGTCATTGCGCTTCATGCGCGAGCCGAAGTCGTCGCCGAAGCCGATCAGGTGTTTCATCTTCTCGGCTTTTGCCATGCGGATAGCCTGCTGGGAGGCAGCCTTGCGTGCAGGCGTATCGAGGGTCAGTGCCGCCAGACCGCGGCTTTGTCTCAGCTTGTTGACCATCGGCAGCGCCGCTTCCGTTTCGTCCTCGGCGCCTGCGGTCGGGGTGAGAACAGATGTCGTGGAACAGCCGGCGAGCAGCAGGCCCATTCCTGACATCATGAGGAAACCCCGGCGGGAGGAAATATAGAGGTCGGTCATGTCAGCGGCGGTAGCTCAACAGGCGCAGGATGACGAAGATCGGAATGACGACGATGGCGCCCAGCACCAGATAGTTGCCGACCCGGCCGAGAGCCCGGAAACCGTTGTACCAGAGGTCCAGGAACCAGTAGCGGACCGTATCGACGATATTGTCCGGCGTGAAGCCAAAAAACGCCAGTACGAACCCTACGATGAGGCACACGACGATCAGCTTGATGATCGTGCGACCCGGCGTATCGCCCAGGAACCTGTTCATCCCGTCCGCCATCCTTGTCTGTCTCCGAATTGCCTGAAACGCATACCCGCGGCTCGTCTGCGCCGCAAGCGCCTTGGCCTCCTCAAATAGAACTTGAGTTTTTTTGTGGCTTCGGCAAAGAACCCGCGACCCTTGGGAGCCGATCATGTCCGCCAGCCAGTTCTCCTCCGGCGATGTGATCGCCGACCGCCGCGCCGACTATGCCCGCATGTTGGCGGAGGCGGGCGATTTCGCCGCCGCCGCGGAACTCGTGGAACAGGCCCTGGAACTCGTCCCCGGCTGGGCCGCGGGCTGGTTCCGGCTCGGCGAATATCGTGAGAAGGCCACACTTGCGACCGCCGCGGACGCATATCGGCAGGCGCTCGATCTCCAGCCAGACGACATCTTCGGCGCAAGATTGAAGCTCGCGCTGCTCGGCGCCGAGGAAATGCCGGCCCAGCCCCCGAGCCGTTATGTCGAGGGCCTGTTCGATGACTATGCCGACCGGTTTGATACGGCGCTTGTCGAGAGGCTAGAATATTCCGTGCCCGGCAAGCTCGCCGCTCTCGTCGCACCCCATGCGCCGTTCAGGAATACCGTCGATCTCGGTTGCGGCACGGGCCTTTTCGGTGCCGAAATCCGTGGCGGGACGGAGCGCCTCGAAGGCTTCGACCTCTCCGGGAACATGCTGGCCAAGGCGGAGGCAAAGGGCCTCTATGACCATCTCGGCCAATCGGATCTCAGCCTTTCCCCAGAGATGTCCGGCCTTTTTTCCGGCGTTCTTGCGAGACAGCGCGCCGATCTCGTTTCCGCCGCCGACGTGCTGATGTATCTCGGATCGCTGGAAACCGTCTTCCCACTGGTTCTTGAATTGCTCGCACCTGCGGGGCTCTTCGGTTTCTCCGTCGAGGATGCGGGCGAGGAGCGGTCTTTCGTTCTTCGGGATTCTTTGCGTTACGCCCATTCCGAAACCTATATCCGGTCTCTGCTTCATCGCTACGGCTTCGAAATTCTCGCGTTGCAAAAGACCCCCATTCGCACGGATGCCGGCAGACCGATCCAAGGTATCCTCTTTCTGTCGCGAAAGCTCGCCTGACCGAATGTTTCTTGCTTTTTTCGCAGCCACCATATCGCCGCTTGAACGGGCTTGATGACGGTTTTATTGCAGTGCAATATCGCCGAGAATGAAGGGGTCGGAATTGGCCGGGCAGCAGAAGCAGGTTCAGAGAAAAAGCCTCGGCTTTTATAGCGCCGATCCGTCGCAGCACACACTCCTTGAGGACGGTCAGGGGCTTTTGACCGGCGCCATGGTGGCTGCCCTCGGCTTCTATTTCCTGAACAAGGTCGGCCTGCTCACCGGCGGCACTGCGGGCGTTGCTTTTCTTCTGCACTACGCCTTGGGTATTTCCTTCGGCCTCCTGTTCTTTATCGTCAACCTGCCGTTTTATTATCTTTCGTTTCGCCGGCTGGGGCTCGCCTTCTCGGTAAAGACCTTCGTCGCGATCGGGCTTGTCTCCGTGATCTCCGAGGTCGAGGGCCGCTTCTTTCTGATCGATTATCTGCATCCCTTCTGGGCGGCTCTGCTCGGCGGGCTG
Source organism: Neorhizobium sp. S3-V5DH (assembly GCF_004343065.1). Lineage (NCBI taxonomy): Bacteria > Pseudomonadati > Pseudomonadota > Alphaproteobacteria > Hyphomicrobiales > Rhizobiaceae > Neorhizobium > Neorhizobium sp. S3-V5DH. The sequence goes on from NZ_SMCL01000001.1 coordinate 233,277, forward strand.
CTTCTCGGCTATGGTCTCCTGGCGCTATACCGCCACCGGGCGAGCCTCGGTGGTGTCGGCATCCTGGCGATCTACATCCAGGACCGGTTCGGCATCCAGGCCGGGCTGATCCAGCTTGCCTTCGACCTCTGCGTCATGCTCTGTGCCTTTGCGGTGGTCAGCCCGATGACCGTGGCCTGGTCGGTGGTCGGCGCTGTCGTTCTCAACCTCTTCCTGGCGATCAACCATCGCTCGGACCGCTATATCGTGGTGCGCTGATGTCGGATGCCGCAGCCAAGAAAAGCCCGGTCGGCTTTTGGGCCTCCAGCTCGGATAAACACTCGCCGCTGGAAGACATGCAGGGCGTGGTTGCCGGCAGCATGCTGGCGGCGCTTGGCGTGACGATGCTGGCCAAGGCGGAGTTCCTGATCGGTGGAACCGCCGGCCTCGGCTTTCTGATCCGCTACTCGACGGGCTTGAGTTTCGGTCTCGTCTTCTTCGCTCTCAATCTGCCGTTTTACTGGATCGCCTACAAGCGGCTGGGTCTCTCCTTCACGGTCAAGACCTTTGCAGCCGTCGCGCTGACCTCCGTGCTCACGGATTTCCTGCCGCAACTGATCGGCTTCGACCATATCAACCCGATCGCGGCCGCTCTCTTCGGCGGACTGCTGATCGGTGCGGGCATGCTGGCGCTCTTTCGTCACCGGGCTTCGCTCGGCGGCTTCGGCATTCTGGCGCTTTATCTGCAGGACCGCTTCGGCTGGCGGGCCGGCTTCGTGCAACTCGGGCTGGATGGACTGGTGCTGGCGCTCTCCTTCTTCGTCGCCAGCCCGTTTGTCATTCTCTGCTCGATTCTCGCGGCAGTGACCCTGAACCTGACGCTCGCGATCAACCACCGCACGGATCGATATATCGTTCGCTAGCTGTCCCCGGTCACGCAGCCTTGGCCGGCTGGTCGATCGGGTGAAGCGCGCGGAAGCCGACGCAGAGCCGGTTCCAGACGTTGATCACGCCGATTGCGACGGTGATCTTCATCATTTCCTCTTCCGAGAAATGCGCCTTCAGCACCTCATAGGCGCTGTCGGGAACATGGGTGTCGGCAACCTTGGTCACCGCATCGACCCAGGTCAGCAAAGCGCGTTCCTTCTCGTCATAGATCGGGGATTCTTCCCACACGCTCATCATGTTGATCCATTGCTCGGAAAGCCCGTCATGTCGGCTTTCCTTGACATGCATATCGACGCAATAGGCGCAGTGGTTGATGATCGAGGCGCGAAGCTTGATCAGATGGATGAAGCGGCGCTCGAGGCCGGATTTCTGGACGTAGTTTTCCAGATCAAGAACGGCCTTGTAGGCATCCGGCGAGGCCTTGGCGAAGTTCAAACGAGGCTGCATCGGTATTCTCCTTGGGTTGTGGCCGTCTCAACGGGCCGCTTTGCGTTCGTGGATTTCGAGGAAGGCGCAGCCGCGGGCGGCAATGCCGCCGTCGTCAGTGGCCTTCAGGTCCGCCAGGATGTCCGCGATCGTCACCTTGGCGAGTTCGGCGCGATAGGCTTTTTCGGCCTTCAGCATGGCGGCGTTGATGCCGCAGGGCTTGGCGAAATACCGCCCCGGCAGCGGGTTAGGGCCACGCTGACGGATTTCGGCGCAGCGAAAAGCCGGCGCAGGCCCTTCCACCGCCAGTACGATATCGAGCAGCGTGATCGCCTCGGGCGTCTTCGCCAACCGATATCCGCCTTTTGGGCCGGGCACCGTGCTGACCAGCCCGGCGCCGGAAAGCGCCTGCAGATGTTTCAGAAGATAGCTGGTGGAGACGCCGTGGAACTCCGCCAGGGCTGCGGCGGAAAGCACGCCGCCTTCGGAAACGCCCGAAAGCATGGTCATGCAATGGATCGCCTGTTCGATGCCGTCGCTGAGTTTCATGATCTGCTCCATATCATGGATATTCTTTATCCATGATTATGTGCTGACGTCAAGACTCTTCTTTTTTGCCGCCTTCCGCTTATCTTCAGGCTCGTGGATATCGTTGAAACCCAATCTTCCGGCCGTGATGCCGCGCTTCTGCCCCGGCCGTTCCTGAAATGGTTCGCCGAAAAGGGCTGGCAGCCGCGTGCGCACCAGCTCGAATTGCTTTCGCGCGCCACCGCCGGCGAAAGCGTGCTGCTGATTGCACCGACGGGTGCCGGCAAGACGCTCGCCGGTTTCCTGCCGTCGCTGACCGATCTCACCCGTCGCGGTAAGATCCCACCCGGCTCGGTCTTCACCGGCATCCACACACTCTACGTCTCGCCCCTGAAAGCGCTGACGGTGGATATAGAACGCAACCTGATGAAGCCGGTGACGGAAATGGGCCTAGCCGTCACGGTCGAAAATCGCACCGGCGATACCCCGCAAGCCAAGCGCCAGCGCCAGAAGCTCAACCCGCCGGACATTTTGCTGACGACGCCAGAACAGGTGGCGCTGCTGCTTGCGAACAAGGAAGCCGAGCGTTTCTTCAAGGACCTGAAATATGTGGTCCTCGACGAGCTCCATTCGTTGGTCACGTCGAAGCGCGGCCACCTGCTGTCCCTCGGTCTCGCCCGCATCCGCCGCCATGCGCCACAGGTGCAGACCATCGGCCTTTCGGCAACCGTCTCCGACCCGATGGACCTGCAGTGCTGGCTGGTGCCACAAGGCGAACATCCCGCTTCGCCCGCCGGCCTCGTCCATGTCACCGGCGGCGCCGCACCCGACATCACGATCATGAAGACGGAGGACCGCATTCCCTGGTCCGGCCATGTTTCCACCTATGCCATGCCGGAGGTCTATGAGGAGATCAAACGTCACAACATGACGCTGATCTTCGTTAATACCCGCTTTCAGGCGGAACTCCTCTTCCAGACGCTCTGGACGATCAACGAAGACAATCTGCCGATCGCGCTTCACCACGGCTCACTCGATGTCGGCCAACGCCGCAAGGTGGAAGCTGCCATGGCGGCGAACAAACTGCGCGCCATCGTCGCCACCTCGACGCTCGACATGGGCATCGATTGGGGCGATGTCGATCTCGTCGTGCATGTCGGCGCACCGAAGGGCGCCTCGCGGCTTGCCCAGCGCATCGGCCGCTCCAATCACCGCATGGATGAGCCGTCCAAGGCGATCCTGGTGCCTGCCAACCGCTTCGAGGTGATGGAATGCCAGGCAGCGCTCGATGCCAACTATCTCGGCGCTCAGGATACGCCGCCGGTAGGCGAAGGTGCGCTCGATGTCCTCGCCCAGCATGTTCTCGGCATGGCCTGCGCCGAACCCTTCGATCCGCTCGAACTCTACGAGGAGATCATTTCAGCCTCGCCCTATGCCGACCTCTCCTGGGAAATGTTCGAACGTATCGTCGATTTTGTCGCGACCGGCGGTTATGCGCTGCGCTCCTACGAGCGCTACGCCAAGATCAGGAAGACCAAAGAGGGGCGCTGGCGCGTTTCCAATCCTCAGGTCGCGCAGCAATACCGGCTGAACCTCGGCACGATCGTCGAGGCGACAGAGCTCAACGTCCGCCTCGTCCGGCGTGGAGCCAATGGTGCACTCGGGCGCGGTGGCATGTCGCTCGGCAAGGTCGAGGAATATTTCCTTGAGCAGCTCGTGCAGGGCGATACCTTCCTCTTCGCCGGCAAGGTGCTGCGTTTCGAAGGCATCCGTGAAAACGAGTGCCTCGTCTCTAACGCCTTTTCGCTGGACCCGAAGATACCGGCCTATGCCGGCGGCAAGTTCCCGCTCTCCACCTATCTCGCCGATCAGGTGCGCGGCATGCTCGCCGACCCCGATCGCTGGCAGAAGCTTCCCGATCAGGTGCGGGACTGGCTGAATATCCAGCTGGAACGCTCGATGCTTCCAAAGAAGGACGAACTGCTGATCGAGACGTTTCCGCGGGGAAAACGCTTCTTCATGATCGCCTATTGCTTCGAAGGGCGCCTGGCGCATCAGACGCTCGGCATGCTGCTCACCCGCAGGCTCGAGCGCGCCGGGGCTAGGCCGTTGGGTTTCGTTGCGACGGATTACTCGCTGGCCGTCTGGGGCCTGAAAGACATCGGCGCGATGATCAAGGCGGACCGGTTGAGCCTGTCCGACCTCTTTGACGAAGACATGCTGGGCGACGATCTGGAGGCCTGGCTCAATGAAAGCTACATGCTGAAGCGCACATTCCGCAATTGCGCCGTGATTTCCGGTTTGATCGAGCGCCGCCATCCGGGCAAGGAAAAGACTGGACGGCAGGTCACGGTCTCGACTGATCTCATTTACGACGTTCTCAGAAGCCACGAGCCGGATCATGTGCTTCTGGAGGCTACACGACGGGATGCGGCATCCGGCCTTTTGGATTTGAGCCGGTTAGGCGATATGCTGAAGCGAATCAGGGGGCACATTACCCACCGCGATCTCGACCGTGTTTCGCCGCTTGCCGTTCCGATCATGCTGGAGATCGGCAAGGAATCAGTACCGGGCGAGGCGCATGATGCGGTGCTGGAAGAGGCCGCCGAGGAACTGATAGCGGAGGCGCTCAGCTGATGCCCGCCGCACCATGGGAAGACATTGAATTGATGCATCGCCTCGGCCTGGCCGCCCGGACATTATCGATGACAGATGCGGCCTCGGGCGCGGAAGAGATTATCGTAAATGGCGTCCTCGCCGTGTGCGATCCGCTGGGCGGCTTGTACCTGCCGGAAACCGGCACGCTCGTTGTCTCCGACCTGCATCTTGAAAAAGGGGCAGCCTTTGCCCGCCGCGGCATGATGCTTCCGCCCTACGACACGGTTGCGACCCTCAATATCCTTTCGGCCGTCATCACCCGCTACGATCCGAAGCTCGTCATCTCGCTCGGCGACAATTTTCATGACCGGAAAGGCTCGAAATACCTTGCCCCCGAGCTTCGCGCGTTGATTGCCGGCATGGCGCGCGGCCGCGACTGGATCTGGATCAACGGCAACCACGATCCGGATGGCACGGTCGATCTGCCCGGTAGCTGCGCCGATGAACTGATTTATGGCGGCCTCGTATTCCGGCACGAACCGAGTCTGATTTCCGGCAAGGGCGAAATTGCCGGTCACCTGCATCCGTCGGCCACCGTCCGCCGCCGCGAAAAATCCGTCCGCCGCCCATGCTTTGCGAGTGACGGCAGCCGCCTGCTGATGCCGGCATTCGGCGTGCTCGCCGGCGGCCTTGATCTTCGTCATCAGGCGATGCATGGCCTCTTCGACCGGGAGAAGTTGGTCGCGCACCTGCTGGGCCGCGACCGCATCTATTCGGTCCGTTATACCAATCTGACCGCCTGATCAGCGATAAACCAGCACCGGCGTCTTGGAATGCGCCAGCACCTTCATGGTTACGCTTCCGAGCATGAAGGCCTTGAAGCCGGATCGGCCGTGAGACGCCATGGCGATGATGTCGCAATGTTGTTTCTCGGCAGTCTCGACGATGGTGCCGGCCGGATCCAGGCTCGTCAGCTTGAGGGTTTCGCAAGCGACCATGCGTTGCTTGGCCGCCTGGGTGGCGTCGGCCAGGATGCCGTCGGCGGCTTTGTTGTTGCTCTGGTCATAGGCCGCATAGGCAACTTCCAGGCCCGTCGGGTTGAGGGTCATCACCTGTAGCGGCTCCATGACGACAAGCACCGTCGCTTCCGCTCCGATCTCGCGGGCGAAATCGAGAGACTTTTCGAGCGCCTGCGTCGAAAGCGCCGATCCGTCGGTGGGGATGAGAACGTGTTTGTACATCTGAGGCCTCCGTTGTTTTGGATAGTATGGACGCCCGGCGCGATTCTACATTGATATTGCGCAATTTCGGTGGGCGAGGGAGGTGGCCTCGCTGTTATCCCAAGGGTTTACTCCATCCCGCAGCCAGCAAAGCGTATCGCGCCAGAAGCCGTCTGAATGACGGGAATGAAAAAGGCTGAAATGCCCTATTTCCCGAAGGCCGTAGTGGGCGGGCGATAAGAGGACCTGGTCCACGGCCGCATTGCGATAATAGCCGAGTGTCCGCTGGATTGCCGCCGGCGTGCCGATGTCGTCGTCTTCCACCGCCACCGCAAGGATCGCGGCCTTGACCGCGTCGAACCTTTTGATCACATCGGAGCGCTCCGTTGCAGGATGGGTGAGTTCCATTCGGGCGCGGCGAAAGCTCCATTCGTTGGCGACACCCGCCGGCAGGTCCTCCAGCCAGCCGAGCCGTTTTCCCGGGAAAAAGCCAACGAGCGCCGTCAGGACTGGCATGGTCACGTGCCATTTCAGAAACAATCGTATGCGATGGCCGGCGGCATAATCGGGCCAATAGGCATATTGCGCGCCCATGGTCAGCATACGGTCGATCCGCTCCGCCTTTGGCGAAAGCCCAGGCAGGTAACCTCCTATGCTATGGCCGACCACGTGGAGCGGTTGGTCGGGGCGGGCGAGATCCATATGCCGGAGCGCCGCGTCGAAATCTTGCTCGCCCCATTCCCGCCAGCGATAGCCGCACCCCTTGAGCGTCGCCGGCCGCGAAAGTCCGATTCCCCGGTAGTCATAGGTCAGGACATCGAAACCCTCCCGGCTCAGGAAATCCGCGTAATAATGATAGTAGCGGGCAAGAACGCCGGTGGCCGGATTGATGATGATGCTCGCAACTGCCGAACCATGCGCCGGCCAGAAATGGCCGTGCAACACGACGCCATCGCGGCAGGTCAGGCTGACCGCTTCGCCGGTTGGACGCGGTTTTGATGCCGCGCCGGCATCCGCAATGTCCGCGGTTTCGGCGGATTGGCTGTCGGTCATGGTATCCTCCTCCTGAACGGAGAATATTCGCAGCTCCTTGCAGCGCAATAAGCCAAAGGGAGAAGACAGAGCAGGAAGAGAATGGGATCGACCAAGAGGAAAGGTCGGCCAATCCCTACCGGCCCCTCAGTTCCTTCGCCATCTCAAACGGCCTTCCCGACCTCATAGTTCAGGATTACGGAGCCGTTGGCTGCTATGCTGGACGAGATCAGCTTCAATCCCGTCTGTTGCCCGGTTTGCTTGAAAAGCGGATTGCCCGAACCGAGCAGGACCGGCGCGATGCAGATGCGATACTCATCCACCAGACCGTCCTTCATCAGCGATGCCACCAATTCCGCGCTTCCGAAAACGAAGATCGTTTTGCCCTCTTCGGCTTTCCGCTTTTTCAGTTCGGAGGCGGGATCGCTGACGACCCGGCTATTGTTCCACGCGGCCTCCTTCATCGTCCTGGAGACTGCCAGTTTGGCAATGTTGTTCATGTATTCCTTGACCTTGGAGTCTTCCTCGGCCGTCGGCCAGTAGGCCGCCATGCCCTCATAGGTCTTGCGGCCGAAGACCAGCAAATCGCCTTCCTCCCCGAATTGCTCCGAAAGCTTTTCGAGCTCCGGCCCCCAGGCATGGTTGTGAAAGGCTAGATCCCAAGGCTTCTCGCCTTCGAAATAACCGTCAAGCGTCATCAGGTTCCAGACCACCAGCTTTCTCATCTCATTCCTCCCAATGTTAAACCAGTTGCGATTAGCAATCGGTTGAAAGTTAGCTAAACTGATTTTATAATGCAAGTAGTTTTGGAGAAGAAAATGCAAGACACCTATCGCTCGGGTTGCCCGATCAACCTCACTCTGGAAGTCCTGGGCGACCGCTGGAGCCTGATCGTCATTCGCGACATCATGTTCGGCAATCGCCGGCACTTCCGCGAGCTGCTGCAGAATTCGGAGGAGGGAATCGCCTCCAATATCCTCGCTGACCGCCTGAAGCGGCTGGTGGAGCGGGGACTGCTCTCCCGCGAGGACGATCCGAGCCACAAGCAGAAAGGAATCTACAGTCTGACGGAAATGTCCATTCGGCTCGTGCCGATCTTTGCGGAAATGGGCACCTGGGGTCGGCATTTCATGCCGGTGTCGGAAGAGCTTTCGATCCGGGCCCAGCTTCTGGAGGAGGGTGGCCGGCCGCTTTGGGAGGACTTCATGGAGGAGCTGCGCGTGCTGCACCTGCACGCGCCCCGCGATCCCTCCAAACCCTCCGTGTTCGACCGGCTGCGGGCGGCCTATCTTGAGGTCGTCGCCCGCAACATGGCGGCTGCATCCGCCGAGTGATCAATCCTTGCGGAACATCAGGCTTGCGCCCCAGCCGGTAACGACGGCGATCAGGACGCAGAGGAAACCATAGGCGAGCGGCCGCTCGTGGGCCGCGTCGGTGATCGCCTGCTCGATGCCGGTCTTCACCACCCGGAGCGGCAGCTCGCGCTGGGCAATCAGCTGCCCGCTCTTGAACAGGTAGGCGCGCACCATATGCATTCCGTCCGGGATGTTTGCAGGCAGCTTGACCGACGCACGGAACAGGCTGGACGAGACGAACCGCACGCCGCTTGTATCCCGCTGATAGAGGCCGTTCGCGAGCTTCAGGCGCCGATAGGCGTCGCGGAATTCCCTGATCGACCCGGAATCTGCGATATAGCCGACGGGATTGAGCGGCAGGTGCGCGATGCCGACGCCGATACTGTTGAGGCTCGGCGCTTCGTCGATGCTTTCGATCTGGCGGGTGCTGGCCAGCGAATAGCTTTCCGGCACCTGTTCGAAGGTCATCGATTGGGCGTTCATCCAGATGCCGAAGATGCGTTCCTTCCGGCGTACCGTCGCATAGTCCCTCGGGCCTTCTAGCGTCACGACGACGTCATACTGGCCGATGGCCAGGAACAGCTCGTCGGCATTGGTGAGAGCGCCGAAGATCGTCAGATCGGCCCCGCGAAAATCCGAGGCGATGGCGATTTCGCTTGTCGACGCCCCGATCTCGAGCCCTTCCTTCACCGTCGACGCCTCGCCCATCGGCACCTGCGCCGCAGCCGGTGGAGCGAACGCGAGGAGAGGCACGAGAAGGAGCGTTTGAAGCAGCCGGCGCATCAGTAGGAGAGCCCCCCGACCGCGACCGAATAGATCTCCTCCGGCGTCACGATGAGGCCGATCGCAAGGCGGATGCCGACGGCGAGCACGAGCAGCGCGAGCAGCGCGCGCAGCTGCTCGCCGCGCAGCTTTTGCCCGACGCGGACGCCGTATTGGGCGCCGATGACCCCGGCGATCATCAGGATCGTCGCCAGCACGATGTCCACCGAGTAGTTGGTGGCGGCCTGCACCATGGTCGTATAGGCCGTGACGAAGATGATCTGGAAAAGCGAGGTTCCGACGACCACGCTGGTGGGGATGCGCAGCAGATAGATCATTGCCGGCACCATGATGAAACCGCCGCCGACACCCATGATCGAGGTCAGCACCCCGATACCGAAACCGAGTGCGACGACCGGAATGGCGCTCAGATAGATCTTCGATTTCTTGAACCGCATCTTGAGCGGCAGCCGGTGGACCCAGTTGTGCTGGCCGGGACGTTTGAGCGGCAGCTGCTCGTTGTTCCTGGCGCGGCGCAAGGCCCGCAGGCTTTCCTGCAGCATCAGCGCCCCGATCGTGCTGAGCAGCACGACGTAGAGGAGTGAAATGAAGAGGTCGAGCTGGCCGACCCGGCGGAGCCACGAGAAGACCCAGACGCCGGCCGTTGCGCCGGCCAGACCGCCGACCAGCAAGACGCAGCCGAGCTTCATGTCCAGCGTGCCGCGCCGGAAATGGGTGATCGCGCCGGAAATCGACGAGGCCACAACCTGGTTCGCGCCGGTCGCCACCGCCACTACAGGCGGAATGTTGTAGAAGATCAGAAGCGGTGTGATCAGGAAACCGCCGCCGACGCCGAACATGCCGGAGAGGAAGCCGACGGCTGCACCCATGCCGAGAATGATGAAGATGTTCACCGACAGCTCTGCAATCGGCAGGTAAACAGTCACGGCCGAACCCCGACAAGGTAAAAAAACGCGACACCCCCGCGGACAGATCGCGATGTGGCTATCCACCCGCTGCGGTAATGGGAAATCAATCTCACATGCCGCGTGAACGGGGCATGAAGGGCTTCATCCGTCATGCTCCCGGCCACCGGCCGAGTCAAACCGCAAGTCTCAGATAAGGCGGCAGGTTTGCCGTTTTTGCGGCGGCGTGATGAATATGCCGCTTCTCCTCAAGTCCGGTCGGGTAAGTCGAGTTACTTGTTGCGCGCCAGAAGCTCCTTGACCAGCGCGTCGTTGATCTTGCCGGTCGGCTCCTGGCCGACGGAGGTCTGGAAGGCCTTGATCGCCGAAACCGTCTTGGCGCCCATCTTGCCATCCGGAGTACCAGCGTCGAAGCCGTTTTTGCCGAGGATCGCCTGGATGTTGCGGATCGCCTTTTCCATGTCGACCGAAGCGGTGGTGAGCGGTTTGCCCGAGGCCCATTCGTCGGGCAGGTTGACCGAGTTCGCCTTGGGATCGAGCGGCTTTACCTTCCATGCATCAGCCTTGGCGCGGGCGCTTTCGAGCTGCTCCTTGCGCATGGCGTTCGCCACCTCGTCGCGTTTCTGCGCCGCATCCTTGTCACCGTCCTTTGCAGCGACGGCGAACCACTTGTAGGATTCCTCGAGATCCTGCTTCGCGCCATTACCGCGCGCATAGAGGATCGCGAGGTTGAACTGGCTGTCGGAGACGCCGAGATCGGCGGCCTTGCCGAACCACTCGACGGCGGCGGCATAGTCCGGCTGGCCCGCGGCTCCGGATGCAAAGAGGACGGCGAGATTGTGCATGGCGCTCGCATTGCCCGCCTCGGCGGCCTGCTTGTAGTAGTGCAGCGCCTTGTTGACGTCGCGGGTGACGCCAGTGCCTTTCTCGAAAAGGTTGGCAACCCGGTATTGCGCCGGGGCAAGGCCGCGGTCGGCCGCAAGCTTGTACCAGTTGGCAGCTTCCGAGAGGTCGGCCTTGACGCCGCGTCCTTCGGTGAAGCGGGCGCCGATTTCGAAGAGCGCGTTGGGATCGCCGCCCGCTGCCGCATCTGCGAGCGACTTCGGCGCGATGTCTGCCGGGACAGCGATCTGCGCCGCTTCCGCCTTCTCGGGCGGTGTGAAGCCTTCGCTTGCTTGGACCGGGCTGCCTGCCGGCTGCACGGCGGAAATCTCGCCTGCTGCCGGTTGCGGATCGGTAAGGTGGCTGCCGGCGTCGATCTGTCGTGGAGGTTCGGCGGCTTCCGGCAGCGCGGCGTCCGCCTCGGCGCCGTCGGTTGCGGGCTGGGTCTCGATCTCCGAGGTGCCGCTGCTGCCGGTCACATTGGCAGGCGCCGCAGGCTGGGCTGGTGCTTCGATCCTGGCGGCAGGTGTTTCGGGTGCTTTCGCGCCGCTGGTAAGCGTCTTGGCAAGCGGCATCGCCATCAGGGCCAGAAGCACGGCGCCCACGGCCATCAGGATCGGGCGGCGATGCCGGGAAAGCAGGCTTCCGATGCCGCCGGCGGAAGGTTGAGCGGCTTTACGCATGTCTTTGGCTGGCGAGACCGGCTTTGCCGGATCGGCTTCCTGCGCGGCTGCCTTGGCCGCGCGACGAGCGGCTGCGATGTAATCCGCTTTGGCGGCACCGCTCGCCCGGTCTCCGTCGAAGTCGCCGGCAGCCTGACTGGCGCGGACCCGTTCCAGGATCTTCTTGACGTCGGGTGCGCCGGAACCCGGCTCCAGCAGATCGTTCTCGTGGTCGGGCGGCAAAACGTTCGACGGGTCGATCGACGGCGTCGGGTCGATGACGGCACGCACGTTTTTAGGAGCCGGTTCCTTGTGGCCGGGGAGGAAGCGGCGCGAAAGTCCGGCCAACAGGCTTGGCTTTGCGGTTTTCTCCGGCGTCGCGGCTTTCGGCTCGGCGTGGTCCGAATGCAGCATCACTTCAGCTTCCTGAGTGTCGCCGATGATCGTTTCTCGGGTGCCGAACGCTGAGGCCTGTGCTCTTGCCTCCTCGATCTCCTTGTCCGCAATCTCCAACGATGCGACGGCAAGCGGCGCCGCTGCCGGCATGACCGGCGCGGCCCGAACTTCCTGCCGTGCCGGCTCGGCATATTGGTGCTGGGGTTCCGCGTGGGCTGCCGCCGCAAGCCGCTCGTCTATGCCGTCCAGCCGGTCGGCAATCTGTACCAGCGTGCCGTGCAGGGCTTCGAAGGTTTGGTGCGTTCTTTCCTCGGAGTTACGTGTCAGGTCCTCGAGGTGCCGCAGGTCGTCGGCAAGCGCGGAAAGCGCCGCCATATCGGACGCCGCGACGGGGCTGCCGGCCGCGGTATTGCGGGAATAGGACTCGATCACCGCCTCGGCCGCCTGGCGGGCAGCCTCGATGATATATTCGTCATTGGTCGCCATGTAGCCTTCGATCGCGCTCATGCGGTCGTCGAAGTCGGCAGGCAGCGCGCCGGCGGCCGCCTGCGGTTGGCTGATGAGGGCGGAAAGATGAGCGATCTGGTCTTCCAGATTGCGCAATGCGCTTTCGTCGCCGCGCGGTGCGGTCGTCGCGTCGTCGAGGCGTGCGGCTATGTCGCTCAGCCTGTCCTCAATCCGTCCGAAGGCCGTCTGGTCCAGCGCCGGCTGATTGCGCGGCTGGAAGTCCATTTCGTCGATTCGGCGGGCGAGGTATTCGAGCCGTTCGGCAAGCACGTCGTTGACCGTGCCCTGTTCCAGTCCGTCGATCTTGCGGGAAATATCGGCGAGATGATCGGAGAGATCGGATTGCTGGACGGGCCTGTGCGCCTGTTCCATGAGCAGCGAAAGCTGCTCAAGCCGCTCCTCCAGGCGCGTGCCGGCCTGTTCGTCGGAAAGCTCCTCGATGCGGACCGTCAGCGCCTCGATGCGGGCGGACAGCGCCTCGGTCGGATCGGCCCGGCGGCTGGTCGCGTGGGTCATCGTCTCGATCTGGTCGGAGAGCACATTTATCCGGCCCTCGAGCCGCTGCAGGAACGACTGGTCAATGGAAGCCGCTGCGGAAGCCCGGCCGCCGACAGCGATGGCGCGGCTGATTTCGTCGAGCCGCTGGTCGAGGCTCGCGAACTGTTCGGCAATGATCGCGTCATTGGGCTGCATGCGCGAACCGAGCTGCTCCATGGCGCTCGCCACTGCGATCAGCTTCTGTTCGAGTGCCCGGATGGCGGGGCTGTCGCTCATCTCGCCGAGCTGGCCCTTGATGTCGTCGATGCGATAAGCAAGCGCGATCAGCTCCTCGCGAAGAGCCGCTGAATCGAGGTCATGCATCCGCTCTTCAAGACCCTGCCAGTGGCTTTCCATCCGGCGGACCGAATCTTCGCGGGCAAGCCCTTCCATGACGGAGCGCAGCTCCTCGAACTCGGCGCGCAGGTCGGCGGCTTCCGGCGTTGCCTGATACCCCAGATGGTCGATGCTCTCGGCAAGCCGGGCAAGGTCGCTGCGCAGGTCGTCTGCAAACCGCTGGTCCTCGGCGATCGACCGTATCGAGCGGATCTCGCCGCGAAGCGCGTTCATTTCCCGGGCGACGCCCTCGGAGATGTCCTGTTTTAAGTCCTGGCGAAGACTGATCAATGCCTGGGCAATGTCGCGAAGGCCGTCGGCCTGTTGAGGCTGCGGCGCTTGTGGACGTGGCTGGGGTGAGGCGCGTCGGGTATCTTCGTGCAGAGCGCGCGGCTCGTGGTGACGGGCCGGTTCCGTGCGGAGCACCGGACGATCGGATGGTCTATGGGCTTCCGGCGGCCTGATCTCGTTGCGGGGGGGCTCGGCATAACGGGGCTCCTCGCGCCGCCGCTCGGGCATGGACGTACGCTCCGGCCTTGCGCCACGTCCGGCGTCGAGGATGCGCTGGCGCTCGCGGATTTCGGCGAGCGGATCGCTGGCTGGCATACGGTTCGAAGCGGCCTTGCGCGGCTCGGACGCCCGGACTTCCTGCCGTGGGCCCCGATAATCGCCGGCCTTCGGCTGAGGCCCCTCGCGGCCCTTTCCCGACATCAGTCCTTCGATACGAGCCTCCAGCCCTTCAATGGTGCGGTTCAACGCATCCAGGGAGGAGCGGTCGCCATGACGGTGAGAGGTCGATCGTGATCCGTTCATTTGCTCGCTCGTTTCGACGTTGCTCCTGCAGGCTCTCGCCAGGGCCGGTCGGAGGGCTCTCCCTCCATCAAATTCAGCCGCATGTTCGAGATCGCCTACGCAAGACTTGCCATCCGGCGAACGTGGCATCCCTTGCGGATCAATGCTCTGCGTCGCGCCAAGGTCCACTATTTCCCGAAACGTGGTAAACAAGCCGTTAATCCGGCCGAAAATTTTAACCTTTTCGGCGTCCATGGCCTCTTTTGTTGTGATGCGGTTTCGCTTGCTGGCCCTATCTTCCCGCCTCTCGCATCCAGCTTGGCGACCGCTCGAGGTATTAACCGGATGTCGGAGGAGGAGAAGAGAGGATGAGCCGCGACGAAAAAATCCCGCTGTTCACATTTGACGTTTACGCAAACGTCAATTATTCATAGTGACGGAATGCGGGCCCGCCATGAGCCGAAGGCCCGGGACGAGGATATGGAGGAAGCTCGACCATGCCAGTGTACAAGGCGCCGGTAAACGATACGCTTTTCATCTTGAACGATGTGCTGGGGCTGGAGCGCTATGGCAACCTTCCAGGTTTTGCCGATGCCACGCCTGATATGCTGGAAGCCATTATCGGCGAAGCCGCCAAAGTGGCGGAAGATGTTCTCTTTCCGCTGAACCTTTCCGGTGATCAGGAAGGCTGTACCCGCCACGACAATGGTACGGTATCCGTGCCGAAAGGTTTCAAGGAAGCCTATGACCAGTATTGCCAGGCCGGCTGGATTGGCCTTGCCGTTCCAGAGGAATTCGGCGGCCAGGGGCTTCCCTATACGCTGCATGCTGCCGTCGGCGAATATATGTCCTCCGCCAATATGTCGCTGATGATGTATCCAGGCCTCACCCAGGGCGCGATTGCAGCAATCCTCGTTCACGGTTCGGAAGAGCAGAAGCAGACCTACCTGCCGAAGATGGTCGAAGGCACCTGGTCCGGCACCATGAACCTTACCGAGCCTCATTGCGGCACCGATCTCGGCCTTCTGCGCACCAAGGCGGTTCCGCAGGCCGATGGCTCCTACAAGATTTCCGGCCAGAAGATCTTCATCTCCGCCGGTGAACACGGCATGACTGACAACATCGTGCACCTGGTTCTCGCCCGCATCGAGGGCGCGCCGGAAGGCACCAAGGGCATCTCGCTGTTCATCGTGCCGAAGTTCATGGTCAAGGAAGACGGTTCGCTCGGCAAGCGCAACGGCGTCACCTGCGGCGCGATCGAACACAAGATGGGCATCCACGGCAATTCGACCTGCGTCATGAACTATGACGAGGCGACCGGCTACCTGATCGGCGCCGAGAACAAAGGCCTTGCTGCGATGTTCGTGATGATGAACGAGGCGCGTTTGGGCGTGGGCCTGCAGGGTTTGGCGATCGCCGAAACCGCTTACCAGAACGCCGTCATGTATGCCCGCGAACGCATTCAGGGCCGCTCGCTTTCCGGTCCCAAGGCGGCGGACAAGAAAGCTGACCCGATCATTGTCCATCCCGATATCCGCCGTTCGCTGATGACGATCCGGGCATTCAACGAAGCGGGCCGCGCCTTCCTGCTGTGGACGGCGCTGAAGTCGGATATCGCGCACCGCTCGGAAGACGCGGCCGAGCGCCAGAACGCCGACGATCTCCTCGGCCTCGCGACTCCCATCCTCAAGGGCGTCATGACCGACAAGGGCTTCGACCATGCCGTCATGGCCCAGCAGGTCTTCGGTGGCCACGGCTATATCGAAGAACACGGCATGAGCCAGTATGTCCGCGATGCCCGCATCACCATGATCTACGAGGGCGCAAACGGTATCCAGGCACTCGATCTGGTCGGCCGCAAGCTGGCGCTGAATGGCGGCCGCGCCGTCATGGCGATGTTCAAGGAGATCGGCGATTTCTGCGAGGAAAATCGCGCCGACGAGCAGATGGCACCGTTCACGAAGGCGCTCAAGAAGGGCTTGAACGACCTGCAGGCCGCAACCATGTGGTTCATGCAGAATGCTATGGCCAAGCCCGACAATGCCGGCGCCGGCTCGACCGATTACATGCACCTCTTCGGCCTTGTGACGCTTGGCTATATGTGGGCAAGGATGGCGAAGACCGCGCAGGAAAAGCTTGCTGCCGGCGACGCCCGCGCAGACTACCTGAAGAACAAGCTGGTGACTGCGAAGTTCTTCATGGAAAAGATCATGCCTGAAACGGCAATGCGCAAGACCCGCATCGAGGCCGGTGCCGACAGCCTGATGGAACTGGCAGCCGAGGCGTTTTGATTAGGGTCCTTCTTCTCCCCAACGGGGAGAAGGTGGCCCAAAGGGCCGGATGAGGGGTGAGAAGCGGTCGGCGCAGCCGACGAAACGATCCAGTGAATCGTTTCGAGCGCCGAACGCCCTGAGCTTGAGCGAAGGGCCGGGCTGCCGGTCCCACAGAATTCTACGGCGCCACATGCGCCACCCAGGGAGATGACACCATGACCGAAGTCTTCATTTATGACCACGTCCGCACCCCGCGCGGCCGCGGCAAGAAGGACGGGGCGCTGCACGAAGTGCCGTCCGTCCGCCTCGCCGCCAAGGCGCTCGAAGCAATCCGAGACAGGAACGGCCTCGACACGACGACCGTCGACGACATCATCATGGGCTGCGTCGATCCGATCATGGATGCAGGCGCCGTCATCCCCAAGGCCGCAGCCTTCGAGGCCGGCTATTCGACCAGGGCGCCCGGCATGCAGATCTCCCGCTTCTGCGCCTCGGGCCTCGATGCGGTCAATTTCGCGGCCGGCAAGGTCGCGGCCGGTTCGGACGACATCGTCATCGCCGGCGGCGTCGAGTCGATGTCGCGGGTCGGCATGGGCATGTCCGGCGGCTCCTGGTACATGGATCCGTCGGTCAACTTCCCCGCCTACTTCATGCCGCAGGGCGTTTCGGCCGATCTGATCGCCACCAAATACGGCTTCAGCCGCGACGACGTCGACGCCTATGCCGTCGAAAGCCAGAAGCGCGCCGGCGCTGCCTGGGATGCCGGCTACTTCAAGAACTCGGTCATTCCGGTCAAGGACCAGAACGGTCTGACCATCCTCGACCGCGACGAGCACATGCGCCCGACCACCGACATGCAGTCGCTCGCCTCGCTCAACCCGTCCTTCCAGATGCCGGGCGAGATGGGCGGCTTCGAAGCCGTCGGCATCCAGGCCCATCCGGAGATCGAGAAGATCAACTACGTCCACCACGCCGGCAATTCGTCCGGCATCGTCGATGGCGCAGCGGCTGTCCTGATCGGCTCCAGGGCCGGCGGCGAAAGCATGAACCTGAAACCCCGCGCCCGCATCCGCCACTTCGCCAATATCGGTTCCGATCCGGCGCTGATGCTGACCGGCCCGGTCGACGTCACCGAGAAGCTTCTGAAGCGCTCCGGCATGAAGATCTCCGACATCGACCTCTTCGAGCTCAACGAAGCCTTCGCCGCCGTGGTTCTCCGCTACATGCAGGCCTTCGAGATTCCGCATGACAAGATCAACGTCAACGGCGGCGCGATCGCCATGGGCCACCCGCTCGGAGCGACCGGCGCAATGATCTTAGGCACGGTGCTGGACGAGCTGGAACGCCGCGACCTCAACACAGCGCTGGTAACCCTCTGCATCGGCGCCGGCATGGGCACGGCGACGATCATCGAAAGGGTTTGAGGGGTTAGCCCCCTCATCCGCCTGCCGGCACCTTCTCCCCGAGGGGAGAAGAGGAATTGCCGCAACGCCTCCGATCCTCCTCCCCCGCGGGGAGAGGGTGGCCGAGCGAAGCGGAGGCCGGGTGAGGGGGCGGTACGGCACGCCAAAAGATTTTCAGGGAAGAGGAAATCCCATCATGAGCACCTACAAGAACTTCACCGTAGAAACCGACGCGGACGGCATTGCACTCGTCACCTGGGACATGCCGGAAAAGTCGATGAACGTCTTCACCATGGAGGTGATGGACGAGATCGACCAGATCGTCGATGCGACCGTGGCGGATAGCGCCGTCAAGGGTGTCGTCTTCACGTCCGGAAAATCGTCCTTCTCCGGCGGCGCCGATCTCACCATGATCAAGTCGATGTTCTCGATGCTCGCCGAAGAGCAGGCGAAGGACCCGGCGACGGCCGCCCAAAAACTCTTCGATGCCGCCGGCCGCATGTCCTGGCTGTGGCGCAAGGTCGAGACCAACGGCAAGCCCTGGGTTGCCGCCATCAACGGCACCTGCATGGGCGGCGCGTTCGAACTGTCGCTCGCCTGCCATGGCCGCGTCGCCGCCAACTCCAAGTCGGTGAAGATCGCGTTGCCGGAAGTCAAGGTCGGCATCTTCCCGGGCGCCGGCGGCACCCAGCGCGTGCCGCGGCTGGCGAATGCCCAGGACGCCCTGCAGATGATGACGACAGGTTCGTCGCTGACGGCCCAGCGCGCCAAGGCCATGAACCTCGTGCACCAGGTCGTCGAGCCCGCCGAGCTCATCAATGCCGCCAAGCAGATGATCAAGGACGGCCTGAAGCCCGTCGCCCCCTGGGATGAAAAGGGCTTCAAGGTTCCCGGCGGCGGCATCTGGACGCCGGCCGCAGCCCAGCTCTGGCCAGCCGCGCCTGCGATCCTGCGGCGCGAATCCGCCGGCAACTATCCCGGCGCGCTCGCGATCCTGAAATGCGTCTATGAAGGCCTGCAGCTTCCCTTCGACACGGGCCTCAAGGTCGAGCAGCGCTATTTCACCGAGATCCTGCGCACGACGGAAGCGTTTTCGATGATCCGCTCGCTCTTCGTCTCCATGCAGGAACTCGGCAAGGGCGCCCGCCGCCCGGCCGGCCCGCCGAAGACGGAGTTCAAGAAGGTGGGCGTCGTCGGCGCCGGTTTCATGGGCGCCTCGATCGCCTATGTGACGGCGGCAGCCGGCATTCCGGTCACCCTCATCGACCAGACCCAAGAAGCCGCCGACAAGGGCAAGGCCCATTCCGAAAAGCTGGTGGCCGAACAGGTCGGTAAGGGCCGCATGACCAAGGAAGAGGGCGAAAAGCTGCTTTCGCTCATCACCCCGACGCCCGATTATGCCGCCCTTTCCGATGCCTCGCTCGTGGTCGAAGCGGTGTTCGAGGACCGCGCCGTCAAGAAGGCGGTGATCGAGCAGGTGGAAGCGGTCATTCCGGAAACCACCATTTTCACCTCCAACACCTCGACCCTGCCGATCACTGGCCTTGCGGAAAATTCCAGGCGCCCCGACCAGTTCATCGGCGTGCATTTCTTCTCGCCGGTCGAGAAGATGATGCTGACCGAGGTCATCCTCGGCGAAAAGTCGGGCGACAAGGCGCTCGCCGCAGCGCTCGATTACGTCGCGGCCATCAAGAAGACCCCGATCGTCGTCAACGACACCCGCGGCTTTTATGTCAACCGCTGCGTCTTCCGCTACATCAACGAAGCCTATGACATGCTGATCGAAGGCGTTCCGCCTGTCATGATCGAAAACGCCGCGAAAATGGCCGGCATGCCGGTCGGCCCGCTGTCGCTGAACGACGAGGTCGCCGTCGATCTTTCCCAGAAGATCATGAAAGCCTCGATCGCCGATCTCGGCCCCAACGCCGTCAAGCCGGAGCATATGGCCCTCATCGACCAGATGGTGGACGTGCTCGACCGTCGCGGCCGCAAGAACGGCAAGGGTTTCTACGAATATCCGGCGAAGCCCGCCAAGAAATATCTCTGGCCGGAACTGAAGACGCTCTACCCGCAGAAAAAGGCCGAGGAGGTGGACGTCAACGTCCTGAAGCAGCGCCTGCTGGTGACGATCGCGCTCGAAGCCGCCCGCACGGTGGAAGAAGGCATCGTCACCGACCCGCGCGAAGCCGACGTAGGCTCCATCCTGGGCTTCGGCTTCGCCCCCTATACCGGCGGCACGCTCTCCTACATCGATGGCATGGGCGTGAAGAATTTCGTCGCGCTCTGCGAAAAACTGGCCGCGAGCTACGGCCCGCACTTCAAGCCGACGGAACTGTTGAGGGATATGGCCGCGAAGGGTGAGACGTTTTACGGGCGGTTCGACCCGTATGGGAAGGTGAGGGAGGCGGCGTGAGCTGCCTTCCCGCACTCGTCAAAGCTCACTTGGGCTAGTCCTGCCAATCTTCATCGAATTCAACAGGGTCGCTAGGAGGTTGACCGAAGAACGCTTGCCTATGGAGGTGAATATTCACACGTGCGGCGACGTATCTCGGCTTCTGGAAGACCTGCGACCTCTCAGCCTGCCGCCGCGCCAAGGCTTGCAAGGGCTTTCCCACGGGGCTCAATATCGCACCGAGCCGGGTTATCACACCAGCTTCCCACCCTGTGTCGGCCCTCGCGGGGCACGCCAGCAGGAGGTGCTGGCGGGCATGAGGCAGCTGGACGGAGAGGCGGAAGACGACGAACCGAAATATGACGGCCGCAAGGAAACGGAGAACCGATACCCATGACCGCCTAAGCCGCTGCCCGCGGCAGACCGGCTTTGGCGGCTTGCTTCGCCCTCCCTATTGAACCAAATGGCATTTCCACGGGTTGAAGGAACAAGCCAAACAAGGGCCGCGCCGCCGTGGATCTCATGCCGATGATCGAGGAGCTGGAAGCCTGGCTCAGGACCTTCGTTCTGAGCGAATGGACGCTTTATCAGCTTGGGATCATCGCGGTCGGCTTCGCTCTCTCATCCTTCCTCGCGTCGCGCACCGAACCCGTCTTCGAAGCTCGCGCCCGCCGCATCAAGGGAAATCCGGATCTCCTCAGGGTCATTATCGCCTTCATGCGGCGCCTCAGATGGCTTTACCTCGTTCTGTGGCTGTGGATTGCCCATGCGGCGCTCGCGCCGAGAACCTGGCCGTCGCAGCGCTGGCTTCTCGGTACGGTCCTCACGCTGGTAGCCGCCTGGTTTGCGGTCGCCGTCCTCACCAAGATCATCCGCAACCCGACCCTGTCGCGGCTGGTGGCGATCGTCAGCTGGACCTATGTCGCGGTTTATGCGATCGGCCTCGACGGCCCGCTGATCTCGGCCATGGACGGCGCGGCGATCACGCTTGGGGCCATGCGGCTTTCGCTGCTCGTCATCGTCAAGGCGATCGTGCTGGCCGTCGCCCTCGTCTGGCTCGCCGTGCTCTTCGGAAACGTGCTCGGCCATTGGGTGCAGCGCTCCAGCGACCTGTCGCCGTCCTTCAAGGTGCTGATCACCAAGCTGATCAAGATCAGCCTCATCGTGGTCGCCGGCGCCGTCGCGCTATCGGCCACCGGTATCGATCTGACCGCGCTCACCGTCTTCTCCGGGGCCGTCGGGGTGGGGGTGGGTTTCGGGCTTCAGAAGGTGGTATCGAACTTTATTTCCGGGATCATCATCCTCCTCGACAAGTCGATCAAGCCGGGCGACACCATCACGCTCGGCGATACCTTCGGATCGATCCGGGATTTGCGCTCCCGCTTCGTCTCGGTCATCACCCGCGACGGCAAGGAATATCTCATTCCCAACGAGGACTTCATCTCGCAGCAGGTGGTCAACTGGTCCTTCTCCAGCGATTATGTCCGCATCGATGTCGATTTCGGCACGTCCTATGACAGCGACCCCCACGAGGTGGTGCGGATCGCCATCGAAACGGCCTCCGCCGTCCCGCGCGTCGCCAACAATTACAAACCGCCCGTCTGCTGGCTGACCGCCTTCGGCGCCTCGTCGCTGGATTTTCGCCTGCGCTTCTGGATTTCCGACCCCGCCAACGGGCTTACCAATATCCGCGGAGAAGTGCTGCTGGCGCTCTGGGATGCCTTCAAGGCCTCCGGCATCGACATACCGTTCCCGCACCGGGAGATCATCATGAAGACGCCGGTGTTATTCAGGCGGGATGGCGGGAGAGAGAAATGATGCTCCCGCCGCTCTCAATTCATCGCAGGTGCCGCGGGCTGGCCCCAGGTCGAGATCGGCTGGCCCGCCTTGGTCGCAACGCGCATGTCGTAGAGCGCAAGCGAGGCCTGAAGCTGCCGCATGTCGCTGCAGCGGTTGATGATGCCGCCGATATATTGCACGCAGTCGCTGGCGGTTCCCTGCACCGAACCGCTCGCCCAGTCCCTCACGATCCCGTCCGGCCCCACCAGGAAATAGGAAAGCCGGTTGTTCTGCGAGACGCTCGAACTGCCGACAAGGCCGGCGAAATTCGTGCCGCTCTCGGTCCTGGCGCCGGGCGCCATGTGCCGGTAGATCGTCGTGCCATTGGTAAGTTGCGTCTCACCGATCATCGGCCCGAAGGTCGCGCCGGAGCCGGAAAGCCGCGCCATCGGCGATTGGCCGAGATTGGCGACCTCCTGATAAGGCTTGCCCAGCGCATAGCTGGTGAACGAGCGGTTGGCGGCACTCTCCGCCTTTTCCGCAACTTGAGAACACCCCGCCAAAGCGATGGCGAGGCCGATCGCCAGAATTGTCGCAAAACCCATGCCGTAACCCCCGTGCCGGCTGCCGCCACGCTTCGGAACCCAGCAGGCTCCCATCGCCATCCGGTCGGCAGCTGTCCCCTTTACCCGCCGTCTTTGCTAGCAGATTCCGGGGATTTTGGAAGCGGACGTCACGCCTTATCGAGCGCCATCGTCAAATCGGCGATCAGGTCGTCCGGGTGTTCGATGCCGATCGACAACCGGATGGTCGAGTCGAGGACGCCGATCCGCTGGCGCACATTCGCCGGCACGCCGGAATGCGTCATCGTCGCCGGATGGCTGGCAAGCGATTCCGTGCCGCCGAGGCTGACCGCCAGCTTGAAGATCGACAGCGCGTTCAAAAACCGGAAGGAAGCTGGCTGTCCGCCCTCGATGTCGAAGGAAAAGGTCGATCCGCCACCGGTGCATTGGCGGGCAAAGACCTGTCCGGTCGGAGACTGCGGGTCGTCGAACGGCAGGTAGTGGAGTTTTTCAACCCGGGGGTGGCTGCGCAGGAACTCGGCGACCGCCGCCGCATTCGCATTCGCCTTTTCCATGCGGATCGACAGCGTCTCGAGGCTGCGGCCGAGCATCCAGCAGGAATGCGGATCGAGCTGGGTGCCGATTGCCCCGCGCAAGGCCTTCACCTGCTTGATGACCGCCTTGGAGCCGAGCGCGGCCCCGGCGATCAGGTCTGAATGGCCGCCCACATATTTGGTAAGGGAATAAAGGGAGATATCGGCGCCATGCTCGATCGGCCGCTGGAAGACCGGGCCGAGCAGGGTGTTGTCGCAGGCGATGACCGGCATATGCCCCTGGGTTTCCCGGATCGTCTCAGCGACGCGACGGATCATCGCGACATCCACGAGGCTATTGGTCGGGTTTGCCGGCGTCTCGATCAGGATCACCGAAACGCGGCCTTTCGACATCGCCTCTTCCGCAGCGGCGGTGACGGATTTTTCGTTCACGCCGTCCGCAAAACCCACCGCCGCGACGCCGAGATTGAGGAAGGTTTTCGCCAGCAGCGTCTCGGTGCCGCCATAGAGCGGTTGGGAGTGGAGGATGCTGTCCCCAGGCCTCACGAAGGCCATCAGTGTGGTGGCGATCGCCGACATGCCGGAGGAAAAGAGCGCGCAGCTGTCCGTCTGCTCGTAGACCGCCATCCGGTCCTCGACGATCTCGCTGTTCGGATGGTTGAAGCGGGAATAGACGAGGCCCGCACCGGTCCCGGGTGGCGGCTCCTTGCGACCGGAAACGAAGTCGAAGAAGTCGCGGCCTTCTTCCGCCGATTTGAACACGAATGTGGAGGTGAGGAAGACCGGTGGCTTCACGGCGCCTTCGGAAAGTTCCGGGTCGTAACCATAGTTCAGCATCTGCGTTTCTGGGTGGAGCTTATGATTGCCGATATGCGTCTTCGAAGGGTGAGGCGCCGTCATGCTGGTCTCCTGCGGGCGAGAATTTCTATCATGGAGATAAGCTTCATGCCGTCATTCTCAAGCCGCCTCGTGGGCAAGACGAAAAGGACGAAATGTCGGAAGTATGCCGTTGACGATGATTGCCGGCAAACGCTATCACTCGATGCTGTTCCAATGGGAGGATGCCTCGTGAAGTGCCGGGCATCATTGATCAAATATGGCTCGTCTCACCGCATCCACATCCCTTCCTGCCGATGTTGCAAAGCCCGGATATGACCGGGCTGCGCTGAAGCCCGGCATCGTTCATCTGGGGCTTGGCGCATTCCACAGGGCGCATCAGGCGGTCTACACGGATGCAGCGTTGGAAGCGGAATTCGGTGATTGGGGCATCGTCGGTGTGAGCTTACGTTCCGTCGATATTGTTCACGACCTGAGAGCCCAGGACGGCCTCTACACTGTCGTGGCCCGCAGCGCGGCGGGAGACGATGCACGCGTCGTGGCCTCGGTGATCAGAGGGATGTCCGGAACCGAAGATCGGGAGGAAATCTTGTCGTTGATGGCCGATCCGGCGATAAAGATCGTCACCATGACGGTCACGGAAAAGGCATATGGCTACGATCCGGGCTCGGGCGGGCTTGACCGCAAGCATCCGTCGGTCGCCGCTGACCTCGCCGATCCCGCCTCACCCGTCGGCGTCATCGGTTATATCGTCGAGGGCCTTTCCCGTCGCCATGCCGCCGGGCTGCCGCCGTTCACGGTGCTCTGCTGCGACAACCTGCCGACCAACGGCCGCATCGTCCGCCGTCTTGTGATCGAAATGGCAGGCGCCCGCGATCCGGCGCTCGCCAACTGGATCGCGGCCCGGGGTGCCTTCCCGTGCAGCATGGTCGACCGAATTGTGCCGGCCGCAACGGAAGAAACAAGGGCGCGCGCCGAAAAGCTGCTTGGCGCCGAGGACAAGCTGGCGCTTGATACCGAACCTTTCCTGCAATGGGTTATCGAGGACCATTTCATTTCCGGCCGGCCGAAATGGGAGACCGGCGGGGCACTTTTTGTCGATGACGTTGAGCCCTACGAAAAGATGAAGCTGAGGCTCCTGAACGGCGCCCATTCGCTGATCGCCTATCTCGGCCAGTTGAAGGGGCTGGAATATGTGCGCGATGTCATGGCCGTGCCCGAATATCGGGCGCTCGCGCGTCGGCATATGGATGAGGCGCGCAAGACGCTCGATCCGGTGCCCGGCATGGACCTCGATGGCTATATGGACGAACTGATCCAGCGCTTCGAAAACCCGACGGTTGCCCACAAGACCCGGCAGATCGCCATGGACGGAAGCCAGAAACTGCCGCAGCGGATTTTTGCGGGCGCAGCCGAGGCGCTTGCGGCCGAAGGTGACGCCGACTCCTGCGCCTTTGCGACCGCTCTCTGGATCGCCTATGTGATGCGTACGCCGGATCTGGATGATCCGCGCCGCGACGAGTTGTGCGCTGCCGCGGCCAGGTCCGCCGGCAACGACCTCTCGGCTCCGTTTTTCGAACTGCCTGGGCTTTTCCCGCGGGCTCTCATGGAAAATGGCGCATGGCGTGCGCGGGTGAATGCAGAGCTCGAAAAGCTAAACGCCGGCTGATGCCGGCGTTGCCTGTTTTCTTACCCGTTCTCTCAGCCCTTGAAGGTATATTCGGCGATCGATTGAGGCTTCATTTCGATCGAGAAACCCGGCCTTAGCGGCGGCATATAGGCGGCATTCTTGATGACGCAAGGATCGACGAAATGCTCATGCAAATGGTCGACATATTCGATCACGCGGCCTTCCTTGGTGCCGGAGACGGCAACATAATCGATCATCGACAGGTGCTGCACATATTCGCAAAGCCCGACGCCGCCGGCATGCGGCCAGACCGGCAGATTGTATTTCGCGGCGACCAGCAGCACGGCCAGAACTTCGTTGAGCCCGCCCATGCGGCATGAATCGATCTGTACGATGTCGATCGCGCCTTCGGCGATGAACTGCTTGAACATGATGCGGTTCTGGCACATCTCGCCAGTCGCGACCTTGACCGGGCCGATAGCCTCGCGGACCTTGCGGTGACCGGCGATATCGTCCGGGCTTGTCGGCTCCTCGATGAAGAAGGGCCTTGCGAAGGCGAGCTTCTTCACCCAGTCGATAGCCTGGCCAACCTCCCAGACCTGGTTGGCGTCGATCATCAGGTAGCGGTCGGGGCCGATCACCTCTCGGGCGATGGTGAGGCGGCGGATGTCATCCTCAAGATCGCGGCCGACCTTCATCTTGACGTGATTGAAGCCGGCATCGACCGCCTCCTTGCAGAGCCGACGGAGTTTTTCCTCGGGATAACCGAGCCAGCCCGCGGACGTCGTGTAGCAGGCGTAACCCTCGCGTTTCAGCGTCGCGATCCGTTCGGCCTTGCCCGTTTCCGCCTTTTTGAGGATCGCCAGCGCGTCCTCGCGCGACAGCACGTCGGTTAGGTAGCGGTAGTCGACAATATCGGCGATCTGTTCGGCCGATAGTTCCGCGACAAGCTGCCAGACCGGCTTGCCCGCATCCTTGGCATAAAGATCCCAGAAAGCGTTGACCACTGCGCCGGTTGCGAGATGCATCGCGCCCTTGTCGGGGCCGATCCAGCGCAACTGGCTGTCGCTCGTGAGGTGCCGCCAGAATTTCCCCGGATTCTGGCGGAACGCTTCCAGCTCCTGCCCGACCACCAGATGCCGCATGGCCTTGATCGCCATGCAGCAGATGTCGTTGCCGCGCCCGATGGTGAAGGTTAGTCCATGGCCGGACAGATTTTCGCTATCGGTGTCGAGAATGACATAGGCCGCCGAATAGTCCGGATCCGGATTCATCGCATCGGAGCCGTCAAGGCTTTGCGAGGTCGGAAAACGGAGATCGAAGACGCGGAGTTCGGTGATACGGGTCATGAGGCTCTCTTCGTGAAGTCAGATGGTCCAGCCGCCGTCGATCGCGTAAGCTTGGCCTGACGTATAGGTGGCGCCGGCAAGATAGAGGGCGAGTTCGGCAATTTCTTCCGGCGTGCCGAGCCGACCCATCGGCTGGCGGGCGATGAAGGTAGCGCGGGCTGTTTCGTAATCGCCCTGGGCTTTCATGCGGTCCTGAAGCGAGGGGCTTTCGACGGTACCCGGGCAGATCGCGTTGCAGCGGATGCCCTGCGTGACATAATCTGCCGCAACCGATTTCGTGAGCCCGATCACGGCAGCCTTGGTCACGCCATAGGCGAAGCGGTTCGGCACGCCCTTGATGCTGGAGGCGACGGACGACATGTTGATGATCGAACCCTCCTGTTTCGCCAGCATGCCCGGCAGCACGGCGCGAATGGTGCGGATCATCGCCTTCACGTTGAGGTCGAAGGCGAATTCGAGATCGCTGTCCTTCATGTCGACGACGGTTCCGCCATGCACGACACCGGCGCAATTGAAAAGGACGTCGACGGTGCCGATCTTTTCGATGCAGGCTTTGACGGCAGCATCGTCGAGCACATCGAGCTTCGCGGTTTTCAGATTAGGAAGCGCGGAAAGGGCGGCAAGAAGCTGCTCGTTGATGTCGGTGGCGTAGACGGTAGCGCCCGCTTCGGCGAACGTGATTGCGCTTGCCCGACCGATGCCCTGGCCCGCAGCGGTTACGAGGGCGGTTTTTCCATCCAGTCTGATCGTCATGTCTTGTCCTCAACTCTCTGGCGGAAGGCGTCAGTCATGATGGAAGACCTCTTCCATCATCGCCCACCATTCGCCTTCCTTGCGACTTTCGAGCGGCCTCTGGCAAGGGATTGTGAAGGACCACCATTCCTGATTTTTCGGGTCAGCCGCCATTTTCGCCATGTCGGCCTCGAAATCGGTGCCGTGATATTCCCAGCTGCCGAACAAAAGGTTTTCCGGCTCCCGCAGAAAGATCGTGTAGTTACGGATGTTGCATCGGCTGATGAGATCGAGGATTTCCGGCCAGACTGCGGCGTGCAGCCGCTTGTACTCGGCGACCATTCCCGGCTCAACGCCGATAACCATGCCCATTCTTTGCATGCGCTTCTCCTTCAGACTTCCACCAACGCCTTGACAACGCCGGCCGAAGGGTCGGTCAGTCCGGCAAAGCGCTCGGGCACTTCAGACAGTGTCATTCGGTGTGTAATCAGGGCATCGGGAATTTCGCCTGCGCGCATGGCCTGCATCACGCGCTCGAAATCCGCCCGCGTTGCGTTGCGGCTGCCGAGCAACGAGGTTTCGCGCTTGTGAAATTCCGGGTCGGAGAAGGTGATATCGCTTGAGACGATCGAGACGAGTACATAGGTACCGCCGTGGCCGACGAAACCAAAGCCGCGTTCCATCGCCTTCGGATTACCGGTGGCATCAAAGACGACGTCGAAGAAATCGCCGTTTGTCACGGCCGCAAGCTGCTGCGCGTCGTCGGCTCCGAGGGTGACGGTGGAGGAGATGCCGAGATGCTGGCTGGCGAAATCGAGCCGGTCGGTTCTGCCGTCGATGATGGTGACTTCGCCGCCATCGAGCTTGGCGAAGATTGCCACCGACAACCCGATCGGACCGGCACCGACCACGAGCACTTTTTGGCGGGGCTCTACACGAGCCCGGGTTACCGCATGGGCGCCGATCGCCAGGAACTCCGCCATCGCAGCCTGGTCCAGCGAAAGACCGTCCGCCTTGAGGACGAATTCTTCCGGCAAGCTCAGATATTCCGTCATGCCGCCGTCGCGATGGACGCCGAGCACGCCGATATTGCGGCAGCAATTCGTCTTGCCCTTGAGGCAGGCGCTGCAGCGGCCGCAGGAAATATAGGGGATGACCGAAACCGTATCGCCGGGCGAAAGGGCGCTTCCGGCCGGAGCCTCCTCCACCGTTGCCGCAAGCTCATGACCCATCACGCGCGGATAGGAGAGATACGGCTGGTTGCCGGTGAAGATGTGCAGGTCCGTGCCGCAGACGCCGATGCGCTGCAGCTTTATTAGAACTTCGCCTTCGCCGCGGACCGGCTTTGGGCGGTGGATGGCGCTGAGTCGACCGGGTTCGTCGCAGATTATCGTCAGCATTTACTTACACTCCAAGCCGATAGACGCGGTTGGCATTGCCTCCGAAAACCGCCGCATGATGTTCGGCGGGCACGACATCCAGGCATTGAGCCAGCCACTTGCTATATTCTCCGGCCAACCGCAGCACCGGCCAATCGCTGCCCCAGATCACCCGTTGCGGACCGAAGAGATCGAGAATCGTTTCCGCGTAGGGCCGAACGGCCTGAGGCTTCTGGTCGCCTGCTTCGGTCAGCAGTCCCGAAAGCTTGCAATGGACATTCCGAACTTCGGAAAGCGCCTTCATGCGGCCATACCAACTGATGAAGCGGCCTTCCGCGATCGGCGGCTTGGCCCCATGGTCGATCACGATCGGCAGATCCGGATGGCGGCGGGCGAAAGCAAGCAGAGGCTCCAGATGACGCGGCAGGACGAGTGCGTCGAAGACCAAATGGCGTTCGGCCATCGCCGCGACCGCGGCATCCAGTCTGGGATCGTCGATCCACCTGTCGTCGGCAATATCCTGCAGCATCGGGCGGAAACCCTTGAGCTTCGGGTGCTTAGCCAGATCGGCGATATTGGCCGCGGCGTCCGCCGCATTCATGTCAGTCCAGCCGACCACCCCGAAGATGAACGGCGTCTTATCCGCAAGGCGAAGCATGAAGGCGGTGTCTGCCTCGTGTTCCACCGTCTGCACCAGCACGGTGCCGTGGATTTTCGCTTCATCAAGCAGAGGCTTCATGTCTTCGGGCATGAAGTCGCGATGGATCGCGGCGAGTTCCGGCGGCGGCCATTGACCCACCCGGTCGGCAATCCGCCAAAAATGCTGGTGCGCGTCGATCCGCATGACTCAGGCGCCTTCACGGGGGATAGGTGCACCTTCGGCAACCAATCCGCGCTCTTTCAGGAGCCTCCAGAAGGACATTGGAACCTCTTCCGCAAACCACTCGACATTCGACTTGATCTGCCCTGCCGTGCGCGCGCCGGAAACGACCGTGATCACCGCGGGATGGGCAAGGGGAAACTGCAGCGCGGCCGCCTGAAGGGAAACTCCTTCCTGGCTGCAGGCTGCCTGCAGTTCGTCGACGCGGGCAAGAATATCGGCAGGCGCCTCGGTATAGTTGAACTTCTTGTTGCCGGCGAGCAGGCCGGAATTGAAGGGGCCGGCGACGACAATGCCCACGCCCCGCTTGGTGCAATCGTCCATCAAGGCGAGACTCTCCTGCTCCAGAAGCGTGTAGCGGCCGGCAAGCATGGCAACGTCGATGTCGAAGACCTGCATGGCGTCGCGGATGATCTCCCATTCGTTGACGCCGAGGCCAACGGCCTTGGTCAGGCCTTCATCGCGCAGCTTGCCGAGGGCGCGAAACCCGCCGCCTTCGGTCAGTTGCTGCCAATAGTGCTGGTGCTTGTCCCCATGCGTCACGCTGCCGATATCGTGGACGTAGAGGATGTCCGGCTTCAGGATGCCGAGACGCTGTTGACTTGCTTCGAACGAGCGCAGGATGCCGTCATAGGTGTAATCGTAAACTGGGCGGAAGGGCAGAGGCTCGATATAGCCATCTTCTTCCGGGCCGACGGTGTCGTCCGGCGTCATGACGCGCCCGACCTTGGTGCTGAGGACGTAGTCGCTGCGCGGCAGGTCGGTCAGCATCGTGCCTAGCCGGCGTTCGGAGCGGGTGAAACCGTAGAAGGGAGCAGTGTCGTAGTAGCGGATGCCGGCATCCCAGGCTGCCTTGAAGGCGCCTGCCGATTCCTCATAGGACGTTTTGCGATAGAGATTGCCCATCTGGGCGCAGCCAAGACCCATGAGGGTGATTTCGACCGGGCGGCGGGGCAGGGTTCTCTTGTCGGCGACGTTCATCAGTATGACCTTGAGCAATCGGCTGAATAAAGGGGGCACGCGCCATTTGCGACGCGTGCCCAGGCGGGGGAGGATCAGTAAAGGACGTTCTTGGCTTCCGGCTTTTCGATGTTGTCCTTGGTGACGACGACAACGCCGGTATCGACGAACTTTTCGACCTTTTCCTTGTTCATGGCCTTGAGCACGGTCTGGACGCCGAGTTCGCCCATCTGGAACGAGCCCTGGACAGCGATCCCGGCAAGCGTGCCGTCTTTCACGAATTCCTGCAGGTCCTGGTTTCCGTCGAAGCCGATCGCGACCACCTTGCCGGCCTTGCCGGATTGTTTCAGGGCGCGGCCCATGCCGATTGCCGTCGGCTCGTTGGCGCCGAAGATGCCCTTGAGATCGGAATTCGCAGCCAGAACGTCGGTGGTCTGGTTGAGTGCCGTCGCCATCTGCGACTGCGAGTAGAACGGTCCGACGATCTGGAGCTTGGAGTTCGCCTTGATGTAATCGGTGAAGCCGCCGACACGGCCGATTTCCGAACCGGCGCCCGCGACATAGGACATCACGGCGATCTTGCCTTCCTTGCCGACCTTGTCGATCAGCGCCTTGGCGGCCAGTTCGCCGGCCTTCTTGTTGTCGGTCGCCAGGAACGACTGGTAATATTGCTCCGAGCCCTTGGAGAGCATGGAGTCGATGATCACGACGGGGATGCGGGCTTCCCATGCCTTCTTTACGGCCGGAACCAGCGCGTCCGGATCGGAAGGCGCCAGCACGATGCCGGAAACCTTACGGTTGACGGCATTCTCGACCATATTGACCTGGTCGGCGATCGCCGATTCCGCCGCAGGACCCTGGAAGGTCATGGTATTGCTGCCTCCGCCGGCCTTCATGGCTGCATCGGCGCCCTTCTGGACGTTCTGCCAGAAGGTGGAATTGACGGTTTTCACGATGACCGCGATTTCGCCTGCCTGAGCCATCGAGGCCGTCGTAAGGGCGATTGCGGATGTCAGCAGTGCTGCAGCAAGCTTTTTCATTGTATTCCTCCTCTTGAGATTGGCCTGACCGGCCGGTTTCAGGAGAGCTCCTCGCTCTCTTGGCAGTGTCGCGGTTAAAGGACCGCGTGCCCCCTCCTCAGCGGCGGTTGCGCAGCTGGTCGATCCAGACGGTGACCAGAATGACGAGGCCGATGATGATCTGTTGGGTGAAGGCCGAGACGCCGTTCATATTCAGTCCGTTGCGAAGGATACCGATAACGAAGGCGCCGATGGCGGTGCCGGAAATCGTGCCGACGCCACCGATCAATGAGGTGCCGCCGATCACGGCGCTGGCGATGGCGTCGAGCTCGTACATCACCCCCTCGTTCGGCTGGGCGGTCACGAGCCGCGACATCAGCACGCAGCCGGTGAGGCCTGCAAGCGTGCCGGACAGCACATAGGTGAAGCTGACGATGCGGCTGACATTGACGCCGGAAAGACGGGCGGCATCGGGGTTTGATCCGACGGCATAGATATGCCGGCCGAGCACCGAGCGGTTCAGCATGAAGGAGACGGCGACCGCGATCACCACCATGAGGATGACGGGATAGGGGATGCCCGGGAAAACGACGGTCGGAAACCCGTCCTCGCCGATATTCACGACCCGGAGGAAAGAACCATTGCCGAGCTCGCCGAAGGATTCGCCGAGACCGGAAACTGCCCTTGCGCCGGTGATCTGCAGTGCAACGCCGCGAGCGATCAGCATCATGCCGAGCGTCGCGATGAAGGGCGGCAGTCGCAGGCGCGTGACCACGAAGCCGTTGATCCAGCCGCAGATCGCGCCGGTCAGAATGCCGATCATCATGCCGAGCCAGACCGGCGTTCCGTAGTCCTTGACGGCAAGCGCCGCCACGACACCGGAAAGCGCCAGAACCGAGCCGACCGACAAGTCGATGCCGCCGGTAATGATCACGCAAGTGGCGCCGATGCCGAGAAGTGCGATCGAAGTGACCTGCAGCGCCACCGTCATCCCATTGTCGATGGTGAAGAAGGCACTGCTCGTGAACGAGAAGACGGCGATCAGCACGAAAAGGCTGCCAAGTGCCGCAAATTTCTGGATGATGTCCTTCTGCCGGTCGCTGAGCGAGACGCTCTTCTGCTTGGAAACTTCGGTGATCTCAGCCATGTCTTTCCCCATCCCGCCGGCCATAGCCGGAGGCGTATCGCATGATCTCTTCCTGGTCGGTCTTCTTCGTTTCCAGGACGCCGGTGATCCGGCCCTGGTGGAAGACGGCGACGCGGTCGGTCATGCCCAATATTTCCGGCAGCTCGGAGCTGATCAGCACGACGCCGATGCCCTCGGCCGCAAGCTCGTCCATGATGCGGTAGATCGCCAGCTTCGCGCCGACATCGATGCCGCGGGTCGGCTCATCGAAGAACAGCACCTTCGACTTGCGGAATAGCCATTTGCCGATGATGATCTTCTGCTGGTTGCCGCCCGAGAGCAGCCGGACCGGCTGCTTGATCGACGGCGTGCGGATGTTCAGCAGATCGATGTATTCCTTCGCGGCCGTGGCATGCTTGCCGAAATCGATCAGCCCGAAGCGGTTCGACACCGCCTCCATGTTGGCAAGCGTCATATTGACGTCGACCGGCATCTTGATCGCGAGACCCTGAGCTTTCCGGTCTTCCGAGAGGTAGGCGATGCCGGCAGCGATCGCATCGCGTGGCGATGTGATCGAAAGAGCCTGACCGTGCAACGTGACCTTGCCGGCATCGAGCGGATCGGCGCCGAAAATGGCGCGCGCTACTTCCGTGCGGCCGGCGCCCATCAGGCCGGCAAAGCCGAGGATTTCGCCGCGGCGCAAGGTAAAGGAGACGTTGCGGAAGACGCCGGCGCGCGACAGGCCTTCGGCGCTCAGGATGATCTCGTCGCTCGGGACGGAGGTCCGGTCGGGAAATTTCTCTTCCAGCGACCGACCGACCATTTTCGAAACGATCGCGTCGATACTGGTGGCGCCGAAGTCGTCGGTGGCTATATAGCGGCCGTCGCGGAGCACGGTGACGCGATCGACGATCTCCGCCATCTCGTCCAGCCGGTGCGAAATATAGACGATGCCGACGCCGGATGCCTTCAGGTCGCGGATCACCTTGAAGAGAAGCCGCGTCTCCTGCTCGGTCAGCGAGGAGGTCGGTTCGTCCATGATCAGCACTTCGGCGTCGAGCGAAAGCGCCTTGGCAATCTCCACCATCTGGCACTGGGCGACCGACAGGCCGCGTACCGGAGCATCCGGGTTGATGTCGACGCCAAGCCGATCGAGACAGCGCTTTGCATCGGCGCGCAGCTTTTTGCGGTCGACCAAAAAGCCTCGCCTTGGCTCACGGGCAAGATAGATGTTCTCGGCGACCGAAAGATGCGGAACGAGGTTGAGTTCCTGATGGATGATGGCGATGCCTGCCGCCTCGGACTCGCGCGTCGACGAAAACTGCCGTTCCTCGCCCTTGTAGATGATCGTGCCGCCGCTTGGCTGGTAGACGCCGCTGATGATCTTCATCAGGGTCGATTTGCCCGCACCATTTTCGCCGCAGACCGCATGCACCTCGCCGCGGCGGAGGTCGAAATGTACGTTGGATAGCGCCCGTACGCCGGGAAACTCCTTGCTGATATTGTCGAGGCGCAGCAGAAATTCCGTACTGGAAGCCGGCACGCCGCGGGTCGCCGTCGTGGCGATGCCCGGAACGCTTCCGTGATGCTCGGTCGGCCGGCTTTCCATGAACTCCCCTCCCAGGCTATTGCAGCCCGATATCCCCTCGGCTCCTCCCGAGGACTTCTTTAATGCGTAAACCCGCATCTAAAACTGGTCAAGCCAATTTTTACCTCTTAATACGAAAGAGGGCTGTTCCTGCAGGCGAGTACAGTGGAACATCTAGAAAAATCCTGAAATTTCAATGATCTGATTTGCTCCTTGCTCTCCGCGGTTTCGGCAGTTATGGTAAGGCCGCATTCTTAGGATCGCCAAACCATGAACGGATTCATCAAGGCAGCGGAGCCGCGTCGGCTGTATCAGCAAATTGCTGATCAGATCCGATCGCTCATTCAGGGCGGGCATTTTCCGATCGGCACGAGACTTCCTGCGGAACGTGATCTCGCGCAGCAGCTCGGGGTGTCCAGGCCCTCCTTACGTGAAGCCCTGATTGCGCTTGAAATCGACGGAAGCGTCGAAATCCGCATGGGATCAGGCATTTATGTCACGGCTGAGCCGGATCGGCGGCAGTGGCAGGCGGGCTCCATGGGCGAAAGCCCGCTGGAGCTGATGCAGGCCCGCGCCGCCGTGGAAGGGGCGGTCATCGTGCTAGCTGCCTCGAAGATCACCGTGGAAGGGCTGAAGTCGCTGCGCCAGACGCTGGACCAGATGCAGGCGGAAATTGCCGAGGGACGAAAACCGCTCGACCTTGATCGTTTGTTTCATCTGACGATTGCCAATCAGTCGGGAAATTCGGTGCTCGCCCACATTGTCGGCGATCTCTTTGACGAGCGGCACAGTCCGCTTTCGGCTCAAATTCGGGTGCGCTACGAGACGCCTGAAACCTGGAGTTCGGCGCTTGCCGAACATGAAGCAATTTACGCCGCCCTGGAAGCGCGCAATCCGCTGCTCGCCCAGGCCATGATGCATGCGCATCTGGAGGAATCGAAACAGCGGTGGATGAATAACGAGGCCCGCTGAAGCAGCGCCTTGGGAGGAGCAAGACATGAACGAGGCGGTTTCGCCAATCATCATCCTGAACCCGGTCGACGATGTCGGTGTGGCGCGGAAGCCCATGCCCGCCGGGGGGGCTACGGGCTATGGGGATCTGGTCGCACGCGAACTGATCGGTCGCGGCCACAAGGTGGCGATCAAGGCCATCCCAGCCGGCCAGGAGGTGAAGAAATACGGGCAGGTGATCGGGGTCGCCACGCAGGATATTGCGCCTGGCAGCCATGTCCATCTGCATAACCTCGCCATGCTCCCGTCGGAACACGAATATCAGTTCAGCGTCGATATCGAGGAAAAAGGAATGCTGCCGGAAGCGGAGCGGCGTACGTTCCTTGGTTATGACCGCGGCTTCGGCGGAGCGGGAACGCGAAACTTCATCGGCATCATCTCGTCCGTGAACTGTTCCGCCACCGTGTCGCGTTACATCGCCGACTACTTCAATCGCATGGGAGGCCTGGACGGCTTTCCGAATGTCGATGGGGTCGTGGCGCTCACCCATGGCGGCGGCTGCGCACTCAACACCAAGTCGGAAGGCTATCGGCTGCTCATCCGCACCATCCAGGGTTATGCCAAGCATCCGAATTTTGGCGGCATCCTGATGATCGGCCTCGGTTGTGAGACGAACCAGATCGCGCCGATCCTCGAACATTACCGGATGGAAGAGGGCGACCGCCTCCGCACCATGACGATCCAGCAGCATGGCGGCACCAAGAAGACGATCGATGCCGCGATCGCCATCATCAAGGAAATGCTGCCGGGCGTGAACGCCGCAAAGCGCACGCCGCAGCCGTTGTCGAAGTTGAAGCTGGCGCTCGAATGCGGCGGCTCCGATGGCTATTCCGGTATCTCCGCCAATCCCGCGCTCGGCTACGCCTCCGATCTCATCGTCCGCAACGGTGGCACGACGGTGCTTTCCGAGACGCCGGAAATCTATGGTGCCGAGCATCTGCTGACCCGTCGTGCCGTAACGCCTGATGTGGCCAAGAAACTGCTGCAGCGTATCGACTGGTGGCGGGACTATACGGCCCGCAACGGCGACGAGCTGAACAACAACCCTTCCCACGGCAACAAGCTCGGTGGACTGACCACGATCCTCGAAAAATCGCTCGGTGCAGTCGCCAAGGGTGGCTCCATGCCGCTGAAGGCGGTTTACGAGTTTGCCGAGACCGTGACGGACCAGGGCTTCGTCTTCATGGATACGCCCGGTTACGATCCGGTCGCCGTCACCGGGCAGGTAGCAGGCGGCTGCAATGTCATCTGTTTCACCACCGGCCGCGGCTCGGTCTCGGGCTTCAAGCCGGCGCCGTGCATCAAGATTGCCACCAACTCCGAAATGTACGAACACATGAAGGAGGATATGGACTTGAACTGCGGCCGGATCGTCACCGGCGACGAGACGATCGAGGAGGCGGGTAGGCGGATTTTCGAGGATGTGATCGCGGTTGCGTCGGGAAAGAAGACGCTCAGCGAAATCTACGACTACGGCGACAACGAATTCGTGCCGTGGCAGGTCGGGGCGGTGACCTGATCTTCCCTTCGCCCTTCGGGGAAAAAGTGGCTCGAAGGTACGGATGAGGGGGAAGGCGCGTTCTGTCGCTTGACCCTCTCGTCTGCCTGCCGGCAGCCTTTGAACGAAACGAGGCGGCAGGTAGCCGCCTCGTTATGCCTTGTCTCGGGGAATTTCCCTTACCGAAGTACCATCTGCTGCGGCCGAGCTGTTTGCGACTGCTGGGCCTTCACCGGTTGCGGAGCCGGTGTTGCGCCAAACAGCTTGTCGCGTTCGCGCCAGAGCGCGGGAAGCGACAGCAGGCCGATCGAAACCAGCGCGATTGCCGTCTTGGTGATCTCGTTGAGTTCCGGCGAACGTCCGTCGAAATAGTAGACGAAGTAGACGATCGCGACGTGCCACACATAGACATAGAGCGAGTGGCGGCCGAGCAGCTGCAGATACTTCAGCGAGAAGACCCAGGTGATCGCGGAAGCGATGCGGCGTACCCATGCGGCCTTGTGCTTCGGCCCCGCAACGATCAGCCAGGTAACCAACATCGCCATGGCAGCGAAGTTCAGCAGATAGACTGGGCCAAAGTCGGCACGGATTTCCATCGAGGCGAACTTGCCGATCATGTGCGGCGGCATCAACTCATGCGCGGTGATGAGGCGAAGCGGCAGGAAGAAAAGCACCATCAGCAGCGCAGCCTTCGGTATGAAGGTGTTCTCCGGGGAGAGGATCTTCTTCCAGTCGATTTTGCCTGCGGAGGTGAGTGCACCCAGCACCAGCGCAGTATAAAAGACGATCTGCCAGCCGAGCAGATTGAACGACGCGCGAATGCCCTGTTCGTCCGCCCCCATGATCATGTCGTGGACAGGCGTGGTCACGATTTGCTGCAGGCCTAGCTGGGCGGCCATCCAGAGCATCACGGAACCGGCGATGACGTAATGCCACTTGTCTTCCAGCACGAGCTTCACAAGCATGGGCGCAAACAGCATGTAGACGATGTATTGCGGCAGGATATCCATAAAGGTCGGCTGATAGAAAAAGGCCGCAATCGCCGCGAGACGAAGCGGATCATCGAAGTTAGTGTAGCCCAACCAGTTGAACCAGATGGTGTATGCCCCAGGCAGCAGCATCTGTGCGACCAGTACAACCAGCACGATGCCCATAGCATAGCGATAGAGCTCGAAGGCGCGGTTGTAGATTGCCGCGCGGCCGGCCGCATAACCGTTCTTGATCATTTTCTTGGCATAGACCATGCCGATCAGCAGACCCGACAGGAAGACGAAGCCCTGAGCATCTTCCACGAAAGCGAGCTGATTGTGATTGATCTTGACCAGGAAATAGCCGCCGGCGAAGATCAGGTGGTTCAGAACCATGAAAACGAGGAAATATCCTCGCATACCATCAATAATATCAAAGCGTTTCATCGGTCGCGGTCTCCGTCTCTGCCGGTCCCGATGGCTTGCGCCTCTGGGTCCGTAAGGCCTCTGCGGGCCAGGATGTCACGCGCCTAAACGTCATAAAAAGCCGGACAGTTCCAGCCGAAACGAACGCTTAGACCGGATATATCCTAAACAATGCGTGATGACCCTGCGATGAACGCGAGATTGACTGCGGGCCTGACTATTCGGCGGCAATCCGTTTGATGCTTGCAACCTGGGTAAGATAGGCTCGCATGGCAGCCGGGCGGACCGGCTTGTGCTGCACGGCTATCTCGTGTCGCTCAGCCTCGGCGCGGACTTCCGGCGTACGATCGGCCGTAATGATCAGGGCCGGGATGGCCGCCTGATATTCCCCCCGCAATTTAAGGATTGCGTCGATGCCGTTTCCATCGTCGAGATGGTAGTCGGCGATGATGATCTCCGGCGGAGGCTCGCGGCGGGCGATGATTTCGTCGAGCGCGGCAATCGAGTCCGCCTGACCCACCGTGCAGCCCCAGCCGCTGATCAGCAGAGCCATGCCCTCGAGGATCCTCGGCTCGTTGTCGATGCAAAGGACGCGGAGCCCGTTGAGCGGCTGCGACCGGTGACGTCGTTCCGGCTGATCGCCGGTCCGTGATGCCTGCGGTACGGAAAGGTCGATCGGCATCTCCACTCGGAAGCGCGTCCCGCGCCCGGGGGTCGACGAGAGCTGGACCGGATGGCTGAGGACACGGGAAATCCGATCGACGATCGAGAGACCAAGGCCGAGGCCCGCCGCGGTTCGGGCGCCTTCATCGAGACGGGCGAACTCCTTGAAGACGGTGCGGAATTTTGACGAAGGAATGCCAATGCCGGAATCGAAGATTTCTATGATCACCTTATCGCCGCGCCGTCGGGCGCCGATCAGCACTTTGCCGTCGATCGTATATTTGATCGCATTGGAGACGAGGTTCTGCACCAGACGGCGCAGCAGATTGGCGTCCGACCGAACCCGAAGCGACGTGGGCATGACCACGAATTCCAGCTTTTTCTCGCGCGCCATGGGCGCATAGTCGGTTTCGATCCGCTTCAGGAGATCGTCGAGCGGGACGGACGTGAAGCGCGGCTTCATTGCACCCGTATCCAGCCGCGAGATATCCAGAACCGCACCGAGAATTGTCTCGACGGATTCGAGTGCGGAGTCGATGTTGCGCACCAGTGTACTGTCGGCATCGGAGCCGCCGAGGCGTTCCACGAGGGCCGAAGAATAGAGGCGGGCAGCATTGAGAGGCTGAAGAATGTCGTGACCCGCGGCGGCGAAGAAACGGGTCTTGCCGATATTCGCTTCGTCGGCGGAGGCGCGGGCCTCGGCGAGTTCGTGATTGACGCGGGTGAGTTCGGCCGTGCGTTCGCCAACGCGCTGCTCCAGCGTCTCATTGGCCTGTTTGAGTGCCTTGTCGGCCGCGACGCGTTCGGAAATATCCGTGAAGGTGGCGACTATTCCCTTGTCCGGCATGGCGTTGGAGCGGACTTCGATGATTCGTTCGCCGCCGGCAAGCACCAGGGAAAACGGCGCATCCAGCGTATGGAAGTGGCGGATCACTTCCGCCTGCTCTGTGGCGACGATATCGCCCCGCTCGGAAAGGATCGCGACGATATCTGCAAGGGGATAACCCACCTGGCCAACCTGTTCGGGCAGATCGAGAAGATTGCGGAACCGGCGGTTCCAGATGGTGAGCCTCTCGGAATTGTCGAAGACGGCGATACCCTGATCCATCTGCGACAGCGCCGTCTGCAGCATGTCTTGATTGTATTGCAGCGCCTCGCTGGCCTGATCGAGCAGCCAGGCCGTGTCTGCATTGGTGTCTTCCGCCTTCTGCAGGATCAGCGACAAGACAAGCCTTGCGGAGGAGGAGCCGATCGCGCTGCCGAGCAACTGCTCGGAAAAATGGATCATCGCCATATCGGCAGGTTGTTCGTCGCTGAAGGTTCGGCCGGCGGTTCTTTCATAGTTCGAGAAGGAGCGGTGCATGCGCTCCTCGCCGAGATAGCGGGCGATGGCGGCCTTCAGATCACCGACGCTGACGCGGGTTTTCCATCCGCGTGTGGCGAACTGCGAGCGCAGATGCCTTTTGACGAAGATTCCCGCCTGGATTCGCTCGACCGGCCGCGGATTGCGCGACAAAGAACCGAGAAGGAAGGCGAGCGTGTTCAAAGACAGGCTGAAGATCGTCGCATTGACGAGCGGGTCGGTTTCCGGGCCGGCAAATATCGTGGTACCCGGAAAGATGAAGTTCAGGATTGCTGCAGCCACGTAGGAATTGTCCGGGCCGCCAAGGCTCGGGACAAAGAGCAGATAGGCCCAGGCGAGGAAGCCGAAGGACATGCCGAGGATGGCGCCGCGGGCATTGGCACGCCGCCAGACCAGGCCGCCAAACAGGGCAGGCGCGACCTGAGCGATTGCCGCGAAGGCAAGTAGTCCGATCGACGCAAGGCCCGACTGGCTGTCGGCCATGCGGTAGTAGCCATAGCCGAGAAACAACACCACGAAGATTGCCAGCCGCCGGATGTTAAGGAGTGTTCTCGTAAAATCCATGCGCTGGCCGGAACGGGCGGCCATCAGGCGCTGTCGGAGAAAGATCGGAATGATGATGTCGTTCGACACCATGATCGACAGGGCGACGGATTCGACGATCACCATCGCAGTCGCGGCGGAAAACCCCCCGATGAAGGCGATCAGCGAGACGACCTGCAGTTCGCCCGTGAGCGGCAGCGTGAGGACATAGAGGTCGGGATCGCCGATACCGCCGAAGGTAACGAGGCCTGCCATTGCCGCCGGCAGGACGAAAAGATTGATGGCGATGAGATAGAGGGGCAGCAGCGTGCCGGCGACCTTGCGTTCGCGCGTGGTGCGGTTCTCGACCACCGTCACATGGAATTGCCGCGGCAGCAGGATGATCGCGAAAGCAGACAACCCGATCAGGATCAGCCAGCGGCTGAGCGGCGTCTCGTAGGCGAGGGCCGACTGGACAAGCAGATTGTCGGACGCCTTGGCAAGCAGGTCGGCGGGGCCATCGAACAGCACGAACAGAACGGAAAGCCCGACGGTGACAAAAGCCGCCAGCTTCACGACGGATTCCATCGCAACCGCCAGGATCAGCCCGTCCTGATGTTCCGTCGCATCGGTATGCCGTGTGCCGAACATTACCGCAAAGCAGGCCATCAGCAGCGTCACGATCAGCGCGAGGTCGATGAAATAGAGATTGCCGCTGCCGATGCCGTAGTCGGATGGATTGACCACGGCGGCAACTGAACTCGACACGGCCTTGAGCTGCAGGGCGATATAAGGAACCGCACCGACAAGCGCGATGAATGCAACGATCATCGCGACGGTGGAGTTCTTGCCATAGCGGGCGGCGATGAAATCCGCGACCGAAGTCAGCTTCTCGGCCTTTGCCAGGTCGACGATCCGCCTAAGCACCGGCATTCCGAGGGTAAAGGCGAGGATCGGGCCTATATAGATCCCGGTGAATTCCAATCCTCGCTGCGAGGCCAGTCCGACGCCGCCGAAATAGGTCCAGGACGTGCAATAAATGGCAAGGCTCAGCGCATACACCACGGGCCGGCCGTTCTTCGGTACGCCGAACACACGGCTTCGCCGGTCGCCATAACTTGCCACCGCAAACAGCAGCAGCACATAGGCGAAAGCCGCAGCCAATATGATCCAGCCTGGAAGCATCGTTCCTCCCCGCAAAGAATTGCGGCAGCTTGAACATTAGGGGAAAAGCATGCGGTTGGAAATCGCGGCGCTCTCGGCAAAAAGTCCAATAGAGGGTCAGCTTCGCGGGTCCGGAAATTTTCGTCTTTTCCGGCCCGCCGAACGCGCTATCTTGGGCGGGAGCGAAACCTGACAAGCCGGGGGTACAGAAATGTCAATGATCAGCGAGTTCCGTTCTTTCGTCGCCAAGGGCAATGTGATTGACCTCGCGGTCGGCATCATCATCGGCGGGGCCTTCACCGGAATCGTAAACTCTCTTGTAAACGACATCGTC
The DNA here is from genome assembly GCF_004343065.1 of Neorhizobium sp. S3-V5DH. NCBI lineage: Bacteria > Pseudomonadati > Pseudomonadota > Alphaproteobacteria > Hyphomicrobiales > Rhizobiaceae > Neorhizobium > Neorhizobium sp. S3-V5DH. The sequence goes on from NZ_SMCL01000001.1 coordinate 275,576, forward strand.
ATGCCGATCGTTGGCGCTGTTACCGGAGGCGGATTCGATTTTTCCAATTATTTCCTGCCCCTCTCGAGCACCGTCACCGCGCCGACACTTGCTCAGGCCCGCGAACAAGGTGCCGTTTTCGCCTATGGCAGCTTTATCACCGTGTTCATCAATTTCCTCATTCTGGCCTGGATCATTTTCCTGATGGTCAAGGCGGTGAACAGGATGCGCATGATGGAGGAGAAGAAACCGGCCGAAGCCGCTCCGCCACCGGCTGATGTTCAGCTTTTGACTGAGATCAGAGACATTCTTCAGTCGAAATGATCCTTTGATCACGTTCGGCAATCATCAGCGGAATCGATTGCTGGCGCACGGATTATCATGGGATTTTCAGGCCTTCCTGAGTTACACAAAGGAAACACGCAGGAAAATTTCATGTCGATCATTGCCAGCCTCAGCCCCCGTGCCGTCTCCGCGCCTGAAAGCGGGATCGTCGAAATCATCAACCATGCCCGTGGCCGCGAGGGCCTGATTCCGCTTTGGGCAGGTGAAGGGGATTTGCCAAGCCCGGACTTCGTCAACCGGGCGGCAGCCGACGCGCTGTTGGCCGGCGAGACGTTCTACACCTGGCAGAGGGGCATTCCGGAACTCCGTCAGGCGCTGTCCGACTATTACACCCGGCATTTCGCCGTCAGCCTCCCGGTCGAACATTTCTATGTGACCGGGTCGGGCATGCACGCGATCATGCTGGCGGTACAGGCCATCACCTCCCCCGGGGATGAGATGATCTATCTGTCGCCGACCTGGCCGAACATCATCTCGGCAATCGACATTTCCGGTGCCCGTTCGATCGGGCTTCCGCTTGATTTCATCGGCGGGCGCTGGTCGCTCGACCTCGCCAAGCTTGAAGCGAAGATTACACCGAAGACCAAAGGTCTCTTCATCAACACGCCTTCCAATCCAACGGGATGGACAGCCACCCTCGACGATTTGAAGAACATCCTGGCGCTCGCGCGCAGGCACGGCCTCTGGATCATCGCCGATGAAATCTACGCGCGTTATTATTACGGCGGCGCGCCCCGGGCTCCTTCCTTCCTCGACATCATGGAGGAGGGAGACCGGATCATCTTCGCCAATTCCTTCTCAAAGAATTGGTCGATGACGGGTTGGCGCATCGGTTGGCTGGTGGCTCCGCCTGAAATGGGTCAGGTGATCGAGAACCTGGTGCAGTATTCGAATTCCGGCGTGGCGCAATTCATGCAACGCGGAGCAGTCGTGGCTCTCAACCAAGGTGATGACTTCGTCCAGGAAAATATCGGCCGGGCGACAAAGGCGCGCGACATCCTCTGCGATGCTTTGATCGCGACCAATCGGGTTGAGACCTTAAAACCGGAGGGCGCCCTATATGCTTTCGTGAAGGTGGACGGAATTACCGACAGCCGCAGGGCCGCGCTCGATATCGTCGACAAGATCGGCGTAGCACTTGCACCGGGTTCCGCATTCGGCGAGGGAGGAGAGCTTTTCCTGCGCGCCTGCTTCCTGCGCGACGCGCAGCAAATCTCAGAGGCTGCCGGGCGTCTCGCGGAATATATCATCCGGCTCTGAGCCGATTTGAGATGAATCGATAAAATTCGAACGGTTTGCTCAAGAGTAGGTTTGCCCTGATGCGAGATAAACCCGGCGCACGTCCCATCGGGTAAGCATTGCTGAAGCGAGCCCGTGTTTTTCTCCTGCCAAGACAAAAGGCAGGGAAGAATAGCATGGCAGTTCTGGTAACAGGCGGTGCAGGTTACATCGGCAGCCACATGGCTTGGGCTTTGCTTGATGCCGGGGAGGAGGTCGTTGTCCTCGACAGGCTTTCGACAGGCTTTCGCTGGGCGGTTCCCGGTGAGGCACGCTTTTATCTCGGCGATGTCGGTGATCGTTCGATCCTCCAGCAGATCTTTGCGGAAAACCACATCGACGCCATCTTGCATTTCGCGGGCTCCATCGTCGTACCGCAGTCCGTCGCCCAGCCATTGGATTATTACGAAAACAACACCGGAAACACGCGATTGCTCGCGGCCGCCGCGATCGAAGCCGGCATTCGTCATTTCGTCTTTTCATCCACGGCCGCCGTTTACGGAGATCAGAAGGACGACGCCCCGGTGCTCGAAAGCGCCTCTTTGCAGCCGAAAAATCCCTACGGCCAATCCAAGCTGATGTCCGAGATGATGCTCCGGGATGCCGCCATGGCTCATGATTTCCGGTTCGTGGCTCTTCGCTATTTCAACGTTGCCGGCGCGGATCCGCTTAGGCGGACAGGGCTGTCGACCGACGGGGCGACGCATCTCATCAAGATCGCCTGCGAGGCAGGGCTTGGAAAGCGGCGCGGCGTTGATGTTTACGGGACGGATTATCCGACGCCCGATGGTACCGGTATCCGCGACTATATTCACGTTTCCGATCTGGTGGATGCGCATCTGAAGGCACTCAGCTATTTGCGCCGTGGCGGCGAGCCCCTGATCGCCAATTGCGGATATGGTCGCGGTTATTCGGTCCTGGAAGTCCTGCAGACCGTGATGCGGATCGGTGGCCGGAAATTTGAAATTCGCTTTGGCCCCCGCCGTCCCGGGGATGCGGCGAGCGTGGTCGCCAATTCGACATTGGCGCGCCGGCTGCTCGACTGGACGCCGCGTCATGACAAACTGGATCTCATCGTCGAGACGGCGATCGCCTGGGAGAGAGGCCTGGCTTCTCGCAAGGCCGAGGATCTTCGGTCTCTGCAGCACCGACTGGCAGCCGTCCGGTTCTGAGGTTCCCGAAGAACACGGAAATTTTAACTGGAACTTCCTCCATTGTGTTGGGTTGGGGCCGTGTAGGCAAACAAACCTACCGGCCCAGCCGGTTTTTCACGGAGGAATCCCAATGAATTTCAAACTTGTTACTGCAACCGTTCTCTCCCTCGGCCTGGCCACCAGCGCGTTTGCTCAATCGGGAACCGGCGGGGCAAACCTTGGTGCCGGTTCACAGCAGCAGCAAGGCAGCGACGATACCAATCGGGTATTGGATCCGAATACGACCAACAGCACGACTGGCGGTAGCGCAAGCGGCGGTGCGACGATGGATAAGCGCACCAATTGCGCGCCTAACATTCAGGCTCAAGGTTCTGCTTCGACGGATGCGACAGGCAGTGCTTCGACTTCCGCCGGCGAAGCTGGTGCCAATACCAACGGCCAGGCCAGCGACTGCTGAGGAATAAGGACTTCGTTGCGAAAGGCCGGCTTGGACCGGCCTTTTTTCTGCCGGGTCAGTTGGTCGCATGGAGATTTTCGGAATTTGGCGTTAACGAGAACCATCTCACCTTCGGTATCTCATGCGCTTCCTTTCCTTCTCCGCGTTCTTTGCGCTGGTGGCCTTTGCTGCGAGCGCCGAAAATCTGCCCGGCCAGCTAAATGGGCCGCAAAGGCCGAAATTGATCGAGCCCCACCTGCGCGTGGAGGGTACCGGCAACGCGGCCCGGCCCAGGGTGGCATTGACGTTCGACGCTTGCATGGGGGAGGCGGACGAACGGATACTCTCGGTTCTTGTGCGCGAGAGAATTCCGGCGACGATTTTCGTCACGGCCCGCTGGATCAAGAAAAACCCGCAGACAGTGACCATTTTCCTGCAAAATCCCGATCTCTTCGAACTGGAAAATCATGGCCAAAACCATGTGCCGGCAGTGGATGTAGCAATTTCCATCTATGGCATTGCGGCTGCCGGTTCGCCGGAAGGCGTCCGGCAGGAAGTGGCTGGTGGAGCGGAGGCGATACTGGCGGCCGGCTTTGCCCAACCCCATTGGTTTCGCGGCTCGACGGCAAAATACGATCTTTCCGCAATACGGCAGATCCGGGCCATGGGATATCGGATCGCCGGCTATTCGTTGAATGGCGATGGCGGGTCCCTGTTGGATGCCGGCACCGCCCAGAGGCGTATTGCGGCGGCAAGGGATGGCGACGTGATACTTGCCCACATCAACCAGCCAACCCACGCAGCCGGCGAAGGTGTTTCGCATGCGCTTCTTGCACTCAAGGGCAGAGGGTTCGAGTTCGTGCGGCTTTCGGACGTCAGCGGGACCGGCGACGCCGGCACCACGCAATAGCATCCGGCGCTGAATTTGAACGGCGAAGAGGGGCCACTGGGGCCCCTCTTTAATGATCGTTACATAATAAAATCGCTGCTAGCGGACGATCTGGACGACGGTGCGGGTCTGGGGATCGACGATCACCCGCTGCTGGTTGACGACCGCATAGGCGTATTGCGGAGCCTCCGGAATCGGCGTCAGCACGACGGCCGATGGGACCGGCTTGCCGACCACGATCCTTTCTTCCACGACGATCGGGTCGGCCGGAAGCGGGGCCTGTTCGACGTAGCTGACAACGCGCTGCGGCGGCGGGTCGATTGCAGTGCCGGCGATGGCGCCGACAACGCCGCCGACTGCGGCACCGACCGGCCCGCCAACGATGGCGCCGGTAACGGCCCCGCCTGCTGCACCGTTGACCGTGCTCTGCTGAGCGGAAGCGGCCGGAGCCAACATGCCAAGGGCCATTGCAGAAAGAACGATGATCTTGGTATTCATGACAATTCTCCTTCGGGCGTTTGGGAATGGCTGTCTTGGGCAGCATTCCGGGATGGTCATGCCTATTTCGTGACTGGTTCAAGTGCCTGGACTTTCGGCAGGCTCACATCGATATTGACGTCTCGGTCTCCGAGATAACCGCTCGCATACAAAATGAATCCGCCGACGATGACGACGATCAGCAAGATGGCAGCAACCGTCCAACCGCTGCCGCTATCTCCGATCACTGTAGGTTCGCGGTCACTCATGGTTGCGGTCCTCCAGATGGGCATCAACCAGCCAGAATGTAGACAACCTCATGGGTCTTCGGCTCGACGATGATGATCCGGCCGTCGGCAAGCACGAAGTATTCGTAGCCGCGATAGGCAGGTACGATTTCAACGATCCGCGGCGGCAACGGGTGGAATTCCACCGTTTCGGGTACGGCGACGCCGACACTCACGTTGATGTCGATATCTACGGGCTCGACCTTGTTCTCGACGAGAATGCTGCGAATTTCTGTCTTCTGTTCCGTCGAAACGTTAATGCTGCCGGTGGTCTCGTTCGAGGGAGCGCTCGTCGCTGCCTGGTTCGAATCCTGCGTCTGACCGGTCTCGCCTGCGGGCTTCTGCTGCGCGGTATCGTCGCTGCGCGGCTTCTTTGGATCGCCGCTTTCCGCATTCATGGCGTCAGCCGGTTTTTCCTGGCCCGCACTTTCGCCCTTCGGCTTCAACTGGGGATTAGCCTCCTGGCTCTGAGCATTCTGGCCGCTGGCGGTTCCAGAGTCTGAGGGCCTCTGTGTCGTGGCGCCCATATCCTGGGACTGCGACTGAGATTGGCCCGCCGTGCCGCCCTGTGGCGCCGTCGTGCCAGATGAACCCTGAGTGCCGGAACCCTGGCGGGGAAGGATCGGAGCAGCACCCGTGCCGCCCTGGCTTTGCTGAGCTTGCGCGATTGCCGGCATGACCGAAAGCGTTGATCCGGCCAAAAGGGCGATCGCGAGCGTGTGTTTCATAAAGGCCTTCATGGTGTCTCCTCTTGTTCTTATCTCGCTTGTGAGGCTCCGCATGAGCCCACTCGTTCTCCAACGCCGCCTAACAAGCCACGTTCCTGCTCTGGGGCTTCAGTCGGGTAAGGAAGGGACTTCAGGCCCATCGCTTATAGGCCTTTCGTCCGATTGAACGACGCAAAGGTCCAAGGGGGATGAAATTACGGAACCATGGACTTATCATGTGGTTGGCCCGGAGCTTCTTCAGGAGGTTCCGCATGGACAACAGCGTATTTCAGGCCCGATGGCTGTTAATTCCCGTGGGCGGGCTTTTTGTCGTCGTCACTGCGTTGGGGGCGCTCGCCGGCTAAAGATTTTGAGGATTCCTGCGCGACATCGGTCCCTTTCAGCGCAGAATCTGGCCCGCCGATCGTCACGTGACGACCGGCGGGCTTTTTGCCGGAATCGGAACCATGAAGGAAATATCCGGTTTCATCGCTATTATAAGTGCGACAGATATAAACAAAGCAATGTCAGGAGTTGCAGATGGCCCCGCGTAAGATCACGGCCCTTGGCACGACATTCACGGCGATCGTTCTCGCCGTTATGCCGTTTCGGGTGGCAACCGATTTTCACGGTCTGCCGTCCTTTGCTTCGCCGGCTGCCTTGGCTCAAGATGACAATGGCGGCGGCAATGGCAACGGCGGCGGCAATGGCAACGGTGGCGGCAACGGCAACGGGAACGACAATGGCAATTCCGGAGGCAACGGAAACGGCTCAGGCAACGGAAACGGCTCCGAAGGTGGTGGGGCCGGCAATGGAAATGGAAGCGGGAATGGTTCGTCTGCCGGCTCAGCCCAAGGGGCGGGCGCCGGATCGACGTCAGTAACAACGCCTTCGGCTAGCAGATCGGCGCCGGCCTCGCCGAAGGCCGCCGAGGTGCAGGTGGATCCCCGCAGTTCCTCGATCACCGTTCGCCACGGCAACGGGACGACAGAGAAGCTGTCCGGGGGCCGCTACGAGATGCGCGATTCCCGTTCGAGGACCATCGTTAACCGCGCTGCCACTCCGTCCGATGCTTCGCGCCTAAAGTCGTTCGGCCGCTGAGCGCTGATCTGCGGCATCGCGAAGGGTGAGTGCCGCTTCTGTCCGGTTGGACACTTTCAGCTTCGACAGAATCCGGGTCATGTGATGCTTGACGGTCTTTTCGTGAAGGTCGAGTTCGCGCGCTACTCTTTTGTTGCTGAGCCCTGAGGCCACCAACGTCAACACTTCCTGCTCGCGCTCCGTCAGTTCCGCCAGCAGATCTTGTTTTTCCGCTTTTTCCGCAGGTGCGGAGAGGCCTGCAATAAGTTTTGCGGAAAGGGCCGGTGACACGTAGCTCTCACCGGAAGCGACGGTCTTGACGACCTCTGCAAGTCCTCTCGATCCCACGCCTTTAAGGACATATCCTTTCGCACCGAGCTTGATCGCCTTGGCTATGTCGTCGCTTGCTTCCGAAACGGTGAGCATCACGATCTTCAGCTCCGGACAGATATCGAGCGCTTCGGCAATTGCATCCAGGCCGTTTCCGGGCATGGAAATGTCCATCAGCATGACGTCGGGACATATTTCCCGCACGATGCGGATGGCATCCTCCCGGGATCCGCCTTCGCCGACCATTTCGAAGCCTTCGATTTCACCGAGGCTGCGGGTAACGCCTTCCCGGAATAAAGGGTGATCGTCAACAACGGCAATTTTGACTGCTGTCATCAGGCCTGCTCCATTTCCTGCACGTTCAGGGACATCCTGACCCTGGTTCCGTTTTTCGACGTAGAAATTTCGAATGTGCCGCCCAAGCTCTCGATTCTCTCCCTAAGGCCTGCGAGCCCCAACCCTTCCGGACGCGCCGCCGCCGGATCGAAGCCCGGACCTTGGTCGGAGACCTCGACAAGCACATTACCGTTCTCAAACGTCTGGCGGACGCTTTGGCCGACGCCGCCGCCATGCCGAAAACCATTATTAAGGGCCTCTTGCACGAACCTATAGATACAGATCTTCGCCGCGGGGGAAAGGGAGTGTGGGCTTTCTGACATCGACAGCATGACATCGAAACCCGTCCTCTGACGGTGCGCGGCAACGGCTCGGGAAAGCACGTCCGGCAGCGCTGCCGCTTCGATCTGCGGCAGGACAAGGCCGCTGCAGATGCTGCGTATCTCGTCCATGGCTTCGTCCAGCCGTGCCTTGATGGTAGACACCTCCTCTTCGCGGGCGCTCGGCGGAGTGGCCGGATCGGTAAGCACTTTGCTGTCCACGCGCAAGGCAGCATAGGCGACGAGCTGGGCGGGGCCGTCATGCAGGTCGGCGCCGAGGCGGCGCAGATAGCTTTCATTAAGCGCCGTCGCCCGCCGCGAAGCGCGCTGCGCGCGGGCATGCAGGGCTTTGTTCTGAGAGAGCAGCTCCGAAAGCTCCGCCACCCGTTGGGTCAGGGCCTGCCGCTGATTGTCGATAATGCGGCTCCCGCGAAACACGATTGCAGAAAGGAGGAGGAAGAAAGCGACGGTGACGCCTGCAACTGCAAACCAGCTTCTCAGCTGAGCCTGATGCAGGCTGTTTTCAAAATCCTGGGCAACTTCGTAAAATTCGGAAACCGCAACGACCTCGCCCGACCAGGGCTGGAGAATAGGATTATAGATCTCGAGAAGAGGAACGCCCTTCGAGCGCTCGAATTCGCTCTCCAGATCCTCAACCGGCCCGTATTGCGCCACCATCTGGCCGGAAAATGCCGCCTTCAGATCGCCGTCCGGCTCGAACCGTTTGCCGATCATGCTCTTGTCCGTGGCATAGAGGATTGTTCCGTCGTTGCGCCAGAGCCTGAAGGATATCACCTTGCCGCCAAGCGCACCCTGCCCAAAGGTCTCGTCGAGCGCCCGGGTCGTCACGTCGTCGAGCGTATTGCTGGTTTTCATGTCGGGAAGTAAGGGTGCGATAATGCTGTCGACGTAGAGTGCCGTCGACGCGGCGGAATTGCGGGTAACGGCAGCTTCGATGAGGCTGGTGACGTAAGCTCCGACAAGCAACATGGCGCAGAAGGAGACGAGCCCACCGGCGAGAAGAAACTGCCTGGCAAGCGATTGATCGTTCCAGTGATTGAGAATTCCACTTATCCGCACGAGACACCGGTCATCGTTCAATCATGATGGCGCAAAGCACGCCGATGCCCCGCAACGCGCGAACGCCCAACTTGTTGCATGGGATGGTCGAGGATTATATTGCGCGAGGCGGGGAGGAACAGGAAGGCAATTTCGAATGCTCATCGCTGGTCCGGACAACAGAGGCATCTTCCGGGGGAAATGGTGCTGCTAGAGAGATTTGAAGCCTGTCAAATCTGCCTACAAAAGCCCTGAAAACAAGGATTCTTCGCCGCCGAAATTGAAGCGATGTGTACCCATATTGTGGTGTCACGCGAAATGCAAGACTTCGGTGTTTTCGGAGGCGACCAAAGTCACGATTGGTGCGCTATCGGAGACGTCCGCCAAGGGCGTGAGGCCCTTCCCCGGGAGGAGGGCCGCAGACGAATGCCGAGTGCGGGATGTTCGAATGCGTCACGCAAAAGTACATGACGGCAAGAAGTCCATCCTGAATGCCATCTCGCTAAAAGAGACAACTGGCCTCGTACTCAAAACTCTAACAACCTTTTCAAGTTTAAGAATCGCATCTTGCAGGAGACGTGAATTCTCGTAATGGTGGTGCTTGGTCCCGTTCTGGAATGCCGCAATGCAACATAAGAAGATTACTCGTACAGCCGATGCCACACCGCATGCCGCTGCTCTGATCGAAGGTCTTAGGGACATCGGATATTCGCTAGAAACAGCCATATCTGACGTCATCGACAATTCGATCACTGCCAATGCTAAGAGTATTGAGATAATCAGCGAAAGCTATTCCGAAGAACCTTATCTGGCGATCATCGACGATGGAAAGGGGATGTCCGAACAGGAACTGATCGCGGCAATGCGTCCTGGTAGTACCAACCCGCTCGAAACGAGAAGGGAGCCCGATCTCGGCCGCTTTGGCCTTGGACTTAAAAGCGCCAGCTTTTCTCAATGTCGGCGGCTCACGGTTGTATCTCGCGCTTCCGGACTGACTTCGGCAGCCGTGTGGGACCTGGATGAGGTTGCAGAGAAGAACGAGTGGGCGGTCCAGCTTCCGGACGACATAGATGATATCCCCGGGGTGGAGCATCTTGGTTCTTCAGGTACGCTTGTATTGTGGGAAAAGCTGGATCGACTAGGCGGTGGCATCTCCAGCAATCTGGCCAAGCGTGCCGAGGTTATCAACCAGCGGCTTGCCGATACCGAACGCCATCTTCGGCTAGTCTTTCACCGCTTCATGGAAGTTTCAAAGCCGATCAAGATACTGCTGAATGGCCGCAAGCTGACGCCGCTTGACCCATTTGCTCGGAAAAACCCCGCCACTATTGCGGACCCTGAGGAGACCGTAAACCTCTCACAAGGCTCGATCGAAATCCAAAGCTTTACGCTCCCTCATCACAAGCAAATGAGCAACCCCGACTGGGAGGAGCTGGGTGGCCCCGAAGGGCATTTGAAATCCCAAGGGTTCTATCTTTATCGTGGAAAGCGCCTCATCCTTTTTGGAACATGGTTTGGTCTATGCCGTCAATCCGAACTCACTAAGCTTTCTCGTGTCCGGATAGACATCCCGAATACAATGGATGCCGACTGGAAGATCGATGTTAAAAAATCATCCGCTCAGTTACCTCCGCTTGCCAGGGACAGACTCCGCAAGGTCATCGAGCGAATTCAGGATGGCTCGAAGAGGACATACCGTAAGCGGGGGCAGAAACTCGTTGACAAGGATCGGCTGCCTTTGTGGCAACGCATTCAGGCGGAAGGACAAATCCGTTATCGGCCTAACGTGGATCATCCAATCTTCTCGGAGTTCGCGGAAAGCTTGCCTCAAGGGCTTCGACGAGGCTTCTTCAACTGCATTTCCATAGCCGGCGCGTCGCTTCCGATCGAGACACTGCATGCTGACATGTCTGGAATGGCCGAGCAGGTAATGCCGGATCAAGTCGATGAAGACACATTGGTCCAAGCTGTAAAATCGACGCTGACAGTGTTGAGGAATGCGCGAAAGAGTGTGGACGAGATTGTCGTGCTGATGAAGGATGTCGATCCGTTCAGGTCGGCTTGGGGTGATACCCAAAGAATTATTTCACACATCTTGGAAAAAGAAAACGCATGACAAACCCCATACTGAGCAGCATCGAGGGAATGGCGGTTATGTTCATGACCGCTCAGCCTGGACCTCCGACGGCGGAGATTATTCGACAAACGATTTCCCAACTTCGCTCTACAATGTTCCAAGGAAAGATCGACGACCTAGAAGCAGAGGGTTTAGCGCGACTTCTCGAAGAAAAGTACGGTATCAGCATGGGCCTTGGCGCGATAGTGGATGCTGACGACTTCCGACCTTGGCTACACGATGCACGCATAAACGGCGAGGTTCGTGATTACTACTGGGGCCGCTACCGCATGCTTCTGAATAAGAACGGGCTTCCGAAGACGGTCATAGATGCCACTGACGAAGTCACGGACAGGGTTCTCGATCGTCTCGGTGATCCGCGCAACAAGAGCCCTTGGAGCAGACGAGGCATGGTAGTCGGCCATGTGCAGAGCGGAAAGACTGCGAATTACACTGGTCTTATTTGCAAGGCTGCAGACGCTGGGTACCGTCTTATCGTTGTGATCGCCGGCATTCACAACAACCTGCGCAATCAGACGCAAGCTAGGATCGACGAGGGGTTTATAGGTCGCGACACAGGCCGTCTTTCACATGCCAATAAGGCCCAGCGCCAGAAAATCATCGGTGTGGGTCTCTTCGATCAGCGCGAGTTTCCCGTTTCCCTCACGAACACCCTGAGAGACTTCAACAAGGCGACGGCGACAACCAACACCAGTCAGATCGGGCAATACAATGTGCCCGTCGTTTTGGTTATCAAGAAGAATTCCAGCACTCTCAACAATCTCTTGGAATGGCTGACGGAGCATTCGGTCAACCAAGGGACGCAGATGGTAAGCCAGCCCATGCTTCTGATCGATGATGAGGCTGACAACGCGTCGATCAATACGGGCTATTCACGGGATGAGGTTACCCGCATTAACAGTCAGATACGCGAGCTTCTGTCCCTCTTTCACAGGAGTTGTTACGTCGGTTATACAGCTACCCCGTTCGCGAACATATTTATCGATCCGGATACAGACGATGAGGCTCTCAAGCAGGACCTTTTCCCTCGTCACTTTATCATCGGGCTTGACGCGCCTTCCAATTATTTCGGGGCGCAGAAGATTTTCATCGACAATCGCGACCGTCATTTCTGCGAGATTGCAGATAATGAGGATATTTTCCCGATAGCTCACAAGATAAGTCATCCGGTCGATGCGTTACCTGCCAGTTTGGAAAAAGCCGTTCGAACCTTTGTCGTGGCAAGAGCCATCCGAAATGCCCGAGGACAACAGGCACAACACGCGTCGATGCTCGTCAACGCCTCCCGTTTCACAGATGTGCAGGGAAAACTGCGGTCAAGAATTGTGGACCTCGTCGAACGTATCCGTGACGCGGTGGTTGTCGACGCAGGTAAGGGAAAGGCGGCGCTGAAGAACCCGGAGATCGCCAAGCTTCAGGAAGTCTGGCAAGCGACGTATGAAGACGCTGAAGCGGCAGATTGGCCAACAATCCAATCGCACTTGCATGAAGTTCTGGTCTCATTGCGCGTTATCGAAGTGAACGCCTCGAAACGGTCGCAGGCCTTGAATTACGATCATGGCGGTGAACATGGTGTAACCGTTATCGCAGTGGGAGGTTTTTCGCTGTCGCGAGGCCTCACACTCGAAGGCTTGATGATCAGTTACTTCCTGCGCAATTCCATCATGTATGACACACTAATGCAGATGGGCCGCTGGTTCGGCTATCGGCCAGGCTATGAGGACCTGTGCCGAGTATGGATGCCACGTAGTGGTGCCAATTGGTATGCTCACATTCAGGAAGCGATGGATGATCTTCAGGATCAACTCAAGCGAATGGAGCTCGCAAAGGCTACACCAGAGCAGTTTGGTCTTGCGGTCAGGAGTCATCCGGAAACACTGATTGTAACGGCGAAGAACAAGATGGGACGGAGTGAGACGGTCCCTGTCCGGGTAGGGCTCGCGGAGCAACTCATCGAGACGACGCGAATAGTCGTTGATGAAAGGCAACTTGGCCTCAATAAGGATGCAGGAGAGAAACTGGTTCTTGCGGCAATCAACCACGGTGCAAACCTTGGCCCAGCTTCTGGCAACGGCTTTCTGCTCAAAAGTGTTCAAGTCAGCTTGGTCCAAGAGTTCCTCCGGGAGTTTCGTGCGGAACCAGGCGACCGACCCACAAACCCACTGACTGACCCAAAGCTTATTCGGGACTATATTGATGCAAGAGCCAGTTCAGAGCTTGGCGAGTGGGACATATACATCGCGAGCTCCACTGGTACGGCGGTCGCACCCGCGGGGTTCGCCGGCAAGGAGATCACGCCATTCGAGCGATCGGTCGATCCAGACGCTTTGAGAAGCAAGGTGCTTTTGATCAGCGGCAAAAGCCGCAGGATTGGCTCTGCAGATGACGAAGCTGAAGGTCTGACAACCGATCAGATAAAGGCTGCAAAGGATGGGTTTTTCCTGCGACAGAAGGAAGCAAAAAAAACCTCAAAGACTGTCAACCCGAAAGTCTATCGACAAGTCGCGGGGCGAAATCCGTTGCTCATATTGCGCTATGTCCAGCCTAAATTGGGCGAGGAACCTTTGAAGGACATGCCGCCCGAAGGAGTTCTTGTCTGGGGTCTGTCGTTCCCGTCGAGCAATGTCGCAGGTGGTGCCGTCGAGTACGTGGTGAACACCAGTCGGCTGCGTGAGCTCTTTGGCGAGGATGAGACTGAGGAAGAGGCTCGTGGCGATGCTGAGTGAAAGCCCTTGGAGCCGATTGGAAACCGGCGCAATCGAGTCTCGTCGCGTGGACCATGGTGCTCGCTGGAACTGGTTTTGGGCGGTCATTCCCGGCGGCGACGTTGCTCTCGTGATGAAGCTGGATGTCCTTCCCGATCCCTTGCCCGAACTGCCGAAGCTGAGGAATCTGGAGATGCGCTTCGAAAAACTGGCGACGGGCCCAATACTTTGCATCCGCTTGAAGGATGATCGTCAGATCGAACTCTTCGAGACGCTGTGTCGTGATGTCGTTACCGCGGGTGAAGTGGCAGAAGCAGAGTTGATGGCTGTCGAAAGAGCGATCCGCCGCACTTTTCGCTGGCACAATCTCCTACGCGGGGAAACTTCGCGAATCCTTTCCGACGAAGAACAAAAGGGCCTCATCGGCGAGATTGAAGTCCTCAAGTTACTCATTGCGGAAATGGGCGCGAAGCCGGCGCTTTCATGCTGGACGGGACCTTCAGGCGCGCCGAAAGATTTTGAACTCCCTTGCGACTGTATTGAGGTCAAGGCAAGGCGGACAGCTGCTCAGCCTTTTGTAAAGATATCCAATGAGTTTCAACTTGCTGATGTTCCCGGGCGTCGGCTCTGGCTTGTCGTAATAGCTGTTGACAAGGTTCCCGATCCACTCGGCGAAACGTTAACGGATGTGGTCAGCACGATCGCAGCCTTGATCGAAAGCGACGATCCATCTGCCATGATGGAATTGGAAGTGCGCCTCGCTGAAGCGGGTTACGACTCCGATCATGATTATTCCAGGTACCGCTGGACAGTGTCTGAGCCAGAGTTTCATGCGGTCTCGGAAGAATTCCCGAGAATTGCAGCACCGATAGCGCTTGGCGTTTCCAACGTGAATTATTCGATCGCGCTTTCCGCCTGCGCGCCATTCCGAGCAGACATACGCAGTGCGAAATCCGCTATCTTTGGCAGGGGCAACAATGAGTGAGCTGGACGAGTATCATAGGAACCTGATGGCCGACATTCGCCGTGAGGCCGACGCAAGCGGGATTATGATGGTCGAAGCCTTCTTCGATAGAATGAGCGAGCGTCTGACCGAGGCAGGCGAACTTGATGTTGCGGACCGGGCTTTTTATCAAAACGGCGAAGCAGCTCAGAAGATGAGGGTGGACGGCTATGCGGGAAACCCGCGCGATAGCGAAGGCGTCTTGGGTCTGATCATTTGCGATTTCGTCGATAGCGATGATCTTCAGGCGTTTGGGAAAGTTGAGGTGAAACCTATATTAAATCCCCTCATTCGCTTCTTGAACAAGGCTCGCACCTCAGCTTTTCGCGATAGTTTGAACGAAGTCAGTCCAGCATTTCAGGTGTCCGACTTGCTAATCACTACGTGGAGCCATGTCACCAAGATCAAGCTTATCGTCATGTCGAACCGACAATACATCGGACGAGACGACAATGTGAAGCTTGCCGATATCGGCGACATTCCCGTTACATGGTCGGTATGGGACCTAGCGCGATTCGAAAAATTCGATCGATCTGGACAGGCACGCGAAGATATGATCCTCGATATCGCGGAGAATTTTGGTTCGCCACTACCGGCGCTGAAAGCTTCGCAACACGACGCAGCACTCGAGAGCTACCTCGCCATTGTGCCAGGAGCTCAATTGGCTTCCATTTACGACCGATGGGGCGCTAGGCTTCTCGAAGCTAACGTACGGTCCTTTCTGCAAGCGCGTGCCAAGACCAACAAGGGCATCCAGAAGACAGTCAAGGATGAACCAGAACTCTTCTTCCCATATAACAATGGTCTGTCTGCAACGGCCGATGAAGTCACCACTGTTCAGACCGAAAACGGTCTAGCCATTAGCAAGATCACCAATCTGCAGATCGTAAATGGAGCCCAGACGACGGGATCGATCCATTCGGCGCTGAAGTCCGCAAAAGAGCAGCTTTCAAAGGTCTTCGTGCAGATGAAGTTGACCGTCGTTCCTCCGGAGCGGTCGGAGGAAATCGTCCCGAAAATTTCGGAATTCGCCAATACCCAGAACAAGGTGAACGCCGCAGACTTCTTCTCCAACCATCCGTTCCACATAAGGATGGAACAGTTCTCCCGAAACGTGATTTTTACGGCAAGGGAGGGCGAACGACACGACAGCAAGTGGTTTTACGAGCGCTCCCGTGGCCAGTATATCAATGCCCGCGGACGCCTTACCGCTGCGCAGCAGAAGAAATTCGACTTGGAGTTTCCGAAAATCCAGCTTTTCAGCAAGACCGATCTTGCAAAGTTCGAGTTCTCGGCAATCGGCCAGCCTCACGTCGTATCAAAGGGTGCCCAGAAGAATTTTGCCGAATTTGCTAAGGATATTGGACAGAGCTGGTCGCAAAGCGATGCGAAGTACGACGAGACCTGGTTCCGACGCGTGATCGCCAAGGCCATCATTTTCCGGAAGCTAGAAGAGGAAGTTCCAAAGCAGGGCTGGTACGAGGGGGGCTATAGAGCCAACATCGTCACATATGCGATGGCCAAGGTTTTCCATGACGGCAAGTCGGAAAGGCAGACTCTTGACCTTGATATCGTCTGGCGCAAGCAGTCAGTTCAGGATGCCCTGCTTGATGCCCTGCTCGTCGCGGCGAGGGCTGCCAATGATGAAATTACCCATCCGCCTACTGGTGTCAGGAACATGTCCGAATGGGCCAAGCAACAGGCCTGTTGGAACCGACTGAAGGAAAAGGAACTGAGCTACGCGGACAACTTCAATGATTGCATCGTGGCCCTCGATACAGCACGCACCGCAGTGCGGGATGCTCGAAGCGAAAAGGCTCAGACTCAGGCGATCATGGCACAAACCGAGGCCGTTAACCTCGGCGGCAAATTCTGGTCCGAGGTAATGGCATGGGGCCGTCTCAAAAAGCGGCTTACACCCAAGGACGCGCAGATCGTGCAAATTTGTGCCGCTATACCGTCCAAAATTCCCACGGACGGCCAAGCTGTTCATGCAATGAAACTCTTGGAGAAATTCCGGGACGAGGGCTTTGGGGCGAGGCAACCAGATGCCACTGGTGTCTAACTCGCTTGCCTTGCATAACCATCATGTACAAGTACGTGACAGCTGTTCGAATCCATCCCGCGTTCCGAGATCACGCTTGGGCGGGGTGGGGGATTGTGGAGAACGTCATGTACCTGTACATGACGACCATCAATTCGTTTCGCATACGGAACGTATTTTCGGCGCTTGACCAAGACTCTGTCCCGCATGACCATAAAAAAACACCACGTCGCAGGGCGGGAACCCTCAGTGGTGTTTTTTTGGAGTTGCCAGATGAGCATCGCTGTTGGCGAAATTGCTGTAAAGACCCCCCACCGTAATCGGTGAGCCCGAGGTCGGGACATATCCCGACCCGCTCGACACTACCGCCTGACCCTACAATCAAAAATGTTGACAAATCCGACGAGCACGCAGGCTCCGGAAATCAGTGTAAGGTCGGCGCAGGGGCCTGCGTCCTACCCGAATTCTCCCTTGACGGCGAATGGCGCAAGGACCTGACGAGGCACCGTCCCGTCGGCATGTCCTGGCGTATGCCTTCCGAGGAACTCAAGAAGGTCCTCGATGTCCCGGTGATGGAGACCGCCTCCGAGCAGGAAGTGGTGGACGCCCTGACGGCCGACGCCATCATCTCGGCCCATCTCTATCCCGGCCGCCGTATCTCCTATTCGAGGCGCGAAGCCTACTGGCAGAACCGCGCACGGTATACGGGTCCCGCGTTCCGACGCAGCACGGTCATCAAGGCGGTGGACGCTCTGGTCGCCAAGGGCATCCTGATCGAACACGACAGGCGGCCGGCGGGTAAGCGGGGCATCCAGTCCTCCTATCTGCCGAACCCGATGCTCGTCGCTTTCGAGATGCCGAAGCTGAACCGCAAGCGCGGGGAAACCATCATCCTGCGCGACAAGAACGGCGACATACTGGCTTACAAGGACACGCCCCAGACACGGGACAGCCGATACGTTCTCGAGAAGGTCAACGACGTCCTCGAGAAGACCCGCTTCACCGTCGAGGGCGAAGGCGTGGTCACCGACGGACAGTGGACCCGTATCGAGGACCGCGTGTTCTCGACCTCGGCGACCGCCATGCACCGCGTCTTCAACCAGGGTGTCTGGACATCGGGCGGGCGTTTCTACGCCGGGTTCTGGCAGACCATGCGCGGCCGCCACAGGCATACCATCCTGATTGACGGCGAGCGCACCGAGGAGGTTGACTACGACTACCTGCACGCCAGGATCATCTATGCCTGGGCGAAGAAGAGACTCGTCGGCGATCCCTACATCATCGAAGGCTTTCCGAGGAACGTGGCGAAGCGGGCGTTCTTCATCATCGTCAACGCCGAGGGCTATCTGGCTGCCAAGGGAGCCGTCGCGAACTACCTCGAAAAAAAGGGACTGGACAGGAAACTCGCCGCCAAGCTGATCGCCGTGATGAAGGCCCGCCATGCTCCGGTCGAGAAGTACTTCCATTCGGGCGTCGGACTGGAGTTGCAGAACCTCGATGCGAAGATGGCCGAGTACGTTCTCCGTGAGATGACGGTCCGCAAGGGTGTCCCGTGCCTGCCGATCCACGACAGCTTTATCGTTCCCGCTGGACAGGTGAAGAACCTCGTCAGGACGATGAAGGCTGCGTACGAGAAGTTCGTCGGACGGTCGAATTCGGGTGTCTGCTCCGTGAAGTCGTCCGTTGCAACTTCCGATTCAACAAAATCAGAGACTTGGCATCTGGATTCACCACACCTTCACAACCCGCCCTTCACCACACCCGCCGAGGTCAAAGATAGGACTCCAGTACTCGGCGATTCCGTACTGCAGAATCGGGAACCCCGTTCGTCGAAATCAGTGTCCTCCGTGGCCGTCGGAACGGGGTCTTCAATCCTGGTAGACAGCAAGGAAGACCCGAAGGCGGAACAGCTGGGCGTCAAACGTCGTCCCATGCCGGAATTCATGAGAAAGGCAATGGAGGATCGAAAGAAGGCCTGGAAGCAAAAGGAAGCACGAAAGCAAGCCATACGCGAGAGCCGCCAACGTGGATGCCAGCTGGTGTATGGTGGGAAAGATGGATCGGTAGTCGTCCAAAAGGTTTGACTGCATCTGGAGGGGCTGGGAGGCTCAGTACGGAAGTACACGGAATATCTCGTCGGGGTGGTCGGCCCCGGTTCCCGCCAAAGCGACTCTTCTGAACCTCTCACGGCGGCCCTGATTCCGATCTCGACATGCGAAAACCCGCCGCAACCCTTTCAGGGTCGCTATGCTCACGGCTCCGGATGCTCATACTTCTCGATTGGCGGAAGCAACGGTTTGACGCAAGGCCGGCTTGGCATGTTCAGGTTTCTCAAGGAGGAAACATGAACTGTCTTCATCCGTATTGCCCGATGTCTGCACCGTCAGGCAGTCCCGCCTAGACTCCGGTTCTCGACCGGCCTGAACTGAAAATCAGGGTGGCCGACAGACCTGCCGTGGCAGCGTTTCTTGACGCCAACTTCCGCGCCGTCGGCACCTGGACATCCGCGGCCTTGTTCACGTCTCCGTTGAACCGGGCGATGCTGAAACGACTGCTGGAATACTGTCCATGTCTGTTTACGCAAATCGAGGTTTCCCCCACCGCCAGAGCGGTCGTTCACCTCTGCGAACTCACGCTTGGCACCCGAGTAGACTCGTCAAACGTTCATGATGCCTTCCTGATCCAGCATCCTCGTCCGGGCACTCCAGCAATGGCCTATCCGCCGCGCGAAGCTGTCCGGAATATCGGCGGTACGATCATGGAGTTCCTGTGCAGTGAGGTACTTGCATCCGCCGGCGTGCCGCTGATGGCGCTGGATGGTGACAATTGGCCGAGATGGCAGATGCCCGGTCATATCATCATGAACGAGGGGAGGATGCAGGCACTGAAAGCGTTCGGGGGCATCCTCATCCCATGCGCGCCTACCAACCTCGTCATCTCTGTGAAGAGTGAAGCTGCGCGGGAAAGACTCCTCTACTCTTCCAATTCCATCGAGGGAGTGGGGTTCGGTTTCTTCAATCAGCCAGAGGAGTTCTGGACCAGTAGCCGCATGGCGCTGTTCAAGAGGATGGGGTTCTCGGCCATCTACATGCCCGATGCCACGCATTCGGCGGTCATGGCCCGTGTAGTGGATGATGGTAGGGAGAGGCATGCTGTAAACCTCAATGGGGCTGACCTCTATCGGCCTCTTGCTCAGTTCGGAGGCGACATGAGGCGAGTGGTTGGCAGATCAACCCTCGAACTCTGATGTCGACGAAAGCTGCAACAATAATCAGTTGACATCCATTCGTTCATGTTATGTTCTATGGATTACTTCCTGCCGTAATGTCAGAAAGACTCCCAGAGAATGCCGAGGTGATTCATGAGTGATTTTTCCGCCCTGCGACAGAAAACTGGCCTGGGTATCTCCGAAACAGCCGAACGACTGGGCTATACCGAACGTCAGGTCTACCGCTGGGAGTCGGGGAAGAACGTTCCCCGCAAGGTGGTACTGGACTCCCTGGAGACTGTTCGAAACGAGCGATGCGCCGAGTCGGCCTCCGAACATTCCTTTACTTTCATTGATCTGTTCGCGGGGATTGGAGGGCTTCGTCGCGGTTTCGATGCGATCGGCGGAAAGTGCATTTTCACGTGTGAGCGTGACAAGCATTCGCAGGAGACCTATCGGGCAAATTACCCGGAGGATGACCACGACATTTTTCCGGACATTACGAAACTACGCGAGGAGGACATTCCGCCTCACGACGTCCTGTTAGCCGGTTTCCCGTGTCAGCCGTTCTCGATAGCGGGCGTCTCCAAGAAGAACGCCCTAAACCGGCCCCATGGCTTCGCCTGCGAGACGCAGGGAACGCTGTTCTTCGATATCCAGCGCATCCTTGCCTTCCATCGTCCCAAGGCGTTCCTGCTCGAAAACGTGAAGAACCTAGTCAACCACGATAAGGGGCAGACCTTCAAGATCATCCGGAACGTGCTGGAAAACGAGCTGGGCTATACGATCCAGTGCAGGATACTGGATGCCAAGTCCTGGTTGCCGCAGCACCGCGAACGCATTTTCATTGTCGGTTTCAGGGACGAGTGTGGTTTCGATTTCGAAGACCTTGTTGTGCCTGACGTTTTGAAGGGACCAACCCTCAAGACCATCCTGCATCCGGAGAACGGAGAGGAAGCCCCCGAGAAGCCGTTTACGGATGGCAATATCGGCCGGGTATCGGACAAGTATACACTGAGCGACAAGCTCTGGGCCTACCTTCAGGCCTATGCCGACAAGCATAAGGCAAAAGGCAACGGTTTCGGTTTCGGTTTGTTCGGCGCGGAAGGGGTCGCCCGCACGCTCTCGGCTCGCTACCACAAGGACGGATCGGAAATCCTCATCGACAGAGGTGACGGACGGAACCCGCGCCGGCTGACGCCGCGGGAGTGCGCACGGCTTATGGGCTTTGACCTTCCAGGACATAGCGACTTCATAATCCCCGTATCGGACACACAGGCCTACCGCCAGTTCGGGAATTCCGTCGCGGTTCCTGCTGTCGAGGCGGTTGCGCAGCTCATGAAGCCCTACATTCTCGACGCCCGCAAAGAGGTCGTCAGAAAGCGGGCCTGATGGCGGATATCGTCACCCCGGAGAAGCGTAGCCTGATGATGTCGGGCATCCGGGGAAAGGATACGAAACCGGAAATCCTGATCCGCAAGGCGTTGTTCGCGCGTGGATGGCGATATCGTCTCCATGACAAGCGCCTGCCAGGCAAGCCCGACCTGGTGTTCCCGCGGCTTAGAGCCGTTGTGTTTGTGGACGGCTGCTTCTGGCATGGACACACTTGCCACCTGTTCAGGCTCCCGTCTTCACGGGTCGATTTCTGGACGGAAAAGATCGCGCGCAATCGGCAACGGGACGTCGAGGTCAGGAAGGCGCTGGACGGACTGGGGTGGCGGCACCTGACGGTTTGGGAATGCGCGCTGAAAGGCAGGACGAGGTTGCCGATCGTCGAGGTTATCGACAAGGTGGCGAACTGGCTCGAATCGGGCAGGTTTGCTGCGGATATAGAGGGGACGACGGATGGCGATCAGTGACCTGACGGACTGGATGGACGAGTACGGTCGACCAGGTTTCGTTTGGTACGCGAAGCGCCTGTCGGGTAACGACACGCTGGCGAACGGCTCGCATCAGGCCGGCCCTTATATCCCGAAAGATTTTCTTTTTGAAATCATCCCCAGCCTGAATCGTCCTCAGGAATTGAATCCGGATGCCCGCTTCGAACTCTATGTCGACTCCCATCCTGATGTCCGGACCATAAGAGCGGTCTGGTACAATAACAGGCTCCATGGAAAGACCCGTAACGAGACCAGACTGACCAATTTCGGCGGCGGCCAGTCCGCACTTCTGGATGCAGACAGTACCGGCGCGCTTGTGGTCTTCGCTTTCGCGCCCGAGACGGACGCTGCCGATGCATCGTGCCATGTCTGGCTATGCGATGATGGCATCCAGGCCGACCTGATCGAGGAAAGACTTGGGCCAGTTGAGCCCAAGGTTCCAGTCATTTGGCGTCCGGGAATCTCGGAGCCACAGGCTGACCTGTTCACCATTACCCCAGCAGCGCGAACTTCTTGCTGGCTGGGTCCGGCCGAGATGCCTCCTGAGTGGCTGGTGACGTTCCCGACCGGGCGTCAGATCATCGAAAAGACTATTTCGCTCAGGCCGGCAACAGGGACGAATGCCGATGTCCGGCTGATGCGACGTCGTGCATGCGAGTTCGAGATTTTCAAGAGCGTCGAGCAGGCGACGTGGATGCCCAAGATAAGCGAAGGCTTTCATACGATCGACGGATTTCTCGGCCTCGCCAACACCATCCTGCAGAGCCGGAAATCAAGGGCGGGCAAATCGCTTGAATACCATGCCAGTGCGATTTTCGAGGAAGACGGATTGTCGCCTGGTGCCAATTTCGTCCACAACCCGGTTATCGAGGGCAACAAGCGACCTGACTTTTTGTTTCCCAACGTCGAAGCCTACGAGAACGGGGCCTTCCCCGCCAACAGGCTGCGCATGCTCGCCGCGAAGACTACCTGTAAGGACCGCTGGCGTCAGATCATCAACGAAGCCGACCGCATTCCGACAAAGCATTTGCTGACGCTCCAGGAAGGTGTGTCTCAGGCCCAGTTCAACGAGATGACGGAAGCGGGCGTCCGGCTCGTCGTTCCCGCCGGCCTGCACGACTCGTATCCCGATACCGTGCGCCCGCATCTGATGACGCTGGAAGAATTTATCGGGGACGTCCGAATAGCTTGAACAGATCAAGCGGAATGCGATTTCGGCGTCAGTCGGTCCCGCGTCACCCGTTCCGGGTCGCTATGCTGACGCTCCTGCGGCAGACGTGATTCCGAAATCGCATGCGCGAATTCCCGCGGTCTCCTCGATATCGAGGACCACTATGTTGACCGCTCCGATATGCTCTTCTTCATCGTGGGGCGCGGTAGCGCGCCAGAATGGTCCATGAGTCCATTTTAAGCTCAAGTGTGCTGTACGGGGCCGTATGCGCGCCCATACAGCACGCTTGGCTTCTCGAATGGGTCCGACTACCCCTGAATCCCTTTCCCACCCTCCGCGCTAAGCCTGCCACCGTTCTCACTCTGTCAACGCCCTTGGGCGTCCTACACTCCGTTACGGCCCTTCGGGTGACTCCCATTGCGAGCGGTGGCGATCATGGAGCTATCGGGACGGGGAACACATCAGATGGCCGCGCTGCGCGCGGGTTCGACTTGGCCTGCGGCCCGCATCGAACAGGGAACAGGCCCTCATCTTCACATCCGTAAAATCCTAGCAATCCAGTTGGGTTTTCCTCCGGCACAATACAACCATGCCGCGTCGTCCCCTGGGCTCCATTGCCCCGATGTGCTATAAATATGTCAACGAAAACAGTCGTAATCGAGGTCCAAAATGGCAATCACGAGCACAACGTTTCAAGGTTTGACCTTTAATCTTCTGGTTGAGGAATTCGCCGATCGGGACACGGCCGGCCGCCTCAATGGATATCTGGCATCGATCTACAGGATCGAAAAAGGAACCTCCGTCCGCCATCTTATCCGTCGCTCCCGTTTGCCTGGTGCGGCCGCCGCGATGCGCGACGAGATCGAACGGGACGGCATCCAGGCGTTCCGCCGCTTTCAGCACGTCTGAAAACCCACATTCCCACATAGAAAGGAAATGCAATGCTCCTCCTCCGCATCCTGACCTTCCCGATCGCACTGTTTGCCTTCGCGACCCTCTACACCATCGCCATCAAAGCTCCGCATGCGGTCGAAGTCGGCAGCCTCGTTCTCTGGATCATCCTGCCGCTTCTCATTGTCACCAAGCTCGCCAGGGCCATGCTGCCCAATGCAACCTTAAATTAATTCAAGAACTCGATGTCGAAATTCAAGAACTCGAATACAGGTTTAATTCAAGAACTCGACGAGCGGACTAGCGCAACGAGTTCTTGAATTAAAACAATAGCTTACACTATTGACGTTGAACGGATCGTTTCTTATATGTTGCTTTATCGAAGGGGCGGCGCAAACAATTGATCCTCGCCACTGAGGCGGAGAATACAACTATGTATAGAAAGGAAATGCGTGTGAGAGAGTATCCATGGAATGAGAGCGACAAGAGCGCCAAGTGCAGGGTTCGTCGGGCCGGCGCGTCGTACTATTTGTACGTCAGCGACTTGCCCGACATCCGCAGTGCTGCGTGGTTCCTCCGGAAAGGCAAGCGGGTTATCGCAAGCGGCATCACCTCCGAGATGCCGACGGCGCTGGCGCAAGTAGAACACGCGTTCGAAAACTGGACGTCGAACGCCTGGCGAGTCCACGGCTGAAAAATCTTCTCAGCCGGCGCATTTTCCCTCTTGCGCGGCCGTTGGAATGCTCCAACACTTTGTATGTGGACAGTCACAAACGCACTTCCCCACATCACATGAAATCCTGAAAAATGGAAACGAAATCAATGAACAACGTGCTTCGGCGCGCGGCGGAGCCGTGCCCGCAGGCCAAGTGAAAGGTATCGAAATGAACATCAGCAAGATCATCGACGGCCTCCGCTACAACACCGCGACAGCAGAGGAAATCTGCTCTTTCGAAAGCGAATCCGGGCGAGGAGATTTCCGTCACGAAGTCACCACTCTGTATCGGACGCCCCGGGGACGTTTCTTCCTCGCAGGACGCGGTGGTGCGATGACGCGCTGGGCTCAACCAGTCCAGGGCGGGCAGTCAGATGGCGAGGGGCTGCATCCTGTAGGTACCGCACAAGCCCGCAACTTCGCCGAACAACATGCCGACGAGGACACCATTGCCCGCTTCTTCGTGGTCGAGGAGGCATGACATGGCTCTGGCCTCCTCCAACCACCAGGCCCGACCGTCGCGAAGAGAGCGCGCGGACAGGCTGACAGTGGACCTGCCTGCCGGGACGCTTACGGCACTCAAAATCCACGTTGCACAACGTGAAACGACGATCCGAGAGGTCGTCACCGACCTCATCGAACGGGAAATCATCAACGAAGGAACGCACCCATGACCATGACAGCTTTCAATCCCGCTACAGCCGCAGCCGCTCTCAAGAGGTTTGCCGAGGCCAACGCGCATCCGTCGCTCAGGCAGCAGATTTCATCACCGGAAGTCTGGTCCGTCATCGAGGAAATGACGCGGCAAGGTTTCTCGCTCAAGACGATTGCACGCGGCCTCAACGCCGCAGGCATCGAAATCGCAGAAGCTACGTGCCTGAACTACATCGCAACGATCCGCAAGGAGAAGGAAGTTGCAGAAGGAGCGCAAGAATGAACACGGAATTCAGATTCGACGACTTCGGTTTCAATGACAAATTGGCTATCGTCGATCGCTCCGACAACTACGAGTGGGTAGAGCCGCAAATCTCGTCGTTGTTCAGCGCAGGCATTGTCCGCGTCGAACTCGTCGCCGACAGCGGTGAAGGTGACGATGATGTCCGCGAGGCGCTGCGCGAATATGTCAAACAGAACTACGTGGTGGATATCCAGTGCGACTTCGGTGACGAAGCGGACATCTCCCGCGCAGTGAGTGAAGCTGTGGCGATCCGGGACCGCTTTCTGGCGGGCAACTATGTCTCGTTCGGAGAAATGGCATGACAGACCCGAAGAAGTGGCAAATCGGCAGTACGCTGGCGGATGACGGAACACGCCGGGAATACATCGTGCATCTCGTGTCACCGCGCTTCACGGCGCGCGTGGTCAGGGTCGACCCTTTCGAACAGCAGCCGGTCGAGAAAGAGGGGGAAGCCGACGTTGTGAACGGGTTCGTGTACCAGATCGACCGTCGAACCGTTCTTTGCGAAATCGACTGGACCGACAGGATTCCCGATGCGGACGAACGAGATTTCGCCGCGCACTGGCTTGGCGAAGCCGACAGGGCGTGGGATCGCCTGCGGTCGCATTTCCTCCGCTGGAAGGCCTTGTCGCCTGTTCAGGACATGGCCTCACGGATCGATCTGGACATAAGCGGATGCAGCTCGTGGAGCGACTATACGGAAGCGTTCTGCAGTGAGAACGACCGCTCCGATGGCGATCTTGTGAAGCGCGTCAGGCATCTGGCGAACGTGGTTTCAACAGGCGAAGTCCCGGTTCTTATCGGCATGCTGCATGCCGCCGACTACTCGCGTGTGGCCGACCAAATCGGCGGCGGCGATATCTGGCGTCGGCTTTCCCGGACCTGTGGCGAACATGCCGAGGCGGCCGCCCTCGCAATTATGCGGCAGTAGAAAAGAAGCGTCTGCGCGTTTGTCGTGCAGACCTCAATTTCCACGTAGTATTCGTGAATTCGTAACCGTCGCCGTGCCATTTCCGTCATGTACAGGTACATGACGTTTTCAGCAGGGTTTTCAGTGCAGGCAGTGGAATTGTTTTGTGGCGCGGGCGGCATGTCCCGCGGCCTGATAGATGCGGGTATCGAGGTCATCCGGGCATACGATGCGTGGCCAGTGGCAGTGGAAAACTACCGCCATAACATCGGCCCTCATGCAGAGGTCGCAGACCTCAAGAACCTCCTTTCCATCATTCCGGAGATTGTTCGTCTTGCACCGGACATGATCTGCGGTGGTCCGCCGTGCCAGGACTATTCCCTGGCCGGCCGGCGTCAGGAGGGCGAGAACGCCAGCATGACGGTTGCCTTCGCGATCATCGCAACGGCCGTCCGCCCGGAATGGATTGTCATGGAGAACGTCATCCAGGCCTCGAAATCGCAGGCTTGGGCCGAGGCACGGGCAATGCTCAAACGCGCCGGTTATGGTCTGTCGGAGTCGCGCACCAACGCGAGCCTTTATGGCGTTCCACAGAGCAGACGTCGATTTATAGTGACAGCCCGCCTCGGCGAGCGAGACGGCTTTCTGCAGTCCGCCGTCGCGGACGCGGCATCCGCCCGACCGATGACTTTGCGAGATATGTTTGGTCCACTCATCAAAAGCCCTCTATACTTTCCAGCGACGTCGGCAGCCAGACGGTCACTCTATTCGCCTGACGAATCGGCTCCGACGATCCGGGAGCGGTCGATTGGACCTGTTCCCGCAACATGGCATCCCCATGCTGCCGACATTGCCCTGATCGAGAACGGATACGTATACTCTCGGCCGGTGCGTGGCGGACGAGGCGTCAGGACGATAGACGAACCATTTCCGACTGTCACAAGGACGTCTTGGGAACGTCCGGCCCCGAAGTACCTGGGCAATCCGCATCCCGACGACCCGGCACCGGCCGAATTGACTGCCACCCTCACACGAGAGCAGGCATCAAGGATTCAGGGGTTCCCGGAAGACTGGCAATGGATAGCCCGCACGCAACGGGACATCTTGCAAATGATCGCCAACGCTGTTCCCGCCCCGTTGGCGAAGGCGATCGGTGAAATCATCCTGGCCCGTCAGGCGGGGCAGACCGTACCTGCGATCGAGGGCAGGTTTCTGGACTGGCTTGAGCACAACGGACAACGTCGGACGATTGCACGAAACATCAAGGCGAGCGCGATGAGAGCGCGGCGTCTCCTGGGTGGACGGACGTATGCTGATTCAGCGAGGGAACTTGCGGGCCTCGATGCCGTGGCCGGTTTCGCCAGTTTGCCGAAGAACACGCGGAGTGACCTTCGGAGAGCTCTGGTTCTCCTCGCCGAGTTCGAAAGCTCGAAGAAATCACGACCAAAGACAACACGGCAGACCCGAGCGACCGAGACCGCTCCCGAACCGATTGTGCTGGCGGATGCCGCCTGACCGTTCTTTCTCGAGATATTCGGCAATCGCTGCTGAAACGTGGCGCAGGCAGGTCCGTACAGCGCGTTTGGCTGACATGGATGGTGTCTGGCACCTGTGAAAACGAAAAGAGCGGCAAATCCACTCTCGCTTAACACTCACCTCGCTTCGATGTTGAACCTCAGGATGCCCTTTGCAGTCTGCCCCGTTCCTGTGTCCGTCGTGCGTACCGAAAGCTCATGCTCACCCGCTACGGGAATCCCCGAAAACTCCCGCGTTTTCGGATCGTACGTCATCCAGTCGGGCGTTGACGTTGGCACGACCTGGACGGCCCCCGTCGACCTGGTGACGACGACGCCCACGGTCAACGACTGGCCTGCCTTGTGGCGTTCGGTTGGCGACGTGTCGGGACTGACGAACTCCACGCGCAGCGCGTCGGCGGGTGGTTGCAGGAGCGATCCCGCGTAAGCCGGTAGGGTCGCCAAGGCGAGAAAGATGAGACCGCTGAACAGGGAACGTGTCATCGCGGAATAAACCTCATGTGCATGTCGAGAGTGGGGATGCGCTTTCCGTCGCGCCACATCTCGACTGTGTAATTGCCTGGTTGAGGGATGCCGCGCAGCAGATGCCCGTCTGCCGTGGAGACCTCACGTACGAAGGGCGGCAGGCCGACAAGCTGGATACCCTGAAAGCCGTGCATCCTCAAAAACACCTCGTCTCCGTCACCAGGCAATTCTTGATGTCGGGTCGTGTGACCACGAAACCAATATCCCCGTTGCCCGCCTTGCTCGTGTGCGCCCTGTTCATGCGGCATGAACTTCGCGGGTAGAGGCGACGTGTGAAGTATCACCTCTGCCACCGCAGGCCCCGCCATGAATGCCGCCAGTGCGGCGACGGCGATCGTGATGGATTTCATTGTTCGCCCCCAAATGCTTTTGGGAGTCGCCATAATCCCATTCTCGCGCCAATGATCACGGGCCATGAAATCAGGCATCCGCCGAGAAACAATGTCCCCGATATCGCCCAAGCCCACACGAAAGCCCACGCAGCCCATTCGATAATCCAGACGAAATCAGGCCCGTAGGCTTCGGCCAATAAGGCGACAAAGCTGAACTCGCCTCTCATGCTCCGCCCTCTCTCTTTCCCCCGAGTGTTTTGGAGCAAGGGAGCTGCACCCATACAGCGATGCGATCAGGCAGAGACCACACGACACCAAAGGACCAGACGGCGAGGACCTGCAAGGCGCAAAACACCGTTAGCGTGACCAGTGTGGCAGACAGGTGGGGCAACCCCACGAGACCGCAGACCGTCGCTATACTCAGCCCGCCGGCCGTCCAGAATGCCGGTTTCTTCATTTCGACTTCCCTCTCTTGCTGAGCATCGCCACACCAGTTTTCGGCAATAACCCGCGTCCGGCAAGACCGAGCATTCCGCCGATAGCGCCGGAGGCGATGCTTGATTCCCCCGCCGTTCCCGGAAGGCCGAGCCAGCCGAGAACCCGATCCGGAAGCGCCCACGATTGCCCGAACAACTTCAGGCTGACGTACCAGGTCAGATAGAGCTGGATGATGGACATCACGAGGAAACCGATGAGGCCGACGACCGCGCCGCCAGTCTGGGCGAGGAAGGCGGTCGCCCACATCGAATCCATCGTCCTGAGAACGACGTTGAAAACCGGGTAAGAGCCGCAATAGGCCAGGATCGCAAGGGACGGACGTAGGAAGACGTTGACGGTCAGCATCAAGCCCATGCGAACGCCCTCGGCGGCGAAGTCGTCGCCGCCCTCCATTTTCAGCCATTTCAGGCACCACAGCGGCAGTGCGATCATGGCCTCAAGCAGAGCGGCGACAAGGGCGATGCCCGCGGCAAGGACGAACAGGAACGGAAGGATCGGGATCACGTAGGCGCGTAAGCCACCGATGAACATGAGGGCCCCAATAACCCAATTGCCCCAGCCGAGCAGGAAGTCGGCCGCCCCGCCCGCACCGACCGCGGACGAAAACCAGTTCGAGGAAGCGACCATCAACGTCGCTCCCGCGCCGATAGCCGTCCAGGCGATCGACAACATCGCATGACCCGAGGAAATCAGGTTGGACATCGCGTCACCCGATTTGGCAGATGATGACGCCCCCCATTCGGCAAGACCACGGGAAATTGGCGCAAGGAGCTTGACGAGGAAATTCGAACCTTCATCTCCCGCAGCGGCGAAGTCATTGGCCGTAAGGTTCGCCCTGTCGGTCTCTCCAGAGACCTGCAGGCGCAGGACGGCGAAGGCCCGATCCAGCGCCAACCCGAAATCCCCATCTGTCCGGGGCGCAACGTCTTCCAAGGTCTCATTCGAAAGCGCCGTCGTCAGTTCACTGATCTGGCCCAGTGCCCGGAAGTAAGTCCCCGCACTTAAAAAGCCTTCGAGCTCCGCGTTCTTGACCAGCTTTGACCTCGACTCTTTTTCGACTGTCGCGGCTTCCGTCTTGGCCGCTTCGGAAATCTTCGCGTCGAAGGCAGCCCCGCGGGCGCGGATATCCTGCACGATCGCCAGGGATAGACCCTTGCTGCCGAGCGCCTTCGTCATTGCGTCGGCGGACGAGAGGCCCGAAGTCTCGGCGGCCAACTGGGCATACCGCTGCGCCTCTGTCCTGTAGGCGGACACGATTTCCTTGACCGCCTCACGCCGTGCGTTGGAGAAACCCTCCCGGTTGTCGGGGACCGTATACGAGAAATGCCCGCAGGTCGGCCCGTAACTCCATACGGCCTTCTTGCCGAAACCAGGGATACCGAGGCCAGCGACATCGCCGGCCGGTTCGGGCAACGGTGCTTGCCAGCCCCACAGGGAACCCGCGTGATTGTAGACGGCAGCGCATATTTCGTGTTGCAGGATCGCCATGGCGACTGTCGATCCCGAGGACGACACCGGAAGGATTGTCGTCTCCCCCGATGCCACCACCTTCACGAAGACCCCCCAAGAGTCATCCGCCAGATTTATACCGCCACGGGCAACGACGTCACGCAGCAGGTAGTGTACCGGAGAAAACCCCGTCGACGGCGTCGGGATAAGAAGTCCCAAGCCAACGATGACCCGCAGCGGCGTCCATATCTGATGCCAGCGATCCCCAAGCGTTTTCCCAGTGTAAGCCGACTGCACGATCCCGGAGATGACACCGTAGCCGAGGATCACAGTACAGAACCCGAAGAGCGCCGACGTGAATACCTGCAACGTCTGGCCCCATGCCGACGTCGCGTCAGACGGTAGGACCGCCTTGACCAACTGCCACGCCAGATTAGAGTCGGGAGGTTCCTGAAACAAACTTGCTATGTAGTCGATCATTTCGGGCCTCCTGGTTTGGGACCCGTTGACCCGTTTGGGCCGTCAGGCGTGGCATCGTTCTTCGCGTTGGCATCGCTGGCGTCGTCGTCGGGAGCCAACGCCTTCATCTCGGCCTGGGTCAGCACCACAGGGACGACAGGTAATGCCAGCGGCGATGAGGGTTTCGGCTTCGCCGCCGTCCCCGCCGATCCGGCCTTGCCCGCGCTGCCCTCGTCGCCGCCGCCGTCGCCGGCCTTCGTGTCGGTATCGGTCGGCGCTGGCGCGACTTCGAAATCCGCCGCGCTCTTGGGTTCGTCCGCGCCGTCAAGGATCGTCTGGCCGATCCCCGCAAGCTCGGGCAGGCAATGCCAAATCGCGGCCAGCCAGGGACGGACGCAAGGATGCATGTCCGTCTCGTGGAGCAGTTCCGCATGATGCCGGATACGTTGCTCCAGCGTCCGCCAGCCTGCCGCGTCCCCTGACGTCGCCAGCGTTTCGAGGTAGGCGAGAAGTGGTGGAGACTCCGCCTCTAAAAAGGTCTGCCGGTGATGTGTCGGACGGCCTCGGTGTCGTAAGCACCACCGAACGACGTCCACCGCCGCCCCGTGTGCGGGATCAAGGTGGAACATTCCGATATCGCGTGTGACCGCACGGGCGTTCTGCCAAAAAATCTCTTCGCCGACGTCCATCATGGCGTCATCCCTCCCGGTGCTGGTGTCGGTGCCGGCTCATCCAGCGCGGCGGCGAGTGCCTTGGATAAAGTCCGGATTTCCTGCTGCGCAGCGAGGAGACGTTGACGCTGTTGGCGGAATGCGTAACTTGCATCGGAAGCCTTTCGCTCAAACTCACGACGTGAGTTTCGCTCTCTACCGGCGGCGGCTCTGGCCTTTTCCACGGCAGCCTTCGCGGCGGCGAGATCGCGGGCGAACTCTTTTCGAATCTGGTCGCGGATGCGGGATTCCTGAATTCCGTCGATAGCCGCCCGGAATGCTCCCCCGATGCCTCTCAGGCGATCGGCAGCCGCCCTTACCTTCGCGGCGTCTACCCTGACTGCCTGGGCCTCGGCTTTGGTGCGATCGATATACTCGCGCCCCTTGGCGTCCACCGCCGCCGCGCGCTCCACGGCCTGCTTGAGTGCCTGCGCCTGAGTCCGTTCCGCCATCCATTCCTCACGCGTCAGGCGTCGGCGCGCAGGACCGAGACGCGTCAATCCGCATGGCGCGGCCACTGCCTCGTGATACGAGTCCTGCCATTCGCGCATCGCGCCCTTGTAGGCTGCGTTGGACCGCTTGTTCAGGGCCTTTCCATCTTCACCCGGCCGTCGCCCTTCGGCCATCACCGCTCGTTTCGCAACGATACCGGGATGAAAGACCGCAGCCTTCAGTTCCCGGTCCTCACTCGGCAGCACGTAGGCGTGGATGTGCCATTGTTGCTCGTCCGTGTGCCGAATGACGGACTTCAGCGCCGGCCCGTATTGGCGCTTGAGCCAATCGATCGTCAAACGCTCCCATTGCCGGACCTCTGCCAACTTGGCCTTGTCGGCGCGGACTTCCTCGACAGTGTAAGGGTGCGAGGCGACAACGGTATGCAGAGTCTTTTGACTCACCGCGATCTTCCGGAGCTTGCCCCGCGCACCGGGCGTCATCGCCACTTCCGCGGCGGCGTCATGCATCGCCCGGACTTCCTCGACGCCGACGCCCCAGATCGTGGTCGGCGGTTTGGGATCGCGAACGTGGACCGACGCCACCGGCTTTCGGGAGGCTTCATCGAAAACGAAGGTGGTGTTGCGCCCCTTGGCATCGGGACGTCGGCACCAGGGTTCGAGGTGGACGAACTGGAAGGCCATGACTGCACCTCATCCTTGCAGAGGGACAGTCATGCAGCAGACGAGTTCCCCGTCGCGCTCCTCGACCGTGAAACGCGGATCGCGCGCCTTCGCTTCCTTGTCAGCCAGCCAGTCCGCGCGACTAACTCCATCGGGAATGATGTACGTGAAGGGCCGATCGTGGGAGACGCTGAAAACCCCGGCGACCGTATCCAGAAATGCGTCCGTCTGCATCGTCGCGATCGCTGGCGATGACACGTCCACGGTATCTGTGAAGTCCCAGGACTTCAACTGCGCGAAAAATTCGTCGGCTTGGCGGATGATTATAAGTGAAGCAAATCGGCCATGATCGAGACGGCCATGATCGAGACGAACGAGCATGAAGTAAATCGAGGGGCGTGGCATGGAAAGCACTCGGAGGAATGAACCAAGCGTGCCTGCCGGCGGAAGGAAAAGGAAGGCAAAAGTACCATGATAGTGACCGACTATCATCATTCCTGCGTCATGATGGCGGCTCCCCGAGGGCCGCGCTGCGGAGCCATTTCATGGAGACCCGGCAGGGGCCAAGACGTCGCCAGAGCGACGAGGCAACCATGCGGTGGCCCTCGGTGACTTCGTCTCTGATATAAGCTCTCGGTCCATTTCTGCCGGTTGCAGGAGACGGTAAACCGGAAGCCTATCGCAGCCGCGTAATCGACCTACTGTTCCTCCAGCTCAGGCAACGGCTGGATGGGATGTTCTGCGCGGAATGCGTCAAGGAAAGGCTGACGATCATTAAGGCGCACCAGCACCGGATTTTCGCAGGATGAAGCCTTGCCGAAGATCACGGCATGCCGCGCCTCAAGGCTTGGAAGCACGCCCGCGTAGTCCCTCCCAATGTAGTTGGACAAAAACTCCTTTCCCGTATCATCGAATGTTCGCATGGCGAAGATCGTATTACACTGGTTCAAAATGGTCTTCGTGACGTTGGCGGTGCGCTGCGTAATGAGCAGGCAACCGAGACCGTATTTCCGCCCCTGAAGGATCGCGCGCGCGCTGCGTGCCGTCGCCGCCTTGTCCCCTTCGGCGACCACCGAATTCCATTCCGGGACGAGCGAATGCGCTTCTTCGTAGACAAGGCATACCCGCGCCCGATCGATCATGCCGAGTTCCTGACACACCGTTAGGGCGGCATCCGATATAATCGCGGTGATCTCCGCGGGCGTAAGTGTCGCCATATTGGCGTTGCCTTGGAACATACCGCCCGCCTGCCGCGTAACTTCAAACTGGGCGGGGTTTAAGATGCGCAGCCACCTTTGCTCGGCTGGACTAACGAAATCGCGGAGCTGTTCCGTTACCCGTGCCCGAAACGCCAAATGGCTCCCGCCTTGTTCCTGATTTTGATGTGGAGCGCCGCCCTGGCCTGCCACCACAAGCTCTTGGCGTCGCAAGTCCTCAAATACGGGGTCAATGAACTCCGGCAGAAGCTGGGCGTACTGGTTGGTAAGATCAAGACAGATCACCTTGATTCCATCCGCGATCATCCGCTCGACCAGCTCATTCGACAGATAGCTCTTGCCGATGCCGAGAATCCCGAGGATTGCGGTATTGTGTGTTACTGCCTCCGAGATATTCAAACTTACACCAAAGCCCGTATTCGGAAAATGCCCGATCGAGTCAGGTGCAAAGATGTGCTCGTGTGCATCAAGCAGAAACACGGGCGCATTGATGCGGGGCAACCATTTCACAGGCACGAATTTTCCGACATCCGTGTCCCATCGGCCGATCTTTCGGGCCTTTGCCCGCGCATAGCCGTAGGTGTTTTTCTGCTGGACGATTTCCTCCCGTGTCAGACCGTCGATGATCTGAAAAATGACGTGATGGTCGCCGATACGGGCTTCTACAAGCCTTCCTTCAGCAAGGTCCCGATCCTCGGTGACTTCAAACAAGATGTAGTCAAGGTTCGTGTCACTGACGACGACGCCGCACAGGCGGTTAATCCATTGGATTGCTGGCACGTCCGCCAGTTCATCCGGTGCAGTGGACAGCGCGAGGGCTATCCCCGTACCTCTCGCCTCCGGCAGCTTGCTGATACGTCTCTTGAGAACTTCCGGCAGCCGCGTGGTAAGCACACGCAGTAGATTGCCTTCGTCGCGTCCGACATAGTTTAGTGCAACACCCAGCATCCACGGCCCGTTATCATCGGCGACCACCATGGGCGTACCGCGCGCCACGCTGTTATCGCCGAGCTGCCGTACCAGCACGATTCCGGGAGACTGATACGCCGCTATTGCGCCGATAACCTGAGCGGCCCTGACCACGCCCCATTGCTCGCTAGCCCAATCAACGAATCCCAGGACCGACTCCACCGGCCGCAGGACGACGATCACAGCCCAGGCGCTGAGAATGGTCGCAACCTCGTCGGCGCGGGTCCGGTGAAACAGCCAGACGCACAGCAGAATGACGATCGTGAAAATCACGACTGGGCTTCCCAAGCCGCGAACGGCTCTGTCCGCGAGTCGGACATAGGGGCGGGTTTCTGCGCCGACCGGGGGTCTGATAAGCAGGACGAAGACGGACACGACGCATATGGTTGCGCAAAGCGCAATGACGCTCCACAAGAGCACCGCGTCGCCGCTGCCCGGCGTGACCACGAGCGACCCCGCTACCAGCGCCGCCAGAGCCATGAAGGCGTTCGTGGCGGCATCGGCCGGCGGCGTAAAGTGCGGATTGAGCAGGCGGCTGCCGAACAGGAGACTGGCAAACCCGCTATAAATCCAGATAGCATTTTCGTTGGGCATCAAGCCAGTCGAAACAACACAATACTGGATTGCCGCCAGCAATAAGGCATAGACCAATAGGCTAGCGACCCTGTGCCGAGTTTGCTTTCTGGCAGTTTCCATTACGAGCCCCTCTACTTGCTGTAGAAAGAAGACAAATTACAACCCGCGTCAAGGAGGGCGGGGCGCACTTTAAAGACGCAACGGAATGGCACCGATGGCACCGCAGGTCACAGTAGCCCTCAGGTCGATGTCAATCCATGTATAGCAATGTCAGCAGCATCTAGCAGCCAGAGTGGGTAGTTAGAAACTTCGATTAGTGGACGTTGGTGCGCTGACGAGTACCAATGGAAGACACCTGGCAGAAGTACGCAATTAAAGAAGACTTCGGCCAAATGCGACATTCGACCCATGCTGGGCGTTTCTGTGGTCACAAGTACGATCACTTTTCACTTGTGCGCCGACCCTGCGCTGATTTGATGCTCGCTAGCGGTCTTTCTCTGTGATCAAGACTGAGAAACATTAACAGCGGGCACACGCCACTTTCAGATGGCCGTCGCTATCAGCGTATTGATGGCATTGTGACCTCCCCACGCGCGTTTGCACGTCCTGCGCTCCACCAAGCTGAGGTACTTCGAGGCGTACAGGATGGCGCTCCGCACGTAGTCGGACGGCTCGTCCTCGTAAGAGGTCCGCACGGTCCGTTTCTGCTGCGCGACGCCGTGCTTAGCGGCAAAAATCGCGGCCATAGCACGTGTTTCTTTCGCCATAGTGCGGTTCTGGAGCCACTGAAGAGCGGTGTTCACCGTTGCACGGGTGACATTCCTCGCCCTGAGCAGGGCTGCCAGCAAGAACATGCGCTGGTAGTCGGATACGTTGCCGTCGTCCACCAACTCCTCAAGAGCATCAACGACGTCCTGGTTTGTCCGGACAAACGTGGAAATGTAGGAGAAGTACAATCTGGTCTGGTGCGGTTTTTCCTTGAGGTTAGCCAACACGTGATCGACGGCGCTGTCAGACTGAGATGAACGCAGGATAGGAAGGCAAAATTTCTCAATCTGCTCTTCATGGTTCGGATAGTCGCCGATGTTTTCCATCAGTCGCTCGACGGCTGCGTTTTCGAGGTCTTCCTCCTCCTCCTCATCCTCGTCATTATCTTCCTCGTCTTCCTCCCACTCGATTTCAAAGCCGTAAGGGCTGGCCCGCTCATAGGTCTCGTCATTCTCGACCTCCTCACGAATCTCGTCGAAGAGCCGATCAATCGCGGTCTCCTCACGGGCAACCTCGTCGGCGGGTATGATCTTGGACTTGTATTCGTTTAGATGCAGCCCGTCTTTGCGTAGGGTCTCAATCAGACTGGCTAGCCCACGTCGAGCATCCGCTTCCGACGGGAAACCCATATAGATGTC
This sequence comes from Neorhizobium sp. S3-V5DH, assembly GCF_004343065.1. NCBI lineage: Bacteria > Pseudomonadati > Pseudomonadota > Alphaproteobacteria > Hyphomicrobiales > Rhizobiaceae > Neorhizobium > Neorhizobium sp. S3-V5DH. The sequence continues at coordinate 312,666 of NZ_SMCL01000001.1, forward strand.
ATCGACGTACCTAGCTGAGAGTATGTCAGAGAGTTCACAATAAGCGTCGAAGTCGGAGAGGAAGAAGTTGCCGAGGGCATCGGACGGATACACGCCTTGGACTATGCCAGAGGAATTCCGCTCGCGGAACGACAACAGCATTTCCTCAAGCAGGTTAACGACTTCTGGCGCGCACCCCGCTGCTGCCATGAGGTTCACTAGGTGATGCTGCGGCAACCGCTCGAAGTAATTCGAGATGTCAGCTTTAAGGATGAACTCGCTCCCGTCGCAGATTTCGGCCACGCTGGCTTGGAAGCGCTCCCAACATTCGTGGTTGGGCTCGAACATCTGCCCGTCCTCATTTGAGGGAACGTGGCTAAAGGACCGCTCGCGGTCTAGGCCGTCCTCCAGATTCACCATTACAGTGTCGACGAGCGCTTGATACATTAACCTGTCGGCGGGTCGGAGGATGCTGCCCGGGCGCGTGAAGAAGCGTTCTTTTGGAACGCTCATGGTGATCGGAAGCTCAGGTTGGTACGTCCCCGCTCGGAGCTGCTGCTTGACTTGCTCCCACAGCTCGTCGCCCGCCTGGCTGAATATCGAGTTGTAGTGCGGAGCAAGGATGAAGTCGCTACGAATGTCGGCCTTCACGTGGGCAATGACGCTCTCGTGGTCGATTCCAGCGATTATTCTTCTATCCAAGCCCGGCATATCTTACCTATGTCTCCAAGAGAAAGGACAAATTGTAGGCCCCTCGGGCAAGCGGTCTACGCTTGCCGCGTCGACTTGCCCGACTCTTATCACGAGGCATCTATTGTTAGATTCAGGCGGCAATAGACCTCCGCCAAACCCGGAGCAGTGGACTTGAGAAATCGCAGCACAGAAGCGTTACGCTTGGCGGGCGTGGTTTGCATCTCGATTTCGGCAATTCGAACATTCAGGCCGTAGTAATCCATTAGGGCATGAAGATCGTGAACCGCCAAAACTGCTACGGCCTTGTCGATTTGGCGGGTGAGCCTAATGGACATGGCAACTAGGCTTGTGATGTCTTTGAGGGTAGCCTGCCCACTCTCAAAATCAGCGAGCAATCGATTAACCGACAGGCCTGCAAAACCTTCATCAATCTCTTTTTCGGAATCGACCAATTTCTTTCGCTGGATAGGCGTGAGCGAGGCGCGGGATCGTGGATGTACCACCCGATTTCGCCAGTGAACTAATAACACAGCGCCGACAGCTAAATAGCTGTCAGGGCCCACCGCCTCGAACGCTACGTCGGCGAGCATCTCTGCGCGAGACGTTTTGCTGTTCCAATTGCTCCGGATGGCGCTGAAGCGTGGCATTCGTGCCATCGCTTTCACGAACTCGTCTAGTGCTTCGGCGACCCGAACAAGTACCGCTTCAAGCATAAACCTCCGCGATTTGCGAGCTGCGGCGACGCGATCCTTAGGATTCCACGAGATATTTAGCGCATCTGGCTTTTCGTGGCCCTTCTCAACCGCGTCGAGGCCGACGACGGCGGTATTTAGGTTCGCCACTGTCTCGCCAACGCTCGCCAGAAAGTCTCTAAGAGGTTGATTCGGGTATGTCTCAGTATTGGTGGCATCATCGGGATTCGAACCCGCGCTATCTGCTTTCAAAGTGCATTCCTCTAATCGGCAGATGTGCTAACCGCTACACTACGATGCCACAAAAAATCTATAGCAGGAGTGAGTTCAGCCCGTCTATCGTCTTGTGACCCTTATCGACGACTGGAGTGCAACGACCAAATTTAAGCCTATGATTTTTGGGGAACGGCGCGGCTCCGGTCGCCGCTGGATCAACGCTCGGTAGCAAGGGCATGCGACAAATTAATGTAGAAAAACGTTAGAAGGGTTGGCTTTCCCGTAGATTGGCGAAACCGAGGTTCTCGTAACGCAACTTCTGGATTTCCTCATTCAGTACCCGGAGTTTACGCAAGCCCGTGCCGTACCTCTTCGACATGCCGCCTGAGCTATGGCCAAGAAGAGCGTCCACGATTCCCTGGGGGATCAGACTGTCGAGGGCGGCATCTTCGAAATTGTGGCGGAACGAGTGGAACGAGTTCCGGTCGTGCTTGATCTTCAGGTTCGTCAGGAACCGATTGAATCGTGGTGCATATGCGGTCGAATAGTAGCCATCGCTCGACTTCGGCATCTCAGGGAACAGCCGTTCGTGGCCGGCCAGCCGCTGATCTTCGGCAAACCCGAGGAAACCAAGTTCGATCAGAGCAGGATGGATGGGAACCTCACGGAGTGAACTGTCGGTTTTTGTTCGCTGCTCTTCGCCGTCATCCGTGATGTTCAAATAATGGATGCCTCCGAGCGTGCGCACGTCCGCGACATTGAGCTGGATGATTTCACCTGCCCGAGCGCCTGTGTAAAGGCCGAGCAAAGGCACCCAATAAATCCCCTCGTCGTTCGGGATATGAGCACCCTTGGTCAGCCACGACGCCGATGATTTGCAGCCCGTGTAGAGCGGTGCCTTGAAGATGGCTTGTAGTTCGGTTTCCGTGAACGGAAGACGGTCATCCCGCCCGCTTTCGCCGAGCCTGATGTTCAGCCCGTTGAATGGGTTCCTCGGAACGTCGTCGTAATGAGCTTCGGACCAATTCCACAAAGCCCGGACGAACCCAAGTATCTTGTTCACGTTCCGATCTGACATAGGCGAGAGTGCAAGCTCCTCAGCCTTGTCCGCAGCCTCGGCAAAGGCCAGACCTATAAGCATCGGGTGCCGCGTATAGTGGGGCGGAAGCCGTTTCAGGACACTCTTGAACTCACGGGCATCCTTCTTCGCATACTGATCTAGCAATTTGTCACCGGCCATTTCCATGAACCGCTCGGCCCACAGCCGGTTCATTTCGGCGCTGGAATCAACCCATGCAGTTTTCTTGTCCTTGGCCCACGCGGCAATGGCGACCGAAAGGAGCGGCGCTGCGGACGTGGATACTGGGGTGGGTGCCGCGATTGAAGCCGGAGCGCTGCCTTGAACTGTCGGATACAGATTTGCATAGGGATCGACGGTTGGATCGGCGTCGTCGTTGCTCAGGTCTCTCAGATACATCCGGGCACGATGTGCGGCTTTCGCGACCTTCTTTCGCAGGAGTTCCATACTCTCTTCGTAGAGGCGGATGCCACGCTCCCCTAAATAGGAATTGATCTCGGGGTCATTTCGCTTTGCCAGAATTAGCTCGGCCAGCGCTTCTCTCCCCGGCATGACTATCATCTTGGTTTTGGGATGGTCAGGATGATCCTTGAACTCAAAAGCATCCACCGATCTGGCCCAGCTTGAATCGGAGAGCTTGCTTGGATTTTCGAAATTGGCGGCGATCTTCTTTCGATAGATTTCACCAGCCATAATCGCGGCGTCGTGTTCGCTCAGGTGTGTAAGGCCAGCCCGCAGGTTTGCGAAGCGTTCCTCGATCTCGGCGGCGACCTTGGAGAAGCGAACCTTTGCCTCACCTATGTCTTTCGTTCCGAGGCTTTTGACGATCTCTTTCTTGCCGACGATCGGGCGCAGGTCCTCGGGGACGCGCTTTCGATATTCGTAGACTCCGGTACGTGAATCTTTTCTGGGCTGGGCCATTCTCAAAACCATGTGTGTACCCGCCTTGTGTACCCATAAGCGGTTACGAAATCCTTGAGAACCAGAATGTTCAGCATTTTCAGGGGGAAATAGTGGTGCTGCTAGAGAGATTTGAACTCTCGGCCTCTCCCTTACCAAGGGAGTGCTCTACCCCTGAGCTATAGCAGCATTTGGCCGGCGCGAAATGTCCGCGTCGTCGGCGAGGGGCCTATTGCCATAGGTTCATCGGTAGCGCAAGCCGCAAATTCGAAGTTCTTGTGCCCGAATGAGGAAAACATCGCCGCGGCTTTCGCCGGCGCGGCTTTTTCGCTATGGAAAATCATGACCGAAGAAGAAGATCAGCACTCGCAAACGGGAAAGGCGAATGAGACGCGGGGCGCGCGTGCACGCGCGGCTGCGGCTGCGAGGGAGGCCGAGCGCAAGGCCCGCGCCGCGGCGAAGCTCCGCGAGAACCTGATGCGGCGCAAGAGTCAGGCTCGCTCCCGGCGCGCCGGCGAAGCCGATACCGCACATGGATTGCCTGCCGCAAAAACGGACGAATCATCCTGATCTATACCGAACCTGACGGTGGGCCAAATTTAGCAATCATTGAAGTAGCGGCGGATTTCGTCTAAGGACGCGTCCTTTCGCGCTCGCACAAGAAAGAGTGACAACGCATGGATCGCATCAGAATCGTCGGCGGCAATGAACTGAGGGGGACCATTCAGATTTCCGGAGCGAAGAATGCGGCCCTGCCATTGATGATCGCATCGCTTCTGACGAGTGACACGCTGACGCTCGAAAATGTCCCGCATCTCGCCGACGTCGAGCTCCTGATGCGCATTCTCGGCAATCATGGCGTCGATATTGCAGTGAACGGTCGCCGTGAACGTCAGGAAGAAGGCTATTCCCGCACCGTCAATTTTACCTGCCGCACGATCGTTGACACCACTGCTCCCTACGAGTTGGTTTCCAAGATGCGTGCGAGCTTCTGGGTGATTGGTCCGCTCGTTGCCCGTGAGGGCAGGGCGCGTGTATCGCTGCCCGGCGGTTGTGCCATCGGCACCCGTCCCGTCGACCTTTTCCTGGAGGCACTGCAGGCGCTCGGAGCCGAGATCGAGATCGACGGCGGTTACGTCAATGTCAGCGCGCCGAAGGGCGGGCTCGTCGGCGGCCGTTATGTCTTTCCGAAGGTTTCCGTCGGCGCGACGCATGTGATGCTGATGGCGGCGACGCTGGCTAAGGGCACCACCGTGATCGAAAATGCTGCGCGTGAGCCGGAAATCGTTGACCTGGCAAAGTGCCTGACGGCGATGGGTGCCAAGATTTCCGGCGCCGGCACGAAAACCATCACCATCGAAGGCGTGACGTCGCTGTCGGGCGCACGCCACCGCGTTTTGCCGGATCGCATCGAGACAGGCACCTATGCCATGGCGGTCGCCATGACCGGCGGGGACGTGACGCTGGAAGGCACGGATGCTTCGCTGCTCCAGGGCGCTCTCGATACCTTGCGGATGGCCGGCGCGCAGATCACCGAAACCGGAAACGGCATCCGGGTGGTTCGCAACGGAAACGGCATCCAGCCGGTCGATATCACCACGGAACCCTTTCCGGGCTTTCCAACCGACCTGCAGGCGCAGTTCATGGCGCTGATGACCCGGTCCTCCGGCGTCTCCAACATCACCGAGACCATTTTCGAAAATCGCTTCATGCACGTGCAGGAATTGGCCCGCCTCGGCGCCAGAATTTCACTGTCTGGTCAGACGGCGAGAGTGGAAGGCGTTTCGCGCCTCAAGGGTGCTCCGGTGATGGCGACGGACCTGCGTGCCTCCGTTTCTCTGGTAATTGCCGGCCTGGCAGCCGAGGGCGAGACGATGGTGAGCCGCGTCTATCACCTCGACCGCGGCTTCGAGCGGCTTGAAGAAAAGCTCACCCGTTGCGGCGCGACGGTTCAGCGCGTCAGCGACTGACAGTTTTTGAAATTCGGATTTCGCGGGAACGGCAGGGGCATTGCCCTTGCCGTTCTTTTTTGTATTCCTATCTGCCGCAGGCATTCCACCTTTGCCTCCCGCTTCACAATCCTGATCCGGTATATCGCGGAGATTCCCCATGGCTGAAGTTTCCAATCCCGTCTGGTTCATCACCGGCTGCTCCACCGGCTTCGGCCGCGAACTCGCCAAGCTCACGCTCGACCGCGGCTGGCCGACGGTTGTGACTGCCCGCGACAAAGCAAGGGTCGCCGATCTCGCCCAAGGCAGGGACAATGTCCTGGCGCTCGATCTGGATGTGACTGACAGCGGTCAGGTCCATGCTGCCGCGAAAGCCGCGGAAGAGAGATTCGGCCGCATAGACGTGTTGGTAAACAATGCCGGCTATGGCTACCAGGCAGCGATCGAGGAGGGCGAGGAGGATGAGATCCGTGCCATGTTCGACGCAAACGTCTTCGGTCTTTTTGCCATGACGCGGGCGGTGTTGCCGGGCATGCGCGCCCGCCGCAGCGGGCATATCATCAACATCACCTCCATGGCCGGTTTTATGGGCTTGCCAGGCTCGGGCTACTACGCGGCGACCAAGCACGCCGTCGAAGGGTTTTCGGACAGCCTGCGCCTTGAGGTCGCGCCGCTCGGCATCAAGGTAATCGGAGTCGAACCTGGCCCTTTCCGCACCGACTGGGCGGGCCGTTCGCTGAAACAGACGCCGAGCCGCATCGCCGACTATGCCGAGACGGCCGGCGCGCGCATGAGTTCCACCGCCGGATATAGCGGAAAGCAGCCCGGCGACCCGGTCCGGGCCGGCGAGGCGATGATCGCCGCAACCCAAGCCGATGAGGCGCCGCGCCATCTGGTGCTGGGTGCGATTGCCTACACCGCGGTCACTGACAAGTTGAAGGAGCGGCTTGCCCAGATCGACCGCTGGAAGGAAACCAGCCTTTCGGCGGATTTTCCGGCCTAGCCTGGAGTTGCGTCCGCGCTCTCGGCATCCTATTTCGGATTTAGGAACATTGGCGCGGAACCGCGTCTCAGGATGGATAGTCGAACGCGATGACCGAACTCAAGTTGCTGGCCCTGGATACGGATGATCTGGGGATAATTTCCGCTCATATGCAGGATGCGGTGTTCAAGGTGGGCGATGTCCGCTGGTCGCCTTCCGAAAAGAACTTTTCGCTGGCGGCCAACCGGTTCGTCTGGGAAGAGACCGGCAAAAGGCGAAAGGGCTTCGAGCGTCGCCGCTCGGCCCTCGTCTTGAAGCGTGTGGAAGCGGTCCGCTCCAGCGGCATCGACCGCAACAGGAAGGACGACGTGCTGTCGCTGCTTGCGGTGACCTTCACGCAGAAGGGCGACGGCCCGGAAGGAACGGTGGAACTTGTCCTCTCCGGCAAGGCCACGATTGCGCTTGATGTCGAATGCATCGAAGTTGCTCTTGCGGATATCGGCGGCGCGTGGGAAACGGCATCCAGGCCCCGACATCCCTGACCGGGACCGCCCCGACCGTGATAGAACGTCATCTTGAGTTGAAGGAATATCCGCTTGGCAATCTGGCTGGAGCAGGCATCGCAGGATTTTGAGGCGAAATTCTCCGCCTTTCTCTCCACCAAGCGCGAGGTGTCGGAGGACGTCAATGCCGTGGTGCGCGCCATCATCGACGATGTGCGCGCCCGGGGCGATGCAGCGCTCATCGATTATTCTGCCCGCTTCGAGGGCATAGACCTCGCCAAGGCGGGTATCCGGGTAAGCAAAGCGGATATCGACGCCGCGGTTGCCGAGACCGATCCGAAGGTCATGGATGCGTTGAAGTTCGCGGCCGAGCGGATCGAAAGGCATCACGCGCGGCAGATGCCGAAGGACGATATCTATGAGGATGCACTCGGCGTCGGTCTCGGCTCCCGCTGGACCGCGATTGAAGCGGTCGGCTTGTACGTGCCCGGCGGCACCGCAAGTTATCCGAGTTCGGTGCTGATGAATGCCGTCCCTGCAAGGGTTGCCGGTGTACCGCGTGTCGTCATGGTTGTTCCGACGAGCGGCGGCAAAGTCAATCCAGCCGTGCTGGCTGCGGCCCGCATTGCCGGCGTGACGGAAATCTACCGGATCGGCGGAGCTCAGGCCGTGGCAGCTCTTGCTTATGGCACGCAAACCATTGCCCCGGTCGCAAAGATCGTCGGGCCTGGAAATGCCTATGTCGCCGCCGCCAAGCGACACGTCTTCGGAACTGTCGGCATCGACATGATCGCTGGTCCCTCCGAAGTCCTCGTTATTGCCGACAAGGAAAACGATCCGGATTGGCTTGCGGCCGATCTGCTCGCTCAAGCCGAGCACGACGCAGGAGCCCAGTCCATCCTGATCACCGACGATCGCGATTTCGGTCAGGCAGTGGAGGCCGCGGTCGAACGCCAGCTGAAAATGCTTTCCCGCTCCGCAACCGCTGCTGCGAGCTGGCGCGATTTCGGCGCCGTCATCCTGGTGCCGGACCTGCAGTCCGCTCTGCCGCTCGCCAACCGTATCGCGGCCGAACATCTGGAACTGGCGGTCGCGGATCCGGAAGCGCTGATGCCGGGGATCCGCAATGCCGGCGCGATCTTCATCGGGCGCCATACGCCTGAAGTCATCGGCGACTATGTTGGCGGTTCCAACCACGTGCTTCCGACCGCCCGTTCGGCCCGCTTCTCCTCGGGGCTTTCGGTGCTGGACTTCGTCAAACGCACCTCGATCCTGCGCCTTGGCCCGGACCAGTTGCGTCAGCTGGCACCTGCGGCGATCACGCTCGCCCATTCCGAGGGGCTCGATGCCCATGCGCGCTCCGTCGCCATTCGCCTGAATGACGGAGGGTGAGCATGGGCCAGGGGGACTTCCGGCTCTCCGATGTCGAACTCGACGCCTCGATCGGGCGGTCGACCCCTGATGTCGAGCACGAGCGGGCGGTCGCCATCTTCGATCTCGTCGAAGAAAATTCATTCGAACCCATCGGTCATGCCGGCGGCCCTTACAAGCTCAAGCTCTCGCTCGTGGATTCCAAGCTGGTGCTCGGCATTGCCACGGAAGCCGGCGAGGCCGTCGCGACCCATATCCTCTCGTTGACGCCCTTCAGGCGGATCATCAAGGATTACTTCATGATCTGCGAAAGCTATTATGAGGCGATCCGCTCCTCCACGCCGAGCCGGATCGAGGCGATCGACATGGGCCGCCGCGGTATCCACAACGAAGGCTCCCAGACGCTGATGGATCGTCTGGACGGCAAGATCCGTGTCGATTTCGATACGGCAAGGCGGCTCTTTACCCTGGTCTGCGTTCTCTATTGGCGCGGCTGAGCATGGCAACCGCTCCCACGCCCGAGACGAAAAGCAAGCGGCCGGGCGCCATCCTTTTCATGTGCGGGTTCAATTCCATCCGCTCGCCAATGGCGGAAGCCATTGCAAAACGGCTCCTGCCGCACGATATCTACATCCAGTCCGCCGGTGTGCGCGCCGGCGAACGCGATCCCTTCGTGGATGCCGTGTTGGAAGAAGTCGGCCTGTCGATCGGCCGGCATCAGCCCCGCACACTCGATGAACTTGAAGATGATTTTTTCGATCTCATCGTGACGCTCACGCCGGAAGCCCATCATTCGGCGCTGGAACTGACCCGTTCCAATGCTGTTGATGTGGTTTATTGGCCGACCATGGACCCCACAGCAGCGACGGGAACCCGTGACCAGACGCTCGACGCTTATCGTGAGGTTCGCGACCATCTCTGGCGCCTGATTGAGCAGCGACTTTCGGGCTTGAACCGGCGCTCGGCAGAGACGGCCTGAAAGACATTCAGAATCGCTCTCAAGCGAGGTTCACAAAGCGGACATGATTGTGTAGTTTCCGCGCACATTTTCGGGCGGGCGGAAAAGGCTCCCCCGCTTTCGATTCAAAAACAGGAAGAAACCCTTTAGATGGCCAAAGAAGAAGTCCTTGAATTCCCGGGCGTCGTTACCGAACTGCTGCCGAATGCGACGTTTCGCGTGAAGCTTGAAAACGAGCACGAGATCATTGCCCACACGGCTGGTCGCATGCGCAAGAACCGCATCCGTGTCCTGGCGGGCGATAAGGTGCTTGTCGAAATGACGCCCTACGACCTCACCAAGGGCCGCATCACCTACCGCTTCAAGTAACCACATCCTTTGCAGCGGGCACCCATGGCGCTGGAACAAAAGCTGATACTGGCCTCCGGTTCTCCGCGCCGTCTCGACCTTCTGAATCAGGCCGGTCTGGCGCCTGCGCGGCTTATGCCGATGGATATCGACGAGACGCCGAAGAAGTCCGAACATCCCCGATCGCTTGCGCGCCGGCTTTCAACAGAGAAAGCCGAGGCAGCGTTTGCGGCGGTGAACGGCGATCCCAACTGGCGGCACAGCTATATTCTTTCCGCCGATACGGTCGTCGCCGTGGGGCGCCGCATTCTGGAGAAGACGGAATATACGGAAGAGGCCTCCGCCGCCCTGCACCTGCTTTCCGGGCGCGGCCACTGGGTCTACACCGGGATCTGCCTGGTGACGCCTGGGGGCCAGTTCCGTCAGAAGGTCGTGCAGACCAAAGTGCGCTTCAAGCGGCTTTCCAGCCGCGAGATCGAAAACTATATCGCGTCGGGACAATGGCGCGGCAAGGCTGGCGCCTACGCGATCCAGGGGGTCGCCGGCACCTTCGTTCAGAAGCTCGTCGGCTCCTACAGCAATGTCGTCGGGCTGCCGCTTTATGAGGTGACGAGCTTGCTTTCCGGCGAAGGCTTCGACGTGGCTGCCGCCTGGCCGGAAGCCTGAGAGGAAGCCGGTGCAGCCTCCGCCGCCGGTGTCCCCCAAGAAATGGAGTGCTTCGAAACTATGGCATCCGAACCCATCAAGACCGGCGGCAAGGTCGAGCCGCTGAGAAAAACCAGACCTTGCCCCGAATGCGGAAAGGCATCTTCACGCGAGCACTATCCATTCTGCTCGGACCGATGCCGAACGCTCGACCTGTCACGGTGGCTGACCGGCTCCTATGCTATCCCCGTGGCGGAAGACGAGACCAAGGCAGACGGTTCCGACGAACGCGAGTGAGCAGAACCGGCAGACCCGGTTTCAAGAACTTTTCCCGGACCGAATTTCAGCAGGCCCGAACCGAGGATCCGGCGAACTTTTTATCGCTTTGATGAAATCGCTAACCCGGCAGACGCCGCGGCAGTCAGCCGATCCAGGCCTATGCTGTTTTTATTGATGAAATTCGGAATTTCGCAAAGCTGTCAAAAAAGTGGGCTGTGGTGCTGGACATGGCCGAACAAGATGTTATAACCCCGCTCGCTTCCGGGGGAGTTACCCCCGCCGGCCTCGGCCGGAAGGCTGAATGGCCTCGATGCCCGGATAGCTCAGTTGGTAGAGCAGCGGATTGAAAATCCGCGTGTCGGTGGTTCAAATCCGCCTCCGGGCACCATTATTCCCGAAAAGTTCGGCAATGCATTTTGTTTGGCGTCCGCTAGCAGTCGAAGACAAGTCGCTGCGAGCGCATTTATCAATGCCGGACGATATGCGCAGGACATATCCTTGGATCAGCAGTTCTTCGACAGAAATTCGATAGAGGTGGCGCGTGATTTGATCGGCGTCGAACTCGATGTGTCGGGCCTCGGCGGGATCATCGTCGAGACCGAGGCTTACGAGCCTGATGATCCCGCATCGCACAGCTTTCGCGGCCCGACGCCGCGGAACTCGGTGATGTTCGGGGCGCCCGGCCATGCCTATGTCTATCGCTCCTACGGAATTCACTGGTGCCTGAATTTCGTATGCCGCCCGGGCAGTGCAGTGCTGGTCAGGGCGCTGCAGCCAGTCCGTGGTCTGGCTGAAATGGAGAAAAGGCGCGGAAGGGCGGATCCCTTGCTGCTCTGCGCAGGGCCGGGACGGGTCTGCCAGGCTCTGGGGATAACGATAGAACACAACGGGCTGTCGCTTTTCGGCCCGCCCTTCGCTTTCAGCCCTCCGCAGGTACCGCCGTTGATCGTCACAGGGCGGCGGATCGGCATTTCGCAGGCGGTCGACCAACCCTGGCGTTTTGGCCTTTCCGGCTCGCCTTATGTCAGCAAGAGGTTTGTCGGCCGGGGCGTCCCGGCTCCGTAGAACTGCTCATTTATCGCGGCCGAGCAGGGAAAGCAGGCCACCGGTCGCGAGGCCGAGCAAGACGCTGCCCGCCCCCAGAAGCAGCGCATAGGACATGATGTTGTCCGAAAGCCAGTTCGCTGCGATCAGCCGGGCGTTCTCGAAGGAGAACGGTTGCGTCGGGCTGAAGCGGAATTGGCCGACAGGCACCTCGCTTGGTTCCTTGTCCGCGCCTTCGTAGACCGTGATGCGCCCCTTGAGCTTGTCCCATTCGGTGCGCGTGGAAAAATTGCGCATCCCCTCGGCCAGCAAATCCGTATCGGGCGAGATGACCGCGGTCCAGGTGCCGAGTTCTGTCGGATCGCTTTGCTGGGCGACGATCAGCCGCGCTGTCGGTGGCGGTTTGTAGAATTCTTCGGTCGCGGGCGCGAAACGCAGCATTGCAAGCGAAAGGTCGAAATTCTCCTTTGCCCAGTCGCCGATTGTCGAGAACTGGCGTGCAAAGAAATTCGTTCCGGAACGCTGCTGCCAGTCCTGCAGCGTCAGGGACTGGTCGCCGCCGGTCTTTGGGGAGGAGCCCGAGCGCGTCCAGTTGCTGCGGCTGTCCTGGTCGATCTTCAGCTGGGCCAGCACATTTGCCGGAAATTCGGATATGGCGCCGACGAACAGGGCATTGACGCCGGAAACCCGCGCTGCCGATGTGGTGACGTCGACAGGGATGACGTATTGCGCGGCCTCGGCCATCTTGCCGAGGAAAGTAGCGGCTGCGGCGAGTGTCTGTTCGTCGATGCGGCCTAAAAACAGGGAAACGGGCGGCGGACTGGTCCGATACGGGAATCCCGTTCCTGCGGTGGCAGCGAGGTTGGGGACCTGGGCGATGCGGGCAAAATTCGGCATATGAAACTGCGAACTGCCGAAGAGCGCAAAACGCGCCTTGGGATCGGCAGGCATGCCGGGTGCGCAGACCGCATCCTGCGGGGTCAGGAGCGCCGCTTCGATGGTGATCGTATTGACGCCGGGCCTGAAGTGCCGAAGCGTCATCTTGATCGGGAGATGTCGAAATACGCCGCCTCGGTCGGAGGTGATTGGTACGGTCGAAGCGATGTTGCCGTTGACGAATACGTCGATATGGCTGCCCGGTTGAACCTCGGACGTATAGGCGGCATCGAGCAGGATGCGACCTTCGCCATAGGCATTTGCATAGAAATCCGAGGGAACGCCGACCGTGAAGCGGGTGCGGAAGAGGCGGCCCGAAAACTCCTGGCTTTCGATGCCGAGGCGGGTGAAGTCGGCAACGGCATTGGAGTAAAGGAAGGGTGTGTCTATTCCGTGCCAGGATTGGGTGGCGAGTGTCTCGCGCCTTTGGGTCGCCGCGCCGTTCGTGGAGGAAATCAGGCTGTTCACCAGCCCTTCGATTGCCGGCCAGCCTGGGCCGGAAATGACGAATGTCGAAACACCGGCCGCGCCGGGATAGTCGAGGAAGTTTGCCGCGCCGCCGTTTCTGGTCGAGTCCGGCAGTGTCGGGAGTATCGGTTTCAACTCGTCATGGGTGCCGACGAAGATCGCGAGTTCTCCCGGCTGCGGCGGGGCGCTTGGCGTCTTTTCGAAGGTAAAGGACTGGTTCGGCATACCGCTCATCAACGCCAGCCCCTGGGAGAGCCGCATCAATACGTCCGTTGCGCCCAGCTGATCGAGCGCGGGTACGATCAAGCGGAAGCGAGTATTGCCTTTGTTGTCGACACCCACGGCGCGGATGTCGTCCAGACGCGAAAACCGGCCCGCATTCGGAGCGTCAAAAGCGAGGAACGTTCGTTGCGGGTCGATCTCTGTCCAGAGTTCGAATGTCGACTCGATCGTGCAATCGGTACGATGGCGTTGGTCGGCGCGAAAGCGAATGATATTGGACCCGGCCTTCAACGTTCCGGCGGGGATGTCGATCACGCGGTCGCGATAGCCTTCCGGGGAGGAAATCTGGTCATTGTGGATAGGCATGTCATTGATGACAACGGCCAGACGCGATGTTTCCGGCGCCACCACAATGGAGTTCTGGTAGCCGACGTGGAGCTTGGCCGGCGCGGCTGCCTGATCCGGCGTGAGATAGATCGACCAGGAGCGTTGTTCGCCTTCGCCGCGCAGCTGCAATGTCCTGTCGGGCACGAGATAGCGGCGCGCAGCAAGCTCCGACGATGCGGAGGGCGGCCGGGCCGGAGTGGGTTGCCCGGCGGCGGGAATACGCGCATCACCGCTGACAGGTGGAGCTGGAGATAACGGTCGTGCACCGGGAGTGGTGACGGGAGGGGCTGACGGAAGACGTTCCGGCCCCCGTTCCTGATTCATGTCGAAGGGAGCCGGACTTTGGGCCGAGGCGATACCTGCAGCAGCAAGAAGAAGCGCGAACATGAGGGTTCTCTTCATGACGCTCTCCTACTTTCGCACGCTTGCAGCCGTATCGTGGGCGGTGTTGCGGAATAGGTAGGAAAGACCGCGCACTGTCTGGTAGGCCGCAAGACCCAGGAACCAGAGAGAGCCCCAGATCAATCCCGGATTGCGCCGGCGCGATATCTGAAACTGCGTCCATTGCGTCGAATTGGCGAAGATCAGGTCTGCGATAAGGCGGTGATCCGCGGGCTTTTGCGGCATGTAGCGGCAACCGGCCGAGGTAACGTCACCAGCCGTGCTGAAATGGCGGATTTCGATCGGCAGTTCGCTGACCGGCATGTCGCTGTAGGGCTGGAAACGCAGTTTGGCTGCCTTGCCGACTGCCAGGTCCTTGAAGCCCTCGGCATAGATCTGAAGGGCCGCGCCATGAGCGGAAACGTCCTCGATGGTGGCGGCAAACCAGCGGCCGTCGACGCCCAGTTCACAGCGCCGGCTCACCTTGACCCGCCGCGAAGCCTGGCGTTCGCCGCGCTCGGACACCACACCGAGCGCACAGCCGGCGAAAATGATGTTCAGCACGTTCCAGCCGCCGACCACCAACGTCACATCGGCTTTGTAGGGTTCGGTATAGATGCGATAGACGCTGATGCCGAAGGCGACGAGCAAGACGAAGAAGATGACGAAGAAGGGGCGGCTGATCTCCGACAGGCGGCTGGCGGACACCGATTCATCCTTGGCGGTGACCTTGAAGGTGGGCTTTCGCGGATTGAGTATGACCGACACGACAGCCGGCAGAAGATGCACGGTCTGCACATATTCATAGAGCTCGGAAATCCAGGGCCAGCGAAACGATCCGTAGAGATAGTTCTGCATCATCAGGTTTACGACGATATAGGCAAGCGAATAGACCATGAACTCGCTGCCTGAAGAGGTGAATATCTGAAGGTCGAAAAAGAGATAGAAGAGCGGCGCGAAGAGGAAGACGGTCCGCGGGAAGGGAAATAGCCAGAAAAGCGTGGAGGACATGTAGCAAAGGCGCTGCGGGATGGAGAGCCCACGCTTCAGAGGCGGAAAGCGGAAACGCAGGATCTGCATCATGCCTTGCGCCCAACGGCTGCGCTGGCCGATAAAGCTCGCGAAAGTGGCCGGCTGCAAGCCGGCGATCAGCGGCCGATCGACATAGATGCTGTGCCAGCCGAGACCGTGCAGGTCGAGCGCCGTTTCGCAGTCTTCGGTGATGCTGACGCCGCTGAATCCCTTGGAAACTTCGAGCGCCTTCCGGCTTAGAACGGCTGCCGAGCCACAGAAGAACGCGGCGTTCCATTTGTCGAGCCCACGCTGGATGACGCCGTAGAACATCTCGTTCTCGCTCGGCATTTTTTCGAACGTGCGTAGATTGCGCTCGATCGGATCGGGGTTCAGAAAAAAGTGCGGCGTCTGGACGAGGAAGAGCTTCGGATCCTCGTCGAAATAGCCGACGGTTTCGAGCAGGAAATCGCGAGCGGGCGCATGGTCGGCATCGAAGACGGCTATGAGCGCTCCCGTCGAATGTTGGAGGCCGTTGTTGAGATTGCCTGCCTTTGCGTGCTCGTTGCGCTCGCGGGTCAGGTAGCGGACTCCGAGCTCTTCGCAAAGCTGTTGCAGCACGCGATGGCGTGTCTCTGCGGCATGGGCTTCGGCAATCTTGCCGGACGTGCGTTTTTGCACGGTGCCGCCATCGTCAAGCAGCCAGACCGTGAACTTCTCCGGCGGATAATCCATATTACGGGCCGCGGCAAGCGTATTGGCGAGCAGTTCTTCGTCCTCGTTATAGGTCGGTACGAAGACATCGACGGTGGGCAACTCTCGGCCCTTCCGTTCATAGGGCGGGCGAGGGGGCAGCGGCATCGAGACGACGAAGAGGCTGAGACCCAACATCAGCACGCTGTACATCTCAGCAAGATAGACGAGCAGGCCGGGGATGAAATTCTCGAGCTGGTTGACAGGCGGCAGAGTGCTCGTCGTGCGCCAATAGACATAACGGAAGACCATCGCCGTACCGAAGGCAAGCGCAACGAGGCGCCACTGGCCCTCGGCTTTCAGCGCCCGGATCACCATCATCACTCCGACCACCAGCAGGCTGGTAATGAGCTGCGTGCGCGTATTGATCGGCAGGGTTACCAGGACGATGATCAGCGCACTTGCAAGCGCCCAGACGACAGCAGACAGGATCATCCGCATGGGTGGCTATCTCCAGCGGTCGGAAAAAACGGTCGGCAGTCGGTGTGTCGCGTGCGGTTTATCGGCATGCATTGGCGGCTCCGCTCGTCATGTCGGTGCAGGAAGGCGGTGGTATGGTTACCTCCCGCGCTCCCATCGCAGCGGAAGGCGAAGGCACAAGCGGCGCCGGGATGGCGTTTGATACGGCCGGCGTGGAAACACTGTTCGGTCGACTTCCTGCAGATGCAGGACCTGGCACCGATACTGCCGAAGCCGACACGACGGAACCTGTTTTCCGAGTCACAGACTGAGCTTGTGGCAGGGTGACGGGTGCGGAGCTCGTATATGTGGTCGTCCTCGGCTGTATGATCGGAACGATCGGCTCGGAGCTTGCCGGTCGCGGATAGATCGGCGCGCCGACGCCGCCGAGAGAGGACGGGACGGATCTTGGCTCGCCATAGGGGTTCCACCCGCCGGCATCTACGGAGCCGACAATCGTATAGTTGTACATCACCGCGAGAAGCTGTTCCTCAGTTCCGCCCGCCTGGCAAAGCCTGAGGCGGATCTGGATCGAACCGTAATTCGCAAGCGGTGAGATAGTTCCCGACGGCGAGCGGATCTGTTGCCAGGCGTACATGCAAAGGTCGCTGCGGGCGCCTCGTCCGAAGGCGTAGCCGAAGGGACCGTAGTTGTTCTGGACAAAGAACGAGGACCGCGCCATGCGGATGCCCGGCAGTGCGCGGCGCATCTCGGATGCGATGCCGGCCTCCGTGACCGGCGTGGAAGTCAGCTTGTTGTCGCTGAGCTTGAAGGGGCTGGTTGTGCCGAAGAACTGCGCCTTGATTGAATTCTGGCCCGGCGTGAGGGCGGAAGTGGCAAGGAAAACGTCCTGTTCCACGGCATTGTCAAAGCGCCTTTCGACGACGCTCACGATCGCCGGCCCGCCGGGAGGGGGTAGCGCCATGGCCTGTTCGCTGGAAAGATTTCGCGCAAACGTACCGGTCTGCACCGGCTGCCCCGCGCAGCCGACAGCAACGAGCGGCAGCAGGAAGCTCAGAATCGCCGCTCTCAGAGAGCCGAGGCCGGTCATTTTCTGTTTCCCATTCATTGCTTTTCCGTCATGCCGAGCAATATCGCAAATGGCAGACGTACATCGTCCGCTGAGTCGTTCCAGGAGGTCGATACGCAAACTCATCCCTGCGCATCAGCCTTCAAAGAGCCGACTCAGGCATTTGATGAGCTAAATCTAAATTGTTCGTTAACCATATCCGTTCATTCCTTTGGAATTATTGGCGCAGGGAGCCGAAGTTCGTCCGCATGAGGCGCTGACGGAGATTGTGGACGATCGCGGAGTGGCTATGCGGTTTTCGCTCATTGCATTGACGATCCTGGGCGCTGTGGCCGTGGGAGCCCTTGGCCTCAATCGTCCTGCGGTGGTCGATCCGGACACTTTGACGAGTTCGGTGACGCCGAATCCGGTGCAGGACGAAACGGGACCGCCGCCGGCCACGACCTTCGCTGCCAAGACGGAGCGAATCGTTGCCCAACTCATTCAGCCGAAGCGCCCAGGTGAAGTGCGGCCGGATTCGTCTCCGGTCGTTGTCGCTCAGGCTCCGGCCAATCCCCTACCGCCTGCTTCGCGTTCCGAGCCGGATCCCTCTGCAGATACTCGACCTGTAGAGAACCGGCCGGAGGTCGACGAAAGCGCACTCAGATATTTTGCTGCGCGCGGAGACAACGCTCGTCTGCAGGCCGAAATCTCCCGGTTGAGAGCGCTCTATCCGGACTGGACCCCGCCTGCCGATCCTCTGGCCGCGCGGGTTACGACCGACCGTCAGCTTGAGAACATGTGGCAGCTCTATGCCCAATCCCGTTATGCGGACGTGCGTAAGGCAATTTCCGACCGCCAGGCTGCGGAACCCGAGTGGCAGCCGCCGGTGGATTTGTTGGACCGCCTGAAACTCGCCGAGGCGCGTGCTGCTCTCGTTGTGGCATCGGATGCCAAAAGCTTCGATGCGGTGATCCGGACCGCGGCTGAAAACTCAAGCCTGCTGACCTGCAGCGAGGTTGACGTTCTCTGGCGTGTGGCCGAAGCCTTTGCCAAGACGGAGAAAGACGGCAGGGCGCGCGACGCCTATCTCTATATTCTCGAAAACTGCGACAATGCCTCCGAACGTTATGCGACCGCTCAGAAGGCGAGCGAGTTGCTGCCGGCCGATATGCTGGAGGAGGTGCTTGCAAAAGAGCGTGTCTCATCGGATGGCAAGCCGGAATTCGAGCCGTTACGCGATGATATCGCCCGCCGCCTTGTCGCCCAGGGCAATGACGATCCGAAGCTGGTCGTCCCGGAAAAATACCTTACCCGCCTTGAACGTCAGGCCGAAACCGCCGACCTGGCATCCGATGCATTGCTGCTCGGCTGGTATTTCTACCGGCGCGATAACCTGGGCGGGGCCGAACGCTGGTTCCGCAGGGCCTTTGCCAAAGAGGAAACGGCATCCGCCGCTGAAGGTCTGGCACTGACGTTGATCGCGCAGAATTCGCCCGTCGAGGCGGAATCGGTGCTCTATCGCTGGCGCGAGTCCTCACCCGGGGCCAAGGATGCCTATCTGGCGGCGGTTGCCAATCTGCTGGCTCTCGATCCTCCTCCGGTATTGCAGCAGGAGGTCCTGCAGCGCATGGCGCCGGTGGTCATCACCTCCCGCAATCCTGCTGCCGCCCAGCAGTTCGGCTGGTATGCCCGCGCGATGCGGCAGCTCGAAACGGCCGCCGAGTGGTTTCACGCGGCTCTCTCCTGGAAGCCGGACGACGAACCCTCGGCTTATGGCCTGGCGTTGACGCGCAATGATCTTGGGGACAAGCCCGGCACTGCGCAGATCCAGCGGGATTGGGCCGGCCGATCGGAGCGCATCGCAAGACTGGGTGAGGTCGCGGAAACCGACGGATCGGAACAGCAAGCGCCGGTCCGGCGATCCGCTCCAGAGCAATCTCAAGTTTCGCGCGAAAGCACTTCCCGAACGACGCGGGTAGAGACCCGTGAGACGCGTGCCGACATGCCTGCAACGCGAAGGGTCGCTCGCGTTCAGGGCACGGCGGTTAGGGGGCAATGCTGGACAACTCAGGATCCGCGCCGCATGTCGCCGGAAGCAGCGCTTGCGAGGGGCTGGTGTCTCATGGACATCAATAGGCCCCTGGAGGCAGCAAAAGCTTTCGACGCGGCCGATGCGAGTTCGTCGGAGACGGTGCGCTCCGACGCTGCCTATGGCAAGAGTCTGGCATATCTGCGGGTAGGCCTGACCGACCAGGCCTCTGTCGCTGCCGCCACCGCACCACAGGCGAACGAACGAGCGGTTGAGCTTCAGACTGCCATTCTGGCGGACCGGGCGCTCAACGCCTTCAAGCTCGGACGCTACCGCGAGGCTCTGCTTGTACTCGATCAGCGGGCGCAGATTGCCCCCGAACAGACGGATCTGATGGCGCTGCGAGCATATGCGCATATGAATCTCGGCAGGCTTGGCGATGCCCGCCGTATTTTCCAGGCGTTGGCAGATATGGGCAACAAGGCGGGTCTCCGCGGGCTGGCCGATATCGAGGCCATGAACTGATAAAAGAGCTTTTGCGGTGCATTCCGCGAGAGATGCGCGTCATGCGGGTATTGTGTCTCTTATTGAGCTAAAACTGGTGCTCTCCTGCCCCTATTAACCTTCAGGCAAGGAATTAACCATACAAATTGGAAACCACGGCGAAATGGGATGACTGCGGTCTCTCACCAGGCATGAAGCCGCAAAGCCGTACCGGTGACAATCCGGTATCCGCTCATGAAAATCCAGGAAAGCCTGCGGTGGCCGCGTTGCCCATGCCCGGCGGATATTGATCCGTACCGGCAAGCATCTCCGATTCATCTCTGGCGCCTGGCCGACAGGAGCCGCATGCCGCCAATCCTCCGGGTTGGCTTTGACGAATTTGGGGATGGTTTTGGTGCAGGAAACGCCATCGGATCAGGCGCGACGGAACCAGGCGGGCAGCCTGGGCGAGAGACTGGCATTTGCCGGCCTCGACGGCGAACTGCGCGATCTGCTGCGCCGTTGCCGCCCGCAGATGGAGCGCCACCTCAAGACCGGTCTGCGCGACCTGTTTCATCGATTCCAATCCTTTCCCGAAGCCGCCCGGAATTTCGACAGCGAACAGCAGATCGAGCGGCTCCATGATCTTCAGGCATCCCACTGGGGTGTCCTGACGGACGCTCGCTTCGATGCGCTGTACGCCGAACGGGTAAAGGTCCTTTCCGACACGGAAAGCCGCATGGGTCTGGACCCGCGCTGGCATGTCGCCGGTCACGGGGTCATGCTGGAGCACCTCATTGCAGGCGCGATCGCCGACCTGGCTCCAAAATCGCTGCTGCCCGGCGGGCGCAAGCGCGAACAGGAGCTTCTCGATCTTGTCGGTGCCATCACCCGCCTCGTCATGGTGGATGTCGAGATCGCTGTCTCGCTCCGTTTCAACGAGTTGCGTCAGAAGCATCAGCGGGCCCTTGCCGAACAGCGGGAGGCCGATCACGCGCAGGCGATCGAGACCTTCTCCGAAGTGATCAGGGCGCTTGCCGACCGCGACCTCACGGCCTGCCTTCCCGCCGACGTCCCGGAAGCCTATCGCGAGCTGGCCGATCTCTTGAATCAGGCGATCGCCGGCCTCCGCAACTCGGTAGAAGAATCGGACCACTACGGGCAGAAAGCGGGTGCCATCGCGCAATCGCTGTCCGAAGGCGTACAGTCCTTTGCCGCGGCTTCCGAACAGCAGGCGGTGCGTCTTAAGGATGCGACGCGGGCGCTGACCGACATAGCGGTCAAGGTCAAGGGGAGTGCTGCGGAAACGGTTGCCGCCGAAAAGGCCGCGGCCGAGACGCGCCGTTCGGTCGAGGCAAGCGGTGAGGTCGTCGGCCGCGCCATCACCGCCATGGCAGATATCGAAAGCTCCGCCGAAAAGATCGGCCAGATTATCGGGGTAATCGACGACATTGCGTTCCAGACTAATCTGCTTGCTCTGAATGCCGGCATCGAGGCGGCGCGGGCCGGCGACAGCGGTCGCGGCTTTGCTGTCGTCGCGCAGGAAGTGCGCGCTCTTGCGCAGCGCTCCGCAGAGGCCGCCCGCGAAATCAAGACGCTCGTCAACGGCACGAAGTCGCAGGTCGATGCAGGTGTCGAAATGGTTCATCGCACGCAGGATGCGATCGGCGGCATCGTGCGCCAGGTCTCGGCGATCAACGACGTGATTGCCGGGATCGCGCGGGAAACGGGTGATCAGGCCCAGGGCCTCGACCGTCTGACCGCCGAAGTCGGATCGGTGAGCGAGAGCGTCGCCGCAAACGGCAATCTAGCATTTCAGGCAGGCGAAGGGGCGGATGATCTGCACACCGTGATCCTGGAACTCGGCCGCACGGTCCGGGAGTTTCGGATCGAACGGCAGAACCGCTATGCGGAGACACGTCGGCCTGCAGCCCCACGCAATCCACCGGCGCTCGTCGCGATCGCCGGGGCGCCGGACGAAGGCCCGGGCGAGCGAGAACATCTCCTTCAAAAACGACAAGGATTAAGCTGATGGCAGCAAAGAAGGCTGGACCGGAGAATTTGAAGCTGGCCGCGGTGCTGGACCTCAACGAGGCATCGGTTCTGCACGGCAAGCTGATCTCCATGCGCGGCAGCGACATTGTGCTCGACGCCTCGGACGTCGATCGGGTCGGCGTGCAATGTGCGCAGGTCCTGGTCGCAGGCGCTCGTGCCTGGGAAAAAGACAAGAAGTCCTTCGTCGTGGAAAAGGCTTCGGACGCATTTGAGAAGACGATGCAGCTGATCGGCATCAATATCGATAATTTGGTTGCTAAGGAGATCTAGCAATGAAGAAAAAAGTACTCACGGTGGACGATTCACGGACCATCCGGAACATGCTTCTGGTGACCCTGAACAATGCAGGCTTTGAAACCATCCAGGCCGAAGACGGTGTCGAAGGCCTCGAAGTCCTGGAAGATGCCAACCCGGACGTCATCGTCACCGATATCAATATGCCGCGCCTCGACGGTTTCGGCTTTATCGAAGGCGTTCGTCGCAACGAAAAATATCGCGCCGTGCCGATCCTCGTCCTGACAACCGAAAGCGACGCGGAAAAGAAGAACCGCGCCCGGCAGGCCGGCGCGACGGGTTGGATCGTCAAGCCCTTCGATCCAGCCAAACTGATTGATGCGATCGAGCGTGTAACTGCCTGAGCCAGGAATTCCTCCGATGGATATGAACGAAATCAAAGAGATCTTCTTTCAGGAATGCGAAGAGCAGCTCGCTGAACTGGAGTCGGGTCTTCTCAAGCTGAACGACGGGGATCGTGACCCCGAGACGGTGAATGCCGTTTTCCGTGCCGTTCATTCCATCAAGGGCGGAGCGGGTGCCTTCGGTCTCGATGACCTAGTCGCTTTTGCCCATGTTTTCGAGACGACCCTCGACTGCGTCCGTTCAGGCAAGCTGGAACCCGGCCAGGACGTGCTGAAGGTCATGCTTAAGTCTGCCGACGTGCTCGCCGATCTGGTCAGCGCGTCCCGTGATGGCGGCAGTGTGGACGAATCCAGGACGCGCGGCCTCGTCAAGGAGCTGGAAGCCCTGGCGCATGGCGAGATGCCGTCAAATGCGGCTCATGACGCGCCGAAACCGGCCCCGGCTGCTGCCGCTGCGCCGAAGGTGGAAACGCCGAAGCCTACCGACGACAGCGGCTTTCAGCCGATCCCCTTCACATTCGAGGGTTTCGGTGAGGAAGAGGAGCCGGTAATTGAAGGCTCAACTTACGAAGTCCTCTTCAAGCCACGCCGCGAGCTCTATTCCAAGGGCAATGAAGCAGCGCTCCTGCTGCGCGATCTCTCCCGTGTCGGCGAGATGAGCATTGCCTGCGACACGGACGCCTTGCCGGACCTCGACAAGATGGACCCGGAAGAGTCCTATTTCAGCTGGAAGATTTCCGTAAAAACCACCAAGAGCGAAGACGATATCCGCATCGTTTTTGAATTTGCCGAATGGGATTGCGATCTCGAGGTGAAATTCGCCGACGGGGCTTCATCGGATGAAGACCAGCCGATGAAGCCGGTGCCCTTCGATCTCTCGATCCTTGACGATGACACCTCCGGCGAGGATGGGGACAAGCAGTCCGAACAGAGCTCCGATCAGACCGTTGCCGAAGCCGTATCGGCCGCCGAAACCGCGGCCAGCGTTACGAAGGCCGCCGGTGCTGCCGCTCGCGCTGCGGAACGGAAGGAATCGGCTGCCGCCGCCGCCGCAGCAGCGGCGCAGAACAATGCGGCTGCCGCAGCCGCTTCAGCCGGCCAGACGATCCGCGTCGATCTCGATCGCGTCGACCGCCTCATTAACCTCGTCGGCGAGCTTGTCATCAACCAGGCCATGCTCTCTCAGAGCGTTATCGAAAACGATGCGACCGGCACGTCGGCCGTCAACATGGGCCTCGAAGAGCTGCAGCAGCTTACCCGCGAGATCCAGGACTCGGTCATGGCGATCCGCGCACAGCCGGTAAAGCCGGTCTTCCAGCGCATGTCGCGTATCGTCCGCGAAGTGGCCGACATGGTCGGCAAGCAGATCCGCCTGGTCACCGAGGGTGAAAACACCGAAGTCGACAAGACGGTCATCGATAAGCTTGCCGAGCCGCTGACCCACATGATCCGCAATGCCGTCGACCACGGCATCGAATCGCCTGAAAAACGCGAAGCTGCCGGCAAGAACCCGGAAGGCACGATCAAGCTCACCGCGAAGCATCGTTCCGGCCGCATCCTGATCGAGCTTGCCGACGACGGCGCTGGCATCAACCGCGAGCGCGTCCGCCAGAAGGCGATCGACAACGATATCATCGCCGCCGACGCCAACCTCACGGACGACGAAATCGACAACCTGATCTTCATGGCCGGCTTCTCGACTGCCGACAAGATCTCCGACATTTCCGGCCGCGGCGTCGGCATGGATGTCGTCAAACGGTCGATCCAGGCGCTCGGTGGTCGTATCTCGATCTCGTCGCGCCCGGGGTACGGCTCGACCTTCACGATGAGCCTGCCGCTGACGCTCGCCGTTCTCGACGGCATGGTGGTGACAGTTGCCGGCCAGACGCTCGTCGTTCCGCTGACGGCGATCGTCGAAACCCTGCAGCCCGAAGCCTCCGCCATCCACTCGTTCGGCGCCAACCAACGGCTGATCTCGATCCGCAATTCCTTCTGCCCGCTGGTCGATGTGGGCCGCGTCCTCAATTATCGCGCCACCCAGGCCAATCCGGTCGAAGGTGTCGCGCTACTGGTGGAATCGGAAGGTGGCGGCCAGCGTGCTTTGATGGTCGACGCCATTCAGGGCCAGCGTCAGGTTGTCATCAAGTCGCTCGAAGCGAACTATACCCATGTTCCAGGTATTGCCGCCGCCACCATCCTCGGTGATGGCCGCGTCGCCCTGATCCTTGACGTCGATGCGGTCGTTTCGGCCTCGCGCGGCCAGTCACTGAAGCCTGAAATGTCACTTGCAGCCACGGGTTAATTGGTATGTCGTACGCCGTGAAAAACCTTGTCCAGGGAAGCCGGGAGCTGATCGCCTTCCGTATCGGTGATCAGGAATTCTGCGTGAACATCATGTCCGTCCGGGAAATCCGGGGTTGGACGCCAGCCACGCCGATGCCGCATGCGCCGGCTTATGTTTTGGGCGTCATCAACCTGCGCGGCGCGGTTCTGCCGATCGTCGATCTGTCGGCTCGTCTCGGGATGCAGGAAGCAGAGCCAACGGCGCGCCACGTGATCATCGTGGCGCAGGTCAAGAGCCGCGTCGTCGGCCTGCTTGTTGAGGCAGTTTCCGATATCCTTACGATCACCGAGGAGAATATCCAGCCGGTTCCGGAAATTTCGTCCGATCTGGAGAAACAATATGCCCGGGGAATTCTTGCCATCGACAAGCGGATGATCTGCATGATCGAGCTGGATGCCCTTTTCCCGGAAAAGGAAAGCGAAGCTGCATGAAGCCTTTGGGGGCCATTGAAAGCCGACAGTCACCGGACGAGGTGCTGGCCAGTGGAGAATATCCACTGACGCGCCGCGACCTGTCCGACATTGCGGCGATGATCTATTCGGATGCAGGTATCTATCTCAACGATTCCAAGGCGTCGCTCGTCTACTCTCGTTTGTCCAAGCACATACGTGCATTGGGATTGCGCGGGTTCAGGGACTATTGTGAGCTTGTAGCATCGCCGGAAGGTGCGGCGGCGCGCCGCGAGATGCTTTCGCATCTGACGACCAACTTCACGCGCTTCTTCCGCGAGAACCATCATTTCGAGCACCTGCGTGACGAAGTCCTGCCGGGGCTTATCAACCGGGCCAAGACCGGCGGTCGTGTGCGCATCTGGTCGGCAGCCTGTTCCGACGGTCAGGAGCCCTATTCCATCGCGCTGACGGTATTGTCGCTTTTGCCGAACGCCGTGGACTACGATTTCCGGATTCTTGCGACCGATATCGACCCCAAGATCCTGGCTGCCGCCCGAGCCGGCATCTACGACGAAAACGCCACGGAAACCATGACGCCGGCCATGCGCAAGCAGTGGTTTCGCGAGGTTGACGCAGGCGGCAGACGCAAGCTGCAGATCGACGACAAGGTCAAGAAGCTTATCACCTTCAACGAATTGAACCTGATGGCGCAGTGGCCTTTCAAGGGAAGTTTCGACGTCATCTTCTGCCGCAACGTCGTCATTTATTTCGATGAGCCGACGCAGATGAAGATCTGGTCGCGCTTCGCTTCGCAGCTCTGCGATGGCGGTCACCTTTATATCGGTCACTCCGAACGGGTTTCCGGCGAGGCGAAAAACCTGTTCGATAACATTGGCATCACCACCTATCGGTATGTCGGCAAGAACGCAGGGAGGAAAGCATGAGCGCTCCGGCTCGCGTTCTCGTCGTTGACGACTCGCCCACCATGCGCGGTTTGATCACCGCGGTTCTCAATTCCGATCCCGAGGTCAATGTCGTTGGCCAGGCCGGTGATGCACTGGAAGCGCGTGCGGCGATCAAACAGCTCAATCCGGACGTCGTGACCCTGGATATCGAGATGCCCAATATGAACGGGCTGGAATTCCTCGAGAAGATCATGCGATTGCGGCCGATGCCGGTGATCATGGTTTCTGCCATGACGCATCAGGGTGCCAACGCAACGCTTGCCGCGCTGGAGATCGGCGCATTCGACTGTGTCGGCAAGCCGAGCCCTGGAGATTCCCGTCCTTTCATGGATCTCGCCGAAAAGGTGAAGGCCGCTGCCCGGTCCGGTCATCGCCGGAGCGCAGCCGCGCCGTCCCCGGCGGTGACCCCGGCGACCGAATATCGGGTCGGACGAAAGGTTGTGGCGATCGGTTCGTCAACTGGTGGTGTAGAGGCGCTCATTACGGTCCTACAAAAGTTCCCGCAGAACTGCCCGCCGACCGTTATTACTCAACATATGCCTTCGACGTTTACCAAAAGTTTTGCTGAACGTCTTAATCGTATCTGTGCTCCTGTGGTGCAGGAAGCGACCGATGGCGCGCGGCTGGAGATCGGCAAGATCTATCTCGCGCCCGGTGGTGACCGGCACCTGCAGGTAGCCAATCCGTCGGCGCCATGTTGTCGACTGGTCGAAAGAGATCCGGTGAATGGCCACAGGCCTTCCGTGGATGTCCTCTTCGACTCGGTTGCCGATCTGGCAGGCCGCAATGCGGTCGGGGTTATCCTGACAGGCATGGGACGCGACGGAGCTGCCGGTCTGCTGAAGATGCGCAATGCGGGCGCGCGCACGGTCGGACAGAACGAAAAGACCTGTGTGGTCTACGGCATGCCGAGGGTCGCCCATGAAATCGGGGCCGTCGAGCAACAGCTGCCGTTAGGCTCCATAGGAGAAGAAGTGTTGAAGTTAACAGCCGCCCGAAAAGAAGGTACCGAATAATGTCTCTCGCTGAAAAAATTAAAGTTCTGATCGTTGACGATCAGGTGACCAGCCGCCTGCTGCTCAGCGACGCCCTGACACAGCTCGGCTTCAAGCAGATCACTGCGGCCGGTGACGGTGAGCAGGGTATGAAGATCATGGCCGAGCAGCCGCACCATCTCGTGATTTCGGACTTCAACATGCCGAAGATGGATGGCATCGGCTTCCTGCAAGCCGTCCGCAGCAATCCGAACACGAAAAAAGCAGCCTTTATCATTTTGACCGCTCAAGGCGATCGCGCACTGGTGCAGAGGGCAGCCCAACTCGGGGCAAACAACGTCCTCGCCAAACCGTTCACGATCGAGAAGATGAAGGCCGCCATCGAGGCCGTGTTTGGAGCATTGAAATGAACGATGCCATTGCGGCCAAGCGTGTCCATATCATTCAGGGGGAGTACAAGGTCGTAAACGATCCGAATGTCGTACTTTCGACGATATTGGGCTCATGCGTGGCTGCATGTCTTCGTGATCCTGTCGCCGGCGTCGGCGGCATGAACCATTTCCTGCTTCCCGGTTCGGGTGGCGCCATGGCATCGGGCGGCGATGCCACTCGGTATGGCGTGCATCTGATGGAGCTCCTGATCAACGGTCTCCTCAAGCAGGGGGCGCGACGCGACCGGCTGGAAGCAAAAATATTCGGTGGCGCAAAGACGATAGCGAGCTTTTCGAACGTCGGCGAACAGAATGCAGCATTCGCGATGCAGTTTCTCAAGGATGAAGGGATTCCGGTTGTTGGCTCTTCCACCGGAGGGGAGCACGGGCGCAAGTTGGAATACTGGCCCATCAGCGGGCGGGCACGTCAGTATCCGCTGACCGGCGCCGAGGCTCAACGGACCGTGGCACTTGAGATGCGCCCGGCTCGTGCGGCGCCGAAGCCCGTCGAAAGTTCGATCGAATTCTTTTAGGCACGAGGAACAATATGACCGACAACGCGAAGCCGCCAGGCGCTCCCTTGGAGGAGGCGCTACCCGAGATTTTGATGCGGCTGGTGTCGGAGCTTCACGACGTCGCCTATCTGATCGAACGCATCGAGCCCCAGCTGCTGGAACTTGGAGGCATGGCCATCCTGGAATCTCCCGACAGCATCAAAGTATTGCAGGGCATCGATCTGGCCGTGCAGAAGACGCGCGGTATTGCCGAATTTATCGATACGATTACCGGCACCATTCCGGAAAGCTGGACCGTCGATGTCTCGACCGCGATCAGCCTCGTCAAGCTGGCCGACATGCAGAAGGCTCTGGCGAACGGTATGCGCCACGGCCATTCCCAGCCCCTGAGCAAGGCCGCAGGCGACTTCGACTTCTTCTAACGGCCTGTTTCGGCCCCTCACACCGAAGCGGTTCACCCTTCCGCCTGCAATTTTCATTCCCATCGCCTGCGAAACGCTCGCACAAGCTTCGCCTCCTAGGGTCGGCTTGAGCGAAAGCTCTATTTCCTTGTTTGGCGGTGTGGGAACAGAATGAATCTGTTGGCTCAATTTTCACAAGTCTTTAAAAATCTGGCCAATCTGGGCCAGACGCGACTTATTGCTCTGGGTGCCGTCGGCGTTGTCTCGATTGCAATCGTCCTTGCCGCGGCCATCTTTGTAAACAAGCCCTCCTATGAGTCCCTCTACGTCAATCTGGACACTGCCGACCTGAACCAGGTCACCATGGCGCTGGCTGAAGCGAACATGGACTTCGAAGTCGGCGGCGATGGATCGAGCATTCAGGTTCCGGTGGGTACCACAAGCAAGGCTCGCCTTCTGCTTGCCGAACGGGGGCTTCCCAACAGCACGAATGCCGGTTACGAGCTTTTCGACAATGTCGGCTCCCTCGGCCTGACCTCCTTCATGCAGGAAGTAACGCGGGTCCGGGCACTCGAGGGCGAAATCGGCCGGTCGATCCAGCAAATCAGCGGCGTCTCCGCCGCGCGTGTTCATATCGTGATGCCGGATGTCGGCAATTTCCGCAGGGGCGAGCAAAAGCCGTCCGCGTCGGTGATGATCCGCGCCAGTACGACGGCCGGCCGCAAGGCCGCATCGTCCATTCGTCACCTCGTGGCATCGGCCGTTCCCGGCCTTGATGTCGACGATGTCACAATCCTCGATTCGACCGGCCAGCTGCTTGCTTCCGGCGACGATTTCGGCGGCAGCGAGATGAACAAATCGCTGAGCATCATTCAAAATGTTCAGCAGGAAATCGAAAATAATATCGACAAGGCGCTCGCGCCGTTCCTCGGAATGGACAACTTCCGTTCAAGCGTAACGGCTTCTCTCAATACGGACAGCCAACAGGTCCAGGAGACAGTCTTCGATCCGAATTCGCGCGTCGAGCGTTCGGTGCGCACCACCAAGGAAGTTTCGAAGTCTCAGCAGACCCAGAACGATAACGCAACTACCGTCGAACAGAACGTTCCTCAGGCGGCGCCGGAGCCAGGTGGCGCCAACGGTCCGCAATCTTCCGACCAGTCCGACAAGAAGGAAGAGCAGACCAACTACGAGATCAACCAGAAGACTACGGCCACGACGCGCAACAGCTATCAGATCGAAAAGGTCTCGGTTGCGGTGGTGGTCAACAAGGGCCGGATCGCCAAGATGGTCGGCGAGCCGGTCGACCAGGCGAAGATCGATGCCTATCTTGCCGAAATGCAGAAGATCGTCTCGTCGGCCGCTGGTATCAGTTCCAACCGCGGCGACGTGGTCACGTTGACTGCGATGGACTTCCTCGAGAACCAGCTGCTCGAAGAGGCCGCAGACGGTCCCGGCCTGATGGATGTGCTGACCCGCAACATCGGCGGCATCATCAACTCGCTGGCCTTCGTGGGAGTTGCCTTCCTGGTGGTCTGGCTCGGCCTCCGCCCGCTCATCCGCACCGTCAGCGGCAACGGAGTTGCAGGCGAGGCGGCCACCGAAGGGGCAGGTCTCGAACTGCCGGACTTCTCTCCGGTCGGAGGCGGTCCCGCACTTATGGATGGCTTCGGTTCGGACTTCGGGTTCGACAGCGCGGGCGATATGCTTGGCGGCGACGAGGGCGACGGGTTCAACCGACGTGTCAAGGAAGGCCCGGAAAAACGCCTTGCCCGCATGGTGGAAATCTCCGAAGAGCGTGCCGCGAAAATTCTCCGCAAATGGGCCCTCGAGAAGGCAGCGTGATACCCCATCACGAAAATATGATCACCAAGGGCCGGACTTGTCCGGCCCTTTCTTTTTCAGCCTTGCCACAGACTTGGCTCATTCCTCTGATGCACGAATCAGTTGGACCGGGTTGGAGTTGGGGAAATCCATGCGGGTCCCAATGGTAATTCGCCGGGCCTCTCCTACAATGGCCTGATTCGCGCAGAGTTTCCGAGGCCGGGGAGGTGGCCAGCAATGAAGTCCTTGTCCGGCTGAAAACAAAGGGTTGCGGAAAGTAACTTTTGACGTTTTGCCGAAAATCGAGGATCGTTTTGTCAAGGTAACGGTTGTGCGTCAGTGACAATACCGCTTGCGCGCGTTCATGAGGAATGCGTCGTGTGGTTGGGAGCAAGTAGCTGATGGAGTTGTCGGGAATAGACATGGCGATGGAGGGACGGCCCTATGTGGAATCCGTCGGGTCCAGGGTCCTGTCGCGCGAACAACTGGTTCGTCGCCTTTCGGTGTTGGCTGGTTCCAACAATGTCCAGGCAGTGATGCGGCTTCTTGCTGACTACGTTGGCGCTTCCCACTTTCTTCTTGCCCGATATGACCTGATCCAGGAGCAGGGCCTCGATTTCATCGTGACTTCCAACTGGCCTTTCGATCTTGTCCGTCGCCTGGGGTCGGAACTTGCCAGCGGCTACGCTCGCTCCACCGAGCTGGAGAAGTGTCTTTCGCTCCTGACGCCCAGTTTCTCGCTCCTGCCGGATGACGTGATGCCGCCCGATGATATTAGCCGGCAATATTGCTCGCTGACCTTCTGCGTGGGCAGGACGCGTTTTTCATTGATGCTTCTCTTTCTGGAGGGGATCATCCTTTCACAAGAACGGCTGAAGGAGGTGGGACTGCTGGCGGCCTATGGCGCCAGTTTCGCCGAAAACGCCGACGCCCGGACAGAGCGCGACTTCGAGCTGACCGAACGCGAGCTTGAATGTCTTTTCTGGATTGCCGAGGGCAAGACCAGCGATGAAATTGCGGTGATCCTCGGCATATCGCGCAACACCATCAACAACTACATCACAAGCGTGATGCGCAAGACGGCAACGAAAACCCGCTCCGAAGCGATTGCCTATGCGGTGCGGAACAACCTGGTATAGGGATCGAATTTCGATGAGTTATACGCGCAGCGGCATGGCGGACGGACCTGGAAGCATCCAGTATCTGCGCCTTCAGCGCGCCTCAAGCCGATCGGATATCTTTCCAAAGCTCGTTGCCATGCAGAAGAACCTGAAGGCGCGCAACTTCGCGGTTTTCCGCATTGCCGGTGCGGGTTTGCCAAACAAGCGGAAGCTCGTCTCCGAACTCGACAACTGGGGCGTCGGTACGACCGAAGGCAGCAGCCAGTTCATCGACGGCTATGGCGATGTCCTGCTCGAACACATAGAAGTATCGCTCCTTCCTCTGATTTGGGACGGCTCCGAGAATGCCAGTTTTTCCGACGCGGGGGATTTTTCGCCCCTGACCCGCCGATTGGAACCCTCTGTCGTTCCTTTTTCAGGGATCGCATTTCCGGTACGGCTGGGGGCGCTCGGAAACGGCTACGTCGCCTTTGTCTCCACGTCCATCGACGTCTCGAGCGACATGGTCATCGACCAGCACGTCAGAAGCTGCCAAGTGATGATGGATCTGCTGGCGCTGGATGAGCGGCGAAGCGTACCGGCCGAATCGCTGAGCGAGCGGGAAATTGCCTGCCTGCAATTGGCCGGAGACGGGCGGATCAGCGAAGAGATTGCTGAAAACCTAGGCCTCTCCGTCCACACGGTAAATGCCTATCTGGGTTCTGCCACGATCAAGCTCGATTCGGTCAATCGCATCCAGGCGATCGCCAAAGCGATCCGGCTCGGTTACATTCACTGATGGCGGGACGAACATGGGAACGCTCGCTCGGCGATCACTGTGACGTGCTCATTCTCACGAACTTCGCTTCCTGCAGGCTTCTCGCCAAGAACGCGGTATTATCGTCCGGGTCGTCCGAGGGCTCCTGGAAGGAAATGTGATCGATTTCAAGGCCGGCCTTCTGGTCGGCAATCGTCAGACGCGCGTAGACGGACACGCCGCGCGGCTTGATTTCGAGGTCAAGGACGACCTCGGGCTGGCCGCTCCATTCCAGTTTATAGTCGCCTCCAGCGCCGAAACTCACCGTTCCCGGATGGAAATACAGCTCGGCTGCGGACGAGACGAGATCGGCGAGGCTGCTGTAGCACTCCAACCGGAGAAGCGAGATAAGGTCACCAGCGTCGAGAAGACGCAGCTCGGTGGCCACCGGGCTGATTGCTTGAGCGACGATTTCTTCCCGTTCGGTGGAATAGGTGCATTTTTTCATAGCGCTCAGCGTGTCCGTTTCTTGAGCGACCGGGACGCGTAGACCCGGTGCACGAGTTCTGCCACCGCCTTGTAGAAGGCAGGTGGGATAACACTATCCACCGAGACTTGCGCAAACATGGAGCGAGCCAGAGGCGGATCTTCGAAAACGGGGATGCCGTTCGACTCCGCGATTTCGCGAATCTTGAGCGCAATCAGGTCCTGGCCCTTGGCCACCACCACCGGAGCATCGCTTTCCTCGCGCACATAACGCAGCGCAACGGCATAATGGGTCGGGTTGGCGATCACCAATGTGGCGCGCGGCACATTGTTGATCATGCGCCGGCGGGCCCGGTCGCGCGCAACCGATCTCTGACGCGACTTGACGATCGGGTCACCCTGAGCCTGCTTGTATTCGTCCTTGACCTCCTGCTTGGTCATCTTGAGCTGCTGGTACCAGTGATAGCGTGTCCAGATCACGTCGACCGCAGCCAGCACGCCCGTGGAAAGCATGACGACGATCACCATCTTGCTAACGATCGAGCTCAGCTTGACGAAAATCACCTGGGGATCGGAGAACATCGCGTCGAGCGAGGCGAAATATTCTCCCCGGAGGGTGAAATACATGATGAGCGAGACGATCAGGATCTTGAAGATCGATTTGCCGAACTCCACAAATCCCGGAACGCTGTAGATACGGGTGAAACCCTTCACCGGCGAGATACGAGACATCTGCGGCCGTACCCTCTCGAGCACCATCGACGGCATATTCTGGGCGAAGGAAGAGGCCAGCCCGAAGATGATGAAGAGCAGCATGGCCGGCACCAGGAAGGCCGCCACAGCCCAGCCGAGATGGGCGCTCAGCGAGACGACGTCGGGAGAGTTTTCAAGGCGCCACTGATCCGGTTGCTCGAAGAGGTCCTTCAGCGTTTCGCCGATCCTCGCGACACTCGAAGGAAGAAAAAAGACAAGAAAGACATAGAAGGCGAGGATCGACGCAAACAGCGGCACCTCGCGCGAGACGGGCAGATTGCCTTTCTCGGCCGCCTCCGTCATTCGCTTGGCGGTCGGGTTTTCTGTTTTACTGTCTTTATCTTCGTCCGACACGGTTCAGGACCAATCGACCAATTGCGGGGACGCGGCTCAAACGAATCGTCCGCCGCCACCGACTATCTTAATCGATCGCCAGCTAGCCGCGAATCGAGTCAACAAAAAGACTGTGGGCGAGCGGGGTCGGATTGCATACGTACAAACGAAAACGGAGCGGTCGCCCGCTCCGGTCTCTTCCTCGTGCACTGCTCGTGATCAGGCCGCTTCCGCAGGCTTCTCGTCGTCCTTCTTCTCTTCCTTGAGAAGGATTTGTCCGGAATTGGCGAGCCGGATCGCTTCCTGCGCCACCGCGCGGCGGGCGATTGCCACTTCCCGAGGGTTGAGGCTGGCGGGCTGAACCTGAAGATCGCTTTCGATCATGCGGCGTTGGCGAGGACTGATGGCCGAGAGCACGCATTCCTTGATCTCGTTGCTCGCACCGCGAAGCGCCATGGTCAGGATGTCCGATGCGACGTCGTTCAAAAGCAGGACACGGCTGCGCTGCGGCATGTACAGCAGGTCTTCGAAGAGGAAGATCTTCGGGCGGACCTTGTTGACCGATTCCTTGCTGATCGTTTCGAGCGAGTTGAGCAGCGTGTCGACCTGGCTCTTCTCGAGTTCGTTCATAAGTTCGGCGACCTTGTTGGAGCCGTTGGAGTTGCGCTCTGCGTCGACGGCGGCAATCAGTTCGACCACGCGGTTCTCGATGATCTGCGCTGCCTTCGGGCTGACTTCCTTCATGTTGACCGCGCGATTCATGACATCGGCGCGGCGGCTGTCGGGAAGCTGCAGTAGTACTTTCGCACCGAAACTCGACGGCATCTGAGAGAGAATGTAAGCGATTGTCTGCGGATGTTCGCGTGACAGGAACTTGCCGATGAATGCCGGCTCGGCATCCTGCAACCGGTCCCAGATGTTGGCTTCGTAACCCTGGAACGCGGCGCGGCGCCCAAGCAGTCCGTCCACTTCTTCCGGGGTCAAGCCGGCTTCGAGAATGCCCTCGATTGCCGCGGCATTGTCCATGAGGCCGGTGCCTTCGGTGAACAGGTCCTCGAATTCGTTCACGAGCTGAAGAAGTTCATCCGGGGGAATCGTCCGCAATGTCTGCGCCGATGCGATGATGTTCTGCAGCTCGCTCTGGGTAAAATACTTGAGAAGTTTGCCGGCGATGCCCTTGCCCATGGCGAGCAGAACCGCCGCAGCCTTTTCGGCCTGGGACAACGGTTTTGTAGAGAGCGCGCTACCGCCGAAATCCTCAAAGTCCATCATGGTCTTCCCTCTCTGTCCCGAACAGGGATCAGGTTCTTCTCGTGCTCAGTACTTCCGTCAGTTTGACACCGAAGCGCGTGTCGTCATTTTCAAGGACGGTGATCTCGCCCTTGCCGATGCGGCGGCCGTTGACCATGATTTCCACCGGTTCGCCAATTCTCTTGTCGAGCGCGATCGTGGCGCCCTCTTCAAGGCTCATCAGGCCGGAAACCTGCATGCGGCTGGTGCCCAGCACGATCTCGACGTCGATCGGGATATCCATGATCAGATCGAGATTTGCGTTCAGGGCGCTGCCCGGCTCTTGATAACCCGTACCCGTACCTGCAGAAGAACTGCCGAAATCGCTGCCGCCGAAACTGCTGTCGCCGCCGAAGGTCGTACCGCCGGCAAAATCAGCACCGCCGCCGAAGCTATCGGTCTGGGCTTCGAAGCCGCCGCCAAAGGCCGGAGCGTCTGC
This sequence comes from Neorhizobium sp. S3-V5DH, assembly GCF_004343065.1. Lineage (NCBI taxonomy): Bacteria > Pseudomonadati > Pseudomonadota > Alphaproteobacteria > Hyphomicrobiales > Rhizobiaceae > Neorhizobium > Neorhizobium sp. S3-V5DH. The sequence continues at coordinate 348,162 of NZ_SMCL01000001.1, forward strand.
TGAAAAGTCGCTGGTTCCGGACGCGCCAAAATCGGCGTCGAAGCCCGGCACACCGCCATCGGCGTCAGCCTTCAAGACGCCGCGCAGATCGTCGATGGCCTGATCCAGTTCGACTCCATTGTCGAGAGGCATCAGCGCGTCGTCTTCGGTGAGAGGTGTCTTCTTCGTAGCCATGCGGTCATTATTCCTGTTGAAACTTGCGTCAGCCTGCCCTGCCGAAGTGTACAGGCCGGTGCGGGTCTAACCTATCAGATGCCTGAGAATCTCGTCGTCCGTACTGATGTTATCCTTTACGCGGACTGTATAGCGTTCGCCCGATCGCCCAAATTCGCACGAGTACATGTCTTTGCCATTGGCACTGACCTGGACGCGGACATCCCGCTTATCCTGGAAGGCGATCACGTCGCCGGCCGCCAGCCGGGAGATCGTGCCCAGAGTAAGTTTCTGCAGGCGAATACGGGCTTCCAGCGTAACATTCGAGCGGCGCACCTGGTCATTCATGCGGTCGGTCCATTCTGGTTTTGCCTTGGGAGCCTGGTTTTTCGCCTTGGGAGTCGTCACCTTGGTTTTGAGAAAGGCGCGCTGCGGAATGACGAGAGCGAATTCCGAGGTGGTCGAACCGAGTTCGAACGCCATTCGGATTGCTACGCCAAATTCAGGACGGGTAACGTCTTCCGGCTTCGGTCGGTCCTCAGCGTTGTGAGGACGCTCGAGGCTTGCCTCAAAACCGCCCGGCGCGTTGACGCCGGAGCGGAGTACGTTGGCAATCCGTTCGAAGACCATCACGGCGAGATCCAGTTCGATCTCGGACAGCGGACGATCGATCGGCTGGGTAATCGTTTCGGGTGCCGCTCCCAGCATCAACTCCATGAGAGCGATGATGAAGCTGTTGCCGCAGGCAAGCACGAAGTTGGGGGACCAGTTGCGAAGACCGCCGTCGGTCAGCGCGAACCCGTCGCCGAGGTCTGCGACAAGGTCGTTCATCAGGCCGGATGTGCAGCTGACGTAGGACACGCCGATGCGGATGCCGGTTTCGCTGTGAAAGACATCCGGCAGGAACTCCATGTAGAGTTGGGCAAATTCGCTGCTGATCTTTTCGACGGTCCTCTTGTCGCCAAGTCCGCCGGTCAGTTTCGCGAGAAGCGCCAGATCCATTCCCGGCGCGAGGGTTGGGGTCGTTTCACTAGTCGTCATCATGCCGCCTTTTCACCGCCAGGATTCATCATTTCCTGTTCGACCGAATCGATCGAAGGGCGTTCTTTGTTGGAGATTGTCTTGCGTCCGTATTCCAGCGCGACCTGCGGCACGGAACCGTTCATGTAGGCAAGCAGGGTCTGCTTGACGATGATGTAGAGGCGCTGCTGCTTGCCGCGCACGATCTTGATCTGCGAGCAGATGGGATTGCAGACGCAGTACGACAGGAAGATGCCGAGCATGGTGCCGACGAGTGCCGCGCCGATCAGGCCGCCGAGAACCTCGGGGGACTCGTTGATCTTGCTCATCGCCTTGATGACCCCGAGAACGGCCGCGATGATACCGATGGCAGGAAAGGAATCCCCGACCGCGGTAATCGCGTGATAGGGCTTCATCTTGTCCTGGAACATCGTGTCCAGCTCTTCGTCCATCAGCGCCTCGATCTCATGTGAACGGGCATTGCCGATGATGATCAGGCGGACATAGTCGCAGATGAACGCGGTCAGTTCCTTGTTCTTCAGCACCGTCGGGGCGGTCTGGAAGATCGACGATTCGTCTGGATTGTCGATATGCGCTTCGATTTCGTTGCGCGACTTGGTTCGCAGGTCCCGCATCAGAGAATAAAGCACGCCGAGGACGTCGAGATAATTGCGTTCTTTCGGCACTGCATTCTTCAAGGCTTCACCAAGCGCCTTGCCCGAATCCTTCACGACCTTCATCGGGTTGCCCATAATGAACGCGCCGACGCCTGCACCGCCGATGATCATGAGCTCGAAGGGCTGAACGAGAACGTCAACGTGGCCGCCCATGGCCATGAAGCCACCGAGGATACAGCCAACCGAGATGATAAAGCCGATAATAATATTCATCGTGAACCTGTGCCGATCGTTTTCGTTCGGTTTCGGGATACGGTCTCTGGCTTGCGTGAGGCTGGCTCTCGGCGCTTTGAACGAAGGGGAGCCGGACAGCTTCGCGCAAGTCTTTGCGCATAGTTCTCGCCAGGATCGGACCGGATTGCCCGCTCCACAGACTTTGGTGAGCCATCGTGATCACGACCTATACCAGCTATGCCATGATCAGCCGCGACCTGCCGAAATCGCTGGCGCGGGTCGCAGAAAAGCCGGATGTTGCGCGCGAGACGGAATATTACCTTTCCAAGATCGGCAGCATCAAAACCCTCGACGATTTCATGGCCGACAGCCGCGTCTATAACTACGCGCTGAAAGCCCACGGCCTGGAGGATATGGCTTATGCCAAGGCCTTCATCCGCAAGGTCCTGGCTGAAGGTACCGACGCAGATACCGATTTTGCCAACAAGCTCTCCGATAGCCGCTACGCTTCGCTGGTGGAATCTCTGAACTTCGCAGCCCATGGCGCGGCTGCGACATCCTTCGAAAAGGCCCAGAAGGGCGTCGTCGACAAATTTCAGCGTCAGACGCTGGAAGAAGAGGCAGGCGCGGAAAACATGGGCGTGCGTCTTGCGCTCTATTTCGAGCGTATGGCGCCGACCATCAAATCCGGCATGGAAATCCTGGCGGACGATGCTCTCTCGGAAGTAATGCGGACCACTCTGCAGTTGCCCGATGAGATCGTTGGCGCGGACCTCGACCGACAGGCAAAATATATCGAAGAGGTCGTCGATATCGAGGATTTCCAAGATCCGGCCAAGGTCGGCAAATTTCTCGAACGGTTCACCGCCATGTGGGAGCTGGAGAACCCCTCCGAAAGCTACGACCCGGCAAGCCTGTTCACCTCTTCCTCGAGCGGGATTTCCACCGATCTCCTGATCTCGATCAATAATTTGAAACTCGGAGGCAAATGATATGCAGTCCGGACTTTACGTCGGCATTTCTTCGCAAATCGCGCTCGAGCGCCGCTTGAACACGATCGCCGACAACATGGCCAACATGAACACCGTCGGGTTTCGCTCGACGGAGGTCAAATTTGACGAAGTTCTGAGCAAGACCCAGAACGACCTTAACGCAAAGGTGGCCTTCGTTACGCAGGGTAACGACTATCTGTCGACGCGCACAGGAGAGCTGCAGCGCACCGGCAATCCTCTGGACTTTGCGATCAAGGGCGATGCCTGGTTTGCCATCGACACGCCGGCGGGTCAGGTTCTCACCCGGGACGGCCGTCTCACCATGGATGAAGCCGGCCAACTTCGATCCAGCCGGGGTTATCCGGTCCTGGATGCAGGCGGCGCACCGATCCAGCTCAACCGTGACGGTGGACCGCCGACAGTCGGGGCTGACGGCATCATCATGCAGAACAACCAGCCAGTCGCCACTCTCGGTCTTTTCACCGCCGACATTTCCAAGGGCTTCGTTCGCTATGAGAACGAAGGGGTTATTCCGACCGACAATCCGCAGCCCGTTCTGGAAGGCATGCAGAATTCCGTGGTGCAGGGTTACGTCGAACAGTCCAACGTCAACGGCATCAGTGAGATGACCCAGCTTATCCAGGTCAATCGTGCCTTCGAAAGCATTTCGGCTCTGATGCGCGACAGCGAAAACTCGATGAGCTCCGCCATCAAGACGCTCGGCGGATCCAACAGCTAATAGGAAAGACAGCCCACCATGATGGAAGCGGCTATCCTCGATGCAGTCAACGGCGGCAAGCTTGCGCAACTTGCAGGGCTTGTAGGGCGCTATGCCAACCCTGCCTTTTCTGTCGCGCATGGTGGTCATGTCAGGACCATCGCCGCAGGACACTATACCGTTGCCGGCCTTTCGAAGCATGTGCGGCTTGGCGAATTCGTCGCTCACCGCAGTGCGACCGGTATTCATCTGGGCGAGGTCGTTCGTGTCGAGCCGGATATCGTCTATGTCAGCCCGATCGAGCCGGGCGAACCGATCGGCATCGGAGACACCGTCATCCGCAAAGGCGCTTTTCGGGTCGCTCCGGACGATAGCTGGTGCGGCCGGACGATCAGCTCGCTTTGTGAGCCGATCGACGGCAAGGGGCCGATCTCCAAAGGTCACAATCCCCGTTCGATCGCCAACACCGCGCCACCCTCGATGACGCGCAGCCGCGTCGAGACTGGTTTCAAGACCGGCGTCAGGGCAATCGATATCTTCTCGCCGCTCTGCCTCGGTCAGCGTCTCGGCATCTTTGCCGGTTCCGGTGTCGGTAAATCGACTTTGCTGTCCATGCTTGCTCGGGCCGATGCCTTCGACAAGGTGGTGATCGCGCTGGTCGGCGAACGTGGCCGCGAAGTGCGTGAATTCATTGAGGATACGCTTGGCGACAACATGGCGAAATCAATCGCCGTCGTCGCGACCAGCGATGAAAGCCCGATGCTGAGGAAAATGGCGCCGCTGGTTGCCATTACGATTGCGGAGCACTTCCGGGATCAGGGCGACAACGTGCTGTTCATCGCCGACAGCGTGACGCGTTTTGCCCATGCCATTCGGGAAGTCGCCGTCGCGTCGGGCGAACCGCCGATCGCCCGTGGCTATCCGGCGTCGGTGTTTACGGAATTGCCGCGCCTGCTGGAGCGCGCGGGTCCGGGCGTCGAGGGAACGGGCACGATCACCGCGATCATCTCGATCCTCGTCGACGGCGATAACCACAATGACCCGATTGCGGACTCTACCCGCGGTATTCTGGACGGGCATATCGTGCTCGACCGTTCGCTTGCAGAGGAAGGGCGCTATCCGCCGATCAATCCGCTTGCCTCAATCTCACGTCTGGCCCGAAAGGCGTGGACGGATGACCAGGAAAAGCTGGTCGCACGTCTGAAATCGCTCGTGCATCGCTACGAGGAAACGCGCGACCTGCGCCTGATCGGCGGTTATCGCGGCGGCAGCGATCCGGACCTCGACATGGCGATCAAGCAGGTGCCGGTCATCTATGAGGTCCTGAAACAGACGCCGGGGGAAAAGCCGGCTCTCGACGCCTATGCGGACCTGGCGAACGCACTGCGGGCTGCTGCGGGGCAGGGCACTCCGCCATCCGCCATAGCAAGAAGGTGATTGTGGGATGAGCGACTTACACCACGAAGACGAGGCTGTACCTCCGCACAGAACGCCAAAGGCCGCCTCGCGGCTTGGCGACAAGATCCTGATTGCCGTTGGTGTGGCGCTTGCAGCGGCCTCCGCTTCTTTCCCCTGGTATGTCTTCTTCAACGAGGAGAAGTTCGGCATCCGCACCACGGAGCTCGGACGCACTCGTGACCTGCCTCCTGGCGCGGGACGTCCAGTCGTCAATGTCTCGCCGCTCGCCATGACGGACAGCTCCAAGGAGGACTGGCCGGCTCCACCCGAACCTACCGATGCTCTGACGACCGCCACCACCTCATCGGTGGGCGAAGCGCGTGACAGGGGTGCTTTTCGCGAAGAGCAGCCGTTTCCGGGAAAGAGCGGCTTCAAGCTGCTGCATGTCGCCAACGGCCGTGCTTTGATCGAGGACGGCGCGGGCATGTACATGGTCCGCGTCGGTTCGATCCTGCCCGATAACAGCAAGCTCGCCACGCTCGAGCAGCGTGACGGCAAATGGGTGATCATCACATCCACGGGACAAGTCTATCAGGACACGCAAACGTCGCGACCGTAAGTCCGACGCAAGGTTACCAGCCTAGGCTTCAGGCAAATAATGGAGAGAAGCCTATGCAACCGATTCAGCTCTTTGAAATGGCATCACGTCAGGCCGAGTGGCTTTCCGTGCGCCAGGAGGTGGTTGCAGGCAATATCGCGAACGCCAATACGCCGAAATATAAGGCGAAGGACGTATCGCCCTTCGATGCCGTCCTCGAGCAGACATATGTTCCGATGGCTCGCACCCATGCCTCCCACTTCGCTGCAAACAACATCAGCGACGAGGTCGAAATCAAGGAATCGGAACTGAACGAAGAGATCGGCGTCCAGGAATCCGGCAATACCGTCTCGCTGTCCGAAGAGCTGTCGAAGACGGGTGAAATCAAGCGCCAATACGAACTGAGCACAGGTCTGGTGAAGTCGTTTCACAGCATGATGCTGATGATAGTTAAGAGGTAAGCAAATGGATCCGCTTTCAGCCTCGCTGAAGATCGCTGGATCGGGAATGGAAGCACAGGCGACCCGCCTGCGTATCGTTTCCGAAAACATCGCCAACGCCCGCTCGACCGGAGATACGCCCGGTGCGGACCCCTACCGTCGCAAGACGATCACCTTCGGTGCCGAACTCGACAAGGCAAGTGGCGTCGACGTCGTGGAGGTCGAGAAGCTCGGCGTCGACAATTCGAAATTCGCTCTGGAATACGACCCGGGCAACCCGGCTGCAGACGAGAAGGGCATGGTCAAGATGCCCAACGTCAACATGCTGATCGAGATGGCGGACATGCGCGAAGCCAATCGCTCCTACGAAGCCAACATCCAGACCATCAAGCAGACGCGCGAATTGATCGCTGCGACGATTGACCTTCTGAAGGCCGGACAATGATCGAAAAGATTCAAAATGTTAGCTCTCTTTCGCTCGGCAACGGCATCGATGAGATCGGCTCCACGACGGGATCGGCGCTCGGCACGACATCGCTGACGCCCGGCGAGAATACCGGCATGAACTTCGCCCAGGTTCTGGGCGACATGGCGACCGACACCATGAACAGTCTGAAGGGCGCCGAAGCCATGTCCTTCAAGGGGATACAGGGCAAGGCGAACACCCGTGAAGTCGTCGATGCGGTGCTGGAAGCACAGCAATCGCTTCAGACGGCCATGTCGCTCCGCGACAAGATCGTCTCGGCCTATCTCGAAATCACGAAAATGCAGATCTAAAGTTTTGAGGACGAAGACATGAGAGCGCTTTCCGTCGCAGCAACGGGCATGGATGCCCAGCAGACCAATCTCGAAGTCATCGCGAACAACATCGCCAACATCAACACCACGGGCTACAAACGCGCGCGTGCCGAGTTTTCCGATCTGCTTTATCAAAGCGAGCGGGCCCAAGGCGTTCCGAACCGTGCCAACCAGGCGATCGTGCCGGAAGGCGCCAATATCGGTCTTGGCGTGCAAACCTCCGCCGTTCGCAACATCCACACCCAGGGTGAACTGTCGCATACGGAAAACGACCTCGACGTCGCGATCGTCGGCCGCGGCTGGTATCAGGTCCAGTCTCCGGACGGCACGACGCTCTACAGTCGCGCCGGCGCCTTCAACAAGAATGCGCAAGGGCAGCTCGTCACGATCGACGGTTATGCGATCGTGCCGAACATCACCTTTCCGGCGGATGTGAGTGAAACCCAGATCACCCGTACCGGCCAGGTCATGGTCCGCGTCGGTAGTTCCAGCGATTTCACCGAAATCGGTCAGTTGACGGTTGCCAACTTCGTGAACGAGGCCGGCCTCCAGCCGCTCGGCGACAACCTGTTTGCACAGACCGCGGCATCCGGCGAGCCGATCGTTGCCGCGCCGGAAGATCCGGGCTTCGGTTATCTGAAGCAAGGTTATCTGGAATCGTCGAACGTCGATGCCGTCAAGGAAATCACCGACCTGATTTCAGCCCAGCGTGCTTACGAGATGAATTCCAAGGTCATTACCACCGCGGATGAGATGGCGCAGATCGTCAGTAAGAACCTGAAATAATAACAGGAGACGGGAGACATGAGGTTTCGCCGGAAGAATGCGATCGGGGCCAGGCTGGCTATGCCTTTGCTGGCTGCTCTCCTTGCCGGAGCGGGTTCGCCCGCTCTTGCCGGAATGGGAACGGCGGTCGTGCCGACCTCGACCATCTATCCGGGCGAGGAAATTTCCGCCGGCAAGGTCGAAGAGGTCGAGGTCACCAATCCGAATCTCTCGGGCGATTACGCCCGCTCCTCCCAGGAAGTTGTCGGCATGGTAGCCAAGCGTACCCTGCTGCCGGGGCGAACCATTTCGGTCTCTGCGTTGCGCGAGGCCTTTGCCGTGACGCGGGGTTCCTCTGTCCGCCTGACCTTCTCAATCGGCAACATGACCATCTCGGCCTCGGGTTCGCCGCTTGAGAATGCCGCGGTCGGCGATGTCATCCGCGTGCGCAACACCGATTCGGGCGTCACGGTCAGCGGCACCGTCATGGCTGACGGCACGGTACAGGTGATGGCGAAATGAAAAAGAACTGGCTATTCCCCGCTCTTGTCCTGATGGGATCGCTTCTATGGGCGGTGCCGGCATCCGCCGATAACGCGCGCATCAAGGATATCGCCTCACTGCAGTCCGGCCGCGACAACCAGCTTATCGGTTACGGCCTCGTCGTCGGTCTTCAAGGGTCCGGCGACAGTCTGCGCTCCTCTCCATTTACCGATCAGTCGATGCGCGCGATGCTGCAGAACCTCGGCATCTCAATGCAGGGCAGCCAAGCGAACGCCAAAAACGTCGCCGCTGTCATGGTGACGGCGAACCTGCCGCCCTTCGCAAGTCCGGGCAGCCGCATCGACGTCAATGTCAGTTCGCTCGGCGATGCCACCTCTCTGCGGGGCGGTACCCTAGTCATGACTTCGCTTTCCGGCGCCGACGGCCAGATTTATGCGGTCGCCCAGGGCGCCCTGATCGTTTCCGGCTTTTCCGCCCAGGGCCAGGCCGCGACGCTGACCGAAGGCGTTACGACTGCCGGCCGCGTTCCAAACGGTGCCATAATCGAGCGTGAACTGCCGTCCAAGTTCAAGGATTCGGTCAACCTTGTCCTGCAGCTGCGCAATCCAGATTTTTCGACAGCGGTGCGAATTGCCGATACCGTCAACGCCTTTGCGTCCCGCCGCTACGGCGGTCCGGTTGCGGAACCGCGCGACAGCCAGGAAGTCATTGTCCAGAAGCCGAAGTCTGCGGACCTGACCCGTCTGATGGCCGAGATCGAAAATCTGGTGGTCGAGACCGATACCCCGGCAAAAGTTGTCGTCAACGAGCGCACCGGCACGATCGTCATCGGGGCGGATGTCAAAGTATCCCGCGTGGCGGTGAGCTACGGCACCCTGACCGTGCAGGTCACAGAAACACCGCAGATCGTTCAACCTGAGCCTTTCTCCCGCGGCGAGACCGCAGTTCAGGAGCAGACGGACATCATGGCTATGAAGGATGGCGGGCAGGTCGCGATCTTGAACGGCCCTGATCTGCGGACCCTTGTGGCCGGCCTCAACAGCATCGGCGTCAAGCCGGATGGTATTATCGCCATCCTGCAGGGCATCAAGTCTGCCGGTGCCCTTCAAGCGGAGCTCGTCCTGCAATGACCGAGACCCTGTTCACCATATCCGTGTCAAAGACGCTTGCACGACGTGTCCTGACGGCAGCGGCGGTCCTTACCCTAGTCTCGCAGGTGGGTGCGCAACAGCCGGCGACGATTTCTGAAGCGTCCACCAACGACGAGATCCAGAAGTTCTGCACCAACATCGCCGATGCGGCCCGGGACCAGCGTTATCTGCTGCAGAAGCAGGAGCTCGAAAAGCTGCAGGCGGACGTGGACGCCCGGATAGAGGCGCTCGAGCAGCGCACCGCCGAATACCAGGACTGGCTGAAGCGCCGCAACGACTTCCTTGCGCGCGCCCAGGCTGGCCTCGTTGATATGTTCAAGACCATGAAACCCGACGCTGCGGCTCCGCAGCTCCAGGAGATGCGAATGGAGATTGCCGCGGCGATCATCATGCAGCTCCCGGCGCGTCAGTCCGCTCTTTTCCTGAGTGAAATGGATCCGGAAAAAGCCGGCATGATCTCCACGATCATTTCCAGCGCAACCGATCCGAATACCTCGAAAGCACGTCCCAATACTCCGAAAGCGCCCTCATGACGAAACGCATTCAAGCCATCATGGCCGTTCTCTTTCTGGCCGGTTGCCAAAGCCAGACGATCAGGGAGATCGGCAATGCGCCGTCGATGAGTCCGATCGGCAGCGGCCTGCAATATGCGCAAACGCCGCAGATGTCCTCCTATCCGAAGCAGCCGCGGCAGCTTGCAAGCGGCTATTCGCTCTGGAGCGACAGCCAGGCGGCGCTGTTCAAGGATGCACGTGCGCTGAACGTCGGTGACATCCTTACGGTCGATATCAAGATCAACGACAAGGCGACCTTCGACAACGAGACCGAACGCAGCCGCACCAACTCGACCGGGCTGAAATGGGAGCTCGGCGTGAGCAACCTCTTCGGCTGGACCCCGGAAGCAGAAGCGACCGGCGACCTTGGGTCGAACTCGAGCACGGATTCGGAAGGAAAGGGCAAGACCAAGCGGTCCGAATCCCTCAAGCTGCTGGTCGCAGCGGTGGTCACCGGCATTCTCGAGAACGGCAATCTCCTGATCAGCGGTTCCCAGGAAGTCCGCGTCAACCACGAGATCCGCATCCTGAACGTCGCCGGCATCGTGCGGCCGCAGGATGTCGATTCGCAGAACACGATCTCCTACGACAAAATCGCCGAAGCCCGTATCTCCTACGGCGGCCGCGGTCGTCTGATGGAAGTTCAACAGCCTCCGGTCGGCCAGCAGGTGGTCGACCTGTTCTCGCCCTTCTGACGGTATCGTATAGAGATCTCATTTTGAGGGTTTGAAGACCATGGCGGAAGAAGCACAGGCAGGCGAAGCCGGTGGCAAGAAGAAGGGTGGCTCCGTGATGCTGATCGCGGGCCTTGCCGTCCTCACGCTTGTCGGCGCCGGCGGCGGCTGGTTCGTCGGCAAAATGATCGCGCCCAAGGATCCGGCGGTCGAAGCGCAGCATGAAGAAGCCGCCACTGGCGGCGAACATGGCGAAGGCAAGAAGGAGGAGGGACTGCCTCATATCTCCACGGAAGCCGCGGGTGTCGTTCTCCTCGAGCCGATCACCACCAATCTCGCCTATCCGTCCGAGAACTGGATCCGCCTCGAGGTGGCACTAGCGTTCAAGGGCGCGCCGGAACTGCCGCTCGCGGAAGATATCCATCAGGATATCCTCGCCTATATGCGCACCGTCTCGCTGCAGCAGATCGAAGGGCCGCGCGGCTTCCAGTATCTGAAGGACGACCTTCAGGAACGCGTCGATCTTCGCTCGCAAGGCAAGGTCAGCAAGATCATGCTCAGATCCTTCGTGGTGGAATAACGCCATTCCACTATCGACGACAAAACCGGCCTGACATCGTCAGGCCGGTTTTGTTTTGTCCAAGGATACCCTTCCGGATGTTCCGGAAGGGCTGTGAAGAGCGGACTATCGCACCCGCTTCAGGAAACCGTCGGGAGCGACGGTGACGAGCAGCTTGTTTTCGACGGATTTGTCGATCTCGAATTCCGGATGGCTTTTCAGATACTCGAACACGGCGGTCTTCGGATTGTCGCCGGGGTTCCAGGGGCGATCCTTGAAGAAATCGCGCGGCAGGTCTTCGACAAAGGTATCGAACACCGCGCAATAGCAGCCGGGCGTCACGAGTGGTGCATAGGCTTCGAGCTCGGCAAGCACGTGTTCGTGAGTATGCATCGAATCAAGGCAGACCATCACCCGCTTGTAGGGAGCCGCGGCTTCGCGCACCGCATCGACGATCTCCTTTGCGACCGACGATCCTTCGAACATCTGGATGCGGCTTGCCATCGGATGGGTCTCGATCGCCTCGCGATTATGGGTGCGGATGTCGATATCGATGCCGATCACCTTGCGATCTGATTTCTTGGGATCGATCGTCGTGCCCGCTTCAATGGCATCGCACATATCGAGCAGCGCAAGCATCGACGCGCTAAGGATCAGCGAGCCGCCATGGGCAATGCCCGTTTCGATCACAAGGTCGGGGCGGGTCGCCCAGATGAGCTCCTGGATCGCCTGCATGTCCTGCGGATACTGAATGATCGGGCGCCCGAGCCAATCGAAGTTATAGACATACCGCTTGGCCATGGACATCTCGCGCCAGGCAGAGCTTAGCCCAAGAAATTCCTGATCATTGGCATAGCCTTCCGCGGTCGCCCTGCGCTCCTGCTGAAATTGTTCGATCGGGTTCATGTGTGTCTACCTTCTCTATCGTGCGCCTTGCAGCAACTATTACGCTGCTTCGCGGTTGAGGACCAATGGCAAGAAATCGAGGACGGGCGAGGGCGTAAAACCGAATTCGTCTTTGATCCTGGCCGTGGAGATCGGTGGGAAACTGGTGGTCGGGGCATTCTCGTCGACGGCGAAGGAACAACCCGTCGCATTGGCGATGGCAGAAACCCACGCCCGATGGCTGAGATCGGTGCCGCTCGCCACATTATATATTGCCTGCCTGCCTGCGATGGCGATCTCGGCCAGCAGGCGGGACACGTCATCGATCCAGATATAGTCTTTCGCAGAATCGAGCGCGGTGCGGAGCTGAATATGGCCTTGCCGTGCTTCCCGGCAAAGCTCGCCGACAAATGTGTCAGAACCCGCTTCGTTCGGGCCTACGACATTGGAGAGCCGCGCGATGCGTACGCCCGGCCGCCCTGACGACAGGCAGATCGATTCCCCGGTCATCTTGGAAAGATTGTAGAGGTCGGAAGGGTTGAAAGGGTGTGCGGAAAGCAGGCCGTCTTCTAGCGTATCGCTGCTGTTTGCGTAGATCCGGGTCGAGGAGAGATAGAGGAACGATTGGAAATCGGCATCGCGCAGGAGGTTTGCTGCAAGCGTCACATGCGCTTCGATCGTATCGAAAGGACGGGTACGGAAATCTGCCGTTAGCCCGATGGCGTAGATGCAGTGCCCCAGATCTCCACGCGCTTCGCCAAAATTGTCCCGCGAAACGGGCATTACCTCGTAACCGGCCGCGCGCAGAAACCGTACGACGTGCCGTCCGACAAATCCCGATGCGCCGAGAACGGTGAATCTCATTCGCGATGCCCCAGAACCTTGAGCGGATTGCCGCCGACGATCGTATAGGGTGCGACTTCCCCCCGAACGATCGAGCCTGCCGCGATCACGCAGCCCTTGCGCAGGTGTGCACCATCCAGAATCACCACATTGGCACCGATCCAGACATCGTCCTCGATGCGGATGCCGCCCCGGGTCGGTTGAAAGCCTTGTTCGCGAATCAGGCGATCCTTGTCCTTGAAGGCATGGTTTACGGGCGCGAAGGTGCAGTTGGCCGCAACGAGCACATGATCGCCGAATTCGATGCCATTGCCGGTATAGAAGACGCAGCCGCTATTGATATAGCAGAACCGGCCGAACGTGAGATCGCCACTGCCGCCGGCGGGCTTGATCTTGACGAAACTGTCGATCACGCTGTTCTCGCCGACCACGATCCTCGTGCCGCGCGTCGAATCCTCGATATCCGCAAGTGAGCTTACTCGTGCTGACGGGTGGATTTCGATCACGGTTCTTACCTTCGTGAGTTTCCGTTATCCCTGCTGAGGGAGACGGAAAGCGGCGTTACTGAATTTTCAGATCCGGCACGGCGGTGACGAATTTGGTGCCCTGCTCGGCAAGAGTCGCCAGCTGCTGACGAACCTCCGTCGCGATGTTCCAGGGCAGGATCAAGACATAGTCGGGCCGCCGCTCGGAGATTACGTCCGGATGGAGGATCGGGATATGGCTGCCCGGCATGAACTTGTTCTGCTTGGCCGCCGCTGCATCGCAGACGAAGGGCACCAGGTCCGGCTTGACGCCCGCGAAGTTGAGGAGCGTGTTTCCCTTGGCGGCAGCGCCATAGGCCGCCACCGTCTTCCCGGCGCGTTTGGCTTCGATGAGGAAGGCGAGGGCGTCGTTCTTGACCTTCTCGGCCTTCACCTGGAAGTCCGCGTAGACTGCGGAACTGCGTAGGCCTCGTGTTTCTTCCTCGGCAAGCAGTGTCGTGACGGCGTCGGTCGTCTGACGCGGATCGTCCGCATGGCATCCATAGACGCGCAGACTTCCGCCATGGGTCGGCAACTCCTCGACATCGAACACCCGCAGACCGGCGCTTTCGAAGATCTTTCCGACGGTGAACAGGGAAAGGTAGGAGAAATGTTCGTGATAGACGGTGTCGAACTGGTTCTGCTCGATCAGCCGCATGACATGCGGAAATTCGAGCGTGACCGTGCCGCCGGCCTTGAGCGCCGCCTTGATCCCCTTGGTGAAATCGTTGATGTCGGGCACATGCGCGTAGACGTTGTTTCCAAGGATAAGGTCCGCGCCTTTGCTTTCATCGGCGAGCCGCTTGCCGAGTGCTTCCCCGAAGAATTCCCGGAGCACCGGTATCCCGAGCTTTTCAGCAGCCTCGGCCGTGCTGTCGGTCGGTTCCACGCCGAGGCAGGGAATGCCGGCCGCCACGAAGTTCTTGAGCAGGTATCCATCGTTCGAAGCGACCTCGATGACCATGCTCTGCTGTCCAAGACCGAGACGCCTGGTGATCATCTCGACATAGCGCGCCGCGTGGGCGAGCCAGCTCGAGGAGGCACTCGAGAAATAGGCGTATTCGGGGCTGAACAGCGATTCGGCAGAGGCGTAATCCTCCGTCTGCACAAGCCAGCACTCCTCACAGACCTTGAGCCGCAACGGGAAATAGACTTCCGGCTTGGAAAGGTCCTCTGCCGCCAAATAGGCATTGGACGGCGGCGCGAAGCCAAGATCGAGGAAGTCGCAGCGAAGCGCGCTACCGCAGTGGCGGCATTTCATGAGATCAGTCCTGTAAATTGCTCTGTCAGATATGGATGGTTTCGGTCCCGCTCCGACATCTCGGTGACAGCTAGCGGCCAATTGATATGGAGCGTTGGGTCTTGTGAATTCAGTGCGCCTTCCGAGCCGGGAGCATAGGGCACCGAATGAAGATAGAGAAGCTCGCAATCATCGGTCAGCGCCTGGAAGCCGTGCGCGAAACCCTCGGGGATCAGAAGAGAGCGACGGTTGCCCTCCGACAGTTCTTCGGCGTGCCATTTCAGGAAGGTAGGTGATCCCGCCCGCAGGTCGACGGCCACGTCAAACACCGCGCCGCGGATGCAGTTGACCAGCTTCATTTCCGAATGCGGCGGTTGCTGGAAATGCATGCCGCGCAAGGTGCCTTTGCGTGCCGTCATAGTGAGATTGATCTGGGCAATCGGTTTGATCCAACCGGCAGTCGCCAGCTCCTCCGCGCAGAACATGCGCGACAGGAAGCCTCGCGAATCACCGAGGTTCTGCCGCTGGACGAGCTTCAAGCCGGCGAATGGCAGATCGGTGACTGTAAAGCGGCTCAAGGGCGTGCCTCGTATTCGGCGATTTCGGTTTCGCAGAGCACGCGCGCATCGGCGCCATCCCGCTGCGCGCGATACCACTTCATGGTCCGGTCGACGGCCTCTGTCAGCGACCAGCGCGGCTCGATATCCAAGATATGCCGCGCCTTGGCTGTTTCCAGTGCAAGCCAACCGGCCTCGTGCGGGCCTTCCGTGCCGTCGCCATAATGCACATCGCCGCGGCCGTAGGAGGCGCGGGCAATCTCGATGATTTCACGGACTGCCGCAGCTTCGTGGCTGACCGGGCCGAAGTTGAATGCGTCACCCAACGAAGGATCGCGCCAGAGCCGTTCGGCCAATATGAGGTAGGCTGACAGCGGTTCAAGGACGTGCTGCCAGGGGCGTTTTGCCTCCGGCCGCCGCACTTGCAATACACTGCCCGACTGCCAGGCACGGACTGCATCCGGTAATAGCCTATCCGCCGACCAGTCGCCGCCGCCGATGACATTGCCGGCCCGAGCACTGGCGACTGCTACGCCTTTTTCCCGCAAAAACGAATCCCGATAGCTCGAAATCACGATCTCGCAGGCGGCCTTGCTGGCGCTATAGGGGTCGTGTCCGCCGAGATGGTCGGTTTCCCGATAGGGGAAGGCGTGCTCAAGATTGCGATAGACCTTGTCGGTGGTGATCGCCACGACGACGCGTGCCGTTTCCACGAAGCGAATTGCCTCGAGCACGTTTGCTGTCCCCAGCACGTTGGTTGCGAATGTGCCGATCGGATCCTGATAGCTCGGACGAACCAGGGCTTGGGCTCCGAGATGCAGAATGATCTCAGGTGAAGCCGCTTTAACCAGTTCGGCGAGCTTCCCGGCGTCCCGGATATCCTGGAAATGACTTGCAGCAAGATCGGGACGGGCAAGGGTGAACAGGTTCGGCTGGGTTTCCGGAGGCAAGGAAATGCCGGTCACCTCCGCACCGAGCCGCTTCAGCCAGATGGAAAGCCAGGCGCCTTTGAAGCCCGTATGTCCTGTGAGAAGGACCCGCTTGCCTGCCCAGAAGCCGGGGTTCGGGAGTGCGCCTCCGGTCACGGCCAGATCTTCCACGGTGCATCTCCAGATGCCCAGAGCTCTTCGAGAAGATTCTTTTCGCGCAACGTATCCATCGGCTGCCAAAAACCTTCATGCTCATAGGCCATCATTTCGCCCATCGCTGCCAATGTGGACATAGGCGCCGATTCCCACGGCACGTTGTCCCCTTCGATGAGTTCGATGCATTTCGGCGAAAGTACGAAGAAGCCGCCATTGATCAGGCCGCCATCGCCCCGCGGCTTTTCCACAAAGCCGGTCACCTGATTGCCGGAACGCTCCAGGGCGCCGTAGCGGCCCGGAGGATGAACCGCGGTGACCGTTGCCATCTTCCCGTGGGTGCGATGGAACTTCACCACCTCCGTGATATTCACGTCGCTTAAACCGTCACCGTATGTGAAGCAGAAGCTCTCTTCGTTGCGGAGATATTCCTCGACGCGTTTCAGGCGGCCGCCGGTCATGGTGGCTTCGCCGGTGTCGATCAGCGTCACTTTCCATGGATCGGCACTGCGGCGGTGAACCTGCATTTCGTTGTAGGCCATGTCGAATGTCACGTCCGACATGTGCAGGAAGTAGTTCGCGAAATACTCCTTGATGACATATCCCTTGTATCCGCAGCAGATGATGAACTCGTTCACACCATGGGCGGAATAGAGTTTCATGATGTGCCACAGGATTGGGCGGCCGCCGATTTCGATCATCGGCTTGGGCCGGAGATGTGTCTCTTCCGAAATGCGGGTCCCTAACCCACCGGCCAAAATAACAGCTTTCATTCTTTCTCTCCCTGCCTGCAGGGGGCGGGATCCGCTCCCTCGATCGAGATCCCGCGATATCCTGTCAGCCTTTTTCGGGCCGGCTATCTTACAAGAGGATGGTCTGTATCAAGTCTTCCTGGGCAAATACAAGGTTGGGCTCGTATCCCTGCTCCAGATAACGGTCGCGCTGTTCGGGCGAAAACACCAGGACGGCCGTCTTGCTGATGAAATCCTTGGTCGGTTCCACGGGATCATCGATGATCTCTATCCGCGCTGGGAAGTTCACCTTGCGGATTCTTTCCTTGAGGATGATCGTGTCGAGGAAGCCGTGCAATATCAGGTTTTCGATGCCGCCGGCAGCGTTGACCTGCCAGGCAAGCGTTTCGAGGGCGGCTGCGAGCATGAGCCCGTCGCGCGCCGCAACCACTTCGGGATGCTTGTCCAGTCCACCGAAGACGATGCGGGTGTAGATTTCATAGGCCTTGACGAATTGCCGCGACGCGACCAGCAGCCGGAGCGCCACGGTCATGCGGATCAGCGTGAACATCCGGCACATATATTCCTGGGTGAACTTGTCGTTGTCGTCCCGGGAGATCTGCCCGCGCTTGATGCCGAAGTAGAGGAAATACTCCAGGCCGCCGCGATACTGGTCCCAGCCGGACATTGCGATTTCGTGGCCGCCCTGGGGGCGGTCGCGGCCGATCTCGGAACGAATCACCTGCCGGTAGAATGGCTGCTTCAGGAATGCGATGTCGCCCTGATCCAGGAAATGCGCCAGAAGCGGGAAGGCATAGAAGCAGATGTCGCGTGGCACCCAGGTCGTCCTGAGCGCGCTGGTGCGGAATACGGCGATTTCCGGGAATATGTGCTTGTTGTAGATGAAGTTGAATACCTCACCGAAACTGCGCTGGCGGAAAATGGTATCTTCCTCGAGCTGATAGAAGATATCCATGTCCTTTTCGAGGATACCGTCATAGGTCCACCACGGGGCGTGGCACACGTTGACGGTGGGATTCTCGTCCATGAACTTCAGCGCGTTGAGGAGACCTTCGAAGATCAGGCGGTCGTCATCTGCCACGTACACGGAATATTCGCCGTGGGCGCGTCTATACGTCCCGTTCACGTTGACGAACGGGCCGTTGTTTTCCGCCCGCAGATAATAGCGGATCGGCAATTCGGCCGAGAGCTCTTGAACCACCTCGCCGGTGTTGTCGGTGGATGCATTGTCCGAAATGATGATCTCATAGGGAAAGTCGAACTGAAATTCCTTGATGCGCCCCAGGCATGCGCGCAGATGAGCAGCGCGATTGTAGGTTGGGATGCAGATGCTGAGCTTGATGGAATTCACTTAGATTTCCTCGATCGGGGGTTTCAAGCCGCCTGGTCTGTCGCTGACCGGAAGCGGCTTGGCGATGTTGATATGATGCAGGACTGCGGCAAGTTCTCGCTGCGTCGCGATTTACAGCGGCAGTATTTCCACAACTGATTCGTGTTCAGGCTCCCGCCATCATGAGATTTCTGAGCAGACGCTAACGGTCGAGACTTGTGCAAAACTGAAGCCTCACGGGATCTCGAAACAGAGACGAACCGGGGTCGATCGGCCAAATACGGCCATCTTCCTGTTCACGACCGCAGGTACGGGCCGGTAATCTGTTGACCGCGGTTGGCGAGGGTGACTATCGAAGGGAGTGTAAAGGACCCTCATGATCGCATGATTCGGCTGATCTATCTGCTCGTCGCGCTGATCGCGACACCCGGGCTTGCGCTCGCCCAACAATCACCTGCGGATCTTCTCAATCTGCCGGTGGATGGTTCCGCTGCTGCTTGGATCATCCGTACCTTCGGGCTTTTGACGGTCCTGTCGGTCGCGCCCGGCATCCTGATCATGGTCACAAGCTTTCCGCGCTTCGTGATCGCGTTTTCGATTCTCCGATCAGGTATGGGGCTTGCTACGGCACCCTCCAACATGGTGCTGATCTCGATGGCGCTGTTCATGACGTTCTATGTCATGTCGCCCACATTTGATCGCGCCTGGAACGAAGGTGTCCAGCCGCTTCTTCAGAACCAGGTAACGGAAGCGGAGGCGGTGCAGCGAATTGCCGAGCCTTTTCGGGTTTTCATGTCCGCCAATACCAGAGACAAGGACCTGGAGCTTTTTGTCGAGATCGCTCGCGAGCGGGGCCAGTCGGTCGGCACTCCTGAGGCGATCGACTATCGCGTCCTGATCCCCGCTTTCATGCTGTCGGAAATCCGGCGCGGCTTCGAAATCGGTTTTTTGATCATCCTGCCCTTCCTGGTGATCGACATGATCGTTGCTGCCATCACCATGGCGATGGGCATGATGATGTTGCCGCCGACATCGATCTCACTCCCTTTCAAGATTCTCTTTTTCGTCTTGATCGACGGCTGGAACCTGCTCGTGGGAAGCCTTATCCGGTCCTTCGGGTGATAGAGAAATGGCGGGGACGGCCCCGCCATTTTGTTTACGCGGTGCGTGTGCTGAAAGGCGCCTCACGCGGAGGTAGGGCCGGAACCGCAAAATGGTCCGGCTTCAGCTTGGCCTTTGCCCGGTCGACCATCATTTCATAGCCCGTTTCCAGATGACGGCAGAAGCGCTCCGCATCGAAGAGCGGTTTGATGAAGCGGTTCTCCTCAAGCCGTGTGCGGATTTCTTGAAGCTCTTCCCGGTTCTTGAAATAGTGCACGGCGCGGTTCACGTAGTCGTCGGTCGTGTCGCAGACCATTTCCGGAAGGCCGACGGCGTTGAGCAGGCTCTCGCTAACGCGCGAGGCGAAGTTCACGCCCTTGAAGGTCAGCATCGGCAGACCGCACCAGAGTTTTTCGGACGTGGTGGTATGTCCGTTGTAGGGATAGGTATCCAATCCGAGGTCTGTAAGCGCGATGCGGTCGAGATATGCGGAATAATCCAGCACACGGTCACCGAAAAGGATGCGCTCGCTGGCGATGCCGGCGTCAGTGAAGCCCTTGAGCAGGTTCTTGCGCGATCCGAAGGTTTCCTTGCAGATCAGGAAGAGGTAGCTGCCGGGGGTCGCCTTGAGAATGCGGATCCAGAGATCGAGCGTTGTCCGGCTGATCTTCCAGTGGGTATGGAAGCACGAGAAGATGAAGGCGTTTTGCGGCATCCGGCACATGCTGCGATCGATCTTCCTGGGCAGCGACCGGTGGATCGCATCATTCGGGAAGAACGTCTCCGGCATCCAGCAGATCTTTTCATAGTAATTCGGGAAAGATGTCTCAGGCACGACGGTGCGGTCGGCAATCAGGTAGTCGATGTCGACGTTGACCACGGTGCCGGGATATCCAAGCCAGGTCACATGAACGGGCGCTGTCAGCTGGTTCATGATCGGGACGCGGGTTTCGGCGGTATGGCCCTGGAGATCGACCAGGATGTCAATGTTCGCGGCCTTGACGGCCTCCACCGCTTCGTCGTCCGTCATGTTGCGGATGGAAACGATGCGCCCCCAGTTTTCGCGCACGGCGGCATTGCTGTCCTTAAGGGTCTTCTCGCTGGCATTGCAGAAGAGCGTGATGTCGAACTTGCTGCGGTCATGTGCTTCGAGAACGCCGCGGAAGGCCTTCATCACCGCATGGTCGGTCCATAGGTCGGCCGAAAGGTAGCCGACGCGGATCTTGTCGCCCCAGTTATGCGGCATCGCATGGCGTCTGGCGGTGATGCCCGCAGGCTTCCTGACCCGCGCAGCGCCTGCGATTGCGTTGACCTTTTCATTGGTGCACCAGCGGATATTGTAAAGCGAGATTTCGTCGAGGAAGGGCTCGATCCGGCCTGCCGCGATTTCCTCTTCGAGGATCGGGTCGTATTTGTCGATGACCTCGTAGTTGTTCACATCGCGCATGATCGTGAGGTAGTAGTTGCGCAGGATTTTGTCTTCCGGCTCGCGCTCGAAGGTATCGACGATGAGCTTGTGTTCGGCTTCCGTCCTGGTCGCAAGACGGATCGAACGGATCGAGAAGCGGCGGTGCTCGGCATTGTCGCTTTCGGCGAGCGTTTTCTGGAACGCCTCGATGCCGTCCATCTCCTGGCGCATCAGTGCGCCGGACATCAACATCGCCATGTCCGGGTCGGCAAGGGCCTCGTTGAGGATCTTAGCGCCGATGCGCAAGAGGCTGATGTCGTCGTTATTGGCGAAGTGAAGCCGCATCGCCTCGCGAAGATATTTCAGCCGATGACGGGATTCCTGTTCGCCTGCGAGCTGGAACGCCTGTGCGGCCTCCGTCTTCATGCGCAGCTTGACCAGCGTCGCGCCCAGCAATGCGTAGTGCCTCGGATCCTTGTCGACGTCCAGCAATCGGTTCAGGATGCCCAGCACGTGATAATATTCGGCCTTGTCGAAGCTCTTTTGGGCGGCCACATATTCCCGTTGTGTCTTCAGGCTTTTCAAGTCTTCGCACTCCAAATCATAGCCGCACAGCCGCAAGGGCGGAGCGGCCTCCTTGCTCATGATGACCGGCGAAGCTTGCTTGAAGCCGTCCTGTTGACGGAGGGGAAGGGCGATAACCGCCCGTTAACCATGGGAACAGAGGGCCTGACGCTGGAACCCGAATTAAAGAACTTGGCAAGGATTGGCTGCCAGATTTCTCCTCACACGACGGGTTTGGTATCTCTTCGCTGAAGGAACCGAGTTGGCATGATGCCGGACCGAAGTGACCGGTATATTTTTTAGCCCGGTATGTCCCCCCACAGTATTTCGTTCAAAGGGACAACTTGAATCATGGCAAGCATTCTTACCAACGTTAACGCAATGGCCGCTCTCCAGACGCTGCGGTCCATCAGCTCCGACATGGAATCCACGCAGAGCCGTATCTCCACCGGCCAGCGCGTCGGTTCGGCTTCGGACAACGCAGCCTACTGGTCGATCGCAACCACCATGCGTTCGGACAATGCCGCTCTTTCGTCCGTCCAGGACGCTCTCGGCCTCGGCGCCGCCAAGGTCGACACCGCATATTCCGGTATGGAAGCTGCGATCGAGGTTGTTCAGGAAATCAAGAACAAGCTCGTAACCGCCGGCGAATCCAGCGCCGACAAGTCGAAGATCCAGGAAGAAATCACCCAGCTGCAGCAGCAGCTGAAGAGCATCACCTCTTCGGCTTCCTTCTCCGGTGAAAACTGGCTGCAGGCCGACATCAGCGGCAAGACCAACGCTGTAACCGGCGTCGTCTACGCTTCTGACGACATCGCCAAGCAGATCGTCGGCTCCTTTACCCGCGACGCTGAAGGCAACGTTTCGGTCAAGACCGTCAACGTCACGCTCAACGAATCGAACGTTCTGTTCGACCTTTCGGGTGGCGATGCCGGCATCCTCGACGCAAACTTCCTGAAGGGCATGCGCACGGTTACCGACTCTCTCGGTGCCGATCGTTACGCCAAGGTCAACACCGCGGCCATGAACGACACCACCGCTGTCTGGAGAGACATCGGCGGCGACGTATGGCAGAAGGGCAATACGCTCGGCGCTTACACCGACGGTTCGAACGGCACCTACCTGATGAAGGTCGGCGGCGGCTTCGTCGATGCGGTCTTCAGCGCAACGGCCAACGAATATCAGGTCAACACCAACGCCCTGATCGCCACCAACGCTTCGATCACGCTCACCTCGGGCCTCTCGGTCGCCGAACTCGATATCACCAAGCTTGACGACTACCGCAAGGCTGGTGATTCCAAGAACCTCGGCATGGGCGACGGCACCAACGTCTCCGACGATGACTTGATCGCTGCTCTGACCTCGTTCGTCGACAACCAGCTCGAAAAGATGACGAGCGCCGCTGCAAAGCTCGGTGCAGTCTCCAAGCGCATCGAGATGCAGGGAGACTTCGTCTCCAAGCTCTCCGACTCGCTCGATAGCGGTGTAGGTCGCCTGGTCGACGCCGACATGAACGAAGAGTCCACCAAGCTCAAGGCCCTGCAGACCCAGCAGCAGCTGGCGATCCAGTCGCTTTCGATTGCCAACTCGGACTCGCAGAACATCCTGTCGCTCTTCCGTTAATCGAAACAGGCGAAATGGCGCGGAGGCTGACCGCGCCATGGACCCGGAAAAGGGCCGCGTCCGAATTCGGACGCGGCTTTTTTATTTTTCTAAATCGGCTTCAATCTTCATTAACTATATTGAGGTTACCTAGAGCCATCGAAACGGTGAGTTAACCAAACAAATTAACTGGTTAGCAAGCATGATGCTGCCCTCCGTTCCCCGGTGTTTCCGGAATGTCCCTTTTCGTAATCAGCCACTCAAGGGGCACTCATAAATGACTAGCATTCTCACCAACATTGCAGCCATGTCTGCACTCCAGACCCTGCGCTCGCTCAGCTCCGACATGGAGAAGACGCAGGCTCACGTTTCCTCCGGTCTGCGCGTCGGTTCTGCTTCCGACAACGCTGCTTACTGGTCGATCGCAACCACCATGCGTTCGGACAACGGCGCTCTCTCTGCCGTCCAGGACGCTCTCGGCCTCGGCGCCGCTAAGGTCGACACCGCTTATGCCGCCATGGAATCGGCGATCGACGTCGTCCAGGAAATCAAGAACAAGCTCGTTGCCGCTTCCGAACCGGGCGTCGACAAGTCCAAGGTCCAGGAAGAAATCACGCAGCTGCAGCAGCAGCTGAAGAGCATCACCTCTTCGGCTTCCTTCTCCGGTGAAAACTGGCTGCAGGCCGACATCAGCGGCAAGACCAACGCTGTTACCGGCATTGTCTACGCTTCTGACGACATCAACAAGCAGATCGTCGGTTCCTTCACCCGCGATGCCGAAGGCAACGTTTCGGTCAAGACCGTCAATGTTGTGCTCAACGAAACGAACATTCTGTTCGACCTTTCCGGTGGTGACGCCGGCATCCTCGACGCCAACGCTCTGAAGGGCATGCGTCAGGTTCAGGACTCCCTCGGTGCCGATCGTTACGCCAAGGTCAACACTGCGGCCTTGAACGACACCTCTGCTGTCTGGAGAGACATCGGCGGCGACGTATGGCAGAAGGGCAATACGCTCGGCGTCTACAGCGACGGTTCGAACGGCACCTACCTGATGAAGGTCGGCGGCGGCTTCGTCGATGCAGTCTTCAGCGCAACGGCCAACGAATATCAGGTCAACACCAACGCCCTGATCGCCACCAACGCTTCGATCACGCTCACCTCGGGTCTGTCGGTTTCCGAACTCGACATCACCAAGCTTGACGACTACCGCAAGGCCGGTGACACCAAGAACCTCGGCATGGGCGACGGCACCAACGTCTCCGACGAGCAGCTCATGGACTACCTGATCTCCTTCACGGACGGTCAGCTCGAGAAGATGACGAGCGCTGCTGCAAAGCTCGGCTCCATCTCCATGCGTATCGGCATGCAGGAAGACTTCGTCTCCAAGCTCTCCGACTCGATCGACAGCGGTGTCGGCCGCCTCGTCGACGCCGAAATGAACGAAGAGTCCACCAAGCTCAAGGCCCTGCAGACCCAGCAGCAGCTGGCGATCCAGTCGCTTTCGATTGCCAACTCGGACTCGCAGAACATCTTGTCGCTCTTCCGTTAATCGGAAAAGCAACAGAAGCTTATCGCTTGAAAGGCCGCGCCCTCCGGGGCGCGGTTTTTTTTATATGTTCTCCATTTTTTATTAACTTCGGTAAAGACGGTTTAACCTTTGTTAACCATTTGCCCCTTAACTGGGCTCATCGAAACGAAGGGTTAACCAAGACGAAAAAGAGGTTAACAGGCATCAGGCCGAGCCTTCGTTCACCGGTGAAATCCGGAATGTCCCTTTCTTCTAGCCAATCAAGGGGCACAAGATGACCAGCATTCTTACGAATACCGCAGCTATGGCTGCACTCCAGACCCTCCGCTCGCTCGGCGTCGACATGGAAGATACGCAGAAGCGCGTTTCCACCGGCCTGCGCGTCGGAACCGCTTCCGACAACGCCGCCTACTGGTCGATTGCGACCACCATGCGTTCGGACAACGGTGCACTTTCTGCCGTCCAGGACGCTCTCGGTCTCGGCGCTGCCAAGGTCGACACCGCTTACGCCGCCATGGAAACCGTCGTCGACGTCGTCACCGAGATCAAGAGCAAGCTCGTTGCCGCCTCCGAAGCCGGTGTCGACAAGTCGAAGATCCAGTCGGAAATTTCTCAGCTGCAGGACCAGCTCCGGAGCATTGCTTCTTCCGCTTCCTTCTCCGGTGAGAACTGGCTGCAGGCGGATATCGGTGGCCGCACCAATGCCACGACCGGCGAGATCTATGCGAGCGATCCGGTTCTCAAGCAGGTGATCGGTTCGTTCACTCGCGACGCCAACGGTAATGTTGCCGTGCAGCCTATCCCGATCAAGCTCGACGAAACCACGGTTCTTTTCGACCTTTCCGGTGGTGACGCAGGCCTACTCGACGCCAACATGCTCAAGGGTTTCCGCGATGTTCAGGATACTCTCGGCAACGATCGCTACGCCAGGATCAACACAAATGCGATGAGCGACACCACTGCCAAGTGGGTGGAAATCGGCGGCAATGTCTGGGCGAAGGCCGATACCAGCGGAAACCTGCTGAGCGGCACCAACGCGGACTACCTGATCAAGATTGGCGGCGGCTTCGTCGACGCTGTCTACAACGGCACGGCCGGCGGCTACGACATCGACACGAACGCCCTCGTCGCCACCAATGCATCGATCACCTACACCAAGGGGGTTTCGGTCTCCGAACTGGACATCACCACGCTCGACGACTATCGCAATAGCGCGTCTGCGACCTACCTCGGCATGGGCACGGACGTCGATGACGCCTTCATCATGGATGCCCTGATTTCCTTCGTCGACGCCCAGCTTGAAGCGCTCACCAGCACGACGGCAAAGCTCGGCTCGATCTCAATGCGCATCGAAATGCAGGAGGACTTCGTCTCCAAGCTCACCGACTCCATCGATAGCGGCATCGGCCGTCTCGTGGATGCGGACATGAACGAGGAATCGACCAGGCTCAAGGCCCTGCAGACCCAGCAGCAGCTTGCGATCCAGTCGCTCTCGATCGCCAACACCAATTCCGAGAATATTCTGTCGCTCTTCCGTCAGTAAGCGGCGCTCTTGGCTAGGAGCGGTTCGTCCCGCTCTGACACGGCAGCAGCAATATTCAGGAAAGAAAACCGCGTCTCGAAGGAGGCGCGGTTTTTCCCATTTCGCCGTGTGGCTTGCGCGAAACCTGCACGACCGTCGGGCGAAGGCCTCGACGGCGCTTTAACAGCTTGCCAATTCAGGATTGCCTTTGATAACTGTCGCGTTAACGATTTGTTAAGAACGACAGGCCGCCCCCATCACTGATGTGGAGAGGCGGTAAGCATGATGCCTCTCGTCGTTTCCGGTGAACTACTCCGGATCCCTCAGAATATCTGACCGAGGCACGGCCAATGACGAGCATCCTGACCAATACTGCCGCGATGGCGGCACTGCAGACCCTGCGCGGAATCGACCGCAACATGGAAATCACCCAGGCAAGGGTGTCTTCCGGCATGCGGGTTCAGACGGCTGCAGACAATGCCGCCTATTGGTCTATTGCCACGACGATGCGTTCCGACAACCACGCACTGTCGACGATTCAAGACGCGCTTGGACTCGGTGCGGCAAAGGTGGATACCGCCTACGCCGCAATGGAAAGCGCCATCGATACGGTCATGGAAATCAAATCCAAGATCGTCGCTGCCTATGGCGTCGGCGCCAACCGCAACAAGATCCAGGAAGAAATCACCCAGCTTCAGGAGCAGTTGAAGAGTATTGCCGATTCCGCCACCTTCTCCGGCGAGAACTGGCTCCAGGACTATGTCAGCGATGGCGGCACCAACGCCCAGGAAAAGCCAGTCGTAAAACAGGTGGTTGCGTCGTTTACCCGAACCGCATCGGGTGAAGTCGCCGTCAAGACCGTCGATTATACGTTGGATTCGAGCACCGTTCTATTCGATCTGAACGGCGGAAAGATTGGTATTCTTGATTCCTCCGTCCGCTTTGTGGCCGAAACCGAGACGGCCGTCACCGTCGTCACCACGAATGCCGGTGTCTCGACCGAAGCAGACTACGCCGTTCCATTCTTCACCGAAAGCCAGTTGACCGCATTGGGTGCCGACACCAACGTTGCCGACGCGCGCATCTATACGGTGGGTGGCAACTCCTACATGAAAGTTGCCGAGGGCCAGTGGGCCCGGGTCACGACGACAGACCCTGCCACGGCACCGGCAGTCACAACTCCTGTTCACCAGAATGGGGGTACGAGTTACTACTTCGTTGTTTTACCCGCCAATAACCTCGACAATCGTAAGCTCGATATTTCGGTCGTATCCGTAAATCTGGACAAGTTGGCCGATGTTGCGTCACAGATGAACACGATGGTGCCGGGTTCTGCTCCCGATAATGAAGCTGTGCTCGACATGCTGGAACGGTTCCTGGACAAGCAGCTCCTGGCGATGACCAGCGCGGCGTCCAGTCTCGGTTCGATCCAGAAGCGTATCGACCTGCAGGAAGGTTTCGTCGCCTCCCTGACGGACGTGATCGACAAGGGTGTCGGCCGTCTGGTGGATGCGGACATGAACGAGGAATCGACCCGCCTCAAGGCGCTCCAGACCCAGCAGCAACTCGGCATACAGTCGCTCCAGATCGCCAACACCAACGCCGAAAACATTCTCCAGCTGTTCCGGCAGTAACACGTCGGGATCGATCCGTTTGATGTCTCGCCGAGCCGGTCGTTTGAGGTTGACGCGATGCGCCATCTTCATCCTCGCGCAAGTTTGATTGCCTACCGTTTCGCTACGATCCGGAGGATTTTGCGAGATCCTGCTGCGGATGAATGAACA
This sequence comes from Neorhizobium sp. S3-V5DH, assembly GCF_004343065.1. Lineage (NCBI taxonomy): Bacteria > Pseudomonadati > Pseudomonadota > Alphaproteobacteria > Hyphomicrobiales > Rhizobiaceae > Neorhizobium > Neorhizobium sp. S3-V5DH. The sequence continues at coordinate 376,059 of NZ_SMCL01000001.1, forward strand.
GCAACTTTATCGGGATGATACGATGATTGCAGCGGCGACATTTGGCTTCTTCCGCCCGCTCATGACGAGCGGCGCGCGAAGGAGCGTGGCAGTGGGGGGAGTGTCCCGATGAGCGCTTCTCTCGCACGCTACCTGAAGGACTTCAGTGAACCGCAGTCCCTTCCCTTGCCGTTGATGGCGGATGGTTTTGCTGGCAGCCTCGACGAAGATCTGGCGCTTCCCGCTGTGGTTGAAGCCCCCGTAGATATCGAGGCCGAACGCGCGGAAGCCTATTCAAGGGGTCACGAGGCGGCGTCTGAGGAATTGCAGCAGCGTTTCGAGGAGGAGCGTCAGGCGCTTATCGCAGCGCATGCCGAAGAGATTGCGGCACTTCGCGAAAGATATGAGGCTGAAGCCGCGGCCTCGATCGCTGCCGGACTTCAGGAAATCGCCGCGGCTACAGCCCAGGCGGTCAGCGACCAGACGGCGGGAATTCTGGCGCCGCTTCTCGACGAAGCGTTGGTCGCCAAAGCGGTTTCGGATATGGCCGACCTCATCAGAGATGCCGTGCTCGAAGGTGATGTCGGAACGGTCAACGTTCGTGGACCGCTGCATCTGTTCGAAAAGCTCAAGGCCGCACTGGGCGCATCCGCGCCTCTTCTGCGCCATGTTGAAGCGCCCGATCTGGATATCTCGGTTGATATCGGTGAGTCGGCGCTTGTGACTCGCATGTCGGCGTGGTCCGCAAGTCTGAAGAAAGTACTGGCATGAGCGAAGCCGAGAACCACCATCACGGCAAGAACGAAGTCGTCATCGTCAAGAGACATGGCGGCGGGCACGACGACGGCCATCATGGCGGTGCCTGGAAGATCGCCTATGCCGACTTCATGACCGCGATGATGGCATTTTTCCTCGTCATGTGGCTGGTCAATGCCGCCAACGAGGAAACGAAGGCCTCGATGGCGAGCTATTTCAACCCCATAAAGCTCTCGGACGAGACGCCGGCCGAGAAAGGGCTCGAGAAGCCCGTCGATGCGGCAGAGGGACAGGAGAGCGGCGAGCGTTCGCGGGTCAAGGCGGATGCGGACGTGCAGGGGTCGGCGGCCGCGACCGGCGAAGATATGACGTCGACTTCCGGCGACGAACCAAACTATTCCGAAGCAGACTTCTTTGAAAATCCCTATTCGGTTCTCGCCGAGATCGCCCAGGAAGTAGGCCAGCAGGCCAATGTCAGCGCGAAAGGTGAGGGTGGCGCAAGCGAGTCCGGCCCTGCGACCGGAGCCGACGGCGGTGAAGCCTATCGCGACCCGTTCGATCCGGATTTCTGGACGCGGCAAATCGAGGTTGCGCGTGCTGACAGTTCCGACAAGTCTGTGAAGGGAAGCCCGGTCGAAGGTCCGACCGCGGAAGCTGTTCAAACTGCAACTCAACAGGATGCGGGCGTGCCGCCGACAGAAATGGCTGTTGCGCTACCCACGCCACGGCCAGATCCGACGCAACTCGACAAGACCCAGGCCGATAAATCCGAGAAAGCCGAGCCCGGAGAACCCCTCAAGAGCTCCAAGGCGGAAGAACAGGCCGCCGAGAAGCTTCGCGAGGAAATCCAAAAGCAGATTTCGGGCGTCGCCGGCAAGCTTGCCGAGGGGCTGGTCGTGACCCCAGCAGAGGGTGGCCTGCTCGTCACCATTTCTGATCAGGCCGATGATCCGATGTTCAACGTCGGCTCTGCCGTGCCTCGTCGGGAAATGGTTCTGGCGATGGAAAAGCTCGGGCAGATCCTCAAGGATCGCAAAGGCAGCGTCATTGTGCGCGGCCATACCGACGGCCGCCAGTTCAAAGGTGGCCAGAACGACAACTGGCGCCTCTCGATGGCCCGCGCCCATAGCGCTTATTACATGCTGGTGCACGGCGGGCTGACCGAAGACCGCGTCAAGCAGGTTTCGGGTTTTGCCGACAGGCGGCTTCAGGTGGCCGATGATCCCCTTGCCGCCGCGAACCGCCGCATCGAGATCCTGCTCCAGGCGGACGAGGGATAATATGGCGCTTGCGGGCATACGGTCCCTGTTGACGGCTGCTCTGGTCCTGGGCTCATCAGCTCTTACGCATCCGGCGTTTGCGCAGGACCGTAGCGAGCTGCCGCCCTACGCCATGCTTCGTTCGCTCCAGTTCGTGCAGGATTCCGTTGTCCTCGGTGATCACTCCGCTGCCGAGATGCAGCGATTCATGCTTGCCACGATCGACCAGCGCTTGAGAACCGCCGACCCCTCGGTCTTCGAGGATCCGCGCAATGTCGATGCCGCCTTGATCTATGCCATGAGCGGTGGCAATCCCGAAACGCTCGAATATCTCGCCTCGCGCGACATCGCCGGCAATTTCGACAATCGCGTGGCGGAGGCTCTCCGAAAATATCTCAGCGGCAAGGGCACTCTGGTCGCGAAGAGCCTGGGAGAGATGACCAAGGAATACCGCGACGAGAAGCTCGGCCCCTACCTCGCTTTGGTCAGCGGCAATGTGGCGGTTGTGAATGATCCGAAGGCAGCACTCGGATTTTACGACTGGGCACGGTTGACGGCGCCCGGTACCATCATAGAGGAAGCTGCTCTTCGCCGTTCCGTGGCCATTACGGTCGAGGCCAACATGGTCAAGGAAGCGCTTTCCTATTCGCGCCGATACGCCCGTCGTTTCGTTCATTCCCCCTATGCCAGTCAGTTCGCCGATTTCTTCGTGCAGCTTGTCGTTTCCCATTTCGGTGCGATCACGGAAAATGACGTAGACGGGGCGATCGAGTTCATGGATGCAGACCGTCGCCGGGAGGTCTTCCTCAGGATTGCCCGCGCAGCCGCCATCGCCGGCAATAACGATCTTGCTCGCCTCGCCTCCACAAAAGCCGAAGCACTGGCGGGAAATCCCGTGCCCGAGGCACTCGCGCGGCTTTACGGCGGGCTTGCCGGCATTCCGACGAATGACATTCATGCAGCCATGAAGGCCATAAGCGAGGTTCCCGAAGAGACGCTTTCGGTCCGTGACAAGGCCCTGCGCCGGGCGGCAAAAACGATTGCCGAACAGGTCGTTAGCAAGCCGGAAGAGGAAAGCTTCGCACAAGACGAAGCAATCAAAGTGACCCACACAGAAGATGCGAAATCCCCAGTCGCGTTGCCCAGAAATGAGATCGCTGGGCCTGCCTCCGCCTCGGAAGATCCGACGGCCGGCACCGCTGTCAAATTCGATCCGGCCTTCCAGACATACGTCGATAGTGGTCGTTCGAAATTGAATGCTATCGATGAAATGCTGATGGAGGAGAGTCCGTCCAAATGATTACCGACATTCTGGGTGGCAAGACCGGCGCAGCCGATGCGGCTTCGTCGGCAAAACAAGCTGTCGCCGGCCGAAAGGGCGCCGATGCATCACCGAACGGCTTCTCCGACGCCCTTTCGGGTTTGGATCAAGACGTGCCTTCTCAGCGCCATGGCGACATGTCGGATGACGGGGAGCCTGCTGAGGGTGATCGCGTGGCCGCTGGTGAAAAGCCCGCAACGCGCAAACCCATCATCGACCTCCGCCCCGAAAGCCTTCGGCGCACGCTGGAGAGAAGCGAAAGCGTGCTCGATGCGGTGAGCAAGGTTGCTACGGCAAATGATGAAAAGCAGCTGACGCCGGCGGAGAAGAAGCTTCGCGATGCGCTCGTCACCGCCAAGGCCATTGTCCGAAAATCGGATGAACTGGCCGCCGCCCGCAAACCCGACGGCAAGAGCGAACAGGCTGAGCCTGAAGAGGCAGACCCAGGTCTCGATCTCTCCATTCTGGATGCCGACGACAGCAAGATTGCCGACGTCTTGTCGTTGTTGGGCGGCGAGGTAGCCGCGAGTGAACTTCAGGCCGCGATGCCGAAGAACACGGCGGGGTCTCAGGGCAAGCGGCAGAAGGGTGCGGAAGATCGTGCCGAGGCTGCCGGGATTAGCGGCGTTGACGAAACCAGACGCTTCAGTTTGGCGGCCAGCGCGTCCTCGGATCCGCTTTCGATGCCGACCGATGGCGAGACGAGCGTTCCCGGGACCGGCCAGTTCCGCTTCACCAATGCCCGCGGTGACGGCCAGAGCCTCAATATGACCGTTGACGAGCGTAGCGGCGAGCGTCCGACCGTGGAATTCAAGGCTTCATCGAATGGAGCTGCCGAGAACGTCACCGTACTCGAGTCGCGACGGTTCCTGGGCCTCGCACAAAATTCGAACAGTGCCAATCTCACGGCGATGCTTTCAGGCAATTCCGAATGGGCGGCGGCGATGCATCCGAGCTCCGAGCTCTCCAACATCGCGGCGCAGACCAGCACCGGTACGGTGGTCAATACGCTCAAGCTGCAGATGAACCCGCATGATCTGGGATCGGTGACGGCCATGCTGAGGCTTCATGGGGAAGCGCTGAACGTGCACCTCACCGTCGAGACGCGAGCCGCCTACATGCAGCTCAGCGAAGACAGCAGCGGTATCCTCGACGCACTTCGCGCCCAGGGCTTTGCCGTCGAACAGGTAACCATCAGCATTGCTCCAACGGCGGATTCGGAAGCCGCCGGCGGCCAACAGGGGCAGCAAGGTCAGGCAGGTCCGCAGGCTCAGGCTGACGGCGGTCGGCAGGGCTCTGCCGCCGGACGCGGCCAGGAACAGACGGGAAACCGCCAATCGGTTGAGCCAGGAGCGAGGAATACGAATGATGCGGCTTTGGACAGCACGGCAGGTGCGCCTTCTGGCAGCGCTCGCCCTGGCGATCTCTACCTCTGAGGCGCCCGCCGGATCTCTTTTCAGCGCATCCACGCAGGTTGCTCCTCGCGCTCCGACAGCAGCCAGCGCGCCGGTCTTTCCGCGGGCTCCGGTTAACCCCGGAGCTTGCGAGCGCGAGATTCAAGCTGCGGCGGCCAAGTATGGGATCCCGGAAGGCATTCTCTACTCGGTCGGACTGACCGAGACGGGACGCAAAGGGAGCCTCAGCCCGTTCGCTATGAACGTGGAAGGCAAAGCCTATTTTTCTGCCTCCCAGCAGGAGGCTATCACCGCCTTTTATGCGGCAAAGCGACAGGGGATGAAGTTGATCGACATCGGTTGCATGCAGATCAATCATCATTTCCACGGCGAAAACTTCTCGTCTCCAGAAGAGATGTTCGATCCGAGGCGCAATGTGGAGTATGCGGCAAAGTTCCTGCGCAACCTGCACGACCGTCATGAGACATGGACAATGGCGGTAGCAAGATACCACGCCGGACCTAACAATGATCCTGCTCAGAAGAGATATGTCTGCCGTGTGATCAGCAATCTGGTCGCCACAGGGTACGGAAACTGGACGACCAACGCCTCTCGCTTCTGCAATAACCCCGCAACCTGAGGGCGAGCGCCTCGCCAAAAGAATCGCAAAATTGTGCGGTTGACGAAATATGGCGAAAATGGCAGCGCAAGCACTTCTTGAAGAGGTGTTAATTTTTCCACTAAAAATTTGTGCCGCAAAAGTGCCTACCCACTATATCTAGTGCAAATCGCACGCCAATGGTTAATCAACTATTAATTTGTTTGGTTAATTTCACACAGCTTGTCTCCGATTCCCGCGATTCGTACCCATAGGTCAATCGAGGTACCACAACTGATTCGGAGGCGGCGAATGATCGTAGTGGTTGATGAGCGTGAGCTCGTGAAAGACGGATACACTTCTCTTTTTGGACGCGAAGGAATTCCGTCCACGGGGTTCGATCCAAAAGAATTCGGCGAATGGGTCAATACGGCAGCTGATGCGGACATCGCGGCGGTCGAGGCCTTTCTGATCGGTCAGGGCGAGCGGACGCTTGAACTGCCGCGGGCAATCCGGGACCGGTCCATGGCGCCGGTGATCGCAGTCAGCGACGCTCCGTCCCTGGAAGCAACCCTTGCCTTCTTCGATAGCGGCGTCGATGACGTGGTGCGTAAGCCGGTCCATCCCCGCGAAATCCTGGCACGTGCGGCAGCAATCCGCCGTCGTCTGAAGGCAATCGCGAACTTCACCGATATCGGTCCCATCCGTGTATTCTCCGATGGTCGTGACCCGGAAATCGAAGGCGAAGTTTTCGCACTTCCGCGCCGCGAGCGGCGCATTCTGGAGTACCTGGTCTCCAACCGTGGCCGGCGTGTTTCCAAGACGCAGATTTTCAATGCCATCTACGGCATCTTCGACGAGGAAGTCGAAGAGAACGTCGTCGAAAGCCATATCAGCAAGCTGCGCAAGAAACTGCGCAAGAAGCTCGGCTTCGACCCCGTCGATTCCAAGCGTTTCCTTGGCTATTGCATCGACTGGAACTGATATTTCAGAAGGGCCTTGCCGCTTATTTTCGGCGGACACGGAAAGCAGACAGCTTCACGCAAGGCCCGCATCCTACTCTCTCCATCAGATAAAGCGGAGATTTCCTATGAGCATTTTCGGCACGATGAAAACGGCCGTCTCTGGTATGAATGCCCAGGCCAATCGCCTCGGCACGGTGGGCGATAACATCGCCAATTCGAGCACAGCCGGTTACAAGCGTGCATCAACGGCATTTTCTTCGTTGGTTCTGCCCTCCACCCAGGGTTCCTATTCGTCGGGCGGTGTGGAAACCAATGTCCGCTACAGCATCGCCGAACAGGGCGGTATCCAGTACACCACGTCGAACACCGATCTTGCCATCCAGGGCGAAGGCTTCTTCATCGTCAGCGACCAGAATGGCTCTCCCTATCTGACCCGTGCCGGCGCCTTCCAGAAGGATGCCAATGGCTACCTCGTCAACACTGCCGGTTACCAGCTGATGGGATATCCCTACGGCTCGAACCCGCCGGCTGCGGTCGTCAACGGCTTCAACGGGCTTGAAGCGATCAACATCAACGACTTCGGTCTGGTTTCTTCGCCGTCCAGCCAGGGCAGCTTCCCGGCCAACCTGGACAAGGAAGCCGACGCGGTCGCCGTCGTTGCAAATCGTCCAAGCGCGAACACCGCCACCGCGGTCATAACCAACAAGAGCTCGCTCACCGCCTATGATCATGCCGGTGCCAAGGTCCTGTACGATTTCTACTACACCAAGACCGCTACCAATACCTGGGAAGTCAGCGTCTATCGTCAGGATCAGTCTACGAACGGCGGCTTCCCATACGCAGCTACCGCAACGGCTCCGACGCTCGTGCAGCAGACGGTGACGTTGGTGTTCGATCCGAACACCAACAAGCTGAAGACGACTGCACCGGCCTCGCCTACATCCCTCACCATCACCGATCCCAACGATGGTGCGACCCCGGCGCAAACAATCAATATCGATATGTCCGACATGACGCAGTTTGCCAGCGACTTCACGCCTGGCAAGGGCATCATCGACGGCAATGCGCCGAGCCCGATCACGGACGTCGAAATCGGTGGCGACGGTCTCGTCACGGCGGTCTATCAGGATGGCGGTCGCCGTCCGATCTACCAGGTAGCCCTGGCTACGGTTCCGGCGATCGACAAGATGCTGCCTCAGAACGGCAACGTTTATCTGCCGACCAATGACTCCGGCGTCGTCACCATTGGCTTCCCGCAAAGCGGCTCTTTCGGCCAGGTTTATTCTGGTGCTCTGGAAAGCTCCAACGTCGATATCGCCAGCGAGCTCACCGAGATGATCGAATCGCAGCGCGTCTACACGGCGAACTCCAAAGTATTTCAGACCGGCTCAGACTTGATGGACGTCCTCATCAACCTGAAGAGATAACCGGACGGGACGATCGAGAGAATAAGTCTCAAGAGGTTAGTAAAAAATGTCGCTTGCATCAGCATTGTCCACGGCGCAGTCCATCTTCACCAACTCCGGCACGCAGTCCGGTGTGGTGTCGAAGAACATTGCCAATGCACAGAACCCGGATTACGTCCGCCGCTCCGCGGTGGTCGTGACCGGCGGCAACGGGGCGGTGATCGACGAGATCGTTCGGGCCCAGAACTCTCCGCTCCTGCGCCAGACGATCGAGAGCTCTTCAGTTGCAAGCGGCCAGGCGACACTTCTGGCTGGTCTCACCGAGATCAAGAACCTGATGGGGGGCAACGACAACGAGATTTCCCCCGCCAAACTCATTACCGCGTTTCGTAACAATTTGGACGCGTTTGCCTCCAAGGCAAACGATACCGGCCTCGGTGGCGCCGTCATTTCCACCGCGCAGGATCTTGCGAACGGTCTGAACACCGCGGCCGACAAGCTTCAGCAGATTCGCAAGGACGCCGACGACCAGATCAAGCAGGACGTCGATACGCTGAACGCTTTGCTTGCCAAGTTCGAGGCGGTCAACAATCAGGTCAAGAACGCGACCGCGAGCGGCGCTGACGCAAACGACGCTCTCGATGAGCGCGATGGGCTTCTCAAGAAGATTTCCGAAATCGTCGGCGTGACCTCCTACGTCCGCGGCGACAACGACATGGTGCTCTACACCTCGGCAGGCGTGACGCTGTTCGAGGCCGTGCCCCGCAAGGTTACCTTCCAGGCAACGGCGGCTTTCGATGCCTCCACAGTCGGAAACGGCGTCTATATCGACGGAGTGGCGCTAAAGCCGGGTGTGTCCGGCAATACAACAGCTAAAGGATCGCTCCAGGCGCTGATACAGGTCCGCGACACGGTCGCCCCGATATTCCAGAGCCAACTTGACGAAATCGCAAGGGGACTGATCACCGTTTTTGCCGAGACCGGGCCAACCGGCGCCCTTGTTCCTCAGACCGGTCTCTTCACTTACAGGGATAGCGCCGGGGTTCAGCAGACCGCCGTTCCGGCTGCAGGCACCATCGTCTCGGGGATCGCATCGCGAATTTTCGTCAATCCGATCGTCGTTCCTCCTGCGGGCACACCCGACAAACTGCGTGATGGCGGCATCAACGGCGTTGCTTACGTTGTCAACACCAGCGGCGGCAGCAGCTACGCCGACCTGTTGGACAAGTATAATGAAAGCCTCGAAGGACCGTTGACCTTCGATACCAACACGGAAATCGCGGACGCTCCGGACCTTCTTTCCTTCGCCGCAGATTCCATGGGTTGGTTGGAACAACTTCGCAGTACAGCAACGGCCTCCGATGAGACCAAGACCGCACTTTTGACCCGCACGTTGGAGGCCTATTCCAGCAGCACGGGCGTCAGTCTCGACGAGGAACTGTCGCTGCTGCTTGATATCGAACAGTCTTACAAGGCCGGCACCAAGCTGATGGCGACGGTCGACGAGATGATGCAGGCCCTGTTGGATATTGCGAGCTGATCATGAAGACCTCTTTCATTTCCACTTTGTCCATTCAGACGACCATGCGAAACGCCATTTCAGGCGTCCAGCGCGAGATGGTGAAAGCGAACCAGGAAGCCGTCACGCAGAAGCATGCGGATCTCGGCGTCGCGCTGGGAGCCAATACGTCCCGCGCCCTCGATCTGTCTCGCGACATCACCCGCATCGAATCGCTCTACAACACGGCAGCGCTCGCCACTCAGCGGCTGGAAAGCGCCGAACTGGCCCTGTCGAAGATGAACGAGCTGGGGCTCGATATCCAGGGCGCAATTCTGACCCTTGGCAACTCCACGGACGCGACGAGCCTCGCCACGGCCCGCACGACCATGCAGTCCGCCCTCGACGCCTTCACCAATTTTGCGAATACGTCGGTCCAGGGTGAGTATATCTTTGCCGGCATCAACACCGACGTGAAGCCGATGGAGGATTATTTTGCAGCGGGATCGCCCGCCAAGGCGGCATTCGATACCGAGCTGAACCACTACATGACGACAAACGGCATCGCGAGCCTGTCGGTCATGACAGAGACCGAGATGAATACCTTCCTCGACGACCTCGGGAAGAAGTTCGATGGCACCGCTCCTCTCACAAGCCCGCCGCATCCGCTGGCTCTTGCCGGCCAGGATTTCTGGACGACCTTCTTCTCGGACGCCAGCGACGAAAACATGAAGAGCCGCATCAGCCAGAGCGAAGTGGTGGAAAGCTCCACCAACGCCAATAAGGCAGGTATGCGCAAGTTCGCCTTCGCCTCCATCGTGTCGCTGGAGTTGCTGCAGCCGAACATGGACGACAAGGCCCGCCAGGCGGTTGGCGCGCGGACACGGTCTGTCATCAGCGAAGCCATGAACGGTGTAGATAGTATTAACCAGCAGCGGACTACAATCGGTATTTATACCGAACGCGTCTCCAAGGCTGAGGAAAGGTTGCAGGCGCAGAAAGATATTCTGACGAAAGGCCTGATCGGCCTCGAGAATGTCGATCCGGAGGAAGCTGCAACTCGTCTCAACGCACTGAAGACGCTTCTGGAAACCGCATATACGGTAACGGCAAAGATACAGCAGTTGAGCCTTGCCAACTTCCTTTGATGACTAAAGGAAGGCTCATGAAGAAGGATACATGAATGTACCAGTTTTCATATGCCGAGATCATGGAGGATGGCGTTGCAAACGCCAAGGATCGTGAACGGCAGGCCCTCGATCGTTCGATCGAATTGTTGGCGGCGGCCCGCGACGACGGGCATTATACGCGCACGACGGTCGAGGCTCTCTTTTATACCCGGCGTGTGTGGATCAGGTTCATTGAGGACCTGAAACAACCGGACAACGAATTGGCGACGGAACTGCGCGCCGACCTGATCTCTATCGCTATCTGGATATTGAAGGAATGCGAAAAGATCCGGAAACGCGAGTCGACGAATTTCCAGGGCATTATAGACGTGACCACCATCATCAGGGATGGACTTAAATGAAAAGTACGCTTCGCATCTCTCTGAAGTCCGGCGAAAGGATCTTCATCAACGGCGCCGTGCTGCGCGTTGATCGAAAGGTCGCGCTGGAATTCCTCAACGACGTCACGTTCCTGCTGGAAAACCACGTTCTTCAGCCGGAGGATGCGACCACGCCGCTCAGGCAGCTCTATTTCATCGCTCAGATGATGCTGATCAACCCCGAAGGCAAGGAGCAGTCGATGACGCTGTTCCGCAAATCGGTGGCCATGCTGCTGACCTGCTTCCATGACGATGAGGTGTTGGCGGAGCTGAAGCGGATTGACGGCATGGTCGCGTCAGGCCGCGCCTTCGATGCACTCAAAGCGATCCGCGCCCTCTATCCGGTGGAAGACCGCATTCTGAACAATCAGGAAATCGCGCCGGCAACCGTCGAACGCATCCGCAAGGAGATTGCCCCATGGCGGTGACCCCGATCACCTCGGCAACCGCCAATCCCTGGGCGAATGCGGGTTCATCGACAAATGCCTCCGATAAGGCCAGCCTCAACTACAACAACTTCCTGCAGCTCCTAATTGCGCAGATGAAGTATCAGGATCCGACCGATCCGATGGATGCGAGCGAACAGATCGCCCAGCTCGCAACGTTCTCGCAGGTCGAACAGTCGATCCAGACGAATACCCACCTGAAGAGCATGCTTCAGGCGGAAGCCCTGACCCGCGCCACCGACCTCATCGGCAAATATGTCAAGAGCGCCGACGACACGATGACTGGCAAGGTCAAGGAAGTCGAAGTCTACGCAGATGGCGTCGTTGCTATCACCGACAAGAACGAAAAGATCCTGCTCCAGGCCGGCGTCGTGTTTTCCGACACGCCATTGACAACCGGCACCAAGGATACGACCGACGGCTCGACGGATAACGACGATACCGATAAAAGTAGCTGATCGAGTCACACGCGAATCGGACGAGCGCGATGAATGAGGCGGATGCCCTTGATATCATGCAGGCGGCTATCTGGACGGTCCTGATCGCCTCCGGTCCGGCCGTGCTGGTAGCCATGGTCGTGGGTGTGGCGATCGCCTTTCTCCAGGCACTGACGCAGATCCAGGAAATGACGCTGACATTCGTACCGAAGATCGTTGCCATCCTGGTAACGATCGGCATCACCGCGCCATTCATCGGCAGCCAGATCAATCTTTTTGCCAATCTGGTTTTTTCGAGGGTCCAGTCCGGTTTCTGACCGGCTGCATCCGCTTTCGGTTTGCCGCCCCACCTTCGCGCAAGCTTCGCCGTTTAGTCATGACGTGAAACTGGCAGGAGCATGTCCTGCCGCCATCTCATGAAGAGACGGGACCTCCATGGCGCAACCACCTGCTTTATCCATTCCGAAGGTAACCCCGAGCGGCCGCGATGTCGGCTTTGCACTCGGCATCGTCGCCATCCTCTGTATCCTGTTCCTGCCGATACCGCCGTTCCTGATCGACGTGGGGCTGGCATTTTCGATCGCCTTCTCGGTGCTGATCCTGATGGTCTCGCTGTGGATCCAGCGACCGTTGGATTTCTCCTCCTTCCCGACCATCTTGCTGATCGCCACCATGGTGCGTTTGTCGCTGAATATCGCGACGACGCGCGTGATCCTGTCACATGGGCATGAAGGCCACGGGGCGGCAGGCAATGTCATCCAGGGGTTCTCCAGCCTCGTCATGTCGGGCGATTTCGTCATCGGCGTGATCGTCTTCATGATCCTGGTGACGGTGAACTTTATCGTCATCACCAAGGGTGCGACCCGTATCGCTGAAGTCGGCGCGCGCTTCACCCTCGACGCCATTCCCGGCAAGCAGATGTCGATCGACGCTGACCTGTCGGCGGGCATCATCGATGAAAAAGAGGCACAGCGCCGCCGCTCGGAGCTCGAGGAAGAAAGCTCCTTCTTCGGGGCCATGGACGGTGCGTCCAAATTTGTGCGCGGCGATGCGATCGCCGGTCTCATCATCACCGCGATCAATATTTTCGGCGGCGTCATCATCGGCTACTTCCGCCACGGGATGGAAATCGGCGAGGCGGCGGACGTTTTCGTCAAGCTGTCGGTTGGCGACGGTATCGTATCCCAGATCCCGGCACTCATCGTTTCGCTAGCAGCAGGCCTTCTGGTTACCCGCGGCGGTACGGCAGGATCGACCGACAAGGCCGTCGTCGATCAGCTGGCTGGTTATCCGCGTGCTCTTTCAGTGTCTGCCGGCCTTATGGCGCTTCTCGCCGTTGTTCCCGGCCTGCCGCTTCTGCCTTTCATGACGCTCGGTGCTCTTATGGGCTTCGGTGCCTGGCTCGTGCCGCGGCGCATCGAGGCGGAAAACAAGGCTCGTCGTGAAGACGAGGAGAAGAAGGTTGTCCAGACCAAGGAAGCAGAAAAGGATTCCGTCAAGTCGGTCCTCAAGACTGCGGAAATCGAGCTCGCCCTCGGCAAGCAGGTTTCCACGCGCCTCCTCGGTGCGCATCAGGAACTCGCCTTCCGCGTCGGCAAGATGCGCAAGAAGTTCGCCACCCAGTATGGTTTCGTGGTCCCGGAGATCAAGGTTACCGACGATATCGCCATACCGGAAAAGTCCTATGGCATCCGCATTCACGGCACGACGATCGCTTCAAACACGCTGCGTGTGGGTGATGTCCTGGTGGTTACTGGATCGGGCCGCAAGCCGAGCATTCCGGGGGACGAAATCCGCGAACCAGCCTTCGGCATGCCGGCGGTTTCGATCCTGGAAACTTTTGCAGAAGACCTGAAACGGGAAGGCTTCCACCCGATCGACAATGTCTCGGTCGTGCTGACGCATCTGTCGGAGGTCATCCGCAACAATCTGCCGCAGCTTCTGTCCTATAAGGACGTCAAGATCCTGATCGAGCGTCTCGATCCGGAATACAAGAAGCTCGCCGACGAGATCTGTTCGTCGCACATGTCCTATTCGGGCCTCCAGGCGGTGCTCAAACTGTTGCTGGCCGAACGCGTGTCGATCCGCAACCTTCATCTCATTCTCGAAGCCGTGGCGGAACTTGCGCCGCACGTCCGCAAGACCGAGCAGATCGTGGAGCACGTACGCGTGCGCATGGCGCAGCAACTGTGCGGCGATCTTGCAGACAATGGCGTGTTGCGCGTGCTCCGGCTCGGCAACAAGTGGGACATGCTCTTCCATCAGGCGCTCAAGCGCGACAACAAGGGCGAGGTTATCGAATTCGATATCGATCCGCGAACGCTCGAAGAGTTCAGCGAGCAGGCCACGAAGGTCATCCGCGAATTCATGGACCGCGGCCTGCCGTTTGTCCTCGTCACCTCGCCGGAGACCCGTTCCTATGTGCGCATGATCATCGAGCGGCTGTTCGCCACCTTGCCGGTCCTCTCCCATGTGGAGCTCGCCAAGGGGCTCGAGATCAAGATCCTCGGCGCCATTTCGTGAGGAAGCGTTTCGAGGCGGAACGTTTTATTCCGTCTCGAAAACCCTTAGACTGTCCGCGAAGGACGATTCTCAGATGATAACCGACCCGCAAGGGACCATACTCGCACTTTTCCTGGCATTCTGCCGAATGGGTGGGTGCGTCATGGTACTTCCAGGCTTTGGAAGCGCGCGCGTGCCGCCTCAGGTGCGACTGTTTGCAGCCGTCGCTCTGTCCATGGCGATGTTGCCGGTCCTGTGGGATACGATCTATCCGAAAGCCTCATCCCCCAGTGCAACTTTCATCGGGCTGATCTTCACGGAGGCGATGGTCGGCATCGTTTACGGGTTGATTGCCCGGCTCTATACGCTTGGCATGCAGTTCACGGGCTCGATCCTGACCATGGCGATCGGCTTTACGGCACCAGGGGGTCATGATGTCCTGGAAGACACGAACGAAAACCAGCTCACGAACCTGCTGACGCTGAGCGGTCTCCTCTTGCTGTTCATGATGGACTTCCACCACGTGGTGTTCCGCGCGCTGATCGATTCCTATACGGCTACGCCCGTCGGCGCGGTCATTGATTCGCAAAAGATGCTGATCACGCTGACCGACACCCTGCGCGCCTCGACCATGATCATGCTGAGGCTGGCAAGCCCATTTCTGATCTACGGCCTGATGTTCAACGTGGCGGTCGGTCTCGTCAACAAGCTTGCGCCGCAGATCCCGGTGTATTTCATCTCGACCCCCTTCCTTCTCATGGGCGGGCTTTTCCTTCTCTATCTGTCGATCGCGGCTCTCATCCGGCAATATGCGGATGGGTTTGCGCCGATCTTCCTGTCTTTCTAGGAGAGCGGCATGGCCGGTCCAGTGAAGCGTTCCGAAAAGCTCAAGCGCCTTGTGGCGGTCCAGCGGCATATCGAGAAGATGGCGGAACATGAACTCGCTGCGACCACTCGGCATCGCGCAGAGGTCAATCAGTCCATGGAAGACGTGATCGACGCGATCGGTTCCATGCATCCGATCCACCGTCAGTTCTCGCAGCAATATGCCGAGCGCTTTGGGCGCCTGACAACCAAGGAGCGCCAGCTTGCTGGCGTCCAGCAGCTCCAGGAAATGAAGGTGCTGAAGGAGCGGACCAAGGCGGACCGCCTGCAAGACAATATGAAGGATGCGCGCGATCATGAGGATCGCGAAGCCGCCGACAACTCCATTTATGAACTCATCGAGATCACCCTCGGCTCGCAGATGATCAAATAGGCGCCAGCCTCCAGCAAGCTTCGAGAGCCATAGTCTCCTCATGACGCAGATGACCCGGCACGAATTCGGTTCGGACGGGATACTGCACCGTTTCAAATTGCAGCCGTCGATGAGCGCGTTCCTGGAATGCGTCTCGCGGCGTTACGAAAGGAGCTCGCGTGGCGATTTCACCTCCGACCGACCTGGTCCTGGACGTCGTACGTGCCGCGGACCCGACTGCCGTGCAAGAAGCCCAGGCCAAACTGAAGGCGAACAAGGCGGCTTTCGCCGCGACCAGCCTGGCGGAAGTTGGCAAGGGTTTCGGCGCGGCCATGAAGATGATCGATACGCCGGCCACTGAAGCCGGTCTCGGGAATGCCGAAGCGCCGAAGCGTGCGGCCGAGATGCCCGACGAATATCGCAAGTTCGAAGCCTCCATTCTGCAGAACTTCGTAAATTCCATGCTGCCGAAGGAAACCGAAGAGGTTTACGGCAAGGGCTCTGCCGGTGAATTCTGGAAGAGCATGATGGCGGAAAAGATCGCCGACGAGATGTCCCAGAAGGGCGGCATCGGCATTGCCGAACAGATGTATTCGCAGGCGCTCGACCGGGCTGAGCGGCAGGGCGCGGTAAACGCGACCACCGACGAAAATGACCGGAGCCGCGCAATGAGCATGATTACGGATTTCGAACGTGAGGTTCTCGGCGTCGGTAAGACGAACGAGGCCTGACAATGATTCAGACTGGGGCAGAAGATATGGAAGTCGTTTCGAATGATTATCGCATCAAGACCGTGCTTGGCCGGTTGGAAATGATAATCGACAACGAAAATCAGCGGATCGGTCGTGATCCCGAATTCGACCTCAAGGTGTCGAATGCTCACAAGAGCCGCTGCCTTTACGAGCTGACGATGCTGTTCCGCGGCACGGATCCGAGAGAGCTTGCGATCGGCTACATCGACCAGATGCATGGATTGAAAGCCAAGCTGGCGCTGAACGCGCGGCGGGTCGAGGCGCATCTGCATGCGGTGCGGACGGTTGCCGATCTCTTGAAGAATGCGGCGCGTGATGCCGATGGCGACGGCACCTACACCCAGGAACAGTTCACCTACGGCGAAGTCTGATGGTCAAACTCCTTCTTACCGGCCTATGGGTCTGCATCGTCACGCTCGGGGCGGTGTATTTCTCCGTGCAGATGTCGGCTGCGCCTGCGCCGGTCGACGAGGAAGCCAGGAAGAAGGAACTTCTCGAACTGGTCCGCGGAGAATCGATCACCATTCCGGTCATTTCGGAGGGAGCGATAAGCGGCTACTTCCTCAGCCGTGTCTCGTTCATGATGGACAAGGAGAAGATCAAGGGCGTTAAGCTTCCAATGACGGAGCTGACCACCGACGAGCTTTTTACGCTGCTGATCGGCAACAAGATGGTCGATCTCAGCAAACCGGGCGCCTTCGAACTCGAAAAATTTCGTTCGACGATCAAGGACGACCTGAACAAGAGACTGGGTGATGGCCTTGTGGCGGAAGTGCTGGTCGAACAACTCGACTACCTTTCTAAAGAAGACATCCGCAACAACGCCTCCCGTGGCAACAAGAACCCAAATCCCGGCAAGAAGATTGTCGAAGGGGTGAAGGTCGAGGAGCCGAAATCTGCGGGCCATTAGCCAATTCGGTTAAAATTATTGAAGAAGAAGCCGGCCGACATGCCGGCTTTTTTTGTTCCACGATTCCCGAAAACGCACGGATCTCTCGCATTTTAGCGATCAATTTAAAGGCGGGTTCAGAGCGCTCTGTTTAACGTTGGAAGAGATTGGCCTTCCCATTGTTGAGCGCAGTAATGAACGCATCCGGAGAATTCCAGATATCGCCTCGGCCCGGGAACCTGCTCGGGCTGCAGGTGTGTGACCTTGGCTGGAACGCAGCGCTCAGCCTTGTCGAAGGGATAGTCTCGTTGCGAGGCAACCGGACTGCACTTGCCTTTCTCGATGGTCGCAGCTTCTTGCGCCAGCTCATCGATCCGGCCTACCGAAGCGAGCTCGGCCATCGTCTGATGTTGCCGAGTGGCTGCCGTGTTTTCGGAATGTTGTCGAGCGGAATATGCGAGAGGTCTGCGCCTGAACGGTTTTCGGCAACCACCTTCCTTCCTGCGCTCCTGACTTTCCTCGAAAAGAGTTACCGGATCGGTATTGCCGGCGAGGACATTGCCCGCCTGAGGGTATTGCGAGAGCACTTTGCCCGCCATGCGCCATGGCATGAGATCATTGTGGTTGGTCCGGGACAGGAAGTACTTCCGGCTCTGGACTTCATTATCGTGGATGCAGCGACCGCGGCGCAGGAAATCCGGATCGCGCGCTGGCTTGCAGCGGGTCATGCTGGACTGACGATATTCGCAGGAGCCGGTCTCACCGATTTTCTCAAGAACAAACCAGTTCGGGACAGGCGAAGGAGCAGCGGGCTGCTGCCTCAGTCCCTCATCGGCATCAGAAGTTAACTCTTTATTTGCCGTAAAAATTTAGACTGCCTTAATCAACGGCAACCTCGGGGATGCCGAGAGCACGGTTATTGCGGTCGCCCCATGTACCAGTCGGCGAAAATCGTTGAAGAGCAGGATTCCAGGCCGGGCGCTTTGCGGTCCGGTCTTGGCTCTGTCTTTTCCCGCATGCGGTGGACGCTGTGGAAAACGGGCGCCGCGATGCTGGTTGGCGGAGCTCTGCCATTGCTGCTCGGCGATGGCCTCCCGCAAACTTATGAAGCAACTACCCGGCTGAAAGTCGAAGCAGCCAGCGAAGACGCGGTTGAGGGAGCCTTGAAAGCGCTCCGTTCCAAACAGGTTCTCGACAATCTTATCCGCGCACTCAACCTTCAGGACGACAGCGAATTCGGGATGGATCGCCCAAGTGTCGTTCGGGTCGTGTCGGATATCGTTTCCGGTAGCGAAATGACGGTCTCGCAGGCCGAAAACCGGCTGCGTGAACGGCTCTCGCAGGCGCTTACGGTTGGTTATGACCAAGGGACGAATGAGGTTGTGATCTCGGCCTCTGCTGCGGATGCTGGCGAGGCGGCAAAAATCGCCAACATGCTGGGAGACACATTCCGCGGCGAACTTGCAGTCGCAGGCGCCGCCACGTCGGAGCCCGTGGTCGAAAAGCTCCGTCAGACACTCGAACGCGCGGAGGCGGCGCTTACCGGCTTCGCAGAGGAGACCGGCGGACAGAAGCTGGCCGAATTGCGTCGCAGCCAAAATGAACAAAAGCAGCTGGTCGCAGAAGTCGCCGAGGTGCAGGCGGAACTCGCGGACCTCAAGATCAGAGCTGCACGAGCGTCCGCCATGACGCTGGAAGATGTGCTCAACAAGCCGCTGCCGGATAATCTGGATTATACCGGCCTTGAATACCAGCGCCAAAGGCATATCGAGGCGAAGCTCGCCGTCGACCAGCTCTCGGGCAATCTCGGTCCGCGCCACCCGCGCCTCCTTGCCGCGCAGGCTGCGCTGGGGGAGGTTCGACTGGATATCCAGAAGACCCTGAAACAACTGTCCTCGACGCTTCGCCAACAGGAGACGGCGGCCGGCCGGCACCTGGCCGAATTGAAGAACAAGCAAGTCCGAAAACCCGATAACAAGGAAATAGCTGACTCCGCCGCAAGGCTCGCAGCGCTTGAAGACGCGGCGAAAGAGGCGCGTCAGAACTATCTCGACGCCCTTCACCGGTCGGAAGGCCAGGCGGCGCCGCCGGCCGCCAAGGTCGAAATCCTAAGCCCGGCGACGGCAGAGGCCGCGCAGCCGGCGGGCCTGTCGATGATGCAGGCATCAGCCGCCGGTGCCGTAGCTGGCCTTTGCTTTGGCCTTGCTCTGTCTGGCCTCGCGCGTCGCAGCTCCGGGTCGGACGAGATGGACGAGGAGCCCGCTTTCGATCTTATCGATCCGGAGCCTGCTCCTAGACGGCCAATCGAGGTTGCCGACCCTGTCGGGACGATTGAGGACGAGGAGGATGCCGACCACTACGAACCTCCGCGCGGTTATCCGGCTTTTCCCCCGAAAACCCGCTACGCGGCGCCAGCCAACGACGCGCCGCTTACCGAGCAGATCCGCGAGATGCTGATCGCCAACCGCAGACCGTCGCGCGAGATTGACCTGCCGCCGCTGGTCGCGGCCGTTATGTCGGGCGGGAGTGCCTATCCGCCGTCTTATAGTGCGGCGCGATCCTCCCCTGAGGATATTCGAAAAGCTGAAGAGGTTCGCGAATTGCGCCGTAACATGACGGAGCTTCGGGAGAGGGTTCAGTCCTATTCCGCCCGCCGCGGGTCGACGTTGTAATAACGGACATCCGCGACATCGAATCAGCTTGCATTTGCCGTCTGCGACCAGCATAGGGCGTTGGCGGGCAAATCTGACCGATACCCGCTTTGTAGATTGGCGGCGGTTTCAAGCGGGAGGGTGACGCGTGGCTGTAGTGATCGATGGCAAAGAGGCGGCAGCATCCGTGATTGCAGCCGTAACCGAGGCGACCGCTTCTCTTGAAAGTGAAACGGGCGTTAAGCCGGGACTCGCGGTCGTCATCGTCGGCAACGATCCGGCAAGCCACGCCTATGTAAACTCCAAGAGCAAGATGGCCAAGCAGTGCGGATTCAACTCGATCCAGCATAGCCTTGCTGAAGAGACGACGCAGGAAGAACTTGAAGAGCTCGTCGCCGGGCTGAATGCCGATCCAGCGATCCACGGTATTCTCGTGCAGCTTCCTCTGCCGAAGCATCTGAAGGCGGAACCGGTAATCCTTTCGATTTCACCGGAAAAGGACGTCGATGGCCTGCATGTCGTCAATGCGGGCAAGATCGCCACCGGAGACTTGGAAACGGGCCTTATTTCCTGCACGCCGGCCGGCGCAATGCTGCTCGTCAACCGCATCCACGGCCGAGATCTTTCCGGCCTCAACGCCGTCGTCATCGGCCGCTCCAACCTGTTCGGCAAGCCGATGGGCCTGTTGCTGCTAGCCGCCAATGCGACCGTGACCATGGCGCATTCCAAGACGAGGGATCTCGCCTCGGTCTGCCGCAATGCCGATATCCTGGTTGCTGCCGTGGGACGGCCGCAGATGGTCAAGGCGGATTGGGTGAAGCCGGGAGCTACAGTGATAGATGTCGGCATCAACCGCGTGCCGGCCCCGGACAAGGGTGACGGAAAGAGCCGCCTTGTTGGTGACGTCTCTTATGTGGATGCAGCAGAAATCGCCGGAGCCATCACGCCCGTTCCCGGTGGTGTCGGCCCGATGACCATCGCAATGCTGATGGCCAATACGGCAATCGCCGCCTATCGCGCCGCCGGAAAAACCGCTCCCAGATTTTAATCGATTTAAAATATTCTGAATGCCGCTGCCTGAGGGGGTTGACTCCTCGGCAAGAGCGTTAAATCTCTTTCCATGTTTTGGAACTCTCGGTTGGGTAGAAGAAGCCGGGACAATGGGAGGGTAGTTTCATGAAGACACCATTTTGGATCGGTACGGCGCTCGCGGTCGTTCTCGCAGGAAGCGCAGCCGCCCAGGAACTCAAGTTTGCGCCGGGTCAGGACGCGCGCTTCAACTGGAAGAGCTACGAGGATTTCAAAGCCGCCAATGCCAACCTCAAGGGGCAGAATCTGACGCTATTCGGCCCTTGGCGTGGCGAGGACGAGGTGCTGTTCAACAGCGTTCTGGCCTACTTCAATGCGGCGACCGGTATCAATGGCAAATATTCCTCCTCGGAAAACTACGAGCAGCAGATCGTCATCGATACGCAGGCGGGCTCGCCCCCGAATATCGCGATCATTCCTCAGCCGGGCCTTTTGGCCGATCTGGCCACCAAAGGGTTTCTGACGCCGCTCGGCCAGGAAAACGCCGACTGGGTGAAGCAGAACTACGGTGCAGGCGAGGGCTGGATCCGGTATGGCACCTATAAGGGCAAGGATGGACAAGAGGCCTATTTCGGCTTCCCATTCAAGGCCGATTTCAAATCCATGGTCTGGTATGTGCCTGAAAACTTCGAAGAGGCGGGCTACGAGGTACCCAAGACCATGGAGGAACTGATCAAGCTCAGCGACCAGATCGTTGAGGATGGCGGCGTTCCATGGTGCATCGGCCTTGGCTCCGGGGGCGCCACAGGCTGGCCGGCGACCGACTGGGTCGAAGACATGATGCTGCGCACCCAGACTCCGGAAACTTATGACAAGTGGGTAAGCAACGAGATCAAGTTTGACGATCCGGCCGTAGTGGGCGCGATCGAAGAGTTCGGCAAGTTCGCCAAGAATGAGAAATATGTCAGCGGCGGTGTTGCGGCAGTTTCCTCCACCGACTTCCGCGACAGCCCGAAGGGTCTCTTCGGCATTCCGCCGAAATGCTACCTGCATCACCAGGCATCATTCGTGCCGTCCTTCTTCCCGCCGGATACGAAGCTCGGCACCGATGCCGACTTCTTCTACCTGCCGACCTACGCCTCCAAGCCCGAGCTTGGCACGCCCGTTCTCGGCGCCGGTACGATGTTTGCCATCACCAAGGATTCACCAGCCGCCAAGGCCTTCATCGAATTCCTGAAGACGCCGATTGCTCACGAGGTCTGGATGGCGCAGTCGTCGTTCCTGACGCCGTTCAAGGGCGCTAATCCTGATGCATATGCCAACGACGTCATGAAGAAGCAGGGTGAGCTTCTGACCACGGCAACGACCTTCCGTTTCGATGCATCCGACCTGATGCCGGGCAAGATCGGCGCCGGCGCCTTCTGGACCGGCATGGTCGACTATGTCGGCGGCAAGGACGCCAAAACGGTTGCGACCGATATACAGAAGGCTTGGGACGGCCTGAAGTAAACCTCCGAACATAAATCCGAGAATTCGCCGCGCCGGTTTTTCGGCGCGGTGCCTTCAGAAAAATCCGGAAAAATCGGTGAAAAGGGGAGAGGCATGATATCGCAGGTCGTTTCAGCCGTCGGCGTTGTGATCGCCGGCGTTTTCATCTGTGCCTTGTATTACTGGCTCTCCGACAAGATTCTGCAACTCGTGTTTCCGGTTCCGGTGGATAATGTCCATGCGGCCTCGGTGAACCTCAACCGGCGGGCGGTGGTTCGCCCTTGGCTGTTTCTGGGGCCGGCCCTCATCCTGCTGGTCGTCTATCTGGTCTATCCGGTAGTCGCGACCTTCGTCTTGTCCTTTTACGACCGGTCGGGCGGAAATTTCGTTGGTCTTTCGAACTACCGCTGGGCCATCCAAGACGCGCAGTTCCGCCAATCGATCTTCAACAATATCCTGTGGCTGGCGGTGGTACCGGCGGCCTGCACCTTCTTCGGCCTCGTTATCGCCGTGCTGACCGATCGGATCTGGTGGGGTAATCTCGCCAAGAGCCTGATTTTTATGCCAATGGCGATTTCTTTTGTCGGCGCCTCCGTCATCTGGAAATTCATCTACGAATATCGCGGCGGCAGCGAGACTCAGATCGGCCTCCTGAATGCTGTCGTGCAGTTCTTCGGCGGCAATCCGCAGGTGTGGATATCGCTTCCCTTCTGGAACAACTTCTTCCTGATGGCGATCCTGATCTGGATACAGACCGGTTTTGCTATGGTCATCCTGTCGGCAGCGCTTCGCGGCATCCCGGAGGAGACGATTGAGGCCGCCGTCATCGACGGCGCCAGCGGCTGGCAGATTTTCTGGAAAATCATGGTGCCGCAGATCTGGGGCACCATTGCCGTGGTCTGGACGACCATCACGATTCTCGTTCTGAAAGTCTTCGACATCGTGCTGACCATGACGAACGGCCAGTGGAACACCATGGTCCTGGCGAATCTGATGTTCGACTGGATGTTCCGTGGCGGGGGGGACAGCGGACGAAGCGCGGTCATCGCGCTCATCATCATGGCCGCCGTAACGCCGATCATGATCTGGAATATCCGCCAGGCGAACAAGGAAATGGGAGGCCATTGAGATGAACCCTGCCGTCAGCCTCCGCCGTATCGGGCTCCCGCGCCTCATCGTCCATTTGTCGGTCCTGGTGATCTGCATCATCTGGCTTATCCCGACCATCGGCATCCTCGTCACCTCATTCCGCGATGCAGGCCAGATCGCCGCGTCGGGCTGGTGGACGGCATTCACCGGCGCTGCCGAGACAAGTGCTGCCCGCCTTGGCGAGCCGTCCACCGCCAGACAGGAGGGGGCGAACTACGTCATTTCCGGCTCGGTCTTCGAGCAAGGCCAGAGCGGGGCGGTTCGCGCCTTCGGCACGCGCGTCGCGGCGCCGACGGAATTCGAAGCCGGGCAGGCGGCCGACCTCGGCGACGGCGAGATGCTGACGATCAACGAGGACGGCAGCTACGTCTATACGAAGAATGCTCCCTTCGACGGCGAGCGTGGAAAGCGCGTCTATCTCTCCATCGCGGCGCCGCCCTCCTTTACCCTCGACAACTACCGGACCGTGCTCACCTCTCAAGGTATCGGACAATCCTTCGTCAATTCCCTGACGGTCGCGATTCCTGCGACCATCATCCCGATCCTGATCTCCGCTTTTGCCGCCTACGCGCTGTCCTGGATGGAATTTCCCGGGCGTGCGCTGATCATTGCCATGGTGGTGGGGTTGATCGTCGTGCCCTTGCAGATGTCCCTCATTCCACTTCTCAGGATGTATAACGAGATCGGCAACTTGTTCGGGGTGCCGTCGCGCAGCTATGCGGGCATATGGCTTGCCCACTCGGCCTTCGGAATGCCGCTTGCGATCTACCTTCTGCGCAACTACATCGCAGGCCTGCCGAGGGAGATTATCGAATCCGCCCGGGTTGACGGCGCGAGCGACTTCGAGATCTTCGTGAAGATCATCCTGCCGCTGTCGTTTCCGGCTTTGGCATCCTTCTCCATCTTCCAGTTCCTGTGGACATGGAACGACCTTCTGGTCGCCATGGTCTTTCTCGGTACAGGCAAGGATCAGCTTGTCCTGACCGGCGCTCTCAATGCGCTTTTGGGCTCCATGGGCGGAAAGTGGGAAATTCTCACCGCCTCCGCCTTCATCACGATTGTGGTGCCGATTATCGTCTTTTTTGCACTTCAGCGGTATCTCGTCCGCGGATTGCTTGCCGGCTCGGTCAAGGGCGGCTGAGCCGCAGGCTTATTGTGTCAACTACAGGATATTGAATGATCATTTCGCACGAAAAACCCGCGGAGCTGGACAAGGATTGGTGGCGTGGGGCGGTCATCTATCAGATTT
Organism: Neorhizobium sp. S3-V5DH; assembly: GCF_004343065.1. Classification (NCBI taxonomy): domain Bacteria; kingdom Pseudomonadati; phylum Pseudomonadota; class Alphaproteobacteria; order Hyphomicrobiales; family Rhizobiaceae; genus Neorhizobium; species Neorhizobium sp. S3-V5DH. Next base: position 400,613 of record NZ_SMCL01000001.1, read on the forward strand.
ATCCGCGGTCCTTCCAGGATTCGAACGGCGACGGCATCGGTGACCTGAAGGGTATCACTGCGCGCCTACCGCATGTCGCCGCGCTCGGGGCCGATGCGATCTGGATATCGCCGTTCTTCCCCTCACCCATGAGGGACTTTGGCTACGATGTCTCGAACTACACCGATGTCGATCCGATGTTCGGGTCGCTCTCCGACTTTGACGGTCTGATCTCGGAAGCCCATCGGCTTGGCATCAAGGTGATGATCGATCTTGTGATGTCCCACAGCTCCGACCAGCATCCATGGTTCATCGAGAGCCGGTCCAGCCGCTTCAATCCCAAGGCCGACTGGTATGTCTGGGCCGATGCAAGACCGGATGGAACGCCGCCGAACAACTGGTTGTCGATCTTTGGTGGATCCGCCTGGGCCTGGGATCCGACGCGCATGCAGTATTACATGCACAACTTCCTGACATCGCAGCCGGACCTCAACCTTCACAATCCGGAAGTACAGGATGCGCTCCTGGACATGACCCGTTTCTGGTTGTTGCGCGGCGTCGATGGTTTCCGTCTGGATACGATCAACTTCTATTTCCACGACAAGGAACTGCGCGACAACCCGGCGCTTGATCCCTCGCGGCGCAATGCATCCACTGCACCGGCAGTAAACCCCTATAACTTCCAGGAACATGTCTACGACAAGAACCGGCCTGAAAACCTGGAATTCCTGAGACGCTTCCGCGCCGTGCTTGATGAGTTTCCGGCGATCGCCGCTGTCGGTGAGGTCGGCGACAGCCAGCGGGGCCTTGAGATCGTTGGCGAATATACCTCCGGCACCGACAAGATGCAGATGTGCTATGCGTTCGAGTTCCTGGCGCCGGATCCGCTGACGCCTGCGCGTGTCGCAGAAGTGCAGAACGCCTTCTCGGTCGCCGCGCCGGACGGCTGGGCATGCTGGGCCTTCTCGAATCACGACGTCGTGCGTCACGTCAGCCGCTGGGGCCACGATCTTCTCGACCGCGACGGCTATGCAAAGATGTCCGCTGCGATCCTCATGACCCAGCGTGGCTCCGTCTGCATCTACCAGGGCGAGGAATTGGGCCTCACCGAGGCAGATATCGCCTATGCCGATCTGCAGGATCCATACGGCATTCAGTTCTGGCCGGAATTCAAGGGGCGGGATGGTTGCCGCACCCCCATGGTGTGGGACGCACAGGCGTTGCAGGCCGGTTTTTCGACCGCCGAGCGAACCTGGTTGCCCATCCCCGTCGAACATCAGCTCCGCGCCGTCGGCGCCCAATATGGCGACCCCGCTTCCGTGCTGGAGCAGTACCGTCGCTTTCTGGCGTTCCGCAAGCAGCACCCGGCCTTTGCAAAGGGCGATATCGCCTTCCTGCCGGAAGATGGGCCGGTGCTCGGCTACAAGCGGCAGTACGGTAACGAGACCGTGCTTTGCCTGTTCAATATGAGCCCAAGCGAGACCTCGACGGAATTGCCTATCGGCGACTGGGAGATTTTGACGGGGCATGGATTTGAAAGCGGCCTCGAAGGCCGACGCATCGAACTACCGGCCTGGGGGGCGTTCTTCGCCCGCCACGCCTAACAAAAACGGGAGGGAAACATGGCTGGTGTCGTGCTTAAGGATATCCGCAAGGCCTATGGTCAGGTGAAGGTGCTGCACGGCATCGACCTTGACATCAAGCAGGGCGAGTTCGTGGTTTTCGTCGGCCCCTCGGGCTGCGGAAAATCCACGCTGTTGCGGATGATCTCCGGTCTCGAGAGCATCACAGGCGGGGAAATGTTTATCGACAATCAGTTGGTGAACGAGGTTCCGCCTTCGCGCCGCGGCATTGCCATGGTTTTCCAATCCTACGCGCTTTATCCGCACATGACGGTTTACGACAACATGGCCTTCGGCATGCGGATCGCCAAGGAAAGCAAGCAGGAGATCGACCGTCGCGTCCGCTCGGCTGCCGACATCCTGCAGCTCACGCCCTATCTCGACCGGTTGCCGAAGGCGCTCTCGGGCGGGCAGCGGCAGCGCGTGGCGATCGGCCGGGCCATCTGCCGCAATCCGAAGGTCTTCCTGTTCGACGAGCCGCTCTCCAATCTGGACGCTGCCCTTCGGGTGGCAACCCGCATCGAGATCGCCAAACTCAACGAGGCGATGCCGGATACCACGATGATCTACGTCACCCACGACCAGGTGGAGGCGATGACGCTTGCGGACCGTATCGTTGTACTCTCGGCCGGGCGTATCGAACAGGTGGGGGCACCGCTCGAGCTTTACGAGCGTCCCCACAACCTCTTCGTCGCGCGGTTCATCGGCTCGCCGGCGATGAACATCATTCCTGCAACGATAACCGAGACTGGCGAGACCACCACCGTATCATTGAGGGGCGGCAAGTCGGTGCGTCTCCCGATCACCACTGCCGCTACTGAAAAAGGCAGGGCTGCAAGCTTCGGCGTGCGCCCGGAGGATCTTTCGATCGCGACTGGCGAGGAATATCTTTTCGAAGGGCAGGTCTCGATCGTCGAAGCTCTTGGCGAAGTAACCTTGCTTTACATTGAGGGGCTTGCCGACCAGGAACCGATTATCGCCAAGATTCCCGGAATTCTGAATGCGAAGAAGGGGAACGCTATGCGCTTTGCCGCCGACCCTACGAAGCTGCACCTTTTTGATGCAGAAGGTAAGAGCTATCGGAAATAAGGGATAAGCCGCCGTTTACTATAAACCACCGAGCGTTGTTGGGAATTGTTCTGGATTGAGACTTCAAAACGCTCTGTTAAATTTCACCGGCTAGCCTTCTTCTCATAAACGAAGGAGGGATGTCGTGGGTGCGGCTCCAAAAAACAAAAATCACTTTTTGAGTAAGGAAGAGTCTTTCATGTACGACCGGGAAGCCCGGTTCAAGATGGAAGACACGATGAATGCGGCGCGCATCGAATATACGGAAAAAGGCGTGATGAACATGGCGCAGCGCCGCTGCGACGTGTTGCGCATTTCCCAGAGCAGCGCCGTTATCGGCATCCTGACCCAGTACAATCTGCCTCAGCAGTTTTACCTGGATATTCCGGATGCGCGGATCACCAAGGTCGGCTGCCTGTTGATGCGCACTAATGCCAACAACACGATCGAAGTCCGTTTCCTGCGCCTTCTCACGCAGAAGGAGATGGACCGGATTTTCGTGTTTTCGACCCATCCCAACCATCGCGACCGGACGCTCGACATCCGATCCTGGTGAAGTCGGAAATTTTCGATGGGCGGCTCTGGCCGCCCATTCATTTATGCAAACACGCTTGCACCCTGGTCCGCGTGACCGACATTGCGGCGGAATGCGGCGAAGAGCTCTCGGCCCATGCCGAACTCGTTGCCCGAAAGGTCGGCGACAACAGGCGTCCGCGCTTCAAACTCGCCCGCATCCACCAGTACCTCCAGCGTACCTGCGACGGCGTCAAGCCGGACCATGTCTCCGTCCTTGATCTTGGCGATGGGTCCGCCGTCGGAAGCTTCCGGGGTAATATGGATCGCCGCCGGCACCTTGCCCGAGGCACCTGACATGCGCCCGTCAGTCACGAGCGCCACCTTGAAGCCGCGGTCCTGCAGCACGCCCAGCGGCGGCGTAAGACGATGGAGTTCCGGCATGCCGTTTGCTTTCGGCCCCTGAAAGCGGACGACTGCGACAAAATCCTTGTTGAGTTCGCCGCGCTTGAAAGCGTCCTGCAGCCCCTGTTGGTCATGGAAAACAATGGCCGGCGCTTCGACGATGTGGCGCTCCGGCTTTACCGCGGAAATCTTGATGACGGCCTTGCCGAGATTGCCGGTCAGCATCTTCAGCCCGCCGGTGGACTGGAAAGGTGTCTCTATGGTCGACAGAACTTTCTTGTCTCCACTTTCGGCCGGTGCCGGCTCCCGCACCACCTGGCCTTGAGCATCGAGTTTCGCTTCGACGGTATAGGCATCGAGGCCGTGGCCGAAGACGGTGCGAACGTCGTCATGCAAGAAGCCTTGCTTCAGGAGCTGCTTGATGAGGAAGCCCATGCCTCCGGCGGCGTGGAAATGGTTCACGTCCGCCAGACCGTTCGGATAGACGCGGGCGAGCAGGGGGACGACATCCGAAAGGTCGGAGATGTCCTGCCATGTCAGGTGAATGCCGGCCGCGCGCGCCATGGCGACGAGGTGGAGCGTGTGGTTTGTCGAGCCGCCGGTGGCGTGCAGGCCAACGACGCCATTGACCACCGAACGTTCGTCGATCATCTCGCCGGCTGGTGTGAATTCATTGCCGAGGGCGGTGATGGCGAGCGCCCGCTTGGCGGCTTCTCGAGTCAATGCTTCGCGCAGCGGCGTACCCGGATTGACAAAGGAAGCGCCGGGCATGTGGAAGCCCATGATTTCCATCAGCATCTGGTTGGAGTTTGCGGTGCCGTAGAAGGTACAGGTGCCGGGGCCGTGATAGGACTTCGACTCGGCGTCGAGAAGTTCTGCGCGGCCGACCTTGCCTTCCGCATAGAGCTGCCGGATGCGCGACTTCTCGTCGTTCGGTAGACCCGAAGTCATAGGGCCTGCCGGAATGAAGACGGAGGGCAGGTGGCCGAAGCTCAGCGCTGCGATCACCAGGCCGGGTACGATCTTGTCGCAGATGCCGAGGAAGACTGCTGCGTCGAACATGTTGTGGGAAAGGCCGATGCCGGCCGCCATGGCGATCGCATCCCGCGAGAACAGCGATAGTTCCATGCCCGGCTGCCCTTGGGTGACACCGTCGCACATAGCCGGCACGCCGCCCGCAACCTGCGCGATCCCGCCTGCCTCCCGGGCGGCTTCCCGGATGATCGGCGGGAAGATCTCGTAGGGCTGGTGGGCGGAGAGCATGTCGTTATAGGCTGTGATGATGCCGAGGTTCGGAACGACGTCGCCCGCGAGCGCATCCTTTTCGGCGGGGGAACAGACCGCAAAACCGTGTGCGAGATTGCCGCAGGAGAGTGTCGACCGGTGCGGGCCTCGCGATGCCGCTCGCCGGACGCGGTCGAGATAGGCCTCACGGTGCGGCTTTGATCGTTCTACGATGCGGGCGGTGATAGCCTCGATGCTGGAATGGGCGGCCATGGGTGTTGTCCTCATCCGTCAAGCCCGGCTTGGGAATGGCGAAAGCCGACCGGGATTGCTCCTGTTGAAAATCCTGCGCCTTTACGGCGCCCAGTAGATCTCTAGCGGCGACGCAGCGTGATTGAGCACGGCGCGGATTGGCATCTCCGCTTCGTCGGAACCGGCCTTCGCCTTTTCCAGCACGTCCCGCTTGCCCTGACCTTCGATATGAAGGACCAGGAAACGCGCGTCCGAAAGGCTTGCAAAGGAGAAGGTCAACCGCTCCTCGCCAGCACCTTCCGCCTCCATGGTCAGAACGCCGCGAGGGCCAGAAAGATCGAGCGCTTTCGTGAGATTATTGCCGTGCGGGAAGAACGAGGCCGTATGGCCATCGGTTCCCATGCCGAGGATGGCGACATCGAAAGGATTTCCAATGCCCGCCGTCTTATCTGTTGCCGCGACCGCAGCTTCGTCGATTGAGGGTCGATCATAATAAAGCGGGATGAACTTCGCCGTCGCAGCCTTGTCCTTCAGGAGATGCGTCGCGACCAGAAGATGGTTGGAGCGCGGATTGTCGGCCGGTACGAAACGCTCGTCGACCAGAGTGACCGTGACCTTGCTCCAATCGATATCGCGCGCCGACAGCGTCTCGAAGAACTTTTTCGGTGTGGAACCGCCAGAGACTGCGATGGACGCGATCCCCCGTTCGCGGATCGCGGCGGCCAGGCGTGCCGCAACCTCGTCCGCCAGGGCGGCAGCAAGTGTTGCGGCATCGGGAAAGTCATGCAGGTTCGCGGTCATTGCCCGGTCTCGCCCTTCCTATCGTCAGCCTTCGTGCCAGGTGCGGTGATCCCGTTCTATCAACGCGATCGCTTGGCTGGGTCCCCAGGTTCCGGCGGTATAGCCCTGCACCTGCTGGCCGGTTGCTTCCCAACCCTTGAGGATCGGGTCGACCCAGCGCCACGCGGCTTCCACCTCGTCACGGCGCATGAAAAGGGTCTGGTTGGAGCGGATCGTGTCCATCAGGAGCCGCTCATAGGCGTCGGGATTGCGAACCGCGAACGCTTCCGCAAAGCTCATGTCGAGCGAAACCTCGCGAAGCCGCATTCCGCCGGGACCTGGGTCCTTAATCATCAATGATTGCTTCACCCCCTCATCCGGCTGCAAGCGGATGATCAGCTGGTTTGCGGCAATTCGGCCCGCAGCATTGTCGAAGATATTGTGTGGGATCGGCTTGAAGGTGATGACGATCTCGGAGACGCGGTTCGCGAGCCGCTTGCCTGTACGGATATAGAAGGGCACGCCGGCCCAGCGCCAGTTGCCGATCTCGGCCTTTATGGCCACGAATGTCTCGGTATTGGAGACGCCGCCTTCCAGCTCGTCGAGATAGCCCTTAACGGGGCCGCCGGCTGAAGCGCCCGCGCGGTACTGGCCTCGCACCGTGAATTGTTCGACATTGGCTTCGGTGATCGGCTTCAGCGCCCGTAGCACCTTGAGCTTTTCGTCGCGCACCGATTCCGAATTCATCGAGGAAGGGACTTCCATGGCGACAAGGCAGAGAAGCTGCAGGATATGGTTCTGAACCATGTCGCGCAGCGCGCCGGCCGTATCGTAATAACCGGCGCGGCCTTCGAGCCCGACAGCCTCCGCAACCGTGATCTGCACGTGATCGATATGCTCGGCATTCCACAACGGCTCGTAGAGCGCGTTGGCGAATCGCAGCGCCATCAGGTTCTGCACCGTCTCCTTGCCGAGATAGTGGTCGATACGGAAGATCTGCTCTTCGCGGAAAACCTTGCCGATCGTATCGTTGAGTTCGAGCGCTGAGGCGAGATCGCGGCCAATCGGCTTTTCCACGACGATCCGGGTTGCTTTCGTGATTAGCTTGTGGTCGCGGATTTTTTCGGAAATTGCTCCGAAGATGCCGGGCGCAACGGCGAGATAGAAAACGCGCACCCGTTCTTTTCCATCATCGATGAGCTTCTTGAGCGCATCCCAGCCCTGATCGGACTTGGCATCGATCGAGACGTAGTAGAGCCGCTGGCAGAACTTTTGAACTTCAGCCTCGTCGTATTCGCCCTTCTTCAGGTGCTCCTTCAATGCGTCCTGAGCAAATTTTCGATAATCTTCGTGTGAGAGATTGCTGCGGGAAGCGCCGATGATACGGGTTGGTTCCGTAAACTGACCCTCCACCTGACGGTGGTAAAGGGCCGGCAGGAGTTTGCGCTCTGCGAGGTCGCCGGTTCCGCCGAACACGACGCAATCAAAGGCTTCGACTGGGATGATCTGGCTGCTCATCTCTGTTCTTTCGTCCTGGATGGTTGGGGGCATACTTAATCTAATCGATTTAAAAAGGCTAGCCCGAATTGATGTTGAGGACCTCGTAGGGTCGCTTGCTTGTCAGAGCCTGTCGCGCAGCGCAAACCACGTGAGGGCCAGAAAAAGCAACGGCGTTCGCATATGACGCCCGCCTGGAAAGGCGGGAACATCCAGTGCGGCAAGTTGATCCAGTTCGGTCGCATTGCCGGAAATCATGTCAGCATAGAGCTTGCCACAATAGTTTGACAGCATGACGCCGTGACCGGAATAACCGCCGATCGAGGTCACACCCGGCATGACTTCGCGCACGAAAGGCTGGCGCGGCATCGTGATTCCCACATTGCCGCCCCATGCATGCGTGATCGCAATGTTTTTCAGGCTCGGATAGGTGGCGATGATTTGCTGGCGGATGGCCTGCGCAGTATCTTTCGGGTCGCGAGAGGAATAGACCTCGCGCCCTCCGAACAGGAGACGGTTGTCGCGCGACTTGCGGAAATATCTCACGACGAATCGCGAATCGGCCACCGCCTCGCCGCCCGGAATGACCGTTGGAAAATCATCGAGCGGTTCCGTGGCTGCGATGAAGGAGCCGATCGGCATGATATGTGCGGACGTGACAGGTTCCAGTTCGCCGACATAGGCGTTTGTGGCGATCAGCACCCGGCCGGCCGTCAACGTCCCGGACGGTGTATCTACCTTGATCTTTCCGCCGCTCTGCCGGATGGCCGTTGCCTTCGTCATTTCGTGGATCTGAGCGCCGGCCGACCTGGCAACGCTCGCAAGACCGATCAGCAGCTTCAGGGGATGAATGTGGCCTGTGCCCGTATCCCGGACGCCGCAGTGATAATCCCCGGTGCCGAGCCGTTCTGCGGTTTCCCTGGCGTCCATGAACGAGATATGGGGATAGGCGTAACGTTCCGCGGCAATCTCGGCATTCGCACGATATTCCCTCTCGTGTCCCGGCTTGTGGGCGACATTCATCTGCCCCGGCATGTAATCCATGTCGATGCCGTGAACATCGGCAAAATCGAGAAGATGGCGCTTGGCATGCTCCGCCATATCGAAGAGCGCCTTCGAGCGTTCATAGCCCAACTCCTTCTCGAATTCTTCCGGCCACCAGCGCTGGCCGGTGCCCATCTGCCCCCCATTGCGTCCCGAAGCGCCGTCGCCGAGGCGATATGCCTCGATCAGGGTGGTGGAAATACCGCTCCTGGCGAGGTTGTAGGCGGCCTGAAGCCCGGTATAGCCGCCGCCGACGATCGCGACATCGACCGTCTTCGATTCGTCGAGGGCGGGATAGGTCGGTCGTTCGCCAACGGTTGCCTGATACCAGGAAACCCCCGGCGCTATCGGGCTCTGCCACTTGTCCAAAACACCAGCCCTCACACGTTGAGAAGCAGGAATTCCCGCTCCCACGGGCTGATGACCTGCATGAAGGTCTCAAATTCCCCACGCTTGACGCCCGCATAGAGGCCTATGAACTCGGGGCTGAAGACCTGCGCCAGGGCTGGTTCTGATTCCAGCAACGATACGGCTTCGAGCAGGCCACGAGGCAGATCGATCGAGCCTTCGTTGGCCGTATCTTCCGTGGGCGGCGCCGGCTCAATCCCGTTCATGATGCCGAGCAGGCCGCAGCCGAGCGACGCCGCGAGCGCCAGATAAGGATTGGCGTCCGAGCTCGGCAGTCGGTTTTCGACGCGGCGGGCGTTCGCGTCCGAAACTGGCACACGGAAGGCGGTGGTACGATTATCGTAGCCCCAGGCATTGTTGACCGGTGCCGACATGTCGGGCGTCAGGCGGCGGTAGGAGTTCACATAGGGAGCCATCATGGCGAGCGTCTTGGGCACATAAGTCTGCATGCCGCCGATGAAGTGGAAAAATTCCTTCGAGGCGGAGCCGTCCGGGTTCGAGAAGACGTTCTTGCCGGTTTTGATGTCGACCACCGACTGGTGGATGTGCATCGCCGAACCCGCCTGGCCCTGCATCGGTTTGGCCATGAAGGTGGCGTAAATCCCGTGCTTCAGGGCTGCTTCGCGGATCGTCCGCTTGAACATGAAAACCTGGTCGGCGAGTTCGATCGGATCGCCATGGCGCAGGTTGATCTCGAGTTGCGCCGGACCTTCCTCATGAATGAGGGTGTCGATCTCCAACCCCTGCTTTTCGGAAAAGTGATAGATGTCGTCGATCAGCTCGTCGAATTCATTGATGCCGGCAATCGAATAACCCTGGCCACCGAGGATCGAACGGCCCGACCGGCCTTTCGGCGGGTGCAGGGGATAGTCAGGGTCGTCGTTTTTGGCGACAAGGTAAAATTCGATTTCCGGGGCTACGACAGGTTTCCATCCGCGTTCTTCGTAAAGCCTAACAATGTTCTTCAACACATTGCGCGGCGTGTAGGCCACAGCCTTGCCATCCGTATCGACGATATCGCAGATCACCTGCGCCGTCGGGTCCGTCTCCCACGGAACGACCGCGAGAGTGGACAGATCAGGCATCAGCTTCAGGTCGCTGTCCCGCGGCTCGTAACGGAAAGTGCCGGTTTCTTCGGGATATTCACCTGAGATTGTGTGGCGGTAAAGGGCGGAGGGCAGCGCAAGCGAAGTATTCGACGTGAATTTCGAAGATGGCATCATCTTGCCGCGCGGAACGCCGGCCAGATCGGGTGTGATGCATTCGACATCCTCGATCCCCCGCGCTCTCAGCCACGCGGTGGCCTCCCGCCAGTCCGCCACGCCTCGAAGGGAGGTGAGCGTCGGTTGGGCAGCGGCTGCTTTGAGCACGGTGCCGGTTGCGGGGGCGGGATTGGCTTTTTTGCGCGGCATGACACACCGGAGTGAGGTTGATCGAAGTTCCCATCATAGCCACGGATTGGCGCTTGGCGAGGGGGCGTCATTGACTTTGGCGCCGGGGATGGCGAAGAGCCAACGGGGAAACGATGGAGCGCCGGGTGACGCGAAAATTCGACGTGGTGATTTTGGGCGCAGGCGCCGCAGGGATGATGTGCGCGATCCGAGCCGGAGCCCGCGGACGTTCGGTCCTGTTGCTCGACCATGCGAAGGCGCCGGGGGAGAAGATCCGCATCTCCGGCGGCGGGCGATGCAACTTCACCAACATCCATGCCAGCGCCAGGAATTATCTGTCCTCCAATCCGCATTTCGCCAAGTCGGCGTTTGCCCGCTACACGCCGCGCGATTTCCTCGACATGGTCGAGGCGCACAAGATCGGCTGGCATGAGAAGACGCTCGGGCAGCTCTTCTGCGACGAAAGCGCCAAAGATATCATTCGCATGCTGCTCATCGAAATGCAGGCGGCAGGAGTGGTCCTCGAACTGCAGAAGCAGGTCACTTCGATCGAAAAGACTCCGGATGGCTTTCGCATCGCAACGTCTGAAGGTGCCGTGGAAGCAGCAGCACTCGTCGTTGCGACGGGCGGCAAATCGATTCCGAAGATGGGGGCAACCGGCTTTGCCTACGAGATTGCGAAACAGTTCCGCCTGAAGGTCATCGAAACACGTCCGGCGCTCGTGCCGCTGACGCTCGACCCGAACCTGTTGGAGAGACTGTCGCCGCTATCCGGCGTCTCGGTGGCGGCGGAGGTACGACACGGCAAGACGGCTTTCCGGGAAGCGCTGCTGTTTACTCATCGCGGCCTGAGTGGCCCTTCCATCCTGCAGATATCCTCCTTCTGGCGGGAAGGAGACGACATCACCCTGGTGATCGAACCGGACCTGGATGTTGCGTCCATGCTTAAAGCAGCGCGCAAGGTCAACGGCAGGCAGGCTGCGCAGACGGTGCTTGCAGAAGCTTTGCCCAAACGGCTGGCGCAATTTTTTGTCGAGACGAGAGGCGTGACGGGACATCTGGCGGATCTTTCGGACAAGGCGATCGCAGGGCTTGCCGCTGCAATACAGAATTGGACGATCCGGCCTGCCGGTTCGGAAGGTTACAGGACGGCGGAGGTGACCCTTGGCGGCGTCGATACATCCGAACTGGATTCCAGGACCATGCAGGCGAAGGCGGTGCCCGGTCTCTATTTTATCGGCGAATGCGTTGATGTGACCGGCTGGCTCGGCGGTTATAATTTCCAGTGGGCCTGGGCATCAGGCCATGTTTGCGGGGAAGCATTGTCGTAGTGCGTGATTCAGCACTTCTTAATATACCTCCCTCATCCTGCCTTAATGCCAGCAAAATCCTGTGGTTAAGAGCTGGTATACGCAGCCTGTCGGGTCGCGGCAGGACGTCGAGAGCAACCGTTTTTGGGGTTCAGGATTCATGCAGAAAACCCGCCGTGCCCGCGCAATTGCAATCGCACTCGTCAAGGACGACGCCAGGCAGAAGCGGTTGCGGCTTCTGGTGATCTCGATCGGGGCTATGGCAGCTCTTCTTTCCCTTCCGGCGTTTTTTCACTAATCGCTTGAAAGCAATTTAAAGAAGCTGGCTCTCCGCAGCCATTGCTCTGCATGACTCACTGAAGCGGTGTCGCATCTTGAATTCCACTGGTTCAGTAAAATTTTAAAGATTGCTCATAATAATCCGACTGTCTTTATCCCACAGGGAAGGCTTGGGGCATGTCGAGATTTTTTCCATCGTCCGTCGTATCGCGGATCGCCTTCTTCTGTCTGTTCATGATCTTCGTCGCGATTGCCGCGGTTGGCGGTCTCGCCTACGTGCATCTGCGCGGCGATATCATGGAAACGGCGAAAGCAGATGCCCATAAGGCGGTTCGCACCATGAGCCTGCTCTACGAGCTTGAGCTGCCCGGCGCCAAGAGCGAAATCCGCGACGGTTTCGTTTCCCGCGTGCTTCAGGGGGATGGAGTTCTGAGTGACCATGACCTGGTGGACCGTACGGCCGGAGCTATCGGTGGCGTTGCTACCCTCTTCGAAAAGCGCGGCAGCGATTATGTTCGCGTCTCCACCAACGTGAAAACGGAGAAGGGCGAACGTGCTATCGGCACCAAGCTTGCCGCGGAACACCCGGCGCAGCCGTTCCTTGCCCGCGGTGAAGCCTATTTCGGCCCGGCCGTCTTGTTCGGCCGCGATTTCATGACCGGCTATTTTCCGATTACCAACGCCTCCAATGCCGTTACAGGCCTCCTGTTCATTGGCATCCCCATGGAGGTCTACTTCGATCACATCGCCTCCTCGGCTTATGTCATTGTCGGCAGTTCGGTTGCTGCACTCGTCCTGATCGGCTTTGTGAGCTTCTTCACGCTGAGGAGCTTGCTCCGCCCGCTCGGTGTACTGACCAGCACGGTCCGCACGCTCTCCGGCGGAAATGATGCGGTCGAGATCCCTTATACCGCGCGCCGCAACGAGTTCGGCAACATCGCTCGTGCGCTGGAAGTGTTCCGCGACGCAGCCCGCGAAAAACGGCTCATCGAAAGTCGAAGCGTGGAGGAGCGCAGCGAAGCAGAGGCGGAACGTCGCCGGAGCGATGAGGAAAAGCAACGTGTCGATCAGCAGATCGATATTGCGGTCAGCGAGCTGGCGGCGGCTCTATCCCGCTTGGCGCAGGGCGATCTCTCGACCACGATCGAGACTGTTTTCTCAGGCAGGCTTGAACAACTGCGCAACGACTTCAACGGCTCTATCGTCCGGCTACGCGATACTCTTTCCGATATCCGCGAAAGCACGCTCTCCATCCAAAAGAGCAGTGCCGGTCTCAGCCATTCATCGACCGAACTCTCGCGCCGAACCGAAACCCAGGCAGCCTCGCTGGAAGAGACCGCTGCCGCAGTGGACCAAATCACGGTAACGGTGCGGTCTTCGGCCGAGCGTGCCCGCGAAGCCAATCACGCCGTTTCGGAGACCAAGAAGAGCGCCGACAATTCCGGCACCGTGGTCAACAACGCAGTCGCCGCCATGGGGCGTATCGAGGAGGCCTCGCGGAAAATCGAACAGATCATCGAGGTGATCGACGATATCGCCTTCCAGACCAACCTCCTTGCGCTGAATGCCGGGATCGAGGCAGCGCGCGCAGGCGAGGCCGGCAAGGGCTTTGCCGTCGTGGCTCAGGAGGTCCGCGAGCTTGCCCAACGATCCGCCGGAGCGGCGAGCGAGATCAAGGATCTGATCACGCAGTCAAGCCAGGAAGTAAGCTCCGGGGCCGGTCTGGTACAACAGGCGGGTGCGGTGTTGGCGGCCATCAGTCAGCAGATCACCGGCGTCAGCCAACATGTCGATATGATCGCAACCGCAAGCCAGGATCAATCGGCGGCCCTGCAGGACATCAACAACTCGGTCAACCGTATGGATCAGATGACCCAGCAGAACGGCGCAATGGTCGGCGAAACCACCGAGGCGAGCCGCCGTCTTGCCGAAGAGGCCGACGCCCTGCTTCAACTTGTTCAGCAGTTCCGCATCGACGGCGTAAAGCATTCGCGCCCGCAGGCTTCCCGGGCGGCTTGAGGTTTCTTGTCGGAAATCCGTGGGGCGGCAGCGATGCCGCCCTTTCTTGTTTTCAGTCTAGCGACCAGGTCGGCCACCCCGGAGATCCAGCTGGGGGCGAGTGAACCGAACTGCTCGTAATAGGCGTCCTCAGCCTGCCGGCTGTCACCTTTCGCAGCGGGATAGATTGGGCGGGAAAGAATGAGGGCGACGACATTCTCATACATCGGGAATTTCTCCTCTAGAAAAGCCGTCTCCTCCTCTAAACATAAAAAAGTGCTTCTTATAGAGAAAAAACCGCATTATGTTTTTCACTGATGAAAAACATAACTTGGGACGCTTACGAGCTTTTTATGCAGGTGGCCCGCCACGGAGGACTGTCGGGAGCTTCCGCCGTCAGCGGCCTCAGCCCCGCAACCCTTGGCCGTCGCATGCTCGATCTGGAGGAAGCGGTGGGGCGATCTCTCTTCGTCCGCAGTCGCACGGGTTACCGTCTGACATCCGATGGTTCGACCCTGTTTTCGCAAATCATGGAAATGGAGGGCACGATCCGGCGGATCGAGAGCTGGAAGCACAAAGGCGTGACTGCTCCTCTCGTCCGTGTGGCATGCGGCACCTGGCTTGCCTGGATCTTTACCCGCAACCTGTCTCTCATCCGTACGGATGAGGACAATTTTCGCCTCGACTTTTATGTGGCGGAGCGGCGGGCGAGCCTCGCGCACCGGGAAAGCGATATCGGCATTCGCGCCTTTGAACCGCAGGAGCCGAACCTGGCAGCAACGAAGCTCGGCGATGTTGCCTATGCCGCCTATCGTGCCCGAAGCGCGCACCCCTCCATGGCGGACCGATGGCTTGCAGTTTCGGAGGAGGACGCCATTTCCGCTTATCTGCGCTGGCCGCATGAAGAGCGGGCCGATCAGATCGTGGTTACCGTGAACCGGCCGCGCTCCCTGCGCGACCTCGCGCTTGCCGGTGCCGGCACTGCGGTTCTTCCCTGTTTCGTGGGCGATCAGGATATGCGCCTGGAGCGGGTGGGAGACGAGATCGCCAGCCTTCGCCACACTCAGTGGGTGGTCATGAACAACGACGATCGCCACCGCCGGGAAATCCGGGCGGTGGTCGATCGCATGGTGAGGTTCGTCAAAGGCAATTCAGACCTCTTTGCCGGTAAACGTCCTTAGTTACTGGATGCGGTTCGTCACGATGACGGGGATCATCAGGTCTCCCCAATGGCCGTCTCCGCCGTGGTGCCGGGCAGACCGGACGAGCTCGACAGAAACGCCCGCCTCGACCGCCTTCATGATGGAATGGTTCAGGCGATGCAGATCGTTGGCGAGTGTACGGATCGCCGCCTGCTGTTCTGGTGTCATGGCGGAGGACTGTTCCTCGGCGCGTTCCTTGACATGAGTCTTGACTGGGGCTTGGATCGTCATGGCATTTCTCCTCTTTTTTGATCGGGGTTTTTGAAAGGCCCTGCCCTCCGAGAAGGGCAGGGAGTTTGGCCATTATTCAGCCGCGGGGCGGAACTGGTCGTGCTCGGTGGATTCCTTCATTGCGGTGGTGGACGAGAGGCCGCCGGTGATCGCCACGGAGACGGCATCGAAATAGCCGGTGCCGACCTCGCGCTGGTGCTTGGTCGCGGTGTAGCCGTTGACCTCCGCCGCGAATTCCGCCTCCTGCAACTCCGAATAGGCCGCCATCTGCCGGTCCTTGTAGCCGCGGGCGAGTTCGAACATGCCATAGTTCAGCTGGTGGAAGCCGGCGAGCGTGATGAACTGGAACTTGTAGCCCATCGCGCCGAGCTCACGCTGGAATTTGGCGATCGTCGCGTCGTCCAGGTTCTTTTTCCAGTTGAACGAAGGCGAGCAATTGTAGGCGAGCATCTTGCCGGGATGCGCCTTGTGGACGCCTTCAGCAAATTTGCGCGCCTGCTCGAGATCCGGCTTCGAAGTTTCGCACCAGATGAGGTCACAATAGGGTGCATAGGCCACCGCGCGAGCGATGCAGGGCTCAAGCCCGTTGCGGACCTGATAGAAGCCTTCGACGGTGCGGCCGGCGTCGTAGTCCACGAAGGGTTGGTCGCGCTCGTCGATGTCAGAGGTCAAAAGCTTTGCTGCTTCGGCATCCGTGCGGGCAATGACCAGTGTCGGCGTGCCCATGACGTCGGCTGCAAGACGTGCTGCAGTCAGGTTGCGGATATGGGCGGCGGTCGGGATCAGAACTTTGCCGCCGAGATGGCCGCATTTCTTTTCCGAAGCCAGCTGGTCTTCATAATGAACGCCGGCAGCGCCAGCCTCGATGAAGGCCTTCATGATCTCGAAGGCATTGAGCGGGCCGCCGAAGCCGGCCTCCGCATCCGCAACGATCGGAGCAAACCACGTTTCGACCGAAAGGCCCTTACCTTCGGCAGTTTCGATCTGGTCGGCACGCTGCAGCGTGCGGTTGATACGACGGGCCAGCTCCGGTGCAGCATTGGCCGGATAAAGCGATTGGTCCGGATACATGGCGGATGCCGTATTGGCGTCGGCCGCGACCTGCCAGCCGGAGAGATAGATTGCCTTCAGTCCAGCACGAACCTGCTGCATGGCCTGGTTGCCGGTCATGGCGCCGAGCGCGTTGACGAAGTCCTCGTTGTGGAGCAACGACCAGAGACGGTTGGCGCCCAATTCCGCCAGCGAATAACGGATATCGGCCGAGCCGCGCAGCCGTTTTACGTCGTCAGCCGAATAGGGGCGCTGAATACCCTCGAAGCGGTCCTTCGGTGCTCCTGGAACGAGTGTGTAAAAATCTGTCATTGTCATTCTCCCAAACAAAGTAACCACTGCGCTCAACCGCGTTCTGGTGTGACTAGATTTACAGAAGGGAATGCTGCACCGCCAGAAAAGAAGCAAAATTGGCGTTTGAAAAAGGGTTAGGATGTGTTGCTTTTCACAAACGGCTCTGTGAAGATGTCAAAACAGTAAAAGCGGCAGTTGTCTGGATTTTGTAAAAGAGGCCAAATTGGCAGAACGGAAGATATTCGCAGGTCCCCGGGTCCGGCGGGTGCGGCTGGGGCTCGGACTGACCCAGACGGCGATGGCGGACGCTCTGGGCATTTCGCCCTCCTATCTCAATCTGATCGAGCGAAACCAACGGCCGTTGACGGTCCAGCTCCTCTTGAAGCTTGCTTCCGTCTACAAAGTCGATCTTGACGCCTTGCAGGGGGAGGCAGGCGGATTGGCGAGCCAACTCCGCGAAGTTTTCGCCGATCCGCTGTTGGTTGGTGAAATTCCCGGCGATCAGGAAATCATCGAGGTTGTCGAAGCAGCCCCCAATGCAGCGTTGGGCCTGATGAAACTCTACCGGGCCTATCGCGAGCAGGCGGCGCGGCTTTCCGATCTCGCCGACCTTCTTGCCCGCGAGGGGCATGAAACCTCGATCGCGGGTGCACGTCTTCCGATCGATGAGGTACGCGAGGTTCTGGAGCGACGGCCCAACTTCTTCATGCGGATCGAGAACGCGGCTGAGGCCTTTGCAGCAAAGCTGGGCATCGGCGACGAACTGCCGGGCGCGTTGAAGGCCTGGCTGAAGAGTGAGCATGGCATCGTGGTGCGCGCGCTTCCCGTTCATGCCATGCCGAACCTGCGCCGCCGTTATGACCGCCACTCGATGCGTCTGTTCCTGTCCGAGCGCCTCTCGCCTTTCGAACGCACCCGTGAGCTCGCAATGGAAGTGGCCTTGCTGGCGCTCGGGCAGGAAATTGCAGCCGAACTCGATGCACTGGCCTTCTCGACCAACGAAGCGCGCCGGATTGGAAGATTCGAACTCGCCCGTTATGCCGCCCATGCGCTGATGATGCCCTATGACGCATTCCTGTCGGCGGCACAACGCGCCCGCTACGACCTCGATGTGCTGCGGTCCCGTTTTGAAGTTTCCTTCGAGCAGGCGGCCAGCCGCTTGACATCGCTTGCGCGTGCGGGTGCTGCCGGCATCCCGTTCTTCCTGATGGAGGTTGATCATGCGGGGAATGTGATCCGCCGCGCCGGGGCGCAGGGTTTTCCCTTGGCACGTTTCGGCGGGCACTGTCCGAAGCTCGGCATTCACGCCGCGTTTGCCCAGCCTGGACAGATCCTGGTCGACCGGGTCGAAATGCCTGATAGCGCTGCGTTTGTCACGATTTCGCGAACGCTTGATGGCCCCCAGGCCGGCTTCGGCGAGCGTGTCCGGCGCACGGCCGTTCTGCTGGGTTGCGACTTGTCCAATGCAGGTGATGTTGTCTACGACGGCGCATTGCCAGGGCCGATGGGAACGGTGCTCGCCGGCACGGCCTGCCGCCTTTGCGAGCGGCAGGGTTGCCTCTCCCGTGCCGAGCCACCGATCACCCGCCCGCTCGGTCTGGACGAAATGGTCACCGGCTTGAGCGCCTTCGATTTCCAGTGACCTTTGTGGCGGTGCACATTTCCCCTTGTGGTGGGAAAAATTCCTTTCTACTCTCCCGAAAAAGATAAGGGAATTAAGCGCCTTTCGCATTCGCGCAGAAAAAACTGGAACAGGAGAGATCATGAAAAGCCATTTGCTCAGCTTAGCCGCCGCCGTTGCTGCGACGGCATTTGCCGCGACCGCAGCCATGGCGCAGGAGCGCGTGGTTCATGTCTATAACTGGTCCGACTATATCGACGAGTCGATCCTGGAAGACTTTACCAAGGAAACCGGCATCAAGGTCGTCTATGACGTCTTCGACAGCAACGAGATGGTCGAGACCAAACTTCTCGCCGGCGGCTCGGGTTATGATGTAGTTGTTCCGACCGGCCCATTCCTGGCTCGCCAGATTCAGGCCGGAGTATTCCAGAAGCTCGACAAATCGAAGCTGCCGAACCTCCCCAATATGTGGCCGCAGGTGATGGAGCGCCTCGCCAAATACGACCCCGGCAACCAATATGCCGTCAACTATATGTGGGGCACCACCGGCATCGGCTATAACGTCGAGAAGGTAAAGGCTGCGCTGGGAGACGTGCCGGTCGACAGCTGGGACGTACTTTTCAAGCCTGAAAACGCAGCAAAATTGAAGTCTTGCGGGATCAACATCCTCGACGCGTCCGACGAGACCTTTGCGATTGCGATGAACTACATCGGCAAGGATCCGGACAGCAAGGAGACGGCCGACCTGGAAGCGGGTGGCGACGTCTATATGAAGGTCCGCCCCTATGTGAAGACCTTCAATTCGTCGGCCTATATCGATGAACTCGCGAACGGAGACACCTGCATTTCGATCGGTTGGTCGGGCGATGTGCTGCAGGCCAAGGATCGGGCCGAGGAAGCGAACAACGGCGTGAAGGTCGAGTTCGTGATTCCGAAGGAAGGGACCTATATGTGGTTTGACAACCTGGCCATTCCCGCAGACGCCAAGAATGTCGAAGAAGCCCATGCGTTCATCAACTACCTGATGAAGCCCGAAATCATCGCCAAGGCATCGAACTACGTTCAGTATGCAAACGGTAATCTTGCGTCTCAGAAGTTCCTCGACAAGGAGGTTCTCGAAAACCCTTCCGTCTATCCGCCTGAGGATGTCGTCAAAAAGCTCTTCACGATTTCGCCCTATGGCGCCAAAGAACAGCGCGTGCTGAACCGGGTCTGGACGCAGATCAAGACCGGCAGCTGAGACAAGAGAGCGGGGCAGGCGGAAGCGTCTGCCTCGAATGCTATCGGGCTGTGGTGGGCGAAACGGGGTAAGGCATGGCGAAGTCTCTTGGGCCGGTAAAACGCAAATTCTCTCCCTGGACCGATCCTTCGGCCGTTCCTTTCATCCGCTTCGAAAACATCACCAAGCGCTTTGGTGATTTTACCGCCGTAGACAATCTGACGCTGGATATCTACGAGCGCGAATTCTTTTCCCTCCTAGGTCCTTCGGGCTGCGGCAAAACCACGCTGATGCGTATGCTGGCCGGTTTCGAGGAGCCGACGGAGGGTCGCATCCTGCTTCAGGGCAAGGATATTTCCGGTGTGCCGCCCTATCGCCGGCCCACCAACATGATGTTCCAGAGCTACGCGCTCTTCCCGCACATGACGGTTGAAAAGAACATCGCCTTCGGGCTGGAGCAGGACAATCTGCCGAAAGGTGAGATTGCGGCTCGGGTCGAGGAAATGCTGAAGCTCGTAAAACTCGAGCCCTTCGCCAGACGCAAGCCGAACCAGCTTTCCGGCGGCCAACGCCAGCGCGTTGCTTTGGCCCGCTCGCTCGCCAAGCGTCCTAAAGTGCTGCTTCTCGACGAGCCGCTCGGCGCCCTGGACAAGAAGCTGCGCGAGGAAACGCAGTTCGAGTTGATGGACATCCAGACCAATCTCGGGCTCACCTTCCTGATCGTCACCCACGACCAGGAGGAGGCGATGACCGTATCGGATCGGATCGCCGTCATGGACAAGGGCGTGATCATGCAGGTGGCGACGCCGGCAGAGATTTACGAAGCCCCGAACAGCCGCTATGTCGCGGACTTCATCGGCGACATCAATATTCTCGAAGGCACCGTTTCCACCACCGAAAGCGCGCTCGGAGCGCCGGGAACAGTGCGGATCGATTGCGATGGCGTTTCCGTTGCCGTCGAGCAGGAATGCCAGGCCGTGAAAGGCGACAGAGTTGCCTTCGCGATCCGCCCCGAAAAGGTACGGATATCCCCGGATCAACCGACGGATACGTCCTTCAATGCCGTCTATGGCGAAGTCTGGGATATCGGCTATCTCGGCGACTTTTCGGTCTTCCTTGTCAAGATGGCTGACGGCCGCATCGTTCGTGCAGCGCAGGCAAACGTATCGCGCCTGGTCGATCGGCCGATTACGTTTGGCGACATGGTCTGGCTCACTTGGCCGCTCGATGCCGGCCTTGTGTTGACGCGCTGACCAAGGAGGAGGGGGAGATGGCGAGCGTTTCGGAGACACAAGCCGCCAATACGCCCAACCCGGCGCGCTGGTTCGTTGTCGTCGTGCCCTATCTTTGGCTGCTGCTGTTTTTC
Organism: Neorhizobium sp. S3-V5DH; assembly: GCF_004343065.1. Taxonomy (NCBI): domain Bacteria; kingdom Pseudomonadati; phylum Pseudomonadota; class Alphaproteobacteria; order Hyphomicrobiales; family Rhizobiaceae; genus Neorhizobium; species Neorhizobium sp. S3-V5DH. The sequence goes on from NZ_SMCL01000001.1 coordinate 421,366, forward strand.
ACGGCGCCGTTCCTCATCATCTTCAAGATCTCGCTGTCGGACACGGCTATTGCTATGCCGCCCTATACACCGGTCTTTCCCGGCTTTGGCGCGATCAGCGGCTACATTTCGAAGCTGGATTTTGAAAATTATCTCTTCCTTACGGAGGATCCCCTCTACATCAAATCCTATCTGTCCTCGCTGAGGATCGCGGTGATCTCCACCTTCCTGCTGCTCCTGATCGGCTATCCCATGGCGCTCGCCATGGCGCGGGCGCCGATCACGCTCAGGCCGACCCTCGTCATGCTGGTCATCCTGCCGTTCTGGACCTCGTTCCTGATCCGTGTTTATGCCTGGATCGGCATCCTGAAGCCTGACGGCCTCATGACACTACTTCTTCAGACGATCGGCCTCCTGGAGCCGAACGAGCAGGTCCAGATTTTCAGGACCGACATCGCCGTCTTTATCGGTATCGTCTATTCCTATCTGCCGTTCATGGTCCTGCCGCTTTATTCGGCGCTGGAGAAGATGGACAATACGCTACTGGAAGCCGCGAGCGATCTTGGTTGCCCGCCGTGGAAGGCATTCTGGAAGATCACCTTTCCGCTGTCGCTGCCGGGCGTCATTGCCGGGTCGATGATCTGCTTTATTCCAATTACGGGTGAATTCGTGATCCCCGATCTCTTGGGAGGTGCCGACACGCTGATGATCGGCAAGACGCTCTGGACGGAATTCTTCGGCAATCGCGACTGGCCGCTCGCCTCGGCCGTGGCCGTGGTCCTGCTGATCATGCTGGTCGTGCCGATCATGATTTTCCAGAACCAGCAGAAGAAGGTCGTGTGAGATGAAATCGTCCCGTTTCGACGCCACCGTCCTGACGCTCTGCTTCGCCTTTCTCTATATCCCGATTATCATTCTGGTCGTTTATTCGTTCAACGCATCCAAGCTGGTGACGGTCTGGGGCGGGTTTTCGCTGCAGTGGTATCGCACCATGTGGTCCAACGAGGGGCTGATGGATGCAGCCTGGGTAACAGCGCGTGTCGGCGTCCTTAGTGCGACCCTGGGCACTGTGCTTGGAACGCTCGCTGCCCTGTCCCTTGTCCGTTTCCAGAAGTTCCCCGGCAGGATGCTGTTTTCCGGCATGATCTACGCGCCGCTCGTCATGCCGGAAGTGATCACCGGTCTGTCCATGTTGCTCCTCTTCGTGGCGCTGAATATCGACCGCGGCTTCTGGACGGTCACCATCGCTCATACGACCTTCACGATGTGTTATGTCGCGATTGTCGTTCAGTCGCGCCTTATGACCTTTGATCGCAGTTTGGAAGAGGCAGCACTCGATCTCGGCTGCCCGCCCGTCAGGACCTTTTTCAAGATCACCCTGCCGCTGATCCTGCCCGCTGTAATCGCCGGCTGGATGCTCGCCTTCACGCTGTCGCTCGACGATCTGGTGATCGCGAGCTTCAACACCGGCCCGGGCGCGACGACGCTGCCGATCAAGATCTATTCGCAGGTGCGTCTGGGTGTAACACCGGAGATCAATGCGATCTGCACCATCCTGATCGGTTTTGTGACCATCGGCGTGATTCTCGCCTCGATCAGCACCAAGCGAACCGAACTGCGGCGTATCCGCGATGAGCATGTCGCCCTGCGGGGTACGACCTGATCGGGAGCAGGGAGCTCTGTTCGCGGGCTTACTCCGCCGGTTTTGGCGCGGTCTCCGAAACTGGCCAGATCACCGGATTGGGCCAGGATCCTCCAATGAAAACGGTCAGCTGTGCTGGGTCATCGGCTGCCGGGCGAATGGTCGCGGAAAGCGCAAGGCCATTGCTGGCATAAGGTACCACCCCGGAAATCGCCAACGTACCGTCGCTGCCGGTGATCTTTCCATCGTGGATCTCGGCCGAGCCATGGGCGATGCGCGCAGCCAGGTCGATGCTGTCGAACTGCAAATTGCCATTGCTGGCCTCGCTCAGAGAGAAATACTGCTTTTGAGTTGCGAGCTGCCTGACACTTGCGATGTTGATGCCGGGAAGAAAACCCTCTCCTCCGCGCAAGCGGAAATTCCCCTCTGCCTCGCGCCACGCCTGGGGGTTTATCGGCCGGCGGATGTTGAGCGACAAATCCAGGGAGCCGTGGGTCATGGGCAACGGGCCGCCAAGGCCCAGATTCTTGATGATATTGCCGAAATCGGCGCCCTGCACGGCAATATGGAGGGCCATCTCGTCCTGCCGGTCGATGCCTGCGGTGGCAAGGCGCCCGGTCAGCCGGCCGGTTTCGAAATCGCTGTCGACGATGTCCACCCGTGACTGGTGCGGCGTGTCCAGCACGCTTATGGCCGCCTGGGAAAGATGGAGAGGCCCCAGCACTGCCTGCTCCGCCGAAAGCCGCAGGTCGAATTCTATTCCTGTTTGCAGGTTGTTGTTTTTACTTGCTTCATCGGCGGCCGGTGTCAGTACATCTAGGATTCCGGACAAATCCAGGCGATCAAACGCGAGCGTCCCGGTAAGCCGCGGTAACCGATCTTCGGGAACCATCAGATCCAGGATGCCTGTTGCCTTATCGTCGTTGAGGCCGAGCGACAGGTTCTCGAAGCGCAGCGTGTTGTCGTTAGTGACGAGACGCGCATTCAGCGAGAGGCGTTTAATGCGCTCGGCGCCTGCAAAATTTACCCCCGACCATGCCATGACGGTTGGCAGGTCCGGAATGGTCAATTCGGCATCGCCGGATAGGAAAGCATGTGTCGCAAGGTTGGCGACGCCTTGGAAACGCCCCTGAAACAGCTCGGATACGATAGCCCCGGATGCGTTTCCGCTTCTGCCAGCGAGGAGAAGGAGAGGTTGCGTCGAATTGAAGTCCACTGAAATCTTGCGGCCGTTGATCTCGCCCTTGGCTTTGATCTCCATGCCGCGGGAAAGCCAGGGCCAATTGAGATCGCCATCGATGGCCGTAAATCGTAGGGTACGGCCGCTCGAAACGTCGGATATTTCGAGAATTCCATTGGTGATGCGGACCTCTCCCATCGGAGCGTCGGCGTCTGCGGCGAGCTGCTGGCCGCTGGCATTGGGCTTTGCTTCCCTTACCGCCCGGCTCAACAGCCCGTCATTTGCCCAATCAAGCCGACCGTCCGGCTCTCGCAGAACGTAGATTTGTGGATCGGTGAGGCGGAAATCCTTGAATTCCGGCTGCCCGATCAGGGTTTGAAGAAGGTCGAACGAGGCGGACAGACGCGCGACGCGGCCAAGGACCCGTTCGCGGCCATCAACCGGTTTGCGGATCGTGATGTCGCGGAGAGTGATCCTCGGCTTAGGCCAGAACCGAATGTCCGGAGATCCTTCGATCGTAACGTCGTGGCCCGTCCATTCGGCGACGGCCTGTTCCATGCCTGCCCGCACCAGGCTCGAGGAGATCAGGAAGGGGGCGATGATTTGGAAAAGGGCAAAGAGCCCCAAACCTGTGAGGACCCCGATCAGCAGACCGCGGATCCGCCGGCTGAGCGGGCGCTTCAGGTGTCTTGGCAGATTTTTGATCCCCACGGTCAGCATGTCCAACGCGAATATAGGAAATGCCAAGATCGCGCAAATCCGCACTTTCTTGGCCGGCAATCCTCTTTATCATGCAGTGCAGCATGCTATACAGGCCAGGGCAATTCAGCTTGAATTCAAGCCTGAGCGGCCAAGGAAAGAGTTCGTTTGGTCAGACGGCTCTCTGGGATGGAGGAATGGGAATGGCCAACCAACAGCCGCTGTGGAGTCCTTCGCAGGAAGCCCGGCAGAAGACACCGCTTTTTCACTTTATCGGCTGGTGCGCTGAGCGCCACGGGAAGAGCTTCGCGGATTATGACGCCTTTTACGCCTGGTCGATTGCCGAGCGGGAGGCGTTCTGGTCCGCGATATGGGACTATTGCGGCGTTAAGGGCAAGCGTGGGGAGCGCTCGCTTGAGGATGGCGACGATATGCTCGCAGCCCGCTTTTTTCCCGACGCGACGCTGAATTTTGCCGAAAATCTCCTGACCGGCACCGGTGCGGCCGATGCTCTTGTCTTTCGCGGAGAGGACAAGGCGAGCGACTGCTGGTCCTGGGATAGGCTGCGTGCTGAAGTTTCCCGCCTGCAGCAGGCGTTCAGGGCTCTCGGTATCGAAAAAGGCGACCGGATTGCGGCCATGATGCCCAACATGCCGGAGACCGTGGCTTGCATGCTGGCGGCAGCCTCTATCGGCGCGATCTGGTCTTCCTGTTCTCCCGATTTCGGGGACCAGGGCGTCCTCGACCGCTTCGGCCAGATCGAACCCAAGCTCTTCATTACCTGCGACGGTTATTGGTATAACGGCAAACGTCAGGATGTCGCTGCCAAGGTGAAGGCGGTTTCCCAAGCGTTGAAGACACCGGTCTTGGTCGTTCCCTATGCGGGAGATGCTCCGGCGCTGGCCGCCTCGCTTTCCGACGGACGCATGCTCGCGGACTTTATTGCGCCTTTTCAGGCAAAGCCGGTTGAGTTCGAGCAGCTGCCCTTCGCGCATCCGCTCTATATCCTTTTCTCCTCCGGAACGACTGGTGTGCCGAAATGCATCGTTCATTCGGCAGGCGGCACGCTTCTGCAGCACTTGAAGGAGCACCGCCTTCACTGCAGCTTGGAGCCCGGTGAGAAGTTATTTTATTTCACCACCTGCGGCTGGATGATGTGGAACTGGCTGGTCTCCGGCCTTGCCGTCGGCGCAACGCTCTGCCTCTTCGACGGCTCGCCCTTCGCGCCGGACGGAAACGTTCTCTTCGACTATGCTCAGGAGGAGAAATTTGCCGTATTCGGGACCTCGGCAAAATACATCGATGCAGTCCGCAAAGGCGGCATCCTCCCGAAGCAGACCCACGATCTCCAGAGCTTGCGATTGATCACCTCGACCGGCTCACCGCTTTCGCCGGAAGGCTTTTCATTCGTTTACGAGGGCATCAAGAGTGAGGTGCATCTTGCATCCATTTCCGGCGGCACGGATATCGTGTCCTGTTTTGTACTTGGCAATCCGCTAAAGCCCGTTTGGCGGGGGGAAATCCAGGGACCCGGACTGGGTCTTGCGGTGGATGTATGGAATGACGACGGGAAACCGGTACGTGGGGAAAAGGGGGAGCTCGTTTGCACCAAGGCCTTCCCATCCATGCCGATCATGTTCTGGAACGATCCCGACGGCAGGAAATACCGGGCAGCGTATTTCGAGCGGTTCGAGAACATCTGGTGCCATGGCGATTTCGCCGAATGGACGGAACACGGCGGCATCATCATTCATGGCCGTTCCGATGCCACTCTCAATCCGGGCGGCGTGCGTATTGGCACGGCGGAAATCTACAATCAGGTCGAGCAGATGGAGGAGGTCGCGGAAGCGATCTGCATCGGCCAGGATTGGGAAGACGATGTGCGCGTCGTCCTCTTCGTGCGCCTGTCGGAAGGCCGACAGCTCGATGAAGATCTCGTCAAGGCGATCAAGAGCCGAATTCGCACCGGTGCCTCGCCGCGTCACGTGCCGGCAAAGGTCGTCCAGGTTGCCGATATTCCGCGCACAAAATCTGGCAAGATTGTTGAACTGGCGGTACGCGACGTGGTCCATGGCCGGCCGGTCAAGAACAAGGAAGCCCTCGCCAATCCGGAAGCGCTCGATCTTTTTGCCGGGTTGACCGAACTTGAGAACTGAAGACATACCATCGGAAGGTCCTGATGTGTATCATGACAACCCATCAGAAATGACGCTTCCCAAAAGGAGGCGCAGTTTACCGGCTGTTAAGTGGAAATGCTCAAGAGTGGAGCAATAGGGATTCATCCGGTGTATGAAGCCGGGTAGCCGCGAGCTTTCATAGACATGATGTCTCCGCCAACTTTCGTTGGACAGCATTTAAATTTAAAGGCAGCTTTGGCTGCCTTTCTTTTAGCCTTCAATGCATCTCAGGATTGCAATCATCCTCAGTGCAATCTGTTGAGCGAGCGCGACACCAACGCGACAGGCACCAGCCCGGCAAGAATGATGATGATTGCGGCGACGGAGGAATCCTCTATCCGGGCTCGCGAGGCGTCCTCGTAGACGAGCGTTGCCAAGGTGTTGAAATTGAACGGCCGAAGCAGGATGGTGGCCGATAGTTCCTTCATTGTCTCAATGAAGACAAAGAGGGCGGCTGTCAGGAGCGCGGGATGCATGTTGGGGAGCAGCACGGACCAGAGGGTCTGCCGGCGATTTCGGCCAAGAGCACGCGCGGCCATGTCGAGATGCGGCGAGAGTTTTTGAAAGCCGGCATCCAGATTGCCTTCAGCCATGGCCATGAAACGAACAGTGCAGGCATAAACGATAGCAAAGCCGGTACCGGAAAGCAGCAGGCCCGTCGAAATCCCAGCGCTCTCCCGCAGGATGCCGTCCAACGCGTTGTCGAAGGCGGCAAGCGGAACAAGCACGCCCATCGCAAGGACCGTGCCAGGTACCGCGTAACCGAGCGACGCGAGCCGGTTGGAGAATGCGACGAGCCCCGAGCGTTCGCTGCGTGCCGCGTAGGAAAGGACAAAGCCGAGAGCAACAGAGCAGAGAGCGGTCGCCGTGGAGACGGTAATGCTGTTCCACAGCGCGTCAAGCAGGCGAGGATCGGCAAAATCCTCGATCCGTGCCAGCGCAAAGCGGCCCTGCACCAGGAATGGGAGGCCGAAGCCAAAAGCAACAGGCAGGACGCAGAAGGCAGCTGCAAGCAAGCCTTTTGCTCCGCTCAGTCGCGGCCGCATTGCCGCATCGGCGAGCGTGGTCGTTCTGTTGCCGGAAAAGCGCTGCTGCCGGCGGGCTGCCCGTTCGACAAGAATCAGGATCGAGACGACCAGCAGCATCACGGCGGCGATCTGCGCGGCGCCGGAAAGACTGCCGCGGTTCAGCCAGGTGTCGTAGATCGAGAAGGTGAGAGTATTGACGCCGAGAAATTCCACCGCGCCGATATCGTTCAGCGTCTCCATCATGACGAGGGTCAGCCCGATCATGATTGCTGGCCGCGCCATGGGAATCTGCACCTGAAAGAACACTCGAAGAGGGCCGGCGCCGAGTGTACGGGCAACATCAGCAGCCGCGCGGCCCTGCATCATGAACATCGAACGACAGGCGAGATAAACATACGGATAGAGGACGGCAGAGAGCACCAGCACCGCCCCGCCGAGCGAACGAATGTCCGGCAACCAGTATTCGCGGGCAGTCTGGTAGCCGAAGATCTGCCGGTACCAGGTCTGCAGCGGACCGGTAAAGTCGAGGAACTCTCCGAAGGCGTACGCGGCAAGATAGGAGGGAATAGCAAGCGGCAGCACCAGTGCGGCCGAGAGAAGCCGGCGGAAAGGGAAGTCGAAACTTGCGACGAGCCAGGCGGTGAGCACGCCAAAAAACGCGGTTACCAGTCCGGTTAGAAAGAGAAGCCGCAGCGTGCGCCCGGTGGCGCGCGGTACGACATTGGCGATGATATGTTGCCAGGTGCCATCGTCGCCGGATATCGCAATCCATAATATGGCGAGGATCGGCCAGGCGATCACGGTGGCGACGCCCACCGCGGTCCAGGAAAGCGGTCGGCGCGGCTGCCGTGCTTTCTGCGCCGGCATGGCGGGTGTCGTCGAAACCTGCAAATTCTACTCCTCTTTCAAAGAGGAGTGCTAATCATTGGACAGTCAGTTCGCAAGCACTCGCGGCGAAGGGAAGGTAATTTCCACCAATGTACCTTCGTTTGGAGCCGATGTGATCGAGAAGGCTGCGCGATTTGCGTCTACCATCGCTTTGGTAAGCGGCAGGCCAAGACCGGTGCCGTCGCCTCGTTTACGGGTGCCGCCTGCGACCTGACGGAACGGCTTCATGGCGAGTTCGAGTTCCGGGCGCGTCATGCCGATGCCCGTATCACGAATGCGAAGCACCACGTTGCCATTGGCTTCATAGGCCGTCGACACGACGATCTGCCCGCCCGACGGCGTGAAGCGGATGGCATTCGACAGAATGTTGAGGACGATCTGCTTCACGGAGCGAAGATCGGCGACGACCTGCGGCACGGCATGCGAAAGCGCCGTGCGAATGATGACGCGTTGGCTGTTTGCCTGCGGCTGCACCAGGGACACAGCCTCAGATACTGTTTCGTTAAGGCCTACAGCGACGAAATCGAGTTCCATCTCGCCCGCCTCGATCTTCGAAATATCGAGCAGGTCGTTGACGATATCGAGCACATGTCGTCCGGAGCGACCGATATCGTTGGCATATTCGATATAGCGCGGATGTCCGATCGGCCCGAAACGCTCTGTCGCCATCATGTCCGCAAATCCGATGATGGCGTTCAGCGGTGTGCGGATCTCATGGCTCACATGTGCAAGGAACTCGCTCTTGTGGGCGTTCGCCGTCTCGGCGGCGCGTTTGGCCGTGCGCAGCTCTTCCTCTGTGCGTTTCCATTGGGTGATGTCGCGTATGACTGCGCAATAGCCATTGGACGAGGTGAGCTTGCCGATCGTCATGAAGAGCGGCAGGAACCCTCCGGAGGCTTCCCGCCCGATCACTTCGCGACCATCGTTCAGGACGCTGGCGACGCCGTGGCCGGAGAGACCGCCGAGGTAGTCGAGAATAGCGCGCTGGCTTTCATGGGCGAAGAGCGTCACGAAGGGTTTGCCGTTGATCTCTTCGTTGTCGTAGTTGAAAAGCCCGCTCGCGGCCCGGTTCAGGGAACGGATATCGCCTTCGGCGCCAATGATCACCACGCCGTCGGTTGCCGTCTCCAGAATAGCGCGCAGCTCCTCCACCTCGACCTGCAGCTTTGCGAGCTGATCGGCCGGACGACGGGGATGTAAGGGAATGACCTCGGCCGCCTCGGTGCCGTCGGATGCCGAGCTTTCGGTGACGACCGGCATGAGCGCCAGCATCAGGGCGGTCGAATCGCCCCAGCGGACCGATTGCAGCCGCGCTGTCACCGGAACCACAACGTCGTCCGAGCGCACGACGACCATACCGCCAGCTTCCGTCGTCTTGCCTTCGAGATCCTGGCGCTGCAGAAGCGCATCCAGGCCGCCGACTTCAACCAGTTCATCGAGCGCGGCATAGCCGGTCAGCCTCAGGAATTCCGGGTTGCCGTGGATCAAGTGGTCGCCGTTGTGAATAAGCAGCGCAACGGGCATCTGATCGACGATTTCCGCCGAAAGTCCGATCCGCTCTCGCACCGGCATCATCCGATTGAGAAGTTCACGGTCGGAAAGCTCCAGTCCGGGACCAATCGCCTCTTCCGTTCCGTCGGCGTCGACCGGTACTTCTTCCTCGGCAACAATGTTGCCCGTTTCACCGGTGATCGTGGCCACCTTGTCGGAAGCGTCCTCAGCCGCTTCAGCAGGTTGCTCTTCAACTCTGTCCGGAGTCTCGGTCAGACTTTCCGCCGAGGCACGGATGCCGCCTTCCTGGACAAGATCCCGTTGTTCCTTCTCTGAAAACGCCCCATCCTGAACGGGATCGATGGCGATGGGCGCAGTTTCGTTTGCCTCGGAAACAGGCGAGGGGGCGTCTGGTTCCGCGTTCTTTTGCTCGGCGTGGCGGTCGATGAAGCTGTCGAGCTGCCGTGCGATCTCCCGAAAGGCGGCCTGCTCCACGGGGGTCAGACGTTCGCGCCCGCTCGACCGGTGTTCCTCAAGCTGGATCACCTTGTCGGAATAGCGGCGGCCTGCATTTTCAACGATACGCAGCGCCGGCTTTTCGCCTTCGGGCCAGTCGAGCAGTGAGGGGACCTGTCTGCCGGTCAGCGATAACGGCTTTGGTTCACCGGCCGGCTGATCGTCCTCGGCGGCGATGGCTTCGGTCGCGGCAGGTTCCTCAGTCGCCTTCGTCTGCGTCATTTCATCGACGGTATCTTCCTCATCCGCGCCTGAAGCGTTCGCTACGCTCCCTTCCGGATGGGCTGACGGCTCATCGTCTTCCAACTCGAATGCGATGAACGGCGAGTCGGCTGGTAGGGATGTCGTATTTGTCGCGCCGGCCACATCCTCCGCTAGGGTAGGCGTGAGCGTCAGGCCGATGGCATTGGGATCTTCCGCCGCGTCGCCGATGCGGACGATGCCGAACCCTCGAAAGCCGTCGAATTCCCGGGTTCGGGTATAGGTGGGCAGAGCCGCGAGATCGACAGGCACAACGAGCGACGTGCCCTCGACCGGCCACCAGATCGTTTTGCCCGACCAGGTGTCGCGCTTATTGAGGAGCTCGGCAATCTTTCCATCCGGATCGAGACCGAAGAGAGCGGCCAAATCGCCAAAGCCCATGCCGTTGATGTTAGCGGCATTCGGGCCAACCGCATCGGCGAATTCACTGGAAACTTCGCTGAACCGGCCGGTGGCGTCGATCTTCCATACGAAGCGGATCGCGCGCCCGTCGCGGCGGAACACGAAGCCGGTGGGGTCTTGGGTTGAAGCTTCGCCGGCCGTTGCAACAGGCTCGGACCCGCCGCCCGCTATCGACTGAGCATCCGACCCAGCCGCCTCGTCCGTGGAAACGTCGTTTGTCTCTTCGGCAGGCACGTCCTCGTCTTGGCCAAAACCATCAGGGACTTGCGCCTCAAGCGAGATTTCTTCCTCCAGTTCCTCGGCATCCTCGATTTCGGAGACGGCGGTGATCACATCTTCGAAACCGGCGCCAGGCACGGCCTCGACGGTGAAATCCTCATCCTCTTCGCGGACGTCGGAACCAAATGCCCCGTCCGCATCTGCTTCCGTCGCATGGACCGTTGCCATCTGGCTGGCGGACTTTAGACCATCGTCAGCGGCAGTCCGGTCTTGCACGGTTTCGACGGTAAACAGAAGATTGAGTGCAGGCTCCTCGGAAAGCCGGCCGATGGCCGCCGGGAGATAGCCCTTGGCCGTCGGGATCGGCCGCTTGACCAGCCGACTGGGGTCATTGCCGGCCGTGACAGACAGCATTTTTGCTGTCTGATTGGAAATTCCGAGGTCCGCAAATTTGGCGGAAGCGGCAAGCACCTCGCCGTTCTCGTCAAGCACCGCCATGTGCGTATCCGGATCGTCGAAACCTTCGATCATTCGCGCGGCACGGGCTGAAAGGGAAAGGCGAGATTTTTCAACGGGTGCGCTGAACAATACTGCCGCTTTCCCTTGGATCCGAATGAGCTCGCACGCAGCCTGGATAGGCACACGCTGGAATCCGGAGGCTATGCGGATCATGAGATGGCGAACGTCGCCCGCCGCACCGAGCTGGCGCGCCGCCGCTTCTATTTGGCGGAAGACGATGTCATTGCGGTTCGGCCCCTGGTCGAGAAAGTCATAGATGGACTCAAAACCAAAAAGATCGGCGCCGCGGCCATTGCACCACAACGGATCCATTGTGTCCTGAGAAAACAGGATGATCGCTTCACCCGCCGCAAAACGGTCGCGCACATGCTCGTGTACGGCAATGTCGATGAACGGATATTGGACTGCGGACATAGGCGAAACCTGCAGAGTCGTTTAACCGCATTTCTACGGGATTTAACGGATTATTAATATCTCCCCCCCGCCTGCGGGTCGAGAGCGGTTGCCCTCAAACCGCTAACAGGGTTAATTCCGAAATTTTTATTGTGCGGTGCACAATATATTGCAATGCACAATAAGATGGGTTATATAAGAGGCATCACATCTTCGGTTCTGCCGAAGAAAACGCCAACGAGGACCAGAAACGATGGCATACAAGACCGACGACATCTTTTCCTTCACCGCTTTCGACCCGGCCAAGCTGACCGAGAGCTTCCGCGAATTTGCCGAAAAGGGCGCCACTCAGTCGCGTGACGCTTATGCTAAGATGAAAACCGCCGCTGAGGAAGCCACCAAGACGGTGGAGACCACTTTGCAGTCGGCTCAGGCAGGGTCTGTAGAGCTCGGCCTGAAGGCTATCGACGCGCTGCGTACGAATGCCGACATGTCCCTTTCCCACATGGAAGCGCTGCTCGGCGTGAAGTCCGTATCGGAGCTTTTCGAGCTGCAGACCGCCTTCATCCGCAAGCAGGCCGAAATCACGGTTGAACAGGCGAAGTCCATGCAGGACGCAGCCCGCAAGCTTGCCGAAAATGTCTCGCAGCCGGGCAAGGTTGCAGCTGAAAAGGTCATGGCGACCTTTAAGGCCGCCTGATTTCTACGCGGCGATTTCAAGAAGAGGGCCGGAGCAGGTTTCGGCCCTCTTCTATTTGAAGAAGGGACTTGCAAAACAAGTCTGATCGCCGTATGTGACCCGAAATGCCGCTTTGAGCGGTTTTTGTGCGGTTGTAGCTCAGTTGGTTAGAGCGCAGGTTTGTGGCACCTGAGGTCGTAGGTTCGATTCCCACCAACCGTACCACTTTCATTCAAGGCAAACTGATCGACGGGGCTTGTCTCCGCCTGGAACAGTCTCTCTAAGTCTTATTTCTGCTGGCCTGTAAACGCCAAACCGACACGTTCTTCGGACATTCGACGGTTTCCGGATACCTCGGCCCTTGTCTGGCCCGGAAACGAACACAATCTTGTGCACTGCATTATCAGGCCTTGTCACAATCGCTGACATGCCTATGTTTGCGGCAGCGAGTGCCCAAAATTTTGGACACTTGCGTCTTGGGCTTTGGCCCCCTTCACCTGTTCGCCCTGCGCGGCAGGCCTTTTTAGAAGGAGTCATGAGGATGACAATTTCCATCAATAATTTCGCATCTGCGAACGGAACTACGCTTTCTCCGCAGCACATCGCCTCTGCAGTTGCCGAAGCCCGACGGGCGATGGGCTATAGTATTGACGAACTTGCCGTCACGACCGGCCTCGTCAGTGACGAGATTCTCCGTGTTGAAAGTGGCATGGACGCAGATCCGGCAAAGTTGAAACGCATTGCCGCAGCCCTGCAGGTTCCGATTTCGACCTTCTTGCTTACCTGATGTTCAGGCGTCCGGCCGCTTCGGCGGCCGGTCCTCCTTCTTCCATCCGTATAGGGTCGATTTCCTGCCTACACGAAGATGTGTCGCTCCTCATCGATCAGTTCCCTCAGAAAGTCGACGACGGTGCGCAGACGTATCAGGTCGCGCGTGGTTTCATGATAGGTGGTCCAATAGGAGCGCCGGATGACGATTTCCGGTAGCACGCGCTTCAGTTCGCAGGATTGGCGCGCTACGTAATCATGCAGGATGCCGATGCCGGCGCCCGAACGAACCGCTTCCGTCTGCCCGATCGCGCTCGATATCTCGAAACTTGCATCCCAATCGCGCATCACTTCGCCCGTGAAATTGAGCGAGGGGGAAAAGATCAGGTCTTCGACATAACCGATGCGGGGATGTGCTCTCAATGCCTCGACGGTTTCTGGAGTTCCGGCCTGGTCGAGATAACTTTTAGAGGCATAAAGCCCCAACGTGTAGTCGGTAAGTTTTGACGAGACGAGCCGGCCCTGTTCCGGTCGCTCGATCGTAATGGCGATATCGGCCTCCCGCTGGGATAATGAAAAGGAGCGCGGCACCGGTACGAGTTGCAGTTTCAGGTCCGGATGTCGGCGGGTCAACCGCCCGAGCCGGGATGCCAGGAACGAGACCCCGAAACCGTCGGGCGCACCGATCCGCACCGTTCCCGCAACCGCGGTGTCTATCCGTCCCGTACTCGCCTGCGCTGCAAGCATTTCCGTTTCCATGCGTTCGGCGGCGTGGAAAAAGATCTCGCCTTCTACGGTCAACTCGCAACCATTGGTGCGGCGGATCAGCAGCCGGGTCCGCAGGTCCTCTTCGAGCGCGGTCACCCGCCGCCCCAGTGTGGCATGGTTGATGCCGAGCCGCCGGGAGGCAGCAAGGATTTGCCCAGTCCGCGCCACGGCTAGGAAAAGGCGCACATCATCCCAATTCATCCAGCGCTCCGATGTCGATTTTTGCACAACAGATGCGTAAACTACGGCGTTGCCTTGTGCAATTCTGCGCGTATCCTTCGCCTATACAGATAAGTCGTTCAGAAACAGTAGGGGGAGCATCCCATGCGTGAGATCGGGCATTTCATAGGCGGAGAGCACGTCGCTGGCACCAGTGGCCGGACTGCGGGCGTTTTCAACCCGGCGACCGGCGAGGTCCAGGCGAAGGTTTCTCTCGCCAGCGTTTCGGAAATTCGCGCAGCCGTCGAGAATGCGAAGGCAGCGCAGCCGAAATGGGCGGCGACCAATCCACAGCGTCGCGCCCGCGTCTTCTTCAAATTCGTGGAGCTGCTGAACAAGCACATGGACGAGCTTGCCGAACTGCTCTCCCAGGAACATGGCAAGACGGTTGAAGACTCCAAGGGCGATATCGTGCGCGGTCTTGAAGTCTGCGAATTCGTCTGCGGCATTCCGCATCTGCAGAAGGGGGAATTCACCGAAGGCGCCGGCCCCGCGATCGACATGTACTCGATGCGCCAGCCCGTCGGTATCGGCGCCGGCATCACGCCGTTCAACTTTCCGGCCATGATCCCGATGTGGATGTTCGCCCCGGCGATTGCCTGCGGCAATGCTTTCATTCTGAAACCGTCCGAACGCGACCCCTCGGTGCCGCTGCGGCTTGCCGAACTGATGATCGAGGCAGGCCTTCCTGCCGGCATCCTCAACGTCGTCAACGGTGACAAGGCGGCCGTCGACGCAATCCTGACTGACCCGGATATCGGCGCCGTTACCTTTGTGGGCTCTACGCCAATCGCGCGTTACGTCTATGGAACGGCGGCGATGAACGGCAAGCGCGCCCAGTGCTTCGGCGGCGCCAAGAATCACATGATCATCATGCCGGACGCCGACATGGACCAGGCGGTCAATGCGCTGATGGGTGCGGGTTATGGTTCGGCCGGCGAGCGCTGCATGGCGATTTCCGTTGCCGTGCCAGTTGGCGAGGAAACGGCCAACCTTCTGGTCGAGAAACTGGCGCCCAAGATCGAGTCGCTGCGTATCGGCCCTTATACCGACGACAAGGCGGACATGGGTCCGGTCGTCACCAAGGAGGCGCATGCCCGCATCAATGGTCTGATTGACCGCGGAGTCGAAGAAGGTGCCAAGCTCGTCGTGGATGGCCGCGGCTTCAAGCTGCAGGGCTATGAGAACGGCTATTTCGTGGGCGGCACGTTGTTCGACCATGTGACGCCGGAGATGGATATCTACAAGACGGAGATATTCGGGCCGGTTCTGTCGGTCGTTCGCGCCAAGAACTACGAGGACGCGCTTTCCCTTCCGATGAAGCACGAATATGGCAACGGCGTCGCCATCTACACCCGCGATGGCGATGCTGCCCGCGATTTTGCCAGCCGCGTGAATATCGGCATGATCGGCATCAATGTTCCCATTCCGGTTCCGCTCGCCTACCACTCTTTCGGCGGCTGGAAGGCGTCGAGCTTCGGAGACCTCAATCAGCACGGGACGGACTCGATCAAATTCTGGACCAAGACCAAGACGATCACCGCGCGCTGGCCCTCCGGCATCAAGGACGGCGCCGAATTTGTCATGCCGACGATGAAATAGGCGAAAAGTCAGCTTCAAACATAGAACGGGCCTCTTCGGAGGCCCGTTTCCGTTGATGTGAATTGGTGCCCTTACCTGTAGTTGAAATGACAACCTTTGACCTTAAGATGCTCCCGGATTCGGTCAACCGAATCTGAAGGGTTCAATGGGGGACATTGTTTCATGGAATTTCAGGCAAAACCTCCGGTCGAGGCGGGAAAATTTGAGCGCGCTTCCTTCACCGGCAATGCCAGCGAATATTTCGGCATCTGGATCGTCAACATCCTGCTGACAATCATTACCTTGGGCATCTATTCCGCCTGGGCCAAAGTCCGACGTAAGCGCTATTTCAATGGCAATACAGTTATTCTTGGCCGGGCCTTCGAATATCACGCGACCGGCAAGCAGATTTTTATCGGACGCCTGATCGTCTTTGCCTTCCTGATCGTGGTCAACCTGCTTTCCGCCATCAACCCGCTTTTCTCTATTGTCACGACCGTTCTGATCCTCCTCGCCTTGCCTTGGCTGATCATGCGCGGCTTGCGCTTCAATGCCCGCGTGACGAGCTATCGCAACGTGCGTTTTGATTTCGCGGGTTCGGCAGGTGGTGCCTTCGTGGCGGTTATCCTCGGCAGCATCGTGGCCTTCGTTTCCCTTGGCATTCTGGCTCCGTTGGCAAGCCGCTGGGTCTGGCGCTATGTTTTCAACAATTTCCGCTATGGCGATCGGCCGTTTTCGACGGATCCCTCCCTGGGGTCGCTCTATCGCGTCTGGATCCTGCCGGCGCTGATGTTCCTCTTTGGAGCGTTTGTGTCTACGGCCATAATCATATCCATCGCGGTCGCTTCGGGGACGCTCACCGGTGGGGACGGCGTATCGAGCGAGGAGACTGTCGGGATGTTTGCCTTCGCGGCGTTCCCGGTCGTTGTCCTTGCCTTTCTTCTTTACGGCCTTGCCGGCCTCTTTTATCGCGCAGGCGTGCGCAATGTGGCCTGGTCGGCAGCGAAACTGGATGACCGTCACGAACTGCTGAGCGATCTTTCCCGGTGGCGTTTTGCCTGGATTGCAATTTCCAACGTTGTCGTCACGATCTTTACGCTCGGGCTGATGAGGCCCTGGGCCGCGGTGCGTATGGCGAGGTATGTCAACGAGCACACAGCCATCCGCATCCACGGAGATCCAGGCCAGGTCATGTCTTCGATCGAGGCGGCAGGTGCGGCGATTAGCGCCGAGTACATGGACATGGAAGGGTTTGATTTTGGCTTCTGATCCCGCCGTCATAGCCAAAGGCGAATGGCATCCCGCCAATTCGAGCCACGCGACGCCCTCCGTCCTGCGGGTGGAGAATGGTCGACTGGTTGCCGAAGGGGAGGGGGCGGTTCTTGCAGTGGCGGTTCCGGAGCGAGTGGAGATCAGCCCGAGAGTGGGAACGATTCCGCGGCGCTTGACCTTTCCGGACGGCTCGGTGCTGGAAACGCGTGAAAACGATGCCATCGACGCCTATCTTCGTTCTCAACGGGGTGCGCGCAGCGGGTTTGTTCATCGGCTGGAGGAGTTTCACCCGCGCCTGATCGCCATCACCATCGCAGTCGTGGTCCTGGCTGCCTCCATCTATCGGTTCGCTTTGCCGGCACTTGTGGAAGTCGCGATCCTCGTAACCCCGCCTTTCGTGCCGGAGATGATCGGTTCGGGTACGCTCTCCTCCCTCGACCGAACTGTCCTCAAGCCCTCGCAATTGCCGGAAGCGGAGCGGCAGGCGATCTCCGAAGGGTTCGGAAAACTTGCCGCGCATTCGGAAGGCGGCAAAAAGGCCTATACGCTGAATTTCCGCGATGGCGGGGTGATCGGTCCCAACGCCTTCGCCCTTCCCGACGGCAATCTCATTCTCACCGACGATCTGGTGAAACTGGTCGGGGACGATCGCGAGATGATCCTTGGCGTCCTTGGTCACGAGATTGCCCATGTGGAAGGAGAGCATAGTCTTCGCCAGCTTTATCGCGTTGCCGGTGTTGCGGCGCTTGTCATGCTGATCGCCGGGGACGTCGGATCCGGCGTCGAGGACATCCTCACCCAGGGAGGCGCCCTGGTTGCGCTGTCCTATTCACGCTCGGCCGAAGCCGAAGCCGACCGCCGATCGGTAGAACTCATGAATGTTGCCGGTTACGATCCGGCGGCGCTCGCCCGCTTCTTTGCGCTTCTGGAGGAAAAACTCGGCGATCACGGCGACACGAGCATGTTGTCGAGCCATCCTGGCACACCGCAGCGCCAGCAGGACATCCGCAAATATTCGCAAGAGCTAAAAAGTCGGTCTGGCGCAAGGTAGCCGTGTTTCATGGCTGACTGTTGACGTCTGTGAAGACTGATCTAATTTAGCTCGCGGAGTAGGAGTGGGAGTTCATGGTATACGAGTGGGATGCAAGGCGCGCGCGCCGCGCATATTTGGCCAAGATGGGCATCAGTTTGCTTGTGATCCTGGCGGCACTGGCAGTACCTGCTTGGTTCGCCGTTTCGATGGCAAGCTAAATTCCAGGATCGCTCATTCCGTCGAACCGCCGCCGATGCGGAAAAACGCCCTCATCGTGCGGGAGATCGACATGTAAGCCGGAGGCTGCCGCCCGATCGCGATATAGCCGGATTCCGTCAGCGAAAAGAGCCGTTCGGATCTGCCCTCGCGATGGACGATATACTGCATGTTCAGCGCCCGATTTAAAGCGGGTGCCATGTCGCTCGTCCAGGCAACCTGCGAGGCCGGCACGCGCGAAGCGCCCGCTTCATAGAGAATCATCAGGACAATGTGCAGGTCGCGCGACAGCATGGAATATTCTGTCACGGAACGCGAAGCCTGACCAGCGGGTCTCCGGGCGCATTATCTCCATAATGCCAAAAGCCGGCGTCGCAGCCGGCTTTTGTTTTGTTGTGGGCCACCAGGGCGAGATCCGGTTTAACTCAGCTCTCGGGACCTTCGTTGAAGGCGACCTTGTCGACCAGTTCGGAAGCCTTCTTGCGGTTGGCGGCGATGTCGGCAAGCGAGAGCGTGTCCGGCTTGATCGGCCCGAATGCTTTGACGATGTCGGAAGGTTCGGCGCCCGGCATGACCGGATATTCGAACACCTGCTCGGCATAGATCTTCTGGGCGTCACTGGAAGCCAGGAATTCCATCAGCTTCACGGCGTTGGCCTTGTTCGGGGCGTTCTTGGCAAGCGCCATGCCGGAAATGTTGACATGCGTGCCGCGATCGGCAGCGTTCGGGAAGATGATCTTGATCGCCTCCGCCCACTTCTTCTGCTCCGGCTCCTTCTCGTTCGTCTGCATGAGGCCGACATAGTAGGTATTGCCAAGCGCGATATCGCATTCACCGGCGAGAATTGCCTTTGCCTGGTCGCGGTCGCCGCCGCTGGGCTTGTGAGCGAGGTTGTTCTTCAACGCTTTTAGCCATGTTTCCGTATAGGCTTCGCCATGAACTGCGACCATCGAGGCGAACAGGCCGATATTGTAGGAGTGCTGGCCGTCTCGAATGCAGATCTTGCCTTTCCATTTCGGATCGGCCAGTCCCTCATAGGTGATTGCCGTATCGGTGACGCGCTCCTTCGAAGCATAGACCACGCGGCCGCGCGTCGTTAGCCCGAACCATTCTCCGGCGGGATCGCGAAGATTGGCGGGAATATCCTTGCTGATGGTTGGGTTGTCCCCAACGGGCTGGGTCACGCCGCCTTCCTTGGCCTCCATCAAGCGGGCGATATCGACCGTCATGATCACGTCCGCCGGCGAGTTGGCGCCTTCGGCACGGATGCGCTCGACAAGCCCTTTGTCGAGGAAGAGTACATTGGTCTTGATGCCGGTTTCCTTGGTGAACTCGTCGAGCAGCGGCTTGATCAATTCCGGCTGACGATATGAGTATATGTTCACCTCACCATCGGCCCATGCCGTCGAGGCCGTCGTAAGCATAGAGGCACCTAGAAGTGCAATGAGCCGAAGCGGGCTGCGGATAGGCATGAAAAGTCCTCCTGGGTTGTTTGTTGACGCCAACATTCATGTTCTCAATCCCGCGTCAATGGCGGAGTTTAAGGTCGGACAGAAAACTTGATCACAATTTTCTTATTTTGGAATTGTTCAAAACTAGCGAAGCCTCTATATAAGTATGTACGAGTCTTGGGAGACCAGCATGCGTTTGACCAAACAGACGAACTACGCAGTACGAATGCTGATGTATTGCGCTGCCAATGAGGGCCGTTTGAGCCGCATCCCCGAAATCGCTCGGGCTTACGGAGTTTCCGAACTTTTCCTGTTCAAGATCCTGCAGCCGCTCAACAAGGCTGGTTTGGTCGAAACAGTGCGCGGCCGTAACGGCGGTGTGAGGCTTGGCCGCAGCGCTGACCGCATCACGCTCTTTGATGTCGTCAAGGTAACGGAAGACAGTTTCGCGATGGCTGAGTGTTTTGAAGACGGCGTCGCCGAATGCCCGCTCGTCGATAGCTGCGGTCTGAATTCGGCGCTTCGCAAGGCACTCAATGCTTTCTTCGATGTGCTTGCCGATTACACGATCGACGATCTGGTGAAGGCTCGCCCGCAGATCAACTTCCTGCTCGGTATCGACACGCATATGCCGAAAATCGTAGCGCCGGCTGCCTGAATCCGATTGCCTACGCTTTCAGGGGCGCCGTCCGCAGCGACGGCGCCTTTTGATTTTTGTCATGTCTGATGGTTGACCTTCCCTGCATTTGCAATAGAAGGACGATAGGCGTTTTCGGCTTTGGAGCCATTCTTCCTGTGGCGCCTTCAGGACCAAGCCATGCCTTTTCTGGAACTGCGCGCTTACGCGCTGACTGCGCTGCTCGGAACCGCCGGCGCCGCAGCAGCCATCGTCGTCGGACTTCCCGCCCCTTACCTGATCGGCCCCGCCGTTGTTATCACCGTTGCCGGACTGTTTGGATTGACGCTCCGCGTACCGATCCAGCTTCGCAATATTTGCTTCGTCGTCGTGGGCGTTTCGATGGGAACAAGCGTGACGCCGGATGTGGTCGTGGCGGCGCGCACCTGGCCGCTTAGCTTCGGCATGGTTCCAATTTCAGTTGTCCTTTTGCTTTATGCCAGCTGCTGGATGCTGCAGCGGATATTTCGCTATGACCGGACCACCGCGCTTTTGGCCTCGTCCCCCGGCCATCTGAGTTACGTTCTCAGCCTTGCCGCGGAAACGCGAGGCGATCTGCGCACCGTCAGTATTGCCCAAAGCGTGCGGGTATTGGCGCTTACCATCACCACTCCGCTTATCGTCGAGGTTTTCGGCTTGGCAGCGACGGAGCCGGCAGTGCCGGTAGTGGCGATGAGCATGCCGGTCCTCCTCGCGACGCTCGGGGTGTCGATCGTCGTTGGCCTGCTTTTCCTGCGCTGGCAGTTTCCCGCCGCGCTCCTTCTCGGCGGTGTTGCGGTCTCGATTGGCACGCATGTAACCGGCGTGGTTGCAGGCGGCGTCCCCAATTGGTTACTCATTCCGACCTATGTCATTCTCGGATCGATGATTGGCACCCGTTTTAGTGGCGTGTCGCTCGGTGCGATCCGCACGGCGTTTATCGCAGGGGCCGTGGTGACGGTCTTGGTGATGGCATTGGCCGCGGCGATTGCTTTTGGTGTCTCCCATGTGACCGGAATCCCGCTTGCGGCGGCGTTGATAGCTTTTGCGCCCGGCGGCCTCGAGACCATGGCGGCAATGGCTGTCATGCTGCACGCCGATCCAACCTATGTCGGTGCTCATCATGTGTTGCGGCTGATGGTTCTTTCCGTACTGATGCCATTGGTCCTCGGCAAAGATGCACGCCGGCGCTGAGCAAGCTTGTGAAACCCATGTTTGAACAGATATTGCGATAGACAATCGGGAAAGGAAACATCGACGTGAGCATTGACATGCATCAACAGTCTCCTCGAGCAATCATCGTCATGGGGGTCAGCGGGGCGGGCAAGACCTCGGTCGCACAACTGCTTGCCCAACGGCTCGGCTGCGCCTTTGTCGAGGGGGACCGCCTGCATCCTGACGCGAATGTAGAGAAGATGGCGAAAGGCATTCCGCTGACCGACGAGGACCGTTGGCCATGGCTGGATCTCGTCGGAGGCGAACTGGCTGCGGCTCGGGCGCGCGGCGAAAGCGTCGTGGTGACCTGCTCGGCACTGAAAAAGGTCTATCGCGAACGTTTGCGTGAGGCGAGCGGCGGATCGCTCAATTTCGTTTTCCTTGCCGGCGCGGTGGACGTGCTGGAAAAGCGAATGGGCGAGAGAAAGGGACACTTCATGCCGGTTTCCTTGTTGCACAGCCAGCTTGCGACCTTGGAGAGTCCGGTGAACGAGGAAGGTGTCGTCACCGTGGATATCGATGCCAGCCTGGAAACGATCGTGGACGGAGCTGTGACGGCGCTCGTTGAGCAGTGGCGGTAAGCAAATGCCCAAGAGCTCGTTATCTGATGGCCATCTTGCGTTTTTCGGCGAAGTTTCGGTAAAGTATTGTAAAAAAATCTAATTAGCTTGATCCGGATATCTCCACCCATCGTATAAAACGACAAGATTTATGTAGGTGCATTCGGGCGCGTCGAAACCAGCGCCGCCAGATGCACCGCGAGGGGAGACGGTTCGCGAATGCCAGATTCGACGCAAGGGCCAGGGCGGGGCACCCTTCGCCGGATACCGAAACAGGAAAGAAGCCGCGAGCGTATCGACGAAATCTTGAAGGTATCCATGGAACTGATCGGCCGGAAAGGCATCGATGCGGTAACCATGAAAGAGATTGCGGCGCTCTCCGGTGGTCCGATCGCCTCGGTTTATCAGTACTTCCCGAATAAGTCCGCAATCATCGCGATGCTTTATGAGAAGTATGCGGAAGAGGTTCTCGGTTTCGTCAACGAATGCGTTGCGGACCTGCAGACCGAACAGGATGCATTCGGCGCTATCGACAAGCTGATCGACCTCTATTACGCGAACGTCAGAAACAACCCGCCGGTCCAGGATCTGATCAACGCGATCCAGGCCGACAAGGCGCTTGCGGATATGGATATCGCAGAGTCGCGCGTGCATAGTCGGATTTTTGCGGATGCGACAGGAGCGTTCGTCCCGGACAACCTGCGGGAGCGGTATGTCCGCCTGGTGTTTATGATGTTTCACCTTGCTGCCAGCGCCGTGCGCCTGGCACTGCTGGTTCCAGAGCAGGAGGCGGAAGGCATAATCGAGAATTTCAAGGCTTCGGCAAAAATCCAGCTCGGGCAGTTCATGAAAGGAAACTATCCGAGTTTCTGAGATCGCGGCCTTACAATCCGAGCCTGTCCCTCAACCCGTACCACCATGCACCAAGAACGGTCAGCGGCACCCGAAAAGTCTTGCCACCGGGGAATGGCAGGTTCGGCAACGAAGCCCAGACATCGAAGCGTTCGGCATGCCCCGCGACGGCCTCACCGAGAATCTTTCCGAGCAGATGCGTGGTCGTCACGCCATGGCCGCTGTCACCATGGGAAAAGTAGACCTTGTCGGAAAGCCGGCCCATATGCGGAATGCGCGTTAACGTCAGCGCGAAATTGCCGCTCCATGCATAATCGATGTGGACGTCTTTCAACTGTGGGAATGTCTTCAGCATGTTCGGGCGGATTATTCCCGTCAGATCCTTCGGATCGTGTCCGCCATAGCCGATGCCGCCGCCATAGAGCAACCGGTTGTCGGAGGTACGGCGATAATAGTCGAGGATATAATTGGCATCCTCGACGCAATAATTGGACGGCAGCAGGCTCTCGATGAGCGCCTGATCGAGGGGCTCCGTCGTCATGACCTGGCTGGAGACCGGCATCATCCGGCCGTGAATTTCAGGCAGCAGTGGCGCAAGATAAGCATTACCGCAGACGAGGACGTAGGACGCCTTTACGGAGCCTTTGGCCGTACGGACCACGGGCCTTTCGCCAAGCTCCAGGCCGACGACACGCGAACCTTCGAAGATGCGCCCTCCGAGGTTTTCCACGGCGGCAGCCTCTCCGAGTACGAGATTGAGCGGATGTATATGGCCTCCAAGCATGTCGATCATGCCGCCGGCATAGCGGTCCGTCTTCACGTATTTCCCTATATCCCGTTTGGCGACCATCTCCAGCCCGGTGTGCCCGTGCCTTTCCCAATGGTTCTTCTGAGCCTCCATCTCGCGGATCTGTTTATCCGTAAAGGCGGCAAAAAAACCGCCATGGACGAGATCGCAATCGATCGCATATCTGGCGACGCGCGCCCGGATGATCTCGCCTCCTTCGAGCGACATCTTTCCAAGTTCTACGGCTTTCTCCCGGCCATATCGCCCGGCAATCGTTTCAAGATCGCGGCTGTAGCCATTGACGATCTGGCCGCCATTTCGTCCGGATGCTCCGAAGCCGATGCGCTCGGCTTCCAGCACGACGACAGAGTAGCCGCGTTCGGCAAGCTCCAGTGCCGCAGAAATACCCGTGAAGCCCGCGCCGATCACGCAAACATCCGCCGAGGTTTCGCCATCGAGGGCAGGGCGGACCTTTTTATCCTTGGCGGACGCGGCGTACCAGGAATTAACGTGGCGTGGGTTGTCGCTTGCTCTTAAAACCATCTCACACCGTCCGGATGTAGGCATCGTATTCGACGTCGGTCACCCGCGTGGCAAACTCCGCAAGTTCCTGCTGTTTGCAGGCCGTGTAGAGCGCGCGGTATTTCGGCCCGAGCGTCGCATAGGCAAATGTAGACCGGGCGAATTGTTGCAGCGCATAGTCCCAGTTGGTTGGAAGCGGCTCATGGCTGACGGCGTGGTCGTCACCGGTGATTGCTCCGCCCGGGTTACGCTTCTCCTTGATGCCCGAGAGCGCTGCGTTAAGGATCATCGCCAGCACCAGATATGGATTGCTGTCGGCGCCTGCGACGCGGTGTTCGATGCGGGTGGCGGGCTTCGAGGCGGTGATGACACGCACCGCCGCCGAGCGGTTGTCGAAACCCCATGAGGCATAGGTAGGAGCATGTTCGCTCGGCCGAAGGCGGCGATAGGAATTGGCATGCGGCGCAAAGACCCCCATGCTCTCGCCCATATTCTCAAGAAGCCCGCCGACGGAGTGGAAAAGCATTTCCGAGGGCCCGTCTTCGCCGGCATACACATTGCGTCCGGCTTCGTCGACCAGCGAAAAGTGCACATGCATGCCGCTGCCGGCCTGGCTGCCATAGGGTTTGGCCATGAAGGTCGCGTCAAGGTCGTTGGCGCGTGCGACACCCTTCACGATACGCTTCAGGAGTACGGCATAGTCGGCGGCCTTCAGGGCGTCCGGCACGTGGTTGAGATTGATCTCGTACTGACCCGGCCCGTTTTCGCGCAGCGTGGTGTCGGCGGGAATACCCTGTGCGCGCGCCGCGCTGGCGATCCCGTGAAAGACATCTTCGAAATCCTGCAGTTCGGAGATCGACAGCACCTGTGTCTGGCCCGTGTGCCATCGCCCCTCGCGCGAATTCGGTGGGCGGACGGGGTCGAGCGCCGAGCGCACCGGGTCGATCAGGTAGAATTCAAGCTCCGTCGCCACGACCGGCGTCAGGCCAAGCTTTGAAAATCCTGCGACGACATTGGCAAGCACCTGGCGCGGATCGGCATAAAATCCGGCGCCATCGGTGTCTCGCATACCAAGCAATACCTGCGCAGTCGGACGATTAAGCCAGGTGACCCGGGACAGCGTTCCGGGAATGGGGAGGCAGATGCCATCCGGATCGCCGGTGCCTTCCGCAAGGCCTGCGGCGTTGACGTCGCGGCCCCAGACGTCGAGGGCATAGACAGAGCGTGGCATGGCCATGCCCTTGGCAAGCACGTCCAATGCGCGCTCCCTCGGGATCCACTTTCCCCGCGGCACGCCGTTTACATCGATGACGAAGGCTTCGAGAACCTCGATATCGGGATTGCCCTCGAAGAAGATCTGCGCGGAACTGATATCATCCATGGAACACCAGATAGCCCAGTCTCTCCATTTGAGCTAGGCGTTGAAGCGTTCGGGGCCGTAGGCGGAGATATCGATGAGCGTCTTCTGCCCGGTAATGGCTTCGGCGATCACTTGGCCCGTTACCGGTCCAAGCGTCAGGCCATGATGCGCGTGCCCGAAGGCGAACCAAAGGCCATCATGGCGCGGCGCCTTGCCGAGCACCGGCATCATGTCCGGCGTGCACGGACGTGCGCCCATCCACGGCTCCTTGTCGAGCCGCTCGCTGAGGGGGAAGATCGTCCGGGCGACGGCTTCCGCCCGCTCCAATTGCACCGGAGTCTTCGGTGCGTCCCGGCGGGCAAATTCCGCGCCGGTGGTCAGCCGGATGCCCTGGTTCATAGGGGCGAGGAAATAACCGCGCTCAGCGTCCATGGTCCAGCCGTTGAGCTTCGCGTTCCCCGTCGTCCCATAATGCATATGGTAGCCGCGCTTGACGCCGACCAGGAAATTGTAGCCGAGCGGTTTTGTTACCGTATCCGACCAGGGCCCCAGGGCAACAACCACGTCCTTGGCCTCTACGATCCCGTCACCGGCGACCACCTGCCAGCCCGTCCTGGTCTGCGACAGGCTCTTTGCATCGCCTTTCAAAACACGGCCGCCCAGCTTTTCGAAGAGAGCGATATAGGCGCGTGTAAGGGCCAATGGATCCCTGACCGACCACGGATCCTCCCATTTCAGGCCGCCGACGAAATCATTGGAGAGATGTGGTTCCTGAGCGGCGAGGTCGGCAGGCGTCAATCTCTTGAAAGAGACGCCGTATTCGCCGGCCAGGCGTTCGGCTTCCCTGAACTCTGCGTCCTGTTTGGCATTGCTGCGGAAAACCTCGGTCCAGCCGTCTTTGGCAATCAGGGCCTCGGCGCCGGCTTCCTCGATCAGTTCGTTGTGGGTCGAGATCGAATGTTCGATCAGCGGCGCATAGGCGCGCGCAATGAGCTGATGACGGGTCAAGTTGGAATGCCACCAGTATTTCGCCAGGAATGAGGTGACCGAAGGAATTGCCCGCCAGTGATAATGAGCGTCGATGCGATTATTTAGTGCATAGCGCAGGATCAGGCCGAATTGCTGCGGAAAGCCGTAAGGCACCACGCCTTCGCGCTGGATCAGACCGGCATTGCCATAGGAGGTTTCCATGCCCGGTTCTTTCCGGTCGACGAGTACTACCGATTTGCCCCGCCGGGCCAGTTGCAGCGCTGTCGAAACGCCGATGATGCCGGCTCCGAGCACGATCGCATCCGCTGTCATGATCTGATTTCCATTCCCATTTCTTTATAGTTCGAAGTTTCGAACATGCCGCCCAGGATGCTGCGGCGCAAATGAAAAATGAAGCTGTGCGCAGGGATTTTTGTCGCGGCATGCAGTGAAGTGAGAGGAGCCTGGTCAAATAAATTTCAAGCAATGTCACATCGGCAAATCCTGTCTCGTCATGGTGCTGTAACCAACAGAAGGAAACGAACCATGAGTGCCAAACTTGATCCTTTCACTGCCGCTCCCTCGCTGATGAAGAAGTGGATGGGCCTTTCTGTCGACGTTGACTCGAGCCTTGAGTGGAACGTCATCGAACTCGTGAAGATCCGCGCATCGCAGATCAACGGCTGCGCCAACTGCATAAACATGCACACGGCGGAAGCGCGGGCTAAGGGCGAAACCGAGCAGCGCATCTATCTGTTGTCCGCCTGGCGCGAAGCTCCTTGCTATTCCGATCGCGAACGCGCCGCGCTAGGTTGGACCGAAGCCTTGACCCGATTGTCGGAAGGCCACACGCATGAAAGCGCGCGAGAAGCCCTCAAGGCCCAGTTCACGGAGGAGGAACAGGTGAAGCTTACACTGATGATCAATGTCATCAACGGCTGGAATCGTCTCGCCGTCGGCTTCGGCCTCTGGGCCGGTCCGGCAGCCGCGAAGACTGCCCAGGCGGCGGCATGATGACCGGCTTCCACCAGGAAGACGCAGCGGCGAGTTTCGATCCGCTGCGTCCGAAGCTCCTGCGCGTCGCCTATCGCATGCTCGGATCGGTAACCGACGCAGAAGATATGGTGCAGGAGGCCTTTATCCGCTGGATGAAGGCCGACCGCAAAACGGTGCTGGAGCCGGAAGCGTTCCTCCGCCGCACAGTGACACGGCTCTGCCTCGATCAATTGAAGTCGGCGCGGCGCCAGCGCGAAACCTATGTCGGTCCCTGGCTTCCCGACCCCGTGGTGGAAGAGGAAGAACAGGAGGACGTCACCTTGCCGCTGATGCTTGCACTGGAACGCTTGTCGCCCCTCGAGCGGGCGGCTTTCCTGCTGCACGACGTCTTTGGACTGGGATTTGAGGAAGTCGCCACGACCATCGAACGCGACTCAGCCGCCTGCCGTCAGCTCGCTGCCCGGGCGCGCACCCACGTTCGCGAGGCGAGAACCCGCTTTCAGGTGGACAAGCAGCGCGGCGTAGAGCTCGCTGAAGCCTTCTACGCGGCATCGCGCAGCGGCGATATGAAGGCGCTTGGTGCGATGCTGGCGGCCGATGTCAGTATCCATGCGGATGGCGGCGGAAAACGTCCTGCGGCCATGGAGCCGATCTTCGGCTTCGAAGCCGTCATGAAAGTGCACGTCTATCTTGCAGGCGAATTTCAGAAAAACGGCTCGCAGTTCGTCCGTGCCGGTTTCGTCAACGGATTGCCTGGTTTTGTCACACTCGAAGCGGATGGCGAACTTCAGACGACTGCACTCGACATCGAAGACGGAAAAATCATGGCCATCTATGTGGTGCGGAACCCCGACAAGCTGAGGCATCTGCATTAGCGATCCCATGCGGCGGGCGGCTTCGAATAGCCGCCCGTTAATCGCGCGCTTGGTACGACGCGACGCTAAAGTTCGATCAGCCGCTGAGCGGTGAACTTGTCCGTTACAAGCATGTCGATGACGCCGGTTCGGAGCGCTCCGGCGATGGCTACCGTTTTCTTCATGCCACCCGCGAGCGCGATCACTCGTTCAACTTTCGCAAGCTCCTCAAGCGGAAGCCCGATCACCCGCTCGTCGAGCGGCGTTTTGACCGCCTTTCCTTCCTTGTCGAAGAACCGGAGCGATATGTCCCCCACCGCTCCTGCATCGGCCAAGTCGGCAAGCTCCCGGGACGAGAAGATGTTGCCGGAGCGAGCCAGCAATTCGGAGGGTTCGACCGCTCCGATACCGACGATTGCCAGTGAAATGCTGCTGAAAAGGTCGATTGTTTCCCGGACGAATGGATCGGCCATCATCAGAAGTTTCGCTTCCCTCGATGACGTCACCCCTTGTACCGGAAGCAGTTTCGGTTCCGCGCCGGTGAGGCGTGCCAGGCGCGTCGTGAGCTGAGTGGCATGCGTCTGCACGGAGGGATCGCCCATGCCGCCCAGTGTCTGAACGACATATTTGGCCTGTGCACTTTTCTGGGGATGGATGTTCTCGACCATCTTGAAAATGGTCTGGCTCCAGCTCGAGACGCCGATGATCTCGCCGGGCGCAAGCGTCACTTCGAGAAGATGGGCGGCCGCTTCGCCGATCCGTGCCATGATCGCTCCGTCGCGATCTTCCGAGCATTCCACGACGACTGCTTCAGGGACACCGAACCGCTCCCGAAGCGCCTTCTCAAGGTCCGCATAGGTTCCGACGGGGGGGATGACGCTCGTGCGCACGATATCCTCCGCCTCGGCCCGCTTCAGCATGCGGGAAACGGTTGCCTGCGAGAGGCGAAGATGCTGCGCGATATCCGCCTGCCGACGTCCCTCGATGTGATACATCTGAGCAACTCGTGAGATCAGGCGAAGTTCGTTTAAGCGACTCATGGCCGTTCCCGGTGTGAATTATTATTCACCTTTAACGGTTGCGGGGTTCCACGTCGAGCGGGCCACGGCATCACCCCATGTCTTTCTCCGCTCTGCACTATCGTTGGCTTCGGGACTGATGAGTTGCGATTGCCTCGGAAGGCGGCTGATAGTTTCGAGGTCGGGCCACATTCCCACCGACAGTCCCGCAAGATAAGCTGCTCCAAGAGCAGAGGCTTCGGGCGCTTTGCACTGCATCACGGGCCGCATGAGCACGTCGGCGACGCATTGCATTAGGAACCTGTTCTGGCTGGGGCCGCCGTCCGCATAAAGCGCGCCGATGCCGCCCCCGCTCTGGTTCTGCATGGCGGAAAAAACGTCATAGACCTGGAATGCGATCGAGTCGGTGACAGCCCTCGCCATCTGCGCACGCGTCGTGTTGAAGTTGATCTGCGAGAAGAGCGCGCGCGCCTCGGAGTTCCAGTATGGCGCGCCGAGCCCGACGAAGGCGGGTACGAAACCAGGCCCGTCCGGTTCAGCTGTCGCGGCAAGATCGATCAGGGCCGCGACATCGGGCAGTCCGAGGATCTCGGTCATCCAGGGCAGGCTTGCCGCCGACACGAGAATGTTTCCCTCGAAGGCGAATGTGGGTTTTCCAGAAATACGCCAGGCAATCGTGGTTGTGATGCCGCTCTTCGGCGCAATGAAGCCGGGCAGTGTCGTCATCACAGACGAACCTGTCCCGAACGTCACCTTGCCGTCGCCCGGGTTGAAGGCCCCATGTCCGAAAAGGGCGGCATGACTATCGCCGATCGCCGATCTGATAGGCGTGCCATCGGGGACACCCGGCAGGCCAAGCGTTGTTCCAAAATCGGCTGCGCTGTCGAGCACCTCCGGCAAAACCGATATGTCGACGTCGAAGATCGCGCATAATTCTTCGCTCCACGCCTGCTTTTGGAGGTCGAACAGCTGACTTCTTGCCGCGTTCGATGCGTCGCAGGCATGTCGTTGCCCGCCCGTCAGGCAGTGGACGAGCCAACTGTCGATGGTGCCGACCCGGAGGTGGCGGCCCGCCGGAGCCCGATCGAGGAGCCAACGAAATTTCGGTCCGGGAAACATCGGATCGAGAGGCAGTCCCGTTATCGACTGGACGCGATCCAAGTGTCCTTCATGAATAAGACGTTCGCAATCCTCGGCCGTGCGGCGGCATTGCCAACTGACGACCGGGCCGAGTGGTTCACCCGTTTCGGCATCCCAGATCGTGACGGACTCGCGCTGATTGGAAATTGCGACGGCTTCAACGCCAATATCGGGCGCAGCTTGAAGGCAGGCGGTAACCGCTTCGCAGACCGACTTCCAGACTCTTTGCGGGTCCTGCTCTACCCAGCCGGGTTTCGGATAGGCGATGCCAACTGGTGCCGAACCACGGGAGACAAGTTCTCCCTTGTCCGAAACCAGGACGGCTTTGGAATTGGTCGTGCCCTGGTCGATGGCCAGAATAGCCCGCATTCATGTCCTCCCTTGAAACGGCCGGGCAAATACTTGGCTCCGGCCAACGCCTGCGTCGAGCGCTTATTTCCTCTTGATAACCGCTAGGGCAGCTTCGGCGATGGAGGCGGGTCTCATACCGAATTCATCCAGGAGGAATTCGGCCGAGCCGGTCGGCGCGAAGATCCCCGGAACGCCAAGGCGCTTCATCGGCACAGGCGCGTGTTCCACGATCACTTCGGCCACGGCCGACCCGAGTCCTCCGAAGATGGTATGCTCTTCCGCAGTTACAATCGCCCCGGTCTCGCGAGCAGCGGCAACGATGGCTTCCTCGTCGATCGGCCTGACCGTCGCCATGTTGAGCACCCGCGCGCTGATGCCCTGACTTCCCAGGATTTCTGCGGCCTTCATCATGCGGTGCGTGAGAGTGCCATTGGCGATAAGCGTGACATCCGAACCCTCACGCAGCCGGTTCGCCTTGCCGAGTTCGAACTTGTGATCTGCAGGAAGCAGATCGGGAACGCCGACGCGGGAAAGGCGGAGGAAGCATGGCCCGTCGTAGCCCGCAGCCCATTCGACGGCAGCCGCCGTTTCGATACGGTCGCAGGGGGCGATGACCGGAAGATTCGGCAGCGCGCGCGTCCACGCAAAGTCCTCGATCGAATGGTGGGTCGGGCCAAGTTCGCCATATGCCATCCCGGACGAGATGCCGACCAGCTTCACATTGGCATTCGAGTAGGCGATGTCGGCCTTGATCTGCTCCAGCGCACGCCCTGTCAGAAATGGTGAAGCTCCACAGACGAACGGAAGCCGCCCGCCATTCGCGAGACCCGCGCCGACGCCCACCATGTTCTGTTCGGCGATGCCGACATTGACGAGGCGGTCCGGAAATCTAGATTTGAATCCGCCGAGCTTCGAAGACCCCACCGAGTCGTTGCAGACTGCAACAATGGTCTCGTCATTTGCCGCAAGCTTTTCGAGCGTCGCCGCAAATGCATCTCGGCAATCATGGAGCTTTGTGGCTGTTACTGGCGCGTTCATCAAATTGCCTCCGATAGTTCTGCCACCGCGAGATCGTATTGTTCCTTGCTGGGCACCTTGTGATGCCAGTCGACGCGATCCTGCATGAAGGAAATGCCGTGGCCCTTGTTGGTATGAGCGACGATGCAATGGGGACGGGAGCCGCGATGCTCCAGAGCCGGCACGATTTCGCTCATGGCGTTGCCGTTGATTTCGGTCACGTCCCAGCCAAAAGCTTCAAGCTTGGGGCGGAGCGGGGCCAGGTCATTGGTATCGGCAAGTGCCGCCCCCTGCTGGAACCTGTTGTGGTCGATGACCAGAGTAAGATTGTCCAGACCGAACTGGGCGGCCGCCATGATGGCTTCCCAATTCGAGCCTTCCTGCATCTCGCCATCCCCGGTGACGACATAGGTGTGGTATTTCGCGCCGGACAGCTTGGCGGCCTTGGCCATTCCCACCGCGACGGGGAGCCCGTGACCGAGAGGTCCGGTATTGGTTTCGACGCCCGGCACCTTGTTGTTGTTGGGATGGCCGTTCAGCCGGGAGTGAGGCTGAAGGAACGTGGAGATTTCCTCCTCCGGAATGAAGCCGCGTTTGGCAAGCGCCACGTATAGTGCGCAGGCCGTATGGCCCTTCGAAAGAACAAACCGATCACGTTCCGGATGCCTCGGTTGATCCGGCCATACGCGCAGTACCCGGAAATACAATGCCGTGAGAATGTCGATCACCGACATCTCGCCGCCGATATGGCCCGCGCCGGCTTCGTACACCGCCTGAAGATCGCGCAGCCGTATCTGGCGTGCGACACGTTCGAGTTCTGTGGGCTCCATTGTTTCCTCGATCTGAATATTTATTCATATTAACATATTTTTGCATATGGCGAATCCATGTCAAGTGCAAACTGACTTTTGTGGCATAAGGGTCTCGCTACAAATTTGATTGACACATCTGTAGCAGCTTGCTAATGAATTTTCCAACATAGATGAATAAATATTCTTATGGTGAAATACCCTTCGTATCTAGGGAGGAACGATGGTGGCGATCGACATCACTGAACAAAGCCGCCCCTCTGGCGTCTGGCTTAGGCGCTTGGCTGGAGCTACTGGCCCGCTTCTCGGTCTGCTCGCGCTTTGCGTCTTCCTGAGCTTCTCCACGGACGCGTTTCTTTCGCTTCGCAATGGCTTGAACATCCTGGATCAGATCACCGTGCTTGGCATCATGGCCGTCGGCATGACCTTCGTCATACTGATCGGCGGCATCGACCTTTCGGTCGGTTCGGTGCTCGCGCTGTCGATGATGGTGATGGGTTGGACGGCCAATGTCGCGGGAATGCCTCTTGCGGTGGGTATCGGCTTCGCGTTGATCGCGTCCGCCGTAAGCGGATTGATCGTCGGTCTGCTGGTGACGATCTTCCGGGTCCCCGCGTTCATTGCCACGCTCGCGATGATGTCGGCTGCCCGGGGCGTCGCGAACATGATCACGGATGGTCAGCAG
The DNA here is from genome assembly GCF_004343065.1 of Neorhizobium sp. S3-V5DH. Classification (NCBI taxonomy): domain Bacteria; kingdom Pseudomonadati; phylum Pseudomonadota; class Alphaproteobacteria; order Hyphomicrobiales; family Rhizobiaceae; genus Neorhizobium; species Neorhizobium sp. S3-V5DH. The sequence continues at coordinate 454,538 of NZ_SMCL01000001.1, forward strand.
ATCGTCGGCTTTCCCGACTGGTTCATGATGCTGGCGATCGACCGGCATTTCGGCATTCTCACAGCGACAGTTTTCCTGATGTTGATCGTGGTGCTGATCGCCTGGTTGTTCCTCAAGTTTCGGGCCGAAGGCCGGATGCTCTATGCCGTAGGCGGAAATCCCGAGGTGGCGCGGCTGGCGGGCATCAATGTTCAGCTCGTGACGATCAGCGTTTATGTCGTCAGCGCGGTGCTGGCGGGTCTTGCGGGCATCGTTCTGGCAGCCCGCCTTGACTCGGTTCAGCCGTCGAGCGGTTTCGGCTACGAACTCGATACGATCGCGGCGGTGGTTATTGGCGGAACATCCCTGTCCGGTGGGGCAGGCGGTATCGGCGGCACCCTCATTGGGGTCCTGATCATCGGCGTCCTGCGCAACGGGCTCAATCTGCTCAACGTCTCGCCATTTCTGCAGCAGGTCATCATCGGCATCGTCATCGTGCTTGCGGTCGGCGCCGAAACCATTCGCCGTCGGCGAACCTGACATCGGCTTCGCGGTAGCGCGGACGTCTCATGAATTCCTCTCCGAACGGTTGGAGCGGATCAGCGGCCCAAGGGTGGAGGAATACTCGAGGGTTCAGTTTAACAACGGAGGAAAATGAAATGAAACTCGCGCGCATTCTCCTGACTTCGGCTGCCATGCTGGGTCTGACGATCGGCTCCGCCCATGCCGCCGAAGTCAAAAAACTCGGCCTTGCCGTAGCCAATTTGCAGGCCAATTTCTTCAATCAGATCAAGCAGGCTGTCGAAGCCGAAGCCAAGAAACGCGGCATCGAGGTCGTGACCGTCGACGCCAAGGGTGACGGCCCCACTCAGGTCAACCAGGTTCAGGATTTGCTGACGCAGAACGTTGATGCGCTGATCTACATTCCAGCAGGCGCTGCGGCGGCAACGGTGCCGGTAAAGCTCGCAAAGAGCGCAGGTATCCCTGTCGTCAACGTCGACCGCAATGCGGAAGGCGCGCCGGGGGATACCTTTCTCGCAACGGATTCTGTGACCTCCGCCAAGGCCGTCTGCGACTATATCCTCAAGGAGGCGGGCGGAAAGGGCAAGATGGTGATCATTCACGGCCAGAAGGGCACGACGCCCGAGGTGGACCGCTCGAAAGGTTGCGCGGAAGCTCTGAAGGCCTATCCGAATGTGAAAGTGGTAGCCGAACAGTATTCCAACATCTGGAGCCAGGACGAAGGATTCCAGATCATGCAGAACATGCTGCAGGCCAATCCGGATGTTTCGATCGTGTTCGCCCAGGCGGATGCACTCGCGCTTGGTGCTGCGCAAGCCATCAAGGTCGCCAATCCTTCCCAGAAGATCGTGGTCGGCGGCTTTGACGGCGATACCGCAGCGCTTGAGGCTCTCAGCAAGGGCGTGTTCAACGTGACGGCGACCCAGCAGACCCAGAAGATGGGTCGTGACGCAGTCGCCAACGCGGTGAAGCTTGTCGCCGGCGAGAAGGTGCCTCCGGTGCAGCTGATGGACGCGACGCTGACGACCAAGGAGAATGTGGCTGGTTTTATCACCAACCATCCGTAACAGGTTTTAAGGCTTGAGGAGGAGGGCGCGTGGTGACCGAGCCAGTTCTTTCACTGAGAGGCATATCGAAGCGTTACGGGCCGCTCCAGGTCCTCAACAACGTGAGCCTGGATGTTTATGCCGGGGAGGTCGTGGCACTTCTTGGCGAAAACGGCGCAGGCAAGTCCACGCTGTCCGGCATCATCGCCGGATCCCGCGCACCGTCTGAAGGAACGATGACCTGGCTGGGGCAACCCTATGCCCCGGCCACTCCGAGAGAGGCAATCGACAAGGGTGTGGTGCTGATCCATCAGGAGCTGCAGCTTCTCCCGGAACTCTCCATTGCGGAAAACGTCTTCATCGGCCGATGGCCGATGAAGAACGGCGTTATCGATCGCGGTGAAATGGTTCGCCGCGCACAGGAACAATTGTCGCGTCTGAACCTACATATCCCCGCCACCCGCAAAGTGGCTGGCCTCTCCACGGCCAATCAGCAGCTCATTGAAATTGCAAAAGCACTGGCGCTCGATGCCAAGCTGCTCATTCTCGACGAGCCGACTGCCGCATTGGGCGGCGCCGAGACGGAAGCTCTTTTCAACCAGGTCAGGAAGCTGCGGTCGGAAGGCGTCGGCATCATCTACATCTCCCATCGTATGGAAGAGATCAAGCAGATCACCGATCGCGTCGTGGTGCTGCGTGATGGCGTGCGTGTTCAGGAATTCGCCGACAGCGCGACCCCGGTGCGCACCATCGTTGAAAGCATGGTGGGGCGTCCCCTTGAACGCATGTTCCCGCCGCTTCCGGAGCCGAGCGGGCGACCGGTCCTGCAGGTCTCGGGGCTAACCTCGCCAGCCCGCTCCTTCCGCGACGTATCCTTCGAGGTGCAGTCGGGAGAAATCCTCGGCATTGCCGGGCTTGTGGGGGCTGGTCGAACCGAACTGGTTCGGGCGATTTCAGGCGCGGACCCGATCAGCGCGGGAACGATCAAGCTCAACGGCGAAGAGCTCAAGCTTCGCAGCCCAGCGGATGCGATCGCCAAAGGCATTGTGATGGTGCCGGAGGACCGGAAGGACCAAGGGATCGTCGTCACCCATCGGATAAGCGAAAACGTCGTCTACCCCAACCTCGACATGTTTGGGCGCCGCTGGATTACATCCGGAATGAAGCGGACATTCGCCGAGCAGGCGATATCCAAATTCGGCGTGAAGGGGCGGGCCGAACAATATGCATCGGATCTCTCCGGCGGCAATCAGCAGAAGGTGGTGATCGCCAAATGGCTGATGCGTGATCCCAAGGTCGTGATCCTCGATGAGCCGACGCGGGGGATCGATGTGGGCGCCCGCGCCGGGATCTACGACATCATCGTGAACCTTGCGAGGAAAGGCGTCGCCGTCATCGTCGTGAGTTCTGATCTCGAAGAGGTGCTCGGCGTATCGAACCGCATTCTCGTGCTCGCGCAAGGCAAACAGGCGGGCATTCTTACCCGTGAAGAGGCGAACGACGTTTCCGTCATGGAACTGGCAACGATCTAGCAGAACATAGAAAGGAAGAGCGGTGGCGGACATCACTCTCAACGCTCCGAAGCTTTTCGATCTCTCCGGTCAAACCGCTATCGTAACAGGAGCGGGCAGCGGCATAGGTCAGCGGATTGCAGTCGGGCTCGCCCAGTGCGGCGCAGACGTCGCGCTTCTCGATCGCCGTACGGACGACGGACTTGCACGCACGGTTGAATATGTCAGGGCGGCCGGTCGAAAATCGATCGAGATTGCGGCGGACGTCACCAGCAAGGCATCACTTGCCGACGCCGTGGCTCGGACCGAAGCCGAGCTCGGTGCTTTGTCCCTGGCAGTCAATGCAGCGGGGATCGCCAATGCCAATCCGGCGGAAGAGATGGAGGAAGAGCAATATCAGACGCTGATGGACATCAATCTGAAGGGCGTCTTCCTCTCCTGCCAGGCCGAGGCGCGCGCCATGCTGAAGCATGGCAGGGGATCGATCGTCAACATTGCCTCGATGTCCGGCGTCATCGTCAATCGCGGCCTCAGCCAATGCCATTACAATGCCTCGAAGGCCGGCGTGATCCATATGTCCAAATCATTGGCTATGGAGTGGGTCGGTCGCGGCATCCGGGTGAACACGATTTCTCCGGGATATACCGCGACCCCGATGAACACGCGCCCCGAAATGGTCCACCAGACAAAGTTGTTTGAGGAGCAGACCCCGATGCAGCGCATGGCGAGTGTCGACGAGATGGTTGGACCTGCCGTTTTTCTGCTCTCGGGCGCGGCAAGTTTTGTGACGGGTGTCGATCTGCTCGTAGACGGTGGTTTCTGCTGCTGGTGATCCCATGAGAAGGTTTCCGCAGGCAATTGGAAGGTGATCGGTCCGGCTGCCTCCCTGGCTGAGACCGTGGCGTTGAAGGCGCCAGCGGGCGGTACGGCGTCGATATCGTCGTCCGCCCGTCCTTCACGCTGATCGAACGAGCCGTAAAGGCGTCGCGATCTGATCTTCGCAGACGCTCTGCGACGGTTCCATATTTGCTGTTTGGAGGACATCAATGAAGCGTTTCGAAAAGAAGACTGTCGTCGTCACCGGGGCAAGCCGGGGCATCGGAGCGGTGATCGCAAGGCGTTTCGCTCGAGAGGGCGCGAAAGTAGTTGTTTCGGCCAATGAGGAGTCCGTGGAAGCGGTTGCCCGCGACATCAATGATGGGGGCGGTAAGGCCATCTCTTTCGTGGGAGATGTCACGGATAAAGGCAGTGTCCTGGAGCTTTTCGATACAGCCGAAAAAGCTTTCGGCTCGGTCGATGTCTCCGTCCAGAATGCGGGGGTGATCACCATTGCCCGGATCGAGGATATGACGGAGTCCGAGTGGGATCGGGTGATGGCGGTGAATACCAAGGGCGTTTTCCTCTGCGCCCAGGAGGCGATCGCCCGTATGCGCAAGCACAAGCGCGGCGGCCGGATCATCAACACCGCGTCGGGCCAGGCCCGGCAGGGGTTCATCTACACGCCCCACTATGCCGCTTCGAAGATGGGGGTTGTCGGCATCACGCAGAGTCTAGCCAAGGAAGTCGCCACCGAGAACATCACCGTCAACGCCTTCTGCCCCGGTATCATCGAGACCGACATGTGGGCCTATAACGACGAGGTGTGGGGCAAACTGCTCGGCAATTACGGACCGGGCGAACTGATGAAGGAATGGGTCCAGGGCATTCCCATGAAGCGGGCAGGGTCGGGAGAGGACGTAGCAGGTCTCGTAACCTTCCTCGCCAGCGACGACGCTGCCTACATCACCGGGCAGACGATCAACGTCGACGGCGGCCTGATCATGTCCTGAGATCTGCGGAGGCCGGATGAAAAAGTTTGAACAGCGTGTTCATCGCGAGCCTCTTGCATTTCCTGTAGCAGTTTTACTATCTTGTCGTCGTTCTCAGGGCGGGGTGTAATTCCCCACCGGCGGTATCGGGAGTGATCCCGGAGCCCGCGAGCGCTTCTGCGAAAGTGGAAGGTCAGCAGATCCGGTGAGATGCCGGAGCCGACGGTCATAGTCCGGATGGAAGAGGACACGCTGGAACGTCCCCGGTTCGGGGACGTGCTTGGCTTGTTCGCCCAAGGGATAAATAGCGGCTCGCAAGGCCGCGGTTTGGCCGCTAACGCGGATAACCCTTGAAAGGCAGTGGAATGAAAATCTCGAAAATTGAAGATGCGCTTGAGGCGCTTGCTCTCGGTCGGATGATCGTTGTCGTCGATGACGAGGATCGCGAGAATGAGGGGGACATCATCGCGGCGTCGCAATCCGTGACTGCGGAAACGATCGCCTTCATGATGAATCACGCCCGCGGTCTCATCTGCGTGGCGATGGAAGGTGACCGGCTGGACGCACTCGACATCCCGTTGATGGTTCCCCGCAACACCGAATCCCACAAGACGGCCTTCACGGTTTCCGTCGACTATATCCCTGGCACGACGACCGGCATCTCGGCATCGGATCGCGCCGCCACGGTAAGAGCCCTGGTCGATCCGCAGGCGCAGCCCGACGACTTCGCGCGCCCGGGCCACATCTTTCCGCTTCGTGCGCATCCGAACGGAGTGGTTGCCCGACCGGGGCACACGGAAGCCGCTGTCGATCTCTGCCGCCTTGCAGGCCTGGAGCCTTCCGGTGTCATTTGTGAAGTGGCCAAGGAAGACGGCACCATGGCGAGGCTGCCGGATCTCCTGGAATTTGCCGCACGGCACGAGATGCCTTTGATCACCATCGCGGATCTGATTTCTCATGTGAAAGGCCTGGCAAGTGTAAGCGACGCTTACGCCGCCTGACGATCTCACCGATGCTCGACCATTTTCTCCTCGCACTCTTCTCTGGAAGGCGGGGAGTTAGCCTCATGAGTGATGGCGGCTCTGCTGGACTGGCGATGATTCCCGCCCTCGAAACGGTGGCCATCGGGCAGTCGATGACGCCATACCGGATTCGGCGGGTCTGAGGGGATAAGACATCAGGGAGAATTGGCTGGGAGACCAGGATTTTCGCATTATTTCAATGCCTTAGAGGATCAACCCTTATTTTCCTTATCTTTTCCTCTCGCGAGCGACCTTGCATGCCACCATTGAGCCCTGCCTTTGGGCATCAGTCAACAGCACGGGCGAGCGGCAATAATTTCCGTTTACTGCGCCGAAATTATCGCGGACGAATTGGTTCGTGCAGCACCTGTTGAAGAGCTTAACCTCGTTTGGCTTCTGCCCTAGAGGCTACTGACAGCCTGAGCGTTGGGCTGTGTCAAAGATTTCCTTGCAATGTCGCCGAATGAGCGCATGGTGTTCTATCGGTAGGCTTCCTTCAGGGCACTACCGTTGCGAGCGACACAGCCCGTGCCCCAAGCAAAGGAAGGACAGACATGTCTTCCGAAGCACCAGAAGCAGGGTCATCGAAAGCGGCTGCCCTCGCGCAGCTACTTCGGCGTGTCGCCGACGAGACCGCTCTCAACGAAACTGCACTTATCCGGCGAAGCCATGCGAGCTACTTGATCTGCAGGCTCCAGAACCATTTATGGGGCACTGGTCCCACTCCAGGAGGGGTCGCGCACGCCAGCGTTTCTCTCAGCGAGCGCCGTGACACCCAGATCGGTTCAGTCGCGAATGGTGTCAGGGATGAGTAATCCATCGTGCACGACGACCGAAGATGACAACGCCTCACACCTATGCCGGTACGAAATGAGGCAGGAAGCAAATAGCTCCTGGACTGTCTACGATACCTACAGCAGCGAACCAGAAATCGCGTTGGGGTGGTCGCTCGGAGGTCTATCAAACCGCGAGGCGCGTATTTGCTGCGCCATCGTGAATGAGAAGCATAATTCTAGGGAGAAGCCTCCACTGAATGCATGGCCGCCGTTCAACCGTACGTTTTTGAAGACTGACGCGGTGCCTCTTGTCTCAGAAGGGGTAGTCGATGCTAACGGTGATCAACGTTGATTTTCGCGCCGAATGGGAGTTCCCGGTCAGCGTAAGAGATGGTCCCATCAACGACAAGCTTATCCTTGGGCCGCGAGTAGCGTTGAAGTACCTGCAAGAGGAACTGGAAATGCGGTCGGGCCAAGCCTACTGGACGGCAGCCGGAGCATGTATCTCGGCACTGCTTGGCCGCGGCGATATAGAGGATGCCCGTACCCGTTTCATCGTTGCTTACGCCGAATATATGGTGCGGGTGCATCCTTAGGGATGCATAACGGTCAGTGCCTGTGATGCACGAAGCCGACGCTTCGTGGATAGCACGGCGAGGCTAGGTAGAGCGCGCAGAGGTCAATGTGACGTTAGAAGTGTCCCCCTTAGTCTAGGCGGTTCTGCACTGGGACGCAGCCCTCAGCTAAGGGGTTGCCACTTCCGAACGGCCGAGGGTGGGCAGTCAGAGAGGTTCCGGCCGCATTCACTCCCTCGACGACCAATGCTTCACTTCACAACAAGGATCTTCGCGTTCCCTTTCCGATCCAGAACATTCGTGGACACATCATCTCCATAGCGATGCATACGAAAGTCCGCTTGCGATGAACCGAGCCGCACATTGCGCAAGACGATCTCATCCAGGAATGCAGGCATGATCGGGTTGCGGACTCGGAATTCATTCTCGGAATGAGCCTGCTCAAGGCCAAGGCAGGCTCCCAGAACGCCAAACACGGCAGAAGCCGCCCAAGCCTGGGGTGAGCACGCCACTGGATAAGGCGTCGGCCCGCGACCGGGGCGCCGAATGAAGCCGCAGAAGAGTTCCGGCAGGCGCCGCATCTCCTGCTGTTTTGCAGCATCAAGCAGACCTTCGAACACGCGCGCCGCCTCATGCTTGAGATTGTAGCGGGCGAAGCCGATTGCGATTGCGGCGTTGTCGTGGGGCCAAACGGAACCGTTATGATAGGACATGGGGTTAAACCGGGCCTCGCCCTGCGCAAGTGTCCGGATGCCCCAGCCGCTGAACCCTTCCTTGCTGAGAAGTGTTGCCGCGACACGCTTAGCCCTTTCCGCCGCGGCAATGCCGGTGAATAAGGCATGCCCCGCATTGGAGCTCCGCACGCGGCACGGTCGCTTCTTCCCATCTAGGGCCAGGGCGTAGGTGCCGAGTTCTTCATCCCAGAAATCTGCTTCGAAACGGTGGCGCAGGTCTTCAGCGGCCCTTGTCAGATCAGTTGCAAGTTGGCGATGCCCAAGGCGCTCAGCCATACGTGCCGCAGAACGCTTTGCCGCGAATACATATCCCTGAACCTCGCACAAGGCGATCGGCCCTACCGCGTCCGTACCGTCTTGGTGGAAGACGGAGTCGTGGGAGTCCTTCCAGCCTTGGTTCTTCAGGCTGCCGCTGCTTTCTGCCTGATACTCCACATACCCATCGCCGTCCCTGTCGCCATGGTCATCGATCCAGCGCAGCGCAGCAAGGATGTTTGGCCAGATCTCAGAAACGGTGTCCAGGTCGCCTGTGGCGTCGATATACATGCCCGCCAGCATGACGAACAGCGGCGTCGAATCGACACTTCCGTAGTAGCGACCGAATGGAACTTCGCCAAGATTGGCCATTTCACCGTGACGTATCTCGTGGAGAATCTTGCCCGGCTGCGCATCGGCATTAGGATCAGTCTGCTGGGCTTGCATTGCCGCCAGCGTTCGCAATACACCCCGCGCAATCGACGGGTCCATCCACAGCATGAACATCGCAGTGAAGATCCCATCGCGCCCGAAGATCGTACTGAACCAAGGAATTCCCGCGTATGGATAAGCACCGAAGCGGGTCGAGGTGGTCAGCATGTAGACGTCGGAGGTGGCTCGACACGCTACTTCGTTGAACAGATCGCTTGAGCTCCGCACGGTAGCAATGTGCCGCGTCTGTTTGCGTCTGGCGCGGCGGCTCTCGCGGTAGGCGCGGAAGAAATCCAGCACGACAGCGGGCCCGCCTTCCTCGCAGGCAACCGTCACGAAGATCGATGTCTTTTCCCCCGGCGCGATCGTCACCTCCAGGGTCGCTCGGTGTGACTCAAGATTTTTCGGAACAGGTGTGAAGGCGATCGAGGTGCAACGTTCCACGTCATCAAGGCCGCCATAGTGAAATTCCACCTTGTCTGGAGCGACGAGCTTGGAGCTCTCCCGACCCCGCATCTCCCGCTTCATCCCGCGAACTTCGAAAAGGTCGCGGAAATCGGCGTGGAAGGTGTAGTCGATGGTCAACCGGCGTTCAGTCGTCGAGAAGTTTCGGACACTGAGTCGTTCGTAACAGACCCCGTGATGGAGAAACTTCGTACGCTCGAAGAAGATGGTCTCGCGGGGCAAGGTCTCAGCATCATGATCGACCTCGGGATTGGTAAGATCGACAGAAAGCGCTGCTTTGTCGTCATGATTGGACGAATTAAGCAGTAGGAGCTTTCGCCCCTGAACACGCAGTTCCAGCTTAGACAGGTACCGTGTGTCACGGTAAAACAGGCCTTCCACCGAATTGCTCCCGGCAATGTCGCCATGGCTGTTTAAGACAGCGAACGCATCTCCATCCTTGAGGTTTTGAAGTGGGCGACCCACAAGAGAAGTGTCTACTTCCAGATCATACCGAACGGTGTCGAAGCTCCCGGCATCATCGATGGTCGGATCAATATCAAGCATCATCATACGGACCTTTGATTGGGCAAGGCTGCCCCAGCGGCGCCGCCGGAAACCTTTGCCGCAGCAGCGACAGGATCCAAGGGCAATAGGGAATTATTTGCGATGCGACGGTGGTGCGGCACCATCATCGCCGACGTTTTTGCCAGACGGCCGTATTCGGCAACGTAGTCGCGAGCCATGCGTGCAGCGGTGAACCGTTCTTCGAACCGCTGCCGGACCGCCCGCCGGTCAAGATCCGCAGCCTTACCGACTGCCTCAACTGCCTCCTCGATGGATTCGACAGTGAATCCAGTTACGCCCTCGTCGATAACCTCCGGGACCGAGCCGCGACGCCAAGCGATCGTCGGTGTTCCTTCCTTCATGGCCTCGATCATGACCAAGCCGAATGGTTCGGGCCAATCAATGGGAAACAGGAGCGCGATCGCATTCCCGAGGAAGTCTCGTTTCTCGTTGTCACCAATCTCGCCGACGAACTCAATCAAGGGATGATCGAGTTGTGGTCGAATGACATGATCGAAGTAGTCTTGGTCGGCGGGGTCAATCTTCGCGGCCATCTTCAGCGGAATACCGGTTCGCTTTGCAATCTCGATTGCCCGATCCGGCCGTTTCTCCGGGGCAATGCGTCCCAGAAATGCAAGATAATCCCGCTTCGCCACTTCAAAAGGCGCGGGACCTGGGGGAAGGCCATGCTGGATGTTGGCCTGCCAATTGGCATTGGGAAGCGGCAGGCGCTGGTTCCTGGAGATCGAGACGAGCGGCATCTCCGTGAATGCACGATACACGGGGTGAAAATCCGGTAGATCCAGTCTCCCGTGCAACGTGGTCAGGCACTGTGCCGGAGAATTTCGGAACGCTGGAAACTGAAGCAAATCGACGTGGAAATGGATGACGTCGAACGAGGAGGCCTGCCGCCGAACCTCTTCCAGCATGACGAGGAGGCTCGCAGTGTGATCGCGTATGCCCCCTAACCTCAGTCCCTCGGGGACTGCTCGCACGAGTTCAGCGGAAGTTTCGGAATCCCCGCTGGCAAAGAGCGTGACATCGTGACCCTGTTGGACGAGTTCTTCTGTGAGCCAGGAGACGACGCGTTCGGTGCCGCCATAGAGTTTCGGCGGAACGGATTCCGCCAGGGGTGCGACTTGCGCGATACGCATTTGATTGATCTCTGTTGCGCCAAGCGTCAGTCCAGCACGAATTGTCGTAGGGACCGCCGGCATCCGCTCACGAGGGCGTTGCTAGTGCACAAGAACAGCGAAGAACGGTATATGGAGCAGCCAACGGGTTTGGCTAGGTCCGTTCATTCATTAACGAGGCGTGGCCCGCTCAGCTCTTAACGCGCAACGATTTTGCCACGTGGCAGCCGCGCCACTTGTAAAGAAGATCAGGTAGCACGATTTGTATAGAGATAGCAGCTCGTCTTACGGGCGCTGCTGTTGCGGGCTACCAAGCTTGTGCCCCAACGAAGGAGGGCGTCATGTCTTCCATTGCCAACCGAGAAGAACTTGATCCTGCTGATCTTGCAATGATCAGGGATGTGCTGAGAACCGAAGGCTTCAGAGGTCTCGACGCACAGAAGAGTTCAGACGCTAAACGCGCCGCGTCGGACTTTCTCCAAACGGAATTCCACAACGGGAACAGGACGCGGGAAAGTCTGCTCCTCGCTATTCGAAGAAAACAAGGCTCCCGTCCAGAGCGGTCAGCGGATGATGGTTTACCCCTGACCGAAGGGTTGAAAAGGTGGCAGGACGAAGGAGGCCAGTGATGGCTCTCTCCTTCCCGAACTGCGCCAGAAGCTGCGACGAAGCCCATGCACGCATTCGGTTCCTCGGCCATGACGGTATGTTCGAGGTGAGGTTTTACGTGCTTGATACTGGTGGAACCTTTACCAGCACAACGTTTAATACAGCCGGCCATGGATATGGTCGCGGACCAGGTGGCGAGCATTATCAGCGCCAACGGGCCGTAATCCACCAATCGATCTAGCTAGTGCGGGTCCATAAGCGGTAAACTGCTGAATTTATTGGACGAATCGCGTTATCTGCGCGGGCAAAGCCCGGCGGTTTCAGTATACTTTACATCAAGCTACTGATTCTAAAGACAAACCCGTAACCGCCGGAACCGACAATGCGCCAAGAACGCACCGTCCAAGCCAGCATATTTGATCTTTTCGCCGAACACTAGATCGGTCGTGAACTGAAGGCGATGTCGGAATGGCTGGATGAGCATGGCGATTTGCTCGGGCTTGTGGCGCGGGACCCGCGCCGGCATGGTCTCAGACAGACCGGCCGCGAGGGGCTACCAGCCGAGGCTGTGCTGCGCGGCGGGCTGCTCAAGCAGCATCGCCAATTGAGTTACCAGGAACTGGCCTTCCACCTCGAAGATTCCGCCTCGTTCCGGGAGTTGCCTGGCTTCCATGGGGCTGGAACCCGAAGAAGTCGGTTTTGCACAAGACGATCAGCGCGATCCGGGCGCAAACCTTTGAAGAGATCAACGGCGTGCTGCTGGCGAGCACCCGGTAGGAGAAGCTGGAAAGTGGCAAGGTCATGCGCGTGGACAGCACCGTTACCGCCGCATTGATCCATGAACCGAGCGATAGCAGCCTGTTATGGGACGCTGTCCGGGTGACGGTGCGGCTGTTGCAGCAAACCGAGGCACTGGGTAGCACCATTCCATGGCACGACCATCGCCGCGCGGCAAAGAAGCGGGCTCGGGCGATCGAATATATCCGCTGCCGCCCCAAACGGATCAAGCACTACCGCGAACTGCTCAAGATCACGCGCACGACCTTGAGTTCTCTGCAGCAGGCCAGTGAACAGTTGCCGCTGACGGCAGGCTCGGCCGGCGAACTGTGGCAGGCCCAACTCCGCCACTACCGCCGCTCATCGAGCGGATCATCGCCCAGACCGAACGGCGGGTCCTGGCCGGGGGATCCGGTTCCGGCCGGCGAGAAGCTGGTAAGCCTGTTCGAGCCGCATGCCGACATCATCGTCAAGGGCAGCCGCGACGTCGACTACGGCCACAAACTCAATCTCACCACCGGCAGAAGCGGACTGATCCTCGACCTCGTCATCGAAGCCGGCAACCCGACCGACAGCGAGCGCTTGCTGCCGATGCTGGAACGCCACATTGCCTTTTACGGCGAGCCGCCGCGTCAGGCGGCGGCCGACGGCGGCTATGCCAGCCGCGAAAATCTGAGCGGAGCCAAAGCCCGCGGCATCCGCGACATGGCCTTCACAAGAAGCGCGGCCTCACCACCTTGGCTGAGTATCTGACTGACTATGAAAGCCACGTCCACATGCGGCAAGAGGAGAGATTCTAATGGTGGAGGTGATGGCGGGCATCTTCCTCAGCACAGGCTGCAACGAAATGGGGGCGGGCTTGTTCGATACGCACCTCGCCGCGGATCGCGCTATGACAGAGATTAAATGCGCTCCAGTAAAGCGGCCCCGATTTGTGATGGAAGTGCTCATGCATGTATCGAAGAGCATCGCTGGGGCCTATGATGGCTCTGTCAAGCAAGTCGGCGCCCCCAACGTGCACTGGACTTCTCCAGCGGGCGGTAAATGCGATCCGGATTACGGTATTCAAGGGATATTCACTCCTCGAAAGATCACCAAAAATCTCGCGACCGGCTTCACTTCGACGGGCGGAGGTCCGAGTCCGACGTATTCGGGAATACGAGCGGATGAGGCGCCTTGTGATGGAACAACTATCCTTTATGGACATGATGATCCTGCCACTTCCCCGTTTCTGGTAAACGATCGGCTGGGGCACCGCCCGGCCGAGACGGTGCTACCGATGAGCCGGTTGCACTTCCTGGGGCTCAGTAGACGCTCGAACTGCGGCGTCGTCGCCGGGGTGGATTTTATCCTTCCCGGGATTTTGATAGGGTTGCTTAGAGGCCTGCTCTTTAAGAGCCTTAGTAGCCTTGGCCTTCTGACCTTTGAGCCCGAGAAGCGAATACCGAGCGCTCAGCAAGTCGCGGACCTGGGTTTTCCATTGGGTGAACATTGCATTCTCCTTAGGAGACTTGGCGCCTCCCATTCCATAACGCGCTCATTGCCTGGACATAGCAACAACAAAGATGAAAGTAACCGATCCAAATCCTATAGCGCGCGGACCGAGGCGGACCGCCCCATTCCGTCCACTGCCACCCATTGTGGTCGGGCGTAGGTCAAGTGTCTGGCAAGGCTTGCGCGGATTTGTCTTCATGACAACCAGGTGGTGTCGAAGGCGGACCACCGCCCTAACCACCGAGCGGGTGTCAAGATTCCAAAATAGTTTGGGCCGATAACGGAGGTGATGCGTTGTTCTATGCAACGCGAGAACAAGCCTATGATTTTCCTATTGTCGCTGACCACCGACTTGAGTGCAGAGTCCGCCCACGTCAAACGGCAACTCGGGGAGCACTTTGATATAACCTCAGCGGGTCCTCTTGTGTTTGTGGATTTCGAGGGCACCGCCAAGGAATTGACGACAAACATTTCCCTCGTCGCCCCAAACAACGCCTCTTTTTTCGTAGCGGCTTTGAGTGACTGGGATAGCAAGAACACACGACACGCAGATCAATGGCTTGGGGAAAAAATGAGCCGCACTATCTTGAACCGTTTCCCCTCGAACACTGAAACAGACTAGCGTGGGACACTTCACTGAAGCGAGGCCAACTCTGGACGTTTCGGTCGGTCGATCGAGAAGTTCAGGTTGAAGAGAACGGTGCCCTCTTCATCAACCACTGTCATGACCCAGTTGTTTCCCAACCAGAGGCTCATGTCGTTATCAATCAACATCTCACTTGCGCCCTGCATGGCTTCGATACGCGCCTCGTCCTCGCTGCCGAGCACGAGGCCCTCATGATCAACGGCCATTCTGCCGTCTTTTGTGTGAAAGAAGTATCTTGGCATGGGCCACCTCCGACCTGGTATGGGCGGAAGCTGTGTGCTCACGCGACGGCGCCCGGGGCAACTGTCATCGCTAAAAACAGGCTGCGCCTTGCTGACCGCCATGTCCAGAGAAATCGGAGGCCAGCGACGTCACTTCGGCCATGTCACTGAACCCGCAGTCAATGTCTCAGAGGATAATCAATTATTTGCAGCAAATCTGCTTCGCGCCTGCGCGCCCCAGTCACAAATGGTGAGCAAAGAGAAGGCCCAGGCGTTTTTCCCGCCTAGGCCTTCAAACAGTCTGTCGGATATTCATAGGGTCACCTGTGGGGTTGGGCGTCAATAGCTCCAACGGGTAAAAGCACGATAGCGCCCTTACCCCTTCCTGCTTTGCAACACCATCACGGAAACGGGAACCCCACGCGCTGTCGACGGGCGATATCTCTCGCGTTGATCACCGTGCAGTACATGTCGGCCTGACTCTCGGAGAGATTTGTAAGGCAATAGGTGGAAGGCATTGCCGGCCCACCGGTAAAGACGTCGTAAACCGTCCAGCCGAGATCGAGTTCCTGACGAACCGCATACCTCATTGTTTCGTCGGCCATGCTAACCTCATGAAGGATGGCAATGGCCAAGATGGTCGTTGTGTCCACCGATCTTAAGTACATTAGCATGTATCGGCGCCGACTCCTCGCTAATTCGGCGAACCCGTCTCCCGAGGCCGAAAGAACGGAAATGCTCCTGGAAACCCATCTCTTTAGAGGGTTTCCGACATAGGGCGTATCCGGTAGCATCCGGAGATGCCCAACCGCACCTTTGAGTTGGATTTCACGCCTACACCATTGTAGTGGAGGAAAATATGGCTCTCGACCATGTCTTGGCTCTTGTGGCCAGCACGTCCCAGGTCCCGAGGAAATGGCCGACGCCGTAACGTTCCTCGACATGCGCACCGAGTAAGTGAGGTTCACGGCGATGATTCCCGCCCATGTTTCGTTCGACGACCTCTCCTGGATTCCTCATGCCGTCCCAATTGACGGAGACCGAATTCGGTGCCTCGGCAGCGTTTGCGTGCGCGCGTAAAGGGGGTTCACCTCCTGAAATGTCGGGTGGTTGGGCGCAGAAGCGCCCAAGCGACGGGCCTTAGTTTGGCGACCAGACCCGTCCGACAGCAGATTTGCACAACCGTCGCACCCGTACCCTGCAGAGCGGAGTAGGTGTGACCGAGTCGTAAGTTGTTTGAAATCGTGACTTTTTCTGCTGTTATGGGTATCGCTAATTAGGTACCGAGTAGTCGTCCGTTTTCCTGCGAAGTTCTTCTCTGTATTGCCCAATCGCATGACGGACGCCGTCTTCCGGATGGCCGGTGATAACGGCTAGCTCTAAGACAGCGGCGTCAGTGCCGAGGACGTCGAAAGCAACAAAGGCTTCAACTTCGTCTGCGTGGTAGGAGCTTTGAGGGGGTGTGCTGTAGGCTCCAAGAAGCGTCGCTTCTGGCAGCCCTTCAAAGAAGACGCCGACGTGGCCGATGCCGTCATAGAGTATGGTTTTGGTTATGCGCATATTGTCCTCCAGCGACGCCATGGCATTTACCAAGGCAGCCTGTTTGAAAGGTTATAGGGACGAAGAGGTGTAGCTGGCCTGAGTTGCGTCTGCGGTGTCGTCACCCACACCAAGGATGTTGATGAGCGCCTCTCTTTCCGGGCCGAACGGTTTCTGGTTGAGAAAGTCCGCAACGGGCATTTGTGTCTGGTGGCCACCCGAAGGCTCGTTTGCTTTATGAAGAACGAAAGCTTGTTGAGTAGCGTCGTCAGTAAGCAGGAACCACCGATCCCCATTCGAGCTGGAAGAAAACTGTTGTACGTTGTTCATGTCGTTTGTTCCCATTCGTTGTGGAAGCTGGCCGGATCGCGTGCCCTCGTCATGTTGAGGAGGCAGGGCGCTGGGCAGCTTGACTATCGTTAGCCAGAGCCTCATCAAGGGCGGTTTCGGTAACCGCAATGGCTTCCGTGAAGGCACCTGAGGTTATCATGATCGTCAATGTTCGGTGGTAGCCTTCCCACATCACATTGAGCGGCTCCTCGACCACCTGAACATCGAATTCGCCAGGAGCATGTGCCTTATCCATTCCTGGCAACATGAAGGTGTTCTGGAAGGCGACCCGCCTGACGCTTGTCTTTATGTTCATGATTAGCTCCTTGAACTGTGCCGCTCAGGCTAGCGTAAATCGGCAGCTCTGAGCGTGTAGGTCATGCCGTGTTTCGGATTGTAGAGCTTCAGTGCAATCTGCTGGATTTTGGACCGCGCAGCATCAAAGGCACGCAGATAATCTTGTTCTGACAGTCTGGTTGCTGAAAGAGCGGCAGCGTCCACGAAAAACTTGACTTCGAACATGCCGTCATAGCCGGTGAAGCGTATCAGGTTCCTGACGTCATCGAAGCTTCTGCTCGCGTTTGGAAATGTTAGTGACATTGGATGTTCCAGTTCTGAGTCTGACGGCAATCCAGAATGATCGCGTGTGCGAGGCTGCCATCCTCTTGGACGACTTAGGTGCGCCGCTTCAGTGGGTAGGCATCACCGTCATAGAGTGCCTGCATCTGGGCGCCATCGTACCGGGCTTCATCCACTTCCAGGACCGAACCGCGAAGCAAGGAGCTCGGGAATTCTTCGATGGCAAAACGCAGAGCTTCGGCAGCCGTCTCAAAGCGCCGGTAACGGTGGCCGCTTGCTCGTTGCCTGCTCCGGCACGGATAGAAGCCCGCCCCCTCGTTATAATTGAACCGGGACTTGCTGCTGAACGGGACGGCCACTTGTTTGGCCGACGATACCAACTGGGAGGGGCCGGTCACTGCGTGAAGACGGCGAGAGAAAGGTTCTTTTGGCGTTTCCTTAGCCGAACTTGCCGCTCATCTAACCGTGCCTCTCGTTGGCGCAGCGCAAGCCTTCCTCTTACGTCTTGAAGCTTGGCCGCATCAGAACCCTCTTCAGCAATGGGTCGGTTGAACAGTTGCTCAATGGAGTGATAGTTACTTCTGATCATTTTGACATCCTCAGGTTCCGGCAAGAGACACACGTGCCTTGCCGCACTCCTGCCGACGGCGGAGTTCTTAACGTCCACAAAGATCGAGGTTTGCCAAGCAACCGGCTGTGCCGGGAGGATCAGGTAGCCAAAAAGGCTGCAACGTCTCCTAGATATGGCGATGAATCTCCGAGTTACAAGGCGGCGGGTTAGGCTTATTGAATTCGCCGCATTGAGCGCTACGCTGGTCTTCTTGGCGCGCAGTCCACGGCCGACGCGCTGACGAAGGGCGACTTCCGCCTTCATTTCTTCGGCCAGCTGCATAAGACTGATCACCGGGCAGTCAATACTGACAGCCAACATGTTGGTGCCGATGACGATATCGATCTCCACCTCGCCGGCCGTGCCCTTCGATACGGCAGGAACATGCCAACACTGCGTCCGAGGCTCATGCAGAAGACTTAGTTCTCCACCGCCCGATCGAGGTCCTCGATGAACGGCTTCAGAAGGGGTGTCATCGATCTTCGCCCTCGGGCTGCGATATCTGACCATTGGTGACGGCGACGTCCAACTGGTCTTGGGCTCCGTCAAGCGAAAGGTGCGCATCTGCTTCGGGATGATTGAAGCGCCATCGTTGGATAATTTCACGAAAAAGGACCGAGGACGATTGATGGTTGAAACGTTGGGCAAGGGCGCAAATCGCCCTGATCGGGATGAACGCTTCGAGATGAAGGAGGGCGGCGGTGATCAGCTTGGTGGATGGGAGGAACCGATTCAAGGAAACATGCATGGCGAAGTGGAATTGATCTCCAGCGGTAAAGCAGACAGCGAAGTGGCTTACGCCAAGACCGTCCTTTCCGCCGGCGAGCGTTGGCGGCATGTGCTGACAATCAATGCCGAGACCTATCTCTGGCGGCTCATGCCGACATGGGGTGATGGCGCAATGTTCATGTTCGTGGATGAAAGTGAACTCGAGGCTCGCCGCTTTGGTCAAGCGGTGGGAACCTCTCAGTTCACCTAATAAGGGCAAGGCGCACTCAGACTTGAGCCTTAACCACGTTGGATTGCAGCGGTTCGGCTGTGTGCATCCGGCACATGCTCATGGTCAGGAGGCCTTAGGTGTCTTCGCGTTGATATTCCCAACGCATCGTCGGTCGATCCCAAGGAACGCTGCCGTTCCCCGTTTCGGGCTGCTCACTACGTCGAGGAATATGGTAGGGTGGAAACGGCGAACAGGCAGAGCTACACTGCCTCTGACCCGTCAACTGCGAGGTGAAGACGATGAACGACAATAGGGAGAAGCTCATTCGGCGGGCCAGGCTGGCTACAAACCGCGGGACGCCGGTGACCTTGTGGCGAGGGAGAATGAGAGGCATGGGGCTCTCATGGAAGCGCTGAGGCAATCCGAGGCGGCTGAGGACGCTGCTCAGGATTCGGCAAACAAGACCGCCGTAGAACGGTTAGGCGGCTCTTCCTGAGAGGCCACCTCTGGCGCCTACAGGCTAGGCTTCTCCAGCGCCCTTCTGACCAGGGCGCATCTGGTGTCGATGATTTTCCGGACAGTCTTCAGGATTGGATGGTGGGTGCCTTTCTTGGACATCTCTTCCATCAGCGCGTCGGCTTCCGCCCCGATCGCGTCTGCCATTCGCATCAACTCGCCGGCGAGCATGCGCGTCGCGGCCTTGTTGGACGGCACGAGCGATGCCCAGTGCTCCATCTGGATCGTGTCTGGCAGTGACCTGCCGCCAAGAGCCATCGCCATGTTCTTTGACAGTCGTGGATAGGCAGCCGTGCAAATAGCGTCATACATCGGCGCCAGGTCCGGCGCCTTCCCACGATAGAGCAGGGCATAGTTCTTGGCATGAGCGTCGGCATTGCCGATCAGGTAGTGAAACATGAGCATTCGCTGGAAACGCAATGTCTCGGCTGCGGGCTTGGCCGTCGTCTGCCGGATCAGCTGGAGGCACTGACTGATGCCGGGGCCTCCTTCTTCCTCATATTTGAGCTCCGGCGGCACGCTCAGCGCCTGGCAGAAGTCTTCCTGGTGCAGCCGCTCGATCCGCCCGTCTTCAAGCGTCAGCCGATCGTAGCGCTCGACCAGGAAGTAATCGACCTTGCCGGCTGCGCCCTTCGACACAGCGGGGACATCGAGGCCGAGACGACGTCCCAGGCTCATGCAGAACACTTCGTTCTCCACGGTGCCGTCGAGGCCCTCGATGAACGGTTTCAGGATATGCGTCGTCGGGCGCCCGCCTCGGGGCAGCAATATCTGACCGTTGAGAACGGTGACAGCCAGCTTGTCCTGAGCGCCGGCAAGCGAAAGGCGCACGTCCGCTTCCCCGCCGAGCAAGGGCCTCTGTCTGAGCAGGGAGAGGATCTCTTCAAGGTTCTGCTCATCGAGTGCTTCGGCATCGTCTGTCGTCGCGGCCGGTGGGAGCTGTCCTGGCGGAACAAGTGACAAGGCGCCCGCACATTCCCCACCGATAACCTCAAGCAGCCCGAAGGCATTACCCGAGGATATGCCTAGTGCCGCAGCCAATCGACGTCTGGCACCTTCATCAGGCAGGAGGCCGGAGAAGAAAGGACGGGCGACGCGATCGACGAAAGGTTCTTCCCTAACCGGTAGGGAGACTGACAAGGCGACTGGATCACTGGCAAGGTAGTCGCTGTCATAAGTGAAGGTGAGCGAGGCGTCGCTGTCCTGCTTGAGCTCGCCGGCCTTGCGATCCTTGAGATAGACGTCCAGCACGCGGCTCATGAGGAGGCACCGCGAGAGGTAATACTCACGGTCAAACCGAGCGTCCGCAGTATGGTCAGAGCGAGTCCGACCCGACAGCTCTCTTTGCCGCTTTCCAATTCGCGCACGAAGCGAACGCCCACGCCCGCGACGCCGGCAAGCTGTTCCTGGGTCAATTGCTGACGTTTTCGCTCCGCGCGGATCAGCTGGCCGAGTGCTACGCTATCGGAAACTATTTCCATGTGAATCATCCCTTTCGGGATCATTGAAGCACAATAACCGAATGATTGCACGAAAAAGAACCGATCGGGACGATCGAAGCTTGAGCTGCTTGCCGTGGACTCGAATCGACCCGATCGGGACTGATGAAAAGCTACGGGCAGGGAGGTGCCGATACAGAGGTCGACCAGCCGTTAACCTCGGCTCGGTGTGATCCGGAAAAGCGGTGCGGAAAACTGTTCCGGTTGCCTTTGGCGCCGATTGTCTAAGTGACTGAAAAATATGGAAAAAGAGATGATTGGCTGGGGAACCTGGATTCGAACCAAGATTAACGGAGTCAGAGTCCGTCGTTCTACCGTTGAACTATTCCCCAGCAGGCTCAACCGGTAAACCGGCTCGGCTGATGTGCGGCGCTTATAAACAAAAGCGGACGAATTGCAAATACCGATTTGGAAAAAAATAGAGAGACGAAAGCCTCTTTCCGATACTGGTATTCGCAACGGCAGCAGGCGGCAAAAAGCCGTTGGCGAAAAGGCATTGGGCTGTTATCTTCACGCCAACGAAACAAACAAACGCCAGCGGCATGCCTCACGAAGGCGTTGCGCGGCGAGATGGACATAGAAGTGATGGACCCCGATAGCGGCGCGAAGACGCCGGAAGGCGGGGCGTCGGCAGCGCGCGGAGAGGAAAGATCCTCTCGGCGCCGAAAGGCGAAACGACGCGGCAAAAGCCGCGACGTGGCGTCGTTCGCACCCTTGGGTTCGGCTGATTCTGCCGGCCCTGCCGCACGTTCCCATATCCAGGAGCCCGGTCAACCGGCCCGCAAGCGCAAGCGTCGACGTGGGAAATCCGGTGGCGCCCAGCAGGCGGCACCGGCGGTAAGCGACGTTGCAGCGGTGGAATCCGTTCGCCCGAGTGAGACCTTGGCGCCTTCCGGAAAGTCGCGCCATCGGCGGAAGAAGAATCGCGGCGGCCGCGGTCTGCAGGGCCGGCCGCTGGCGCCGGCCAAGACGCAGCCGAACGTCGCAAAAGTCGTGCCGCCCGCGCCGGCGCCCGGCAAGGAGGGCCGCAACAGGAGTGGCGGTGATGCGTCGGCTTTCGATCCGCGGGGAGACAGGTTTCCCTTCGTCAACGATCTTTATGCAGCACTGGATCTCGGCACCAACAATTGCCGTCTGCTGATCGCGCAGCCCACCCGCCCCGGACAGTTTCGGGTCGTCGACGCCTTTTCGCGTATCGTACGCCTGGGCGAGGGGCTTGCAGCGAGCCGAAGGCTCTCGGCGGAGGCGATGGATCGTGCGGTCGAAGCGTTGCGCATCTGCGCTGCCAAGCTTGCCAACAAACCGATCCGCCGCATGCGGCTGATTGCGACGGAAGCCTGCCGCGCCGCCGAGAACGGTGAAGAATTTCTTGACCGCGTTATCTCGGAAACGGG
Organism: Neorhizobium sp. S3-V5DH; assembly: GCF_004343065.1. Taxonomy (NCBI): domain Bacteria; kingdom Pseudomonadati; phylum Pseudomonadota; class Alphaproteobacteria; order Hyphomicrobiales; family Rhizobiaceae; genus Neorhizobium; species Neorhizobium sp. S3-V5DH. The sequence goes on from NZ_SMCL01000001.1 coordinate 476,496, forward strand.
CTTGGAACTGGAGATCATCGACCGCGAAACGGAGGCGCGGCTCGCAGTGTCGGGCTGTGCGTCGCTGGTTGGCCGCGAAGCCCGTTCCGTGGTGTTGTTCGATATCGGCGGCGGTTCTTCGGAAATCGCGGTCATCCGCATCGGCGAAAATCGGTCCAGCCGGCTTGCCAACCACATTACCCATTGGACATCACTGCCGGTTGGCGTGGTGACGCTGTCGGAGCGCCACGGCGGGCGTAATGTCACGCCGGAGGTTTTCTCCGCCATGGTGGCGGAAGTCGAGGGCATGCTGGCGGATTTTTACTGCCCGCCGCTCGAAGCCGTCCGGCGTCACGGCGCAGAGGACTTCCATCTGATAGGCACGTCCGGAACGGTGACCACGCTCGCTGGCGTCCATCTCGATCTGCCGCGCTACGATCGCCGCAAGGTCGACGGCCTTTGGCTGACCGATGCCGAAGTAAGCGCCATGCAGGCGAAGCTGCTCTCGTGGGATTTTGCCGGCCGCGCGGCCAATCCGTGCATCGGGCCGGACCGAGCGGATCTGGTGCTTGCCGGTTGCGCCATCCTGGAAGCGATCCGCCGCCGTTGGCCGAGCCCGCGGATGCGGGTGGCGGACCGGGGGCTCCGCGAAGGGCTGTTGACGGATATGATGGCGGACGACGGCGTGTGGCGCCGTGCGCGCCAGCGCCGGCCGGCAACCGGCGGACAGTAACAACCAGGAGCAGGGCGATGGCGAAACCACCGGTGGGCGGCAATCGTACGGGCCGCAAGCTCGGCCAGAAAGTCAAGAAGGGCAAGCTGAAGGCGTCTTCGCGCCGCTGGCTGGAGCGCCATATCAACGATCCCTACGTACAGCGCGCCAAGCTGGAAGGGTATCGTGCCCGCGCCGCCTTCAAGCTTCTTGAGATCGACGAGAAACATCACATCCTGAAAGGCGCCCGCCGCATCATCGACCTCGGCGCTGCCCCAGGAAGCTGGTCGCAGATTGCCGCGAAGGTGACCGATTCCACCGACGAGGATATTCGCGTCGCAGCGATCGATTTTCTGGAGATGGCGCCGCTGCCGGGCGTGAAATTCCTGCAGCTCGACTTCCTGGATCCTGAGGCGCCGCAGCTGCTCATCGAAGCGGTCGGGGGGACGCCCGATCTGGTGATTTCGGACATGGCAGCGCCGACAACCGGCCACCAGAGGACGGATCACCTGCGCACCATGCATCTCTGCGAAGTCGCGGCCCATTTTGCGGTCGAGGTCTTGGGCGAAGGCGGTCACTTCCTTGCCAAGACCTTCCAAGGGGGGACCGAACGGGACCTGCTCAACATGCTGAAGCAGAATTTCCGGCAGGTCATCCATGTCAAGCCGGGTGCGTCGCGCTCGGAATCGGTGGAAATGTTCCTGCTGGCCAAACACTTCAAGGGTCGCAGAGCCGAACCCGCGGCGATCGAAGCCGAAGCCGGAACCGAAGCCTGATCATTCCCCCGCTTCCGGCTGGATTCTGCCGCCACGATGGCCGGAAACCGCTGCTCCCGCCATCGGGTCGAGCGTCAGCAACGGACCAATGGCGAAGAGCGAAAGAGCGGCCACCACGAAGAAAGCAAGGTGGAAATCGGCAAGCCCGAGAGACGTCCCTGAAAAGGCCGCCGAGACTTCGAGGATGAAGGCGGCGAAAGCGACGCCGAGAGCCATGCTGACCTGTTGTAGCACCGAGGCGATCGACGTTGCCTGGCTGGCCTGCTCGTCGCTGATTTCCGAATAGCTGAGTGCGTTCGAGCCGGTGAAGAAGAAGGAGCGGCAAAGGCCGGACGCCACCAGGAAGGCGACGATCAGCGCATGGGATGTTTCCGGCGTGAAGAACCCGTTCGCCGCCGTGGTGGCGGCCCCAAGGACGCCGGCGATGAGAAGGGTGACCTTGAAGCCTGTTGCCGCAAAGACACGCCGCGCCACGAACTTGACGGTGAGCGCTCCGAGAGCGCCCGCAAAGGTGATCAGGCCGGATTGGAACGGGTTGAGCCCGAAGCCAAGCTGCAGCATCAGCGGCATCAGAAAGGGAATGGCGCCGGTTGATATGCGGAAGAGCGTGCCGCTCGAGGTGGCGGCTCGGAAAGCGTCGTTCCTGAAGATCGAGAGATTGAGGATCGGCGAGGGGTGTCGCCGCGCGTGGCGAAGGTAGATGAGGCCGGCAGCAACGCCGATCGCGGTTGAGGAGATGCCGACCGCGGGCGGCAGCGCAGGCAGGCCGACCACCGAAAGCCCGAAGACCGTTCCCGCCGCCGCGACGGAAGTCAGTAGGAAGCCGATCCAGTCGATCGAGGGCGGATTGGTCGTCTCTATCTCCGGCAGGAAAATGCTTGAAAGGTAGATGCCGAGCAGGCCCACCGGTACATTGATGATGAAAATCCAGTGCCAGGAGAAATAGGTGGTGATGAAGCCGCCAATCGGAGGACCGGTCAACGGCCCGATAAGGGCGGGGATGGTCAACAGCGCCATGGCCGACACGAGTTCGCTGCGTTTCGTAGTGCGCAGGAGAACGAGGCGACCGACCGGGGTCATCATCGCGCCGCCCATGCCTTGCAGGAATCGCGACAGTACAAATTCGATCAGCGAGGACGAGATTGCACAGAAGATCGAACCGATAACGAAGACCAGGATTGCCAGTCGAAAGATCTTCTTGGCGCCGAACCGGTCTGCCATCCAGCCGCTGATGGGAATGAAAACCGCGAGCGCAACCATATAGGAGGTCAGTGCGAGCTTCAGCGTGATCGGCCCGACATTAAGGTCGGCGGCGATCGCCGGAAGCGCCGTGGCGATAACGGTCGAATCCATCTGCTCCATGAAAAGAGCAACGGCGAGAATAAGCGGAATGACGCGATTCATGTCGGCCTGCGGTGCGCGGAACGGCTTTCCTGTAAACCTCAAAACCGTTTCTGCCAATTATCGAATCTCACCTTTTTCCTCTTTGGGTCACGTCTGCGTGAGATGCGATTTTCTTGTCCCTGAGCTTGGTTATGTTCCAGGTCGCCGCGGGCTCGATGCCGGGTTTTGGGCAAGTCATAGGGAGCTGAAGAATGACGTCGATTAAAATTGACAGGCGGACACTGCTTGGAACGGCAGGCCTCGGGATTATTGCCTCGCCCGCTATCATCAGTGGCAGGGCTTTGGCGCAGGAGAGCAAACCGCAGGCTATCGACCGCGTGACGCCGCCCGATATCCATAAATTCAAGGTCGGTGGTTTTCAGGTCCTCGTCGTCAAAGACGGCGCCCGCCCTTCCGCAAACCCGCAGGAAATCTTCGGCACGAACCAATCCGCAGAAGCAGTCGGAACTTTGCTGAACGACAATTTTCTGCCCGCCGACAAGTTCGTGAACAGCTTTTCGCCGACACTTGTCGATACGGGCAGCGAGGTCATCCTCTTCGATACCGGCCTCGGCAAGGCGGCCCGCGCTCAGGGTGGCGGGCGACTGATCGAAGGATTGGCCGCCGCCGGATATATGCCCGAGGATATCTCCATTGTTGTCATCACCCACATGCATGGCGACCACATCGGCGGCATCATGGAGGACGGAAAACCCGCCTTCCCGAAGGCGCGTTATGTGGCCGGCGAGACCGAATACAACTTCTGGAGCGATGCCGCGCGCGCGGGAACGCCCACCGAAGGAAATCACAAGGCCGTGCTCGCGAACGTAAAGCCGCATGCGGAGAAGATGACGTTCCTGAAGGACGGCGGCGACGTCGTATCCGGGATAACCGCGATGATGGCTCCTGGCCACACGCCCGGCCATCTGGTCTTCAATATCGAGTCGGAGGGCAAGCGGCTCGTTTTGACGGCCGACACCGCCAATCACTACATTCTTTCACTAGAGCGCCCGGAGTGGGAAGTCCGTTTCGACATGGACAAGGCCCAAGCTGCCGCGACCAGAAAGAAAGTCTACGACATGATCGCGACCGACAAGGTCGCTTTCCTAGGCTATCACATGCCGTTCCCCGCCGTGGGTTTCGTGGAGAGGCAGGAAACCGGTTATCGCTTCGTGCCGAAGAGCTATCAGTTCGATATCTGACGTCATCGAAAGCTTTGGAAAAACCCGGCATAATGGCTTGTCGGGTTTTTGCTATTCCCTTCCTGTCATGAACGTGTTACCAGCCCTCGCCAACTTCCAAGCAACTCTTGCAAGACCGCCCGGGCGGAGATCACGTTCCGGAGCATGATCTGCATTTTCTGATCGAGGAATTGGCCATGGCACGCATCATTGAAACGGCAACCGGCGCGGATGCGCTTACCTTTGACGACGTGCTGCTGCAGCCCGGCCATTCCGAAGTCCTGCCAGGCCAGACCAACATCTCGACGACCATCGCGCAGGATATCGACCTCAACCTGCCGATCCTGTCGTCAGCCATGGATACGGTGACCGAAAGCCGTCTGGCCATCGCAATGGCTCAGGCGGGCGGCATCGGTGTCATCCATCGCAACTTGACCCCCGTCGAGCAGGCGGAGGAAGTCCGTCAGGTCAAGAAATTCGAAAGCGGCATGGTCGTCAATCCCGTGACGATCGGTCCGGATGCGACGCTCGCGGAAGCGCTGTCGCTTATGAAATCACACGGCATTTCCGGCATCCCCGTTGTCGAGAATGGTGGTTCCGGTGGACATACGACCGGCCGGCTTGTCGGCATCCTGACCAATCGCGATGTTCGTTTTGCCTCCGATCCGAGCCAGCGCATCTATGAGCTGATGACGCGGGAAAACCTCATCACGGTCAAGGAAAGCGTCGACCAGGCTGAAGCCAAGCGTCTACTTCACACACACCGCATCGAGAAGCTTGTGGTTATCGATGGCGATGGCCGTTGCGTCGGCCTCATCACCGTCAAGGACATCGAAAAGTCGCAGCTCAATCCGAACGCGTCCAAGGACGCGCAGGGTCGGCTTCGCGCCGCCGCCGCGATCAGCGTCGGCGACGACGGATACGAGCGCGCCGAACGCCTCATCGATGCCGGTATCGACCTGTTGGTCGTCGACACCGCGCACGGTCATTCGCAGCGCGTTCTTGATGCGGTCACGCGGGTTAAGAAGCTCTCCAATTCGGTCCGCATCATGGCCGGCAATGTCGCGACTGCCGACGGTACCCTCGCGCTGATCGATGCCGGTGCGGACGCAGTCAAGGTAGGCATCGGTCCCGGCTCGATCTGCACGACCCGCATCGTGGCCGGTGTCGGCGTACCGCAGCTCGCGGCGATCATGGCGGCGGTTGATGCTGCCCGTACGCGAAACATCCCGGTCATTGCCGACGGCGGCATCAAGTTTTCCGGTGATCTTGCCAAGGCAATTGCCGCCGGTGCATCGGCGGTGATGGTCGGCTCCCTGCTTGCGGGTACCGACGAAAGCCCGGGTGAGGTCTATCTCTACCAAGGCCGCTCGTTCAAGGCCTATCGCGGCATGGGCTCGGTGGGCGCCATGGCTCGTGGTTCTGCCGACCGCTATTTTCAGGCGGAGGTGCGCGATACCTTGAAGCTTGTGCCGGAAGGCATCGAAGGCCAGGTGCCGTACAAGGGGCCGGTTTCGGGTGTGCTGCATCAGCTTGGCGGCGGCCTCAAGGCCGCCATGGGCTATGTCGGCGGCGCGACGCTCAAGGAATTCCAGGAGCGCGCCACCTTCGTACGCATCTCCGGTGCCGGCCTCCGCGAGAGCCATGCTCACGACGTGACCATTACCCGAGAAAGCCCCAATTATCCGGGTGCCGGGGCTTGATAGCCAACAGCCAGGACATTTTGTTCACCTGAATGACTTCAACGGCGCCGCTGCTGGCGCCGTTGACACTTGCAGGACGGGCCTTACAAGTTCGCTGGATCGTTTCGGATTGGGGGGAATATGCTGTCGAACGCCACGCTCTGGCCGATGATCGCGCACGCGGCGCTTGTCTTCCTTCTCTATTGGCTGCTGTCAAAAAGACGGTTTGCTGCTGTCCGTTCCGGCAGCGCGCAAGCCGCACAGTTTCGGGAAAATCGCGAGGAACCACCTGCAAGCCTGCTGGTCCACAACAATCTCAGGAACCAGTTCGAGCTCCCGGTCCTGTTCCACACTGTCTCCTTCGCGCTCTATATCTCGACCGCGGATAACTGGGCGACGGTCGCCTTGGCCTGGATCTTCGTTCTGTCGCGGTATGCCCACTCCTACATACACATCACCAGCAATCGTCTTCGGCATCGCCGTCCCTTGTTCATTACCGGGTTCCTGTCTTTAGTTGGGATGTGGACGTGGCTCGCCATATGGCTGGCGTTAGCCTAAAGGGCTCCGCCCGTCGTCATTCTCACGAACAAGTGTAGTCGTCGGCCCGCTTTTCACGGACTGTTTCATCTTCAAGGAGCGCTTGCGGCGTTAGATTTCCGCCCTGCCAAAAAGCCAGGAGGAGAGAGATATGGACAACGAAACGCCGAAGATCACGCAGGCGATGATCAATGCCTATGACGAATATACCCACCTCACCCTCGACCGCCGCCGCTTCATGGAGAAGCTGACGCAGCTTGCAGGGTCGGGTGCCGCGGCGGCGGCGATCGCACCGATGCTTGCGGCCAACGGCGCCAAAGCCGAAATCGTTCCCGCCGATGACGACCGCCTAACGGCGGAGGACGTGACTTATCCAGGCGCAAACGGCGTCACGATGAAGGGATATCTTGTCCGGCCCAAAAGCGCTTCGGGGGCTCCGGGCGGTGTCATCGTCATCCATGAAAATCGTGGGCTCAACAATCACATCAGGGACGTAGCTCGCCGCATGGCGCTCGAAGGCTTCAACGCCCTGGCGGTCGATTTTCTGTCCCCGAGTGGCGGCACGCCTGAAGACGAGGAAAAGGCCCGTCAAATGTTCTCGTCGCTCAATCCCGGCGAGGTTGCGGCGAACGCCGAGGCGAGCAGGGTCTATCTCGCCGGCATCAGCGGCGCGAATGGCAAGGTTGGTGCGGTCGGCTTCTGCTGGGGTGGTGGCGCGGTGAACAATTTCGCGGTGAAGTCACCGGATCTCAATGCCGGTGTTGCCTATTATGGTTCGCAGCCGAAGCCGGAAGACGTTCCGGCGATCAAGGCACCTCTGATGCTGCACTATGGCGGGCTGGATGAGCGCATCAACGCAGGCATTCCCGCCTTTAAGGAAGCTCTCGAAAAGAACGGCAAGACCTTCGAGATCTTTGTGTATGAGGGTGCGAACCACGCCTTCAACAACGATACGTCCTCGGCCCGATATGACAAGGCTGCCGCTGATCTCGCCTGGAGCCGAACTGTCGCTTTCTTCAAGAAGAACCTGGCTTAAGCGGCGTTTGCGGGGACGCAGGCGGTAATGGCTTGCGCAAGAGCGGCCATGTCTTCGGCACGGCCGCTCGATTTCCGCCAGATGAGGCCAATCTCGCGCGATGGCGCAGGATCGGCGAACGGTATGATTCTAAGATCGTTGCGTGCGGTCTCGGTGGGTATCGCCATTTCGGGAATGAGCGTCGTGCCCATGTCGTGCGACACCATCTGCAAGAGCGTTGTCATGGATGTCGCGCCGAAATTGACGAGGCTCCGTTTGCCCGCCGTGCCGCAGACGGCAAGCGCCTGATCGCGCAGGCAGTGTCCTTCTTCAAGGAGCAGGAGCCGGTCGACGTCCACCTGGTTTTCCGTCAGCGGCGACATCAGCACGTCCCGGTCATTGTTTGCCATTGCCATGAAGAAGCGGTCGGAAAACAACGGTTGGACCTCGACATTGTCCGCCTCGATCGGAAGGGCCGCGATGACCGTGTCCAGCCGTCCATCGAGAAGATCCGTCACCAAGCGGTCGGTAACGGCTTCCCTCAACTCGATTTCGATGTCGGGATGATCCCGCCGCAGATGCGGCACCAGCCGGGGGACGAGATAGGGAGCGACCGTCGGGATGATGCCGATCCGCACGAGACCATGCAGTATGCCGCCGTCTTCACGGACCGCATCCTCCAGACGTTCCACCTCCGCCAGGATTGTCTGGACGCGCCGCAGCGCCTCCATTCCCTTGCGGGTCAGGAGAACGCCGGAACGGTTGCGTTCGACGAGCTTGCAGCCAAGTTGCTCTTCCATTTCGATAATCTGTGCAGACAGCGCGGGCTGGCTGACATGCACCTGGGCGGCAGCCTTTCCGAAATGGCGCGTGGAGGCGAGCGCGTCGAAGTATCGCATCTGTCGAAGGGTAAGCACGATAAGATTTTCCAATCGCATTGAGCATCAAATACGATTGGAAATTATCAATGGCAGGTGGGATGTTCAACCGGGGAATCTTCGAAAGGTTCCATAGTTTTCAGTAGGGAGATAACGATGACCGATCGTCCGATTTTGACGACGACTGCCGGTTCGCCGGTGCCGGACAACCAGAACTCGATGACCGCCGGCCCGCGCGGCGGGTTGATGCTGCAAGATTACCAATTGATCGAAAAGCTGGCTCATCAGAACCGCGAGCGCATCCCGGAACGCGTCGTACACGCCAAGGGTTGGGGCGCCTACGGTACCCTCTCCATCACCGGCGATATCTCCAGATACACCAAAGCGAAGTGTCTGCAGCCCGGCGCGGTTACTCCGATGCTCGCCCGCTTCTCGACCGTAGCCGGTGAAATGGGAGCGGCCGACCACGAGCGCGATGTTCGCGGCTTTGCATTGAAATTCTACACTCAGGACGGCAATTGGGATCTGGTCGGCAACAATACGCCGGTCTTCTTCATCCGTGACCCCTACAAGTTCCCCGACTTCATCCACACGCAGAAGCGTCATCCGAAGACCAACCTGCGCTCCGCGACCGCCATGTGGGATTTCTGGTCGCTGTCGCCAGAAGCCCTCCATCAGGTCACCATCCTGATGTCCGACCGCGGCCTGCCGCAGACGCCGATGAATATGAACGGCTACGGCTCGCACACCTATTCCTTCTGGAACGATGCGGGTGAGCGCTTCTGGGTCAAGTTCCACTTCAAGACCCAGCAGGGCCACAAGCACTTTACGAACGAGGAAGGCGAGACGGTTATCGGCAAGACCCGCGAGGGTTATCAGGAAGCCCTCTTCGGGACGATCGAAAAGGGCGAGTTCCCGAAGTGGAAGGTCCAGGTCCAGATCATGACCGAAGCCCAGGCGGAGGCGACGTCTTACAATCCGTTCGATCTGACCAAGGTCTGGCCGCATGCGGAATTTCCGCCGGTAGACATCGGCGTCATGGAGCTGAATCGCAACCCCGAAAACTATTTCGCCGAGATCGAGCAGGCCGCCTTCTCGCCGTCGAATATCGTACCTGGCATCGGCCATTCGCCGGACAAAGTGCTTCAGGCGCGCGTCTTCTCCTATGCGGACGCTCACCGCTACCGCCTCGGCACTCACTACGAGCATATTCCGGTCAACCAGCCGAAATGCCCGGTCCATCACTATCATCGCGATGGCCAGATGAATACCTATGGCGGTCTGCTGTCCGGCAATCCGGATGCCTATTACGAGCCAAATTCGGTCAATGGGCCGATCGAGCAGCCGTCGGCCAAGGAGCCGCCGCTGAAGATCGAAGGCGAGATGGGCCGCTATAATCATCGTGAAGGCAACGATGATTATTCGCAGCCGCGCGCGCTCTTTAACCTGTTCGACGCGGATCAGAAGGCTCGCCTGTTTTCCAATATCGGAGCTGCGATGGGCGGAGTACCTGGCGAGATCATCGAGCGCCAGCTCGCCCACTTCAAGCTGATCCATCCGGACTACGAGGCAGGCGTCCGCGCAGCGCTCGAAAAGCAGCATGGCTACAAGGTCGATACGATCAGCGCGACGCCGACCGCTGCCGAGTAATACGGTGAAGCTTTGAAATAAAAAGCCGGGGTCTTGCCCCGGCTTTCAAGCCCGATGATTTTACCAACCGGGCATGACTTGAGCGGCGCGGCTTCGTCCAATGCGCTGAAAGGCTTTTACCTCGCCATCCAGGTCGTCGGGAATGACGGTGGGCGAAATGTTGTCGAGGCAGGCGGTGATGTGATCGGTGATGGCGTTCATCAGCGAGGGCGACAGGCCCGGGCGCTTCATGAGCCCGATCTGCACCGGTGGCAGCGGCGGGAAACCGTCGGATGCCGTAAGCACCTTCATTCCCGTCCGTAACGCCGATTCCGGCAGTACCGAAACCGCCATGCCCGCCAGCACCGCAGCCGCGACCACGGTCGAAGACCAGCTTGTGAACAGAACCTGATATTCCCGCCCATCGGCGTCAAGCGCGGAGCAGGCAAGCTGCCGCCACAGGCAGTCGCGCCGGCCGACTGCAAGCGGTACCGGCGCATCGTCCTTCAATGGATGGTTGGCCGAACCGACCCAGCAGAGTGGCTCAGTCCGCACCACGTCGGAAATCCGCTGGCGGGGATTGTGGGTGACAAGCGCAATGTCGAGTTCGCCACGCGCCATCTTTTCCGCGAGGCTCGCGGAGTTCTCGCACACGATATAGAGCTCGACGTTTGGATGGGTCTTTGCAAAGCGGCCGATGATCTCCGGCATGTACCGGTCCGCATAATCGTCCGGTGTACCGATGCGAAGCGTTCCTTCAAGCCGGTTGTCGTCGAAGGCTGCGATCGCCTCGTTGTTCAGTCGGATGATACGCCGCGCATAATTCAACAGCTTTTCGCCTTCGGCGGTTAGCCGGTTGCCACGGCCATCCTTGGCAAAAAGCTGCTTGCCGATCCTTTCCTCGAGCCGGCGCATCTGCATGGAGACCGCCGACTGAGTCTTGAAGACCCGGTCTGCAGCCTTGGTGAAGCTGCCGGTATCCACGATCGCGAGGAAGGTATGCAATTGGTCGATGTCGAGTGGAGCAGACATGGCGATGATCCATCAGAAGGTTTGATGCTAATCATTAGGAACATTCGTTGGACTGATCAATAGATTTTCAGCATAACGAGATCGCAAATCAAGTTCGACGGGCCGCCTTCTCCCTGAGGCGCCCAACCAGGCAGCCCTTCCGCGGACCTCCACGGAAGGGACGGCCTTTCTCGTGCCTGCGAAAGGATAAACCGATGAGCACGACCGACTGCGGAACTGAACTCGACCTCCTTCATGGAACGAGGGCCACGAAAGGCCGCTCGACGGGTCTGGTGCAGCGAACGAAATCCGTATGGCGTGCTTTTCGCAATCGTCTGGCAGCCAACGGCCTCCATGATCTCGACGACAGGCAGCTCAATGACATCGGGATTACCCGACATGATCTGGTGAAGGCCCTGGACCGTTCCAGCGTTCTGGACGATCCGTCGCTTCTTCTGTCGCGCGCGGCTCGCGAGAGGGCTCGTACACGCTTTGCAAGGCCGGCCAATCGCTGACTTTACCGTTTTCCCCGCAGGGTGATAGCCAATAGCCCTGCCTCTTGCCCGGCCGGTCGATCCGCGCCGGGCTTTTTTTATTTGGCAGGTTTCGTCTCGGGCGGAACAGGAGCCGGCTCGCCTTTGTCACTGGAAGCGCTGCGCAGATAGTTGTCGAAGATCGCTTCCATGCTCTTCTGATAGTTCTTCTGCACCTCAAGACCGCTGTCGAACATATTGTTCAGAACGTCGCGATACGGGTTTGCTTCCGACGCCGGTTTTTCGCCGGGCTTTTCCGGTGAAGGTGCCGCTTGCCCGCTGAAGTTGCCGGCCATCATATCCTGAAAGGCCTTGGCGAACGGATTGTCCGTAAACGGATTGCCGCTCGCCGGCTGCGGCTGTTCCGCCTTGTCCAGTCCCCACATCGAGCGCATCGCCTGCGTGAAGGGGTTGTCGAACGGATTTGCGGCCTGCTGTGGCGCAGCCTTCGGCTGCAACCCCATGCCTTCCAGCCATTGCTGCGTCATCTGGCCCATTGGCGAGGCGGAAAAGGCGTCGCTTGCGCCGGAGATCTGCCCGGTCATCTGCTTGAAGAGCCCGCCCATCAGCGTGTCGGCCATAACCGGCATCATTTTCTTGAATATTTCCTGGCCGATGCCGGTGAACTGTTCCGCCTGCTGGGCAATGGCGCGAGAGACTTCTTTGGAGCCGAACAGTTTTTCGAGCACCGCATTGCCGTCCGTCAGGCCTTGCGGCGTAAAAGCCTTCGTCATGTCCTCGAAATATTTTGCATAGGCGCCGGAGAACATGCTGCTCATGAGAGCGCTGAAGTCATAGGGATTGCTGGTGGTGCGCTTGAGGCCGGAGGAAAAGGCCGGCATCAGAGCCGCCATGGCCTGGGTCGCCTGTTCCTGCGCCAGGTTGAACTGCTTGGCGATGGCCTCTATGCCTGCGCCGTTCTGAGCTCTCAGCATCATATCGAACAGTGGCACCATGGACCAATCCTTTCCGGCTTGCGTGTGACGACACTATATCCGGAAAGTGATTGACGGAAACCGATTTTTAGAACCGGTTCGATTTCCTAATACTGATATTCCTCGAACACCGGTTCCACGGAGCCGTTCCACCGGCCATGATAGAGTGCGAGCATGTCTTCCGCCATGGTTGTCTTCTTGGCGAGTACCTCATCGAGCGGCTGCAGGAAAATGCTTTCGTCCTGACCTTCGCCATTCAGGCGGTTTCGCGCTTTCAGGCCGGCCTTGGAAATCGCCACCGCGTCGCGGGCGACATCCAGCACGCCCTTGCCGCGGATCTCGGCCTTCAAGCCTTTCGCCGGCACCGCATTCCGCATGGCGACGACATCCTCGAACGTCCAATCCTTGGTCAGCGCTTCGGCGTTGGCGAGCGCCGTATCGTCGTAAAGCAATCCGACCCAGAACGCGGGCAGGGCACAGATGCGCCGCCACGGTCCGCCGTCGGCGCCTCGCATTTCGAGAAAACGCTTCAGCCGGACATCCGGAAACAGGGTGGAGAGATGATTTGTCCAATCGCCGATCGTTGGCTCCCAGTCCTTGATCTCGCCCTTCAGCGCGCCGTTCATGAATTGGCGGAAGGTGACATGGGTGCAGTCGTGATATTTGCCGTCACGGACGACGAAATACATCGGCACGTCGAGCGCCCACTTCGCATAATCCTCGAATCCGAAATCCGAATTGAACACGAAGGGCAACACGCCGGAGCGCTGGTTGTCGGTGTCGCGCCAGATGTCGCCGCGCCAGGAGAGCAGGCCGTTCGGCTTGCCTTCGGTAAAGGGCGACGAGGCAAAAAGCGCGGTTGCGATAGACTGCAGCTTCATGGAGACCCGCATCTTGGCCGCCATGTCCTCTTCCGAGGAGAAGTCGAGGTTCACCTGGATCGTACAGGTGCGATACATCATGTCGAGACCCTGTGCGCCGACCTTCGGCATATAGCGCGTCATGATCTCGTAACGCGATTTCGGCATACGCGGAGTTTCGGCAAATGTCCATTTCGGGCTGCCGCCCATGCCGAGGAAGCGGATGCCCATCGGCTCCGCGATCTCCTTAAGGACAGCCAAGTGCCGGTTGGACTCCCTGCAGGTCTCGTGGATGGTCTCCAGCGGCGCACCGGAAAGTTCGAACTGTCCGCCGGGCTCGATGGAAATAGCGCCCATGCCGGACTGCTCGCCGAGCCCGATGATGTTCTCGCCATCCATGATCGGTTCCCAGCCGAGCTTTTCCTGCATGCCCTTGAGCAGCGCGGAGATGCTGGCATCGCCGAAATACGGGACCGGGCTGTTGTCCGCCCGGAAAAAGGCAAATTTCTCGTGCTCGGTTCCGATGCGGAATTGGTCCTTCGGCCGCGGCCCTTTCGCCAGGTAGGCGGAAAGCTCGGACACCGAAGAAAGCGGTGTCTGGTCGATGGTGTCACGCGCCATTGAAACTACCCTGTGCGGAATGCCTGATCTGGACGAATGTCCGGCTGATTGAACCGGATTGATGTGCGGTGCAAGTGAATTTCTTTCAAGATAGCTTCAGAATTTCACAGCCAGTGTGTCAACCGTGCAATCCTCGTTACCGCCAGTCGCCGATCGTCGCCTGGATGACCGCAAGGGCGGCGACTGCTGCCGTGTCCGCCCTGAGAATCCGCGGGCCGAGCGGGATGGCCGTGACGAAGGGGCGTTCGCGCAAGCTGCGCCTTTCTTCTTCGGAAAACCCGCCCTCCGGACCGATCAAAAGCGCCAGTTTCTTCTCTTGGACAGCCGAAAGCACCGGCAATGGATTTTGGCCCTCATCTCCTTCATCACAGAAGATGATGCGGCGATCCTCGGGCCATCGATCCAAGAGGTCGCCGAGCTTCTTCGGCAGCACGACCTCCGGCACCGACAATATGCCGCACTGCTCGGCCGCCTCGATGACGTTCGCCTGAAGCCGTTCCAGGCTGGTGATCTTGCCCTGCACATGCTGGGTCATGACCGGCTGCAGGAGCCCTGCGCCCATTTCCACCGCCTTCTGGACCAGGTAATCGAGCCTCCCGACCTTCAATGGTGCGAAGAGGTAATGGAGATCGGATGCCGCCGGTTGTGGTCGGGTCTGTTCAGCCGCTTCAAGCGCGATCTTCTTGCGGCTGGGGAAGGTGACTTTCACCCTCCATTCGCCGTCTCGACCATTGAAGGCCAGGATTTCCGCTCCTTCCGTCAGCCGCAATACATTGGCGAGGTAGTTGAACTGTTCTGCGGACACCTCATGCCGCTGTCCTAGGGCAAGCGGCGCGTCGATGAACAGTCTCTGCATCCGGAAATTGGCGCGCATGGATATCCCGTGTTAGACGAACAGGGCGAACATAGCCGTTGCGATCAGTGCTGCAAGAGCGGCAGCGGCCGGCAGCGTGATCAACCAGGCGGCGATGATGCTGAGAAAATGCGAACGGCGTACCAGATAGCGTCGTTTCAACTCGTCGTCGTTGCGTTCGAAGGGCTCGTCCACGTCGAGCTCCTTGCCGGCCCGAATGCGCATGTATTCGTAGCGGCGCTTTGAGTGGCTGGTGTACCATTCGCGAAAGAAGCCGACTCCGAACACCGCTCCGACCGCGATATGCGTCGAAGAAACGGGCAGGCCCAGCCAGGAAGCAACAATTACCGTCAGCGCGGTGGAGAGCGACACGCAATAGGCCCGCATCGGGTTCAGCTTGGTAATTTCGGCGCCCACGACCCTTACGAGTTTCGGGCCGTAGAGCAGCAGCCCGAGCGAAATCCCGAGGCCCCCGATGACCAGCTCCCAGAACGGCACATGGATATTCGCGGCAGCACCTTGCTGTGCCACCGAAACGATAGCCGCGAGCGGTCCGATGGCGTTCGAGACGTCATTGGCGCCGTGCGCAAACGAGAGCAGGGCAGCTGAGAAAACGAGCGGAATGCGGAACAGCTTGCGGAGCGACTGGTTGCGATTTTCAAGCCCTTCCGCCTGCCTTGCGATGATCGGGATAAGAAGCCGCCAGGCGACGAAGCCGGTCGCAAGCGTGATCGACGTCGCGACTGGCACCGACACATCCACGAGCTGCCCCAGCCCGACCAGGGAGAGGAAGCCCGCGAAAGCCCCGGTCATGACGCCGATGAGTACCGGCACCCACTTCTTCGCCGAGGCGATCTTGTCCGCCTGATAAATAATGGTTTCTTTGATGAGGGCGAGGAAGGCTGCCGCGATGACCGCACCAAGGATCGGCGAAAAGACCCAGCTTACGGTGATGCCGGCGATCGTCCCCCACTTGATGGTGGAAAGGCCTGCGGCCGCTATTCCGGCACCCATCACCCCGCCGACGATCGAATGTGTGGTGGAGATTGGTGCGCCGGACCAGGTCGCGACATTGATGAGGATGGCTGCGGCAAGCAGTGCCGCCATCATCGCCCAGACAAATATGTCCGCGCTGACCATCATGCCGCCCTGCATGATGCCGTTGGCAATGGTGTTGGCGACGCCTCGGCCGGCGATGACCGCGCCCGCAACCTCGAAAACCGCGGCAAGCCCGAGGCCGAAAGTCATCGTCATGGCTCGCGCGCCGACAGCCGCGCCGATATTGTTGGTTACGTCATTGGCGCCGATATTCATCGCCATATAGGCGGCGAGCCCGGAAGCGGCGATGACGAGGAAGGTGCCGGGCTGTCCGGTCACATAGGACGCTGCGAAGATGCCGACCAGGACAATGAAGAGAACCGCCGTTCCCGGCGCCGCAAACCGGCGCGACATCTGCCGTGCGGCTTCCTCCACGGAAGAGAATTTCTCCAAATCCTTGTCCAGCGTCGGCTTCGCCAGGCGCGGCCGTTTTTGGCCCATGTCTCCGTCCCTGAATGAAAAGCAAGCGGAGGATGGCGTCCGGCCATTTCCCGTCCTGCGGCGAAAATCGTGGCTTGTCGCTTAGTCGCAGAAAGTTGCGATGGCAATGTTGCCGAATTGCAAAGTGATCAGCTCGCAGCCTTGGTCGGTTGTGGGGGAATGTGCGGCTGCATTTTCTCCGCGAATTGGAGGAACAGGATTTTCAACTCCGGTTCGTTGACCCGCAGGGCCGCTTCCTCGCAGGATACCCATTCCAGTGTCCGGGACCCCTTTTCAGGGAAGCTCTTTAGGCAGTCGGTGACTTCCAGCGCATGCACTTGCACCCGAACCGGGATCTTCAGGCCGTTATCGAGCATCTTGCGGTAATGGTAAAAGCCCAAGGGCTCCTTCTCGACCTGACCTTTGACGCCGACTTCTTCGAAGGCCTCGCGTTCAGCAACCTGATGGGCCTTCTTGCCGGTCATCGGCCAGCCTTTGGGAATGACCCACCGGCCGGTGTCGCGGCTGGTGGCGACCAGAACTTCGAGCAGGCCCTGCTTCTTCTTGAACCGATAACACAGCGCTGCGTATTGCTGCCGCGGTGGCCGCCGCAACATCAACCGAAGATTGCTGCTTACCCGATCCATGAAGCCCAATTTCTGCCGTACCTCCGAGTGATTCGTATTTTACTAATATGGGAATTGCGTGAAGCTTAACGAGCCATCCACAACCATTTTTTAGAGAATCAGGCTGGACGAGCTCGCAGGAGCTATAACAATTGTGACCCGGCTTGGTTTCAGGTCAATACGTAGTTTGCACACCTGTTCAACAATTGTGGTATCGCGAATCGGTATCGCCTAAATGCGACAAGGACGTTGAAGCGGTAACGGGATCGTGGAATACGGATGACGAGGAACTGCCGGCTTTGGCATATAGGGAGGTTGCGGTGTCCGAAGCGATAGAGTTTTTGCCGCCCCGGCCTGCGGTCCTTTCGCGGCGGACGGCAATCATTGCCGACCTGACGGATCTTCTGCCGGCGGAATGTGTCATTCATGAAGCGCGCGAACTTGTCCCTTTCGAGACGGACGCCTTTATCTCCTATCGGCGTCTGCCGCTGGCTGTGGTGCTGCCGAAAACGACGGCCCAGGTGGCAGCGGTCATGAAATATTGTCATCGCTACGGCGTTCCTGTCGTGCCGCGTGGCGCGGGCACTTCGCTTTCCGGCGGCGCGATCCCGCAAGAAGACGCGATCGTGCTCGGTCTTTCCAAGATGTCGCGCATCCTGGAGGTAGACTATGCCAACCGCACGGCGACGGTTCAGGCCGGCGTCACGAACCTCAATATCTCGGAGGCGGTCGGCGTCGACGGCTTCTTCTACGCACCGGACCCGAGTTCGCAGCTCGCCTGCACGATCGGCGGCAATATCGGCATGAACTCCGGCGGTGCACACTGTCTGAAATACGGTGTCACGACCAACAACCTGCTCGGCGTCAAGATGGTGCTGGTCGACGGCACGGTCGTCGATCTCGGTGGCAAGCACCTGGACAGTGCGGGTTACGATCTGCTTGGCCTTGTCTGCGGCTCGGAAGGCCAGTTGGGGATTGTCACCGAGGCCACGGTCAGGCTAATCGCCAAGCCGGAAGGCGCGCGCCCGGTGCTCTTCGGCTTTGAAACCTCGGAGGAGGCCGGCGCGTGCGTGACCGATATCATCGGCTCAGGCGTCATTCCGGTCGCGATCGAATTCATGGACAAGCCGGCGATCGAAATCTGCGAGGCCTTTGCCCATGCGGGTTATCCGCTCGATGTCGGCGCTCTCCTGATCGTCGAGGTCGAAGGTTCCGAGGCGGAAATGGAAGCGACATTGGCAAGCGTCGTCGAGATCGCCCGCCGCCACGGAGTGAAAACCGTCCGCGAAAGCCAGTCCGCGACCGAGGCAGCGCTGATCTGGAAGGGCCGTAAATCCGCCTTCGGGGCGACCGGCCGGATTGCCGACTATATTTGCATGGATGGTACGGTGCCGCTCGGCAAGCTTTCCTACGTGCTGAAGAAGACTTCCGAGATTACCGACAGCTTCGGCCTGCGGGTTGCCAATGTCTTCCACGCGGGCGACGGCAACATGCATCCGCTGATCCTGTTCAACGCGAACGATCCGGAAGACGCGGCCAAGGCCGAAGCGGCGGGCAATGAGATCCTCAAGCTTTGCGTCGATGCGGGCGGCTGCCTTACCGGTGAGCACGGCGTCGGAATTGAGAAGCGCGACCTGATGCGGCATCAGTATTCGGATGCCGATCTCGCCCAGCAGATGGCGGTGCGTTCGGCGTTCGATGAGGGTTGGATCCTCAATCCCTCCAAGGTTTTCCCGCTCGACGGACGGCCCGCTGCATGACGTTGATACCGCATACCGAGACGGACGCAGCTTACGTGATCCGCAACGCAGCCGCCCAAGGGACGAGGCTCTCACTCTGCGGCGGCAATAGTCGCGTGGGTTTCGGCAATCCCGTCGAGGGGGCGGAAGCAATGAGCTCCCGCGGGCTCTCCGGTATCGTCGACTACGAGCCCGCCGAAATGGTGATGACCGCAAGAGCCGGCACGCCGGTCGCCGAAATTGAAGCGGCACTTGCCGCGAACAGGCAGATGACGGCCTTCGAGCCAATGGATCACCGCGGCATCATGGGCACGTCCGGCGAGCCAACGATCGGCGGCGTCTTTGCCGCGAACGTCTCCGGTCCCCGGCGGTTCGTAGCAGGGGCTGCGCGCGACAGCCTGCTCGGCATCCGCTTCGTCAATGGCCAAGGGCAGGTGATACGCGCCGGCGGCCGGGTCATGAAGAACGTGACAGGTCTGGATTTGGTCAAGCTGCTGGCAGGCTCGCACGGGACACTAGGCTTCTTGACGGAGGTGACATTCCGGGTGCTGCCGGTGCCGCAATCGATTGAGACGATCGTCATCTCCGGATTGGACGACGCGGCGGCGGCCCGGGCCATGGCATCGGCGCTGGCGCTGCCGGTTGAGGTATCGGGCGCGGCGCATCTGCCTCAAACGGTCAAGGGCCGCTTTGTCGGCGGCGCTCTCCCGGAAGGGGAAGCGACCGTGCTGCGTCTCGAAGGGCTTGCCGCTTCGGTGGCGGTACGGGCGGAAAAGCTTGCAGCCGTCATGAAAGCCTTTGGCCCGGTCTCCCGGTTAGGCCAGGATAAGAGCGTCACTCTCTGGCGGGAGATCCGCGACGTCCATCCCTATGCCGACGGCACTCAGAAACCCTTGTGGCGCGTTTCCGTCGCGCCGTCGATCGGCCATCAGCTGGTCGCCGCTCTTCGCCTCGAAGCAGGCGTCGATGCCTTCTATGACTGGCAGGGCGGCCTGATCTGGATGCGCATGGAGGCCGATCCGGAGGCCGAGCTGCTGCGCCGTTACATCAAGGCGCTTGGTGGTGGCTATGCGACGCTCATGCGGGCATCGGAACAGGTGCGAGCAGTGACGCCGGCCTTTGAACCTCAACCCGACGCGGTTGCGGCGCTCTCGGCGCGCGTGAAGCAGAAACTCGATCCCGCCGGCATCTTCAGCCCGGGCAAGATGGCGGGAGCCCTCTGATGCAGACCAACTTCACACCTGAACAGCTTGCCGATCCGCATGTGGCCGAATCGGAAAAGATCCTGCGTCGCTGCGTGCATTGCGGCTTCTGCACCGCGACCTGTCCGACCTACGTGACGCTCGGCAACGAGCTCGACAGCCCGCGCGGCCGCATCTATCTCATCAAGGACATGCTGGAGAATGGTCGCCCCGCGGACGGGGAAGTCGTCACCCATATCGACCGCTGTCTTTCCTGTCTGGCCTGCGTAACCACCTGTCCTTCTGGCGTCGACTATATGCATCTGGTCGACCACGCCCGCATTCATATCGAGAAGACCTATCGGCGCCCGTTGATGGATCGGCTGATCCGCGGCCTGCTTGCGGCCGTGCTACCCTATCCGGCGCGCTTCCGCGCCGCCGTCCTGTTCGCAAAGCTCGGTCGCCCCTTCGCGCCGATTCTGAAGCGGGTCCCGGCGTTGAAGCCGCTCGCCGCCATGCTGGATCTTGCCCCGCCATCCATCGCTAGGCCTTCAGACGCGGCAACGCCCGGTACGCGCGCGCCGCAAGCCGAAAGGCGGGGCCGGGTGGCGATCCTGTCCGGCTGCGCCCAGCCGGTGCTGGATCCCGGCATCAACGAAGCAACGTTGCGACTCCTGTCTCGGCTGGGCATTGAGGTGGTAGTGCCTGAGGGCGAGGGCTGTTGCGGCGCGCTGGTGCATCACATGGGCCGCGAGGAGCCAGCGCTGGATTTTGCCCGCCGCAATGTCGATGTCTGGATCCGTGAGATCGAAAACGGCGGCCTCGATGCCATCATCATCACCGCATCGGGCTGCGGCACCACCATCAAGGACTATGGGCACATGTTGCGCCTCGATCCGGCCTATGCGGAAAAGGCGGCAAAGGTCTCCGCGCTCGCCAAGGATATCACCGAATATCTATCGGTTCTCGATCTGCCGAAGCTGGAGCCGAAACGCCTCAACGTTGCCTATCACTCGGCCTGTTCGATGCAGCACGGCCAGAAGATCACGCTTGCGCCGAAGAATCTGTTGAAGGTGGCCGGCTTCACCGTCCGCGATCCGGCTGAAGGGCATCTCTGCTGTGGCTCCGCAGGGACCTACAACATCCTGCAGCCGGAGATTTCCGGCCAACTCAAGGCTCGCAAGGTCAGGAATATCGAGGCGACCAAGCCGGATGTGATCGCGACAGGGAATATCGGCTGCATCACCCAGATCGCCACGGGCACCGCCATCCCCATCCTCCACACCGTGGAGTTGCTTGATTGGGCCTATGGCGGTCCTGAGCCGCAAAAGCTTTCTGCCAGGTAAGAGGCACAAAAAAGCCGGCGGTGACGCCGGCTTTTTTGCGAGAGGGTTTAACGCCTCAGAACTTGTAGGACACACCGAAGTTGACGGCATGGGTGAGGATGTTGGTCTTCAGCGAAGCGCCGCTGTCGATGTCCACGTCGACCCAGGAATAATTACCCTTGTATTCGGCAAAGACCGACCAGTTGTCGGTGAATTGGTACTTCACGCCGGCTTGCGCCTGCAGGGTCGCGCCGCCGAACTGATAGTCGAATGTGCGGCCTGAGGCGCGGGTGACTTCCACATGTGGAACGTTGATACCGACACCGGCACCGACGTAAGGCGTGAACTTGCTGCCTTCGATCGGGAACTTGTAGAGCGCGTTCAACGTCAGCAGGTTGATGCCGTCGGTGAACTCGAAATGCGACCAGCCGGCATCAGCCAGGGTGTCGTCGTCCGCGTAGACCTTTGCATGGGTGTAGTCGAGCGAGATACCCCAGTTGGAGAGGGCACCGCCGTCAAACCAATAGGTGCCGCGGATGCCCCAGTAAGGCGGCATCTGGAACGGCTTGGTATCCCAGCCGGCCGTGAAATCGGGCTGGTCAGAAACCTCGATGTCCGAGTGGGGCGAAAACTGGTAGCCGCCGTAAGCGGAGATTTCCCATCCGCCCGTCTCGACCGGAGCGACATAAGGCGCTTCTGCCTGGGTGGGATCGGCGGCATGGGCGGAGGTGAATGCAATACCGGCGGCAAGCGCCGTGGAAATTAAGGAAAGAGAAAGAAGCTTGCGCATGGAATCAGCCTGCAGAAAAAGGATATTGGCTTTTGCGGTGCACATTAGCGGCGGATGCTGCGTCGGTCTGTGCCTTTTTTGCACCAGTCGCCTACGAAGCTAGATCGATTATGGTTAATGAACTGTAAACCGGCAAAAAGGGCAGCTCCCGCCGCCCTTTTTGTCATTCGGAATGGTCTTCTCATCCGCCGAAGATCGTGCCGAAAATATCGATGCCGCGGTCCTTGTAATCGACCTTGCCATGACGGTTGCCGGGGCCGATGACAACCACTTTGGAGCCGATGCCGGCACGGGCGTAAAGGTGCTCGACGTCCTTGTTCATCATGCGGATGCAGCCGGACGACATGTTGAGACCGATTGTCCAGGGCTGGTTGGTGCCGTGGATGCGGAAGATGGTGTCGCGCCCGCCCTTATAGAGATAGAGCGCCCGGGCACCGAGCGGATTGTCGATGCCGCCTTCCTGTACGACCGGCAGGATACGGCCGTTGCGGGCTTCGCGCGCTCGCATTTCCGCCGGCGGCCTCCAGGACGGCCATTCCTCCTTGCGGCCGACATTGACGATGCCGGACCAGCCGAAGCCCTCGCGACCGACGCCGATACCGTAGCGCGTCGCACGGTTCGGGCCTTCGATGTAGTAGAGGAACTTGTTGTCGGTATCGACGATGATCGTGCCGGGTTTTTCGCTCGTCGAGAAACGCACCATGCGGCGCTTGTATTTCTCGGGTACTTCCCGGGGCTGGGCCACAAGTGTGACGTCGCTTGCCGGACGTTCGATTTGCGATGCGGCCGTGGTGAACGCGCCTGCGTTTCCGGCCGTCAGAAAAATCGCGCCAGCCATCCCCATGGCCATCGCGACGGTCATGCCTCTCCTCATTCCCGCAGTCCTTCTCAATTTCAGAATGGCGGGAAGCTAGCTGACTCCGGCGGCAAAGCAAGACTGTACATGGCTAATAAAGAAGATGTGAAGGTCAAAAGACGGCGGGACTGTGTCGCCGCCGCCTCACTTTGAAGTAAACGGATCACATGACCACGACTTTTGTGCCGATATTTACCCGCTCGTAGAGATCCACCACGTCTTCGTTGCGCATGCGGATGCAGCCGGAAGACACCGCGCTGCCGATCGTCCAGGGAGCGTTGGTGCCGTGAATGCGGTAAAGCGTCGAGCCGAGATACATGGCGCGGGCGCCGAGTGGATTTTCCGGCCCGCCGTCCATGCGCGCCGGCAGGTAGTGGCCCTTGGCGGCTTCGCGGGCGATCATTTCCTTCGGAGGCGTCCAGTTCGGCCATTCCGCCTTTCGGGTGATCCGATGTTCGCCGGCCCATTCGAAGCCCGGTTTGCCGACGCCCACTCCGTAGCGGCGGGCTTGGCCATCGCCCATTACCAGATAGAGGAAGCGGTTATTGGTGTCGATGATGATGGTGCCCGGCCGTTCCGAAGTATCGTAGGCCACCGTCTGAGGCAGGAACTGCGGTTCGATCTGGCTACGGACCGGCCTGGTCGGCCGGACTGCAGCGGGTTCCACCCGGCTCTCTCCGAAGATGCCGCGTCGCTGGACCGCGCGTGGCTGCTGGTATTCGCGCTGACGGTGGATGACACGAGGCTGAGCGACCTGCCGGGGATAAACGACCGGCCGGGCATTCGGCCCGGCAAGCTGCATCACCCAAGGAGCGGCAAGGTCTGGGCTGACGATGACCGGCGGGCGTTCGCGGTAGCGGTCGTTTGCGAGGGCGGCGCTGGAAAAGGCGGCCGCAAGGCCAAGCGCCAGAAACAGGGTTTTCGTCATGGTCGGATCCACTCGTTACAATCACCGACGGGCGCCATCCCAAGACGAGGGCGGCACGCGCGTTGACGGCATGGTGAGCGCGAGGTGAAAGCGAATGGTAAACGGGTGGAACACGAAAACGCATCTTGCCTATAAACCTTTTGGCAGGGTTACCGCTCGGTTTTGAAACATGGTTGACCAGTGCTAAAGGGGCGGCAAACGCTGTTAAGAATCGGGGTTTGGGATGGAAAAGGCAGGAATCATCATCGGTGATGATGGCAAGGGGCGCTGCTTCTGGCACGGCGGCCTGGAGGACTATCGTCGTTATCATGACGAGGAATGGGGCCGGCCTGTGACGGATGACTTTAGGCTTTTCGAGAAGATCTGTCTCGAAGGGTTCCAGTCGGGACTGTCCTGGCTGACGATCCTGCGCAAGCGCGAGAATTTTCGCGCCGCCTTTGCCGGTTTCGACTTCGACAAGGTGGCCGAGTTCGGAGAAGAGGATGTCGCCCGCCTGCTGGCCGACACCGGCATCATCCGCCATCGCGGCAAGATCGTCTCCACCATCAACAATGCCGGCCGGGCACGGGAATTGCGGGACGAATTCGGATCTTTGGCAAAATTCTTCTGGAGCTTCGAGCCGGGAACACATGAGCGTCCGGAAATGATGGATCTGGCGACGCTGCGCGCCAATCCGACCACGCCGGTCTCGGTGCGGCTCTCCAAGACTTTGAAGAAAAGGGGCTGGACCTTCGTCGGCCCGACCACGGTCTACGCCTTCATGCAGGCGATGGGTCTCGTCAACGATCATCTCGACGGTTGTTTTTGCCGACAGGAGGTCGATGAATTGCGGTTGAGGTTCAAACGCCCGTGATCTCGAGCAGAACCTGGTGCAGGTCGCCGAGATTCTCGATCTGACGAAAGCGCGGCGCGTCGGTCGGCGCGTCCACATGCTCCAGGACCCAGGTGAGCGCATGCGGCACAAAGACGCCGTAGCTTCCAGCGGCTATTGCAGGGACGATATCGGACTTCAGGGAATTGCCGACCATCATGGCCCGTTCGGGGCCGTCGGCCAGTTTCGAGAAGATGCGCCGATAGACCGTGGCGCTCTTGTCGCTGACGATCTCGATCGCGTCGAAATAGTCGCCCAACCCTGATTGCGCCAGCTTCCGCTCCTGGTCGAAGAGATCGCCCTTGGTAATCAGCACCAGAAGATATTCGCCGTTGAGGGCCTCCAATGTCTCTTCGACATGCGGCAGGGTTTCCACAGGGTGGCGAAGAAGGTCGCGGCCGATATCGAGAATCTGGCCGATCGTCTTGCTCGGCACCTTACCGTCGGTGATCTCGATTGCCGTCTCGATCATCGACAGGGTGAAGCCTTTGATGCCGAAACCATAGTGGGCAAGATTGCGCTTTTCGGCTTCCAGAAGACGCTCTGCAATATGCGTACCCTCGGCATAATCCCCGAGCAGTGTCTGGAAATGCTCTTCCGTCAGACGGTAATATTGCTCGTTCTGCCAGAGCGTATCGTCGGCATCGAAACCGATCGCAGTAATCGGGCGCATGTCAAACTTCCTCCAACCGTTCATATGGAGGATCGCGGAACGGCGGACAAGCGGGACGCCGCCAGAGATGGATTGTCATGCCGCCCGCAACGATTCTTCGCCCGCCGCTGCCCTTGCCGCTCCGGCCTCTATCCTCTAAGAAACCGCACACAAATCCGGCCTCTTCAGGCCGCAGGCAATGGAATCCGATCATGAGCGACAAGCAAAAGAAACCGCAGAAATTGAGGGCCCGCCTGCCGCGCGGCTTCGTCGACCGTTCCGCTGCCGATATCCATGCCACCAACGAGATGATCGCAAAAATCCGCGAGGTCTACGAGCGCTACGGCTTCGACCCGGTCGAGACGCCGCTATTCGAATATACCGACGCGCTCGGAAAGTTCCTGCCGGACAGCGACCGCCCGAACGAGGGCGTCTTTTCGCTGCAGGATGACGACGACCAGTGGATGAGCCTGCGCTACGACCTGACCGCGCCGCTCGCCCGCCACGTCGCGGAAAATTTCAACGAGATCCAGCTGCCGTTCCGCACCTATCGCGCCGGTTACGTCTTCCGCAACGAGAAGCCGGGTCCCGGCCGTTTCCGCCAGTTCATGCAGTTCGACGCCGATACCGTCGGCGCCCCAGGCGTCCAGGCCGATGCCGAGATGTGCATGATGATGGCCGACACGATGGAAGCGCTCGGCATCAAACGCGGTGATTATGTGATCCGGGTGAACAACCGTAAGGTTCTGGATGGTGTGATGGAGGCCATCGGGCTTGGTGGCGATGAGAATGCGGGTCGGCGGCTCAGCGTGTTGCGGGCCATCGACAAGCTCGACAAGTTTGGCGTCGATGGCGTGAAATTGCTGCTTGGACCGGGCCGCAACGATGAGAGCGGTGACTTCACCAAGGGTGCGGGACTCGATGCTGAGCAGATCGCCTTCGTCACTAAGTTCATCGAAGGTGCGTCTGCGGTTGACTGGAGCGCAACACTTAAGAATCTCTTCCAATCCGGCGGAGCTGATTTGGCGTGGGTTGGTATGGATGAATTGAATGTCATCCAAGGCTTATGCCTGGGGGCTGGCTATACCGACGACCGCATCAAGATCGATCCTTCCGTCGTCCGCGGCCTCGAATATTACACCGGCCCCGTCTTCGAAGCCGAGCTCCTCTTCGACGTCACCAATGAAAAAGGGGAAAAGGTCGTCTTCGGTTCGGTCGGCGGCGGTGGGCGGTATGATGGCCTGGTATCGCGTTTCATGGGCCAGCCGGTGCCGGCGACGGGTTTTTCGATCGGTGTCTCGCGCCTGATGACGGCGCTAAAAAACCTTGGCAAGCTCGGCCAGGACGAAGTTCTCGCGCCGGTTCTCGTCACCGTCATGGACGGCGATGTCCAGAGCATGGGCCGCTACCAGCGCTTCACGCAGATGTTGCGCAACGAAGGCATTCGTGCCGAAATGTATCAGGGCAACTGGAAGAAATTCGGCAACCAGCTGAAATATGCCGATCGCCGCGGTTGCCCGATCGCCATCATCCAGGGCGGCGACGAACGGGCGCAGGGCGTTGTGCAGTTGAAGGACCTGATCGAAGGCAAGCGGCTTTCCGGCGAGATCGAGGACAATGCCACCTGGCGGGAGGCGCGGGTGGCGCAGGATACCGTTGCCGAGGCCGATCTCGTCGCCAAGGTGAAGGAAATCCTGGCAGCCCAGGCGGAGGATCGGAAAAGGGCGGGCAATGCGTAAGGCTTACCCCCCTCTGTCCTACCGGACATCTCCCCCTCAAGGGGGGGGATTGGCTGGAGGCCAGCTTCTCATTTCCTCTCTGACGTCCCGATCTCCGCAGCGTCGCTTTGGAAGCGGCGATCGTGCGGCTTGTGATCTTCCCACCCAAGGGGGAGATGCCCGGCAGGGCAGAGGGGTGCTTCGTGGCACAGCGGGAGCAACCCCATGCCCCTGATCGACATGCCCGATTTCTCGACGGACCTCCTCAATGAATTCGCCGCCCGCCGTACCGAGCGGGTCAATACGCCGGTTATCCAGCCGGCCGAACCGTTCCTCGACATGGCGGGCGAGGATCTGCGCCGGCGCATCTTTCTGACCGAAAGTGAAACCGGCGCCAATCTCTGCCTGCGTCCGGAATTCACCATTCCGGTCTGCCTGCGCCACATCGAGACCGCAACCGGCACGCCGAAGCGTTATTCCTATCTCGGCGAGGTGTTCCGCCAGCGCCGCGAGGGCGCGCATGAATTCTACCAGGCCGGCATTGAAGACCTCGGCGACAAGGACATCGCCCGTGCCGACGCGCGTGCCATCATCGATGCGACAGGCATTCTGGGGGCGCTCCTGCCCGGCGGGAAGCTGGAGCTGACGCTCGGTGACCAGGCCGTGTTCGAGGCGGTCGTCCGGGCGCTCGGCCTGCCGCTCGGCTGGCAGAAGCGGCTGATCCACGCCTTCGGGGACATGGTGCATTTGGAGGCTCTGCTGGATCGGCTTGCCCGACCGCAGCCGGTAACGGGGCTCGATCCGGAGGTGGCGGAACTCGTCGCGTCCGGCGACGAGGCCGAGCTCATCGCACGGATCGACCGCACGATGCAGGAGACCGGCTATTCGACCAATGCGAGCCGGTCGCCGGCCGAGATCGCAAGACGGCTGAAGGAGAAACTGGAGCTTGCCGAAACACGGCTCGATGGTGGCGCGCTGTTGCTGCTGCGGGAATTCCTGACACTGCGGCTTCCGCTGGCGGAGGCGCCGGCGGCTCTGGCCGGGTTTGCCGACGCCGCGGATCTGAAGCTCGGGCCAGCGATCGCGCTCTTCGACGCGCGGCTGGCAGCGCTTGCCAATGCCGGAGCCGATGTTTCCGCCATGACCTATCGCGCTGCCTTTGGCCGGCCGCTCGACTACTACACCGGCCTCGTCTTCGAGGTAACGGTAAGTGGTTCATCTGCGGTGCTCGCCGGGGGCGGCCGTTTCGACCGGCTGCTAACCCTTCTCGGAGCGAAGGAGCGAATCCCGGCCGTCGGCTTTTCGCTCTGGCTCGATAGAATTGAAGCGGCGAGGGCAAAATAATGAGCGTCCTTACGATTGCCCTGCCGTCTAAGGGCCGCATCAAGGAAGACACCGCGGCGATCTTCGAACGGGCCGGCCTCGGCATTTCTGCAGTCGGCAACGACCGGTCTTACCGGGGACGGATCGACGGCATCGAGAGTGTCGAAATCACCTATCTGTCGGCCTCGGAGATCGCCCGCGAGCTTGCCAACGGCGCAGTCGACTTCGGCGTCACGGGAGAAGACCTCGTTCGCGAGGGCATGGCCGGCGCCGACCAGAAGGTAGAATTCTGCGCCCGCCTCGGCTTCGGCCAGGCGGATGTCGTCGTCGCGGTGCCTGAAATCTGGCTCGATGTGGAAACCATGGCCGATCTTGGCGATGTGGCGGCCGATTTCCGCGCCCGCCACGGCAGACGGCTGCAGATCGCCACGAAATACTGGCGGCTGACGCAGCAATTCTTCTCGTCGCAGCATGGCATCCAGCTTTACCGCATCGTCGAAAGCCTGGGCGCCACGGAGGGCGCGCCGGCTGCGGGGCAGGCGGATATCATCGTTGATATCACCTCGACCGGCTCGACGCTCAGGGCAAACCACTTGAAGATCCTGTCGGACGGGGTGATCCTGAAATCCGAAGCCTGCCTGGTGCGGGCGCGCAAGTCGGCGCACGATGATGACCAGAGGGTTTCAAGGATCATGGAGGCAGTGCGCGCGGCCCTCTGATTGATGAGGAGAAAGATCGATGCATATCACCGGCAGATGCCATTGCGGGCATGTGACCTACGAAGCCGAACTTGACCCGCAAAGGGTCTCCATCTGCCACTGCACCGACTGCCAGCAGCTCACGGGCTCGCCCTTCCGGGTCACCGCCGTCGTGCCGGAAGGCGACTTCAAACTCACCGGCAATCCCCCGAAGCAATATCGCAAGACGGCCGAAAGCGGCCGGGGCCGCCTCCAGTATTTCTGTCCGGAATGCGGCTCGCAACTTTTCGTCAACGGTGAGGGGGAGGCCGCAAAAATCTGGGGTATCCGCTGGGGAAGCATCGATCAACGGATGGAACTGAAGCCCCAGCGCCAGGTCTGGTGCCGTTCGGCTGCACCGTGGCTCTCCGAGCTGGCAGAATTGCCGGCGCGCGAGACGGATTGAACCTAAAAAAATCCGCCGGACGGATGTCCGGCGGATCAAGTCAAAGGCAGGGAACTCGAAAAGTTTAGGCAGCGATTGCGACAGAACCGCGGCGGGCGTCGATCGAGTAGGCGCCGGCGCCGAAGGCTGCGAGTGCCAGGAAGCCGCCTGCAATCGTGATGTTCTTCATCATCATCAGGCTATTGAAGAGGCTGAGCAGGCCGTTTGCGGCATCCGGAAAGCCGGGGATGGCGATGGCGCCAGAATGGAAGACCAGTCCGGTAAAGAGTGAAAAGCCGGCCAGTAGCAGCGCCGCGATGCGGGTCTGGAAGCCGGTCAGCACTGCAAGACCTGCAACAAGTTCGAAGACGCCCGCGGCATAGGCGAGCAAAGTGGCGGCGGGAAGGCCGGCGCCGGTGATCATGCCGGCCGTGCCGGACGGATCGACGAGCTTCTGGAAGCCGGACATGACGAACATGCCGGACAGGAGGAGGCGGCTGACGAGAAGCAGGGAATTGGTAGAAGTGGCGGACATTTCGATCTCCGATCAGTGGTCTGTGGTCGACAGACGGTTTGAATTTGCTGACCGGTTATTTGCCCTTTTTTGATCGTGTCCGGAAGATGAACAATCATAGACGCTTTGTCTACGGAGAGTGAACGACAAGAGCGACCGCGCGCTCTTGTCTCCCTTTCATGGCCGGGCGATGAAATAGGCATTGACGATATCATGGGGCAGCCGGTTCAGATCGATTGTTGAAAAACCGGCCTTCTTCAACATCCCTTCCGCCATTTCCACGCCCCACATCGTACCGAGCCCGGCTCCGCCTTGGCCGAGCGAAACCGGAGTGCAGTGCATGGTCGACATCATATAGAGGAAGGGAGCAAGCGGCACGTCCGTGTTTTTTTCAAGATAGCTGGACCCGCCTATGTCCTGCATCAGGAACACTCCGTCCTCGGCAAGCGAGTTCCGCACCGTATCGAGCAGGCCTTGAGGGTCTTTCTGGTCGTGCACGGCGTCGAAGGCAAGTATCAGGTCGTAGGTGCCGAGAGATGTTGCCGTCGAAAGATCTTTTTTTACGAAGGTGAGATTGGTCAGCTTCTTCTCGATCGCCGTCTTCTGAGCCTGCTGGAAGGCGTCCGCGCATAAGTCGTAGCCGATGAAACGACTGGCCGGAAACGCCTCGGCGAGCTTTAGAAGCGCCAGGCCCTGGCCGCAGCCGACGTCCGCCACCAGGATACCACTCCTCAATCTGGCAAGAATGCCAGGGATGAGCGGAAGGATGTGTTCGTTGAGCGAGCAGACGACGGATTGGTGGCTCGATTCCGCCATCACCTCGTGAAAACGCCCATAGTGATGGTAGTGCAGGCCCTTGCCGTCGCGGAAGCGCTGAATGATTTCCTCTTCCACTTCGAAGGCAACGCCAAGAAATTGTGCCTCGACGGCAATGTTGTTCGGTGTTGCTGCCCGGGTCAGAAAGGCGGAATGTTCAGCCGGAAGTGTGAAGGTTTTCGTGGCCGGTTCATAGTCTACAACGCCTGTGGTGGCCAGCACAGAGAGCCATTCGCGCACATAGCGCTCGGCCAGGTTTGCCTTCTGGGCAAGATTGGCGACTGTGGTGGACGGCGTGCCGGCAAGAACGTCGAAGAGGCCGGTACGGTGGCCGATCGAGGTCATGAGCACGAGCGAGGCGCTGTTGAGCGCGCCGATAATCTGCCCGGCAAAGGCTTCCGCCTTGGCCTCATTGAATGTGTTTTGCGTTCCCGCGAGTGCGGTGTTGATGGTCATTGTCTCTCTCCCGAGTTGATTGGACGGGCCTGCTTTCGACGTCCGCCTGATTGCGATCTCTATGCGGAGAGAAGGGTGTCTGATAGGTTCGTTTCAGGCGGAAGCGATCCAGAACGGACATGCGGGACATGGATTCGGGACAAAAACCGATCGAGACGGTGATCGTGAGCCTTCCGGAGATGACGGCCACCGGCATGATCATGATGGTGGATGTTCTCTCATCGGTCGGTCGGGACTGGGAATTGCTGCACGGCCGTACACCGCTGCCGCCCGCATTCTCGCCGATGATGCTGTCGCTCGATGGCGAGCCCTTTCTTGGACCGAACGGCGTGATCGTCACTCCGCACGGTGCTTTGAGCGATCGACCCGCACCCGATATCGTCATCGTACCGGATATCATTGTCGATCTCACTCAGCCCTATCCCAATTCCTACAATGCGGTGGTGGACTGGATCCGCGCCGCTTATCAGACGGGAGCTATCATCTGTTCGGTCTGTTCCGGCTCGCTGCTCCTCGCGGAAGCCGGCCTGCTGGACGGGAAGGACGCTGCCACCCACTGGGGTTACGCGAGCCAGATGTCCGCCCGCTATCCAAAGGTCCGCGTGCGGCGTGAGCGTATCCTCATTCCCGCAGGCGAGGGCCACCGTATCATCAGTGCCGGTGGCGCATCGTCCTGGCACGACCTCCTCCTTTATCTGATCGGCCGTTTCGTCAGCTCTGAGGAGGCGCGGCGCATTGCGAAGATCTTTTTGTTGCAATGGCATAGCGAAGGGCAATTGCCTTTCGCCTCCCTCACCGTGGGGCGCCAGCACGAAGACCGATTGATCGCCGCCGCGCAGATTTGGGCGGCCGAAAATTACCCGCGTCCGAATCCGGTGGCAGAAATGGCGGCACGGAGCGGTCTGACGGAGCGCAGTTTCCTGAGACGTTTCCGCGCCGCGACCGGCCAGTCTCCGCTTGAATATATCCAGACGCTTCGTATGGAGGAGGCAAAGCAGATACTCGAAACCTCCGATATGTCGCTCGACAACGTTGCGGCCGAGGTGGGTTATGTAGAGCCGGCAAGCTTCCGCAGACTGTTCCGTAAATTGGTTGGCCTCACTCCGTCGGACTATCGCAGGCGGAGCATGCCGCCGCCGGAGCTTCGGGCATCGAGGCGCGAACGGTTGGCCTGATCCCGAACCGGCAAGCTTCCGGCGTCACATCTTCCCAGCCTTCCTGAACGCAACCTTCAGCCTTGGTTCATCGTTGGATCATCAGGATGCAGCTGTTTTCGAAGCAAATTTTCCCCGAAAGGAGGTATGTGATGAAGAAGATCATCGTCAGTGCTCTTGCCATTCTGGTCGCCTCGAGCGTCCCGGGCCTGGCCCAGACCTACCGCAGCGAGGGACGGGAATACCGTCAGGAGTATCGCATCTATCGCGGCATGGCGCGCGGCGAACTGACACCGCAGGAGCTGCGCAATCTCTCCCGCCAGCAGCAGCGGATCGACCGGGCGCAGTGGCGGGCTTCCCGTGACGGCTACGTCTCCTATCGGGAGCGGCAGCGGATCGAGCGTATGCAGGATAGGGCCTCTCGCAATATCTACCGCAAGTCCAACAATGGACGGGATCTCTACTAGGGTGCTGGTCAAGCCCGCTGACTGCCCGGCCTGGGTCGGGCGGTCAAATTTCTTCGATGCGGCGGGCCTCTTCCGGCAGGACCGAAAGCTCGCGCCAGTCGATCTCTTCAAGCAAAAGATTGTATTCATCGACATTGACCTGATGCGCCACCCGCAGCCGGTCGAGTTCATCGCGCTGGGCCGCGATCGCCATTAACGCCAGCCGGCGATAGGTTTCCAAAGAAGCGGCGCCGGCCGCGTTGGCGATTGCCCGCTGTTCGAGCTGGAACTTGGCGCGCAGCAATTCGGCTTCCGGTTCCTGTAGTCCTTCAAGTGGGGCAAGACCGGCGGCCGCAATTTCGCTTCGCCGCGTCGCGAGTTCGCCTCTGCCTTCAGCTCGGCGATCGAGGCCGAGTAAGCGGATGACGGGCGCCAATGTCAGTCCCTGAACTACGAGGGTGGCGAGAACGACGGCAAAAGCCGTCAGGACCACCATATCGCGTTGCGGAAAGTCTGCGGGCAGGGCGAAGGCAGTTGCAAGCGTGACGAGCCCTCGCATGCCGCACCACCCCGCAAGCAGCGCCTGGTTCAGCGTTGCGGGTTCCGGCCTGCCGTGGCTGCGTGCATACCAGGCGCGTAGGCGGTTAAAGCCGATACAGATGACGAAGCGGACCAGCACGACGACAATCACGGTCAGCAGCGCGAAGCGGAGGGCTTCTCCGAGGCGATCGGCCGACATGCTGTCGAGGATACCACGCACCTGCATGCCCATCAAAAGAAAGGCCATGACGTTGAGCACGAAGACCGCCGCGCTCCAGACGGCATAGGATTGGACACGCATGCGCGCCGAAGATCGTGTCCCGTCGCTACGGGCCAGCATCATTGCGAAAGCGACGATGGCAAGCACCGCCGAAAACGCCAGTCGCGCGGCGATGATCCAGAGCAGGAAAGTCTGGACGAATTGCAGGAGATTGCCGCCGAGCGTGCCGCTAACCAGCCGGTAAAGATGACGGGACAGCCATGCGGCGACAATGCCGAGCAGGATGCCGCCCGGCACCGCGAGGGTGAGATGCAGGGCGACGGGCGCATCGAGGCTGCCTGCGGATTGAACCGCCAAGGCCGCATCGAATATCAGCAGTGCCGCGGCATCATTGAAGAGGCTCTCGCCCCGAAGCACGGTGTCGGTGCTGCGCGGAATGGCCATAGATGACAGAACCGCCGTTGCAGCCGCCGCATCGGGCGGTGCGACGATCGCACCGAGAACAAGCGCTGCAGCCAGGGGCAGGCCGGCGACGGCCCAGCCGACAAAGGCAACGGCAGCGGCGGTGACGGCTACGCCCCCGATCGCGAAGACGAGGAGCGGCAACCAGAAGCGGCGCGCGATCCCGACCGGAAAATCGAAAGCGGCGTCGAGCAGCGCCGGCGCAATGAAGAGAGCAAGAGCCGTCGCAGGCTCCAGCGAAATGTAAGGCATGCCCGGCAAAAGCGCGACCGCCGCACCCGCCAGCGCGAGCATGGACGGATAGGGCACCGAAAGTCGTCGCGAGACCTGCAACAGCACGACCGCGACAAGCAAGAGGACAAGCAGGCTCTCAAAGAAACTCATGCGGCGACTGTAGTTCCCGTCGCGGCTTTTGTCAGCGTTGGTTTAGCGTCGTTTTTGATGGATCAGAGCAAAGAAAAGGGCGGTCCGAAAACCGCCCTTCCTGACTGAACCAGATGGCTCAGATGCGAGGTATCAGCCTCACATCATGTCCATTCCGCCCATTCCGCCCATGCCGCCAGGCATGCCGGCCGGAGCGTCCTTCTTCGGCAGCTCGGCGATCATGGCTTCCGTGGTGATCAGCAGCGAAGCAACCGAAGCAGCATTCTGCAGAGCCGTGCGGACGACCTTCAGCGGATCGACGATACCCATGGCGATCATGTCGCCATATTCGCCGGTCTGTGCGTTGTAGCCGTAGTTGTCTTCGTTCTTGTCGAGAACCTTGCCGACGACGATCGAAGCTTCGTCACCAGCGTTGTCAGCGATCTGGCGGACCAGCGACTGCAATGCTTTGCGGACGATGTTGATGCCGGCTTCCTGGTCGTCATTAGCGCCCTTGGACGTGATCTTGACGGAGGAGCGCAGCAGGGCGATACCGCCGCCCGGAACGATGCCTTCCTGAACGGCAGCGCGGGTCGCGTTGAGAGCGTCGTCGATGCGGTCCTTCTTTTCCTTCACTTCGACTTCGGTCGAACCGCCGACGCGGATGACGGCAACGCCGCCAGCGAGCTTGGCGAGGCGCTCCTGGAGCTTCTCACGATCGTAATCCGAGGTGGTTTCCTCGATCTGCGCCTTGATCTGGTTGACGCGGCCTTCGATGTCGGACTTGGCGCCGGCACCGTCGACGATCGTGGTGTTTTCCTTGGAGATCGAGACCTTCTTGGAGCGGCCGAGCATGTCGAGGGTGACATTCTCGAGCTTGATGCCGAGGTCTTCGGAGATGACAGTGCCGCCCGTGAGGATGGCGATGTCTTCCAGCATGGCCTTGCGGCGGTCGCCGAAGCCCGGAGCCTTGACGGCAGCAATCTTCAGGCCACCGCGCAGCTTGTTGACGACGAGGGTAGCAAGTGCCTCGCCTTCGACGTCTTCAGCGATGATCAGGAGCGGCTTGCCGGTCTGAACGACGGCTTCGAGAACCGGGAGCATGGCCTGCAGGTTCGAGAGCTTCTTCTCGTGAAGGAGAATGTAAGCGTCATCGAGATCGGCAACCATCTTTTCCGGGTTGGTCACGAAGTAGGGCGACAGGTAGCCGCGGTCGAACTGCATGCCTTCGACGACTTCGAGTTCGGTTTCGGCGGTCTTGGCTTCTTCAACCGTGATGACGCCTTCGTTGCCGACCTTCTGCATGGCTTCAGCAATGTCGAGGCCGATCTGGCGCTCGCCGTTTGCGGAGATCGTGCCGACCTGGGCAACTTCTTCCGAAGTGTTGATCTTCTTGGCCTTGGCCTGGAGATCCTTGACGACTTCGGCTACGGCGAGATCGATGCCGCGCTTCAGGTCCATCGGGTTCATGCCGGCTGCGACGGCCTTGTTGCCTTCGCGAACGATAGCCTGGGCGAGAACGGTAGCGGTGGTGGTGCCGTCGCCGGCGATGTCGTTGGTCTTCGAAGCGACTTCGCGGACCATCTGGGCGCCCATGTTTTCGAACTTGTCTTCCAGTTCGATTTCCTTGGCGACGGAGACGCCGTCCTTGGTGATGCGCGGCGCACCGAAGGACTTGTCGATAACGACGTTACGACCCTTCGGGCCGAGCGTTACCTTGACTGCGTCAGCGAGAATGTCGACGCCACGCAGCATCTTTTCACGTGCGGTGCGGCCGAATTTGACTTCTTTAGCTGCCATTTTGAGAACTCCTGAAAAGGGGTGTCAGCGAATTTCGGTAAGGACAGGCGGCTTATCAGCCGATGATGCCCATGATGTCGGCTTCCTTCATGATCAGAAGGTCTTCGCCGTTGATCTTGACTTCGGTGCCGGACCACTTGCCGAAGAGAACGCGGTCGCCAGCCTTGACGTCGAGAGCGACGACCTTGCCGGATTCATCGCGGGCGCCAGAACCGACGGCGACGATTTCGCCTTCCTGCGGCTTTTCCTTGGCGGTATCAGGAATGATGATGCCGCCCTTGGTCTTTTCTTCAGACTCGACGCGACGAACGACGACGCGATCGTGCAGGGGGCGGAAATTGGTGCTTGCCATTGTCTAATCCCTCGATCAAATGACATTGACGGATCACGTGATGATCCGCTGGAATGTTAGCACTCACCTCCAGGGAGTGCTAAGCGCCGCGGATGTAGGCTCGGCGAGGGGAAGAGTCAAGGATAGGGAAAGAAAAAACCGCGCTTCGCGAGGAGCCGGGCGGTTGCTGAAACTTGACTTTGGAGTAGCAATTTCGTCTAAATGATATATGGGGTTTGCGAGTGCCCCACGAGGCGCCATGCCGAAGTTCGCGTCCTTCATATGACTATCACATATGAACCTTAGAGGGCACGACCATGGCGACTTATAATGCTATCTCATCTGAGAAATTGGCACGATTAATCGGTACTCCCAAGGCGCCGCTGATTATCGACGTGCGCGACCGGGACGACTTTGCCGAAAACCCTTTCCTGCTGCCGGCTTCGCTCAAGAAGGCTCACCACGATGTCGCCGATTGGGCTCCGTCGTTGAACGGGCGATGGGTTGTGGTCGTCTGCCAGAAGGGCCGCAAGCTGAGCGAAGGCGTTGCGGCCTTCCTGCGTATTGCGGGCGCCGAGGCAGAGGTTCTGGAGGGAGGTTTCGAAAGCTGGCGGGAACTCGGGCTGCCGCTCCTGCCTGTGGAAAGGATCCCCGACAGGAAGGCCGACGGCGCGACACTCTGGGTAACGCGCGCCCGGCCGAAAATCGACCGCATCGCCTGTCCCTGGCTGATCCGCCGCTTTGTTGATCCCGGCGCCACTTTTCTATTCGTCTCGGCTGTAGAGGTCGAGGCCGTCGCCGACCGCTTCGGCGCGACGCCTTTCGATATCGAAGGCGTCTTCTGGAGCCATCGCGGCGAACTCTGCAGCTTCGATGTCATGATCGAGGAGTTCGGATTGTCATTTCCCGCACTCGGCCACCTCGCTCGGATCGTCCGAGGCGCCGACACGGACCGGCCCGACCTTGAGCCTCAGGCTGCGGGGCTCCTGGCGATATCGCTTGGCCTGTCGCGGATGTATTCCAGCGATCTGGAACAGATGGAGCAGGGTATGCTCATCTATGACGCACTTTATCGTTGGGCTCGCGACGCGGCGGACGAGAAACATGATTGGGTATCCCATGGCGGACGGAAGTGACACGGCAATGGACGCGATGGTGAAGGAGGAGGTTTCCGGCCCTGTCGGACTTAGGGAGATGACGGCGGTTTTCGCCAAGATTGGAGTATTGAGCTTTGGTGGCCCCGCGGGTCAGATAGGTCTGATGCACCGGATCTTGGTGGATGAGAAGCGCTGGATTTCCGAGGAGCGGTTTCTTCACGCGCTGAATTACTGCATGCTGCTGCCGGGGCCTGAAGCGCAGCAACTGGCGACTTATATCGGCTGGTTGATGCATGGTACCCGCGGAGGCATCATCGCCGGGCTTCTGTTCGTCATTCCCGGCCTGGCAGTCATCATTGGGCTTTCGACTGCCTATTCGCTCTACCAGGACACCACCTGGCTGACCGGCCTCTTCTATGGCCTGAAAGCGGCGGTGCTGGCGATCGTCGTCGAAGCGGTGATCCGGCTCGGCCGCAAGACGTTGAAGAGCCGGTTCCTCGTCGCCATTGCGGCTCTGGCCTTCATATCGCTGTTCTTTTTCAGCCTTCCGTTTCCGCTGGTCGTGCTGCTGGCGGGCATCGCTGGCTTCGTCTCCGCCCGTTCCGGCGGAAGCCGTTCGACAGGAGCCGCCGCGCCTATCGATCTTCCACAACGACCGCCGGCTTTGAAGGCGGTCGTGACGCTCTTCTTCTGGGTCGCTGTCTGGCAGCTTCCGCTTCTGGCGCTCTGGCTGGTCTCCGGGACAGAGGCCCTGTCGGCGATGTTCACTTTCTTCTCCAAGATGGCCCTGGTCACCTTCGGCGGGGCCTATGCGGTGCTTGCCTACGTGGCGCAGGTCGCAGTCCAGGATTACGGCTGGCTGAGGCCGGGCGAAATGTTGGACGGGCTGGCGCTGGCGGAAACAACGCCGGGGCCGCTGGTATTAGTGCTTTCTTTCGTCGGCTTTCTTGTCGGCTTCCGCGGGGCTGCCGGGCTGGGAGCCGTCACGGGCGGCGTCATCGGCGCCCTACTGGTTGCCTGGGCCACCTTCGTGCCGAGCTTCATCTGGATTTTTGCCGGGGCACCCTTCATCGAGCGGCTCCGCGGCAACGCGACATTTTCAGCGGCCCTCTCGGCGATCACGGCCGCTGTGGTGGGGGTCATCCTTAATCTCGCCATCTGGTTTGGCATGCATGTGCTGTTCCGCGAAGTCGGCGAGATCTCGCTCTGGCCGGCGGCCGGCCTCCATGTTTCCTGGCCTGTCTGGACGAGCCTTGACCTGGCCGCCTTCCTGCTTTTCCTGCTTTCGGCGGTTCTTTTGTTCCGGATGAGGGTTGGCATGGTGCCTGTGTTGGCCATATGCGCTCTCGCCGGTCTGGCGCTCAAGCTTCCGGCTCTCCTGTGACGCCGCGGTGAAATCGAACGGCGCGGAACGCAAATCGCCCTTGCCTTCGCGGGCAAGCTTTGCGACATCAGCGCCAATCGAAAATCACGAGGCAGCAGGCATGGCAAAGCGCATCCAGAATCTGAGCGAAGTCATCGGCGACTACGATGTGGTTCTTTCCGACGTCTGGGGCGTCGTTCACAATGGTCTCGACCCGTTCATGCATTCCTGTAAGGCGCTCGCCGCGGCTCGTGAAGCAGGGGCGACCGTTGTCCTCATTACCAATTCGCCGCGCCCGGCGCCCGGCGTCATCCAGCAGATGCGCGCACTCGGCGTGCCGGATGAAACCTACGACCGCATCGTGACGTCTGGCGACGTGACCCAGCACCTGATCGTCGATGGCCCGAAGAAAGTCTTCCTGATCGGGCCGGACCGCGACCTCAACCTGTTCGACGGCCTCGGCGTGGAAGTCGTTTCCGCAGACCAGGCGGATTGCATCGTCTGCACAGGATTCTTCGACGACGAAGAGGAAGTACCGGAAGATTATACCGAGATGCTGACCGACTTCGCCAAGCGCGAGGTGCCTCTGATCTGTGCCAATCCCGATCTGGTGGTCGAGCGCGGCCATCGCATCATTCCCTGCGCAGGAGCGGTTGCCGCCTATTACGAAGAGCTGGGCGGCAAGACCCGGGTTGCCGGCAAGCCGCACCGGCCGATCTACGAAGCGACGCTTGCTGCCGCCCGGGAAGTGCGCGGCGATTTCCCGATGAGCCGGGTTCTGGCGATCGGTGACGGCATGCCGACTGACGTGCGCGGCGCTCTCGCCTATGGCCTCGACCTGCTTTATATCAGCAGCGGCATCCACGTGGCGGAATATACGATCAACGGTCAGACGGACGAGGCGATTTTGAACGCTTGGCTGAAGCGCGAGAATGCAACGCCGAAATACTGGATGCCGCGCCTGGCCTGAAGCGGAACTGCATCGATGACCGTATTTCACCGCAACGAGAAGAAGGAGCCGCTGCCCGAAGCGCTGAAGGGCGGCGTTGTGGCGATCGGCAATTTCGACGGCGTGCATCGCGGTCACCGCAGCGTGCTGGAGCGTGCATTGACGCTTGCCGCAGAGCGGGGCGTTCCGGCGCTGGTGCTGACTTTCGAACCGCATCCGCGGACGGTGTTTCGGCCCGAGGAGCCGGTGTTCCGCCTGACACCCGCTCCCATGAAGGCACGGCTTCTGGAGGCGATGGGCTTCCGATCCGTAATCGAATATCCTTTCGATCGTGATTTTTCGATGCGTTCGGCAGAAGAATTCATCCAGACGATCCTGGTCGACTGGCTTCATGCCAGTGCGGTCGTCACCGGCTTCGACTTCCATTTCGGCAAGGGCAGGGAAGGCGGCCCGGCCTTCCTGATGGTCTCCGGAGAGCGACACGGCTTCACGGTCTCCTTGATGGACGCCTTTCGTGACGAGAATGCCGAGGTCATTTCCTCCAGCCGCATCCGGGCGCTGCTGGGTGAAGGCGATGTGAGCGCCGCAGCCGGCTTGCTCGGGTATCGGTATACGGTGGAAGCTGAGGTGATCGGCGGCGAAAAACTCGGACGTCAGCTTGGCTTCCCCACCGCCAACATGCAGCTTCCGCCCGAAGCAGAGCTGAAACCCGGCATTTATGCCGTGCACTTTCGCCGTGCGGACGGGACGCTCCGTGATGGCGTGGCGAGCTATGGACGCCGTCCGACGGTGACGGAAAACGGTGTTCCGCTGCTGGAGACCTACGTCTTCGATTTCTCCGACAACCTCTATGGAGAAACCTGCTCCGTTTCCTTCTTTGGCCATCTGCGCGACGAGCTGAAATTCGATGGCCTTGATCCGCTGGTCGCCCAGATCAGGCGGGATGAGGAAGAGGCGCGGGCGCTGCTCGCCGGCGTGAGGCCATTGGGCGAACTGGACGCGAGGATTGCGTTTTGAGTTTTGGAATTCCCCTTCCTTTCCTCCTCAAAAACCCGTAATAACCGCCCCCATGAAAAAATTTCGGCTGGCTCAAATCATTCGAATTATAGGCCCGGCCTTCTGCGCGCTTTAGGAGCGGCCGGAGGGTCCGGGTTTTCGGCGCTTGCGTAAAGCGCCTTCCGCCACCGAATTTTCATTCACGATGCGCCCCCGAGCGCTGCCAGAGACGATTACCCGCCATGACCGATACCGCCGAAAAGCTCGACTACTCGAAGACCCTCTATCTGCCTGAAACCGATTTCCCGATGCGCGCCGGCCTGCCGCAGAAGGAGCCGGAGCTGGTCGCCCGCTGGCAGCAGATGGATCTCTACAAGCAACTGCGCGCTTCCGCCGCCGGCCGCGAAAAGTTCGTCCTGCACGATGGCCCCCCCTATGCCAACGGCAACATCCATATCGGCCATGCGCTAAACAAGATCCTGAAGGACGTCATCACCCGCTCGTTCCAGATGCGTGGATTTGACTCCAACTACGTTCCCGGCTGGGACTGCCACGGCCTGCCGATCGAGTGGAAGATCGAGGAGGAGAATTACCGCTCCAAGGGCAAGCAGAAGCCGGACCTGAAGCAGCCGGACGCGATGATCGAGTTCCGCCGCGAGTGCCGCGCCTATGCGGAAAAGTGGATCAAGGTTCAGGCGGAAGAGTTCAAGCGCCTTGGCATTGTGGGAGACTTTGACAATCCGTACCTCACTATGAATTTTCACGCGGAAAGCCGCATCGCCGGCGAGCTGCTGAAGATCGCCAAGAGCGGCCAGCTCTATCGCGGCTCGAAGCCGATCATGTGGTCGGTCGTCGAGCGCACCGCGCTGGCGGAAGCGGAAGTCGAGTATCAGGACTACGAGAGCGATACGATCTGGGTGAAGTTTCCCGTTCTGATGGTCCAAGTTGAGCCGGGTGCGGGCAAATCCGATCTTTTGGATGCTCATGTCGTCATCTGGACGACTACGCCATGGACCATCCCCGGCAACCGCGCGATCTCCTATTCGCCAAAGATCGCTTACGGCCTCTATGAGGTCACGGAAGCCGCCAATGACTTCGGCCCGCGTCCGAGTGAAAGGCTGATCTTCGCCGACAAGCTGGCTGAAGAGAGTTTCGCCAAGGCAAAGCTCCAGTATAAACGTCTGCGCGATATCTCCGCCGATGAGCTTGGTGCGATCACCTGCGCCCATCCCCTCAAGGGCCTGGGCGGCGGCTACACCTTCGACGTCCCGCTGCTCGCCGGCGATCACGTAACCGACGATGCCGGCACCGGCTTCGTCCACACCGCCCCCTCGCACGGCCGCGAGGACTTCGAGGCCTGGACGCATCATGTCCGGGAGCTGGAAGCGCGCGGCATCGACACGAAGATCCCGTTCCCGGTCGACGATAGCGGCACCTACACAGCAGATGCGCCGGGCTTCGACGGCGTGAGGGTCATGGACGACAACGGCAAGAAGGGCGATGCCAACGATCGTGTCATCAAGGCGCTGATCGAGAGGAACGCGCTCTTTGCCCGCGGTCGCCTAAAGCATCAGTATCCGCATTCCTGGCGGTCGAAGAAGCCGATCATCTTCCGCAACACGCCGCAGTGGTTCGTCTATATGGACAAGGACCTCAAGGATGGCACGACGCTGCGTACCCGTGCGCTCAAGGCGATCGACGACACGCGCTTCGTACCCGCCGGCGGACAGAACCGCCTGCGTGCCATGATCGAGCAGCGCCCCGACTGGGTGCTGTCGCGCCAGCGCGCCTGGGGCGTGCCGATCTGCGTTTTCGTGGATGACGAGGGCGAAATCCTGCAGGACGAGGCGGTCAA
The DNA here is from genome assembly GCF_004343065.1 of Neorhizobium sp. S3-V5DH. Lineage (NCBI taxonomy): Bacteria > Pseudomonadati > Pseudomonadota > Alphaproteobacteria > Hyphomicrobiales > Rhizobiaceae > Neorhizobium > Neorhizobium sp. S3-V5DH. Next base: position 519,092 of record NZ_SMCL01000001.1, read on the forward strand.
CCAGCGCATCCTCGACGCCTTCGAAAAAGAAGGGGCCGACGCCTGGTTCGCCGCAGGCGCCCGCGAGCGTTTTCTCGGCTCTCGCGCCAACGAAGGCTGGACGCAGGTCATGGACATCCTCGACGTCTGGTTCGATTCTGGCTCGACGCACACCTTCACGCTCGAAGACCGTCCGGACCTGAAATGGCCGGCTGACGTTTATCTCGAAGGTTCCGACCAGCATCGCGGCTGGTTCCATTCCTCGCTCTTGGAATCCGCCGCCACCCGCGGACGGGCGCCCTATGACACGGTCGTCACCCATGGTTTCACCATGGATGAGAAGGGCCAGAAGATGTCGAAGTCACTGGGTAATGTCGTGGCGCCGCAGGACGTGATGAAGGATGCAGGCGCCGATATCCTGCGCCTCTGGGTGATGACGACGGACTACTGGGAAGACCAGCGTCTCGGCAAGACGATCATCCAGACCAATGTGGACGCCTACCGCAAGCTGCGTAACACCATCCGCTGGATGCTCGGCACGCTCGCTCATGACGAGGGCGAGGAGATCGCCTATGGCGACCTGCCCGAACTTGAAAAGCTGATGCTGCACCGCCTGGCGGAACTCGATAAAGTCGTCCGCGAGGGGTATGACGCCTTCGAATTCAAGAAGATCGCTCGCGCGCTCATCGACTTTGCCAATATCGAGCTGTCGGCCTTTTATTTCGACATCCGCAAGGACGCGCTCTACTGCGACGCGCCGTCTTCGCTGCGCCGCCGTGCGGCACTTGCCGTCATCCGCAAGATCTTTGACTGCACGGTCACCTGGCTTGCTCCCATGCTGCCGTTCACGACGGAAGAGGCCTGGCTTTCGCGCAACCCGCAGGCGGTCTCCGTGCATCTCGAACAGTTCGCGAACGTTCCAGCCGAGTGGAAGAACGACGCTGTTGCGGAGAAATGGGCGAAGATCCGCAAGGTCCGTTCGGTCGTCACCGGCGCTCTCGAGATCGAGCGCAAGGACAAGCGTATCGGCTCCTCGCTTGAGGCGGCGCCGGTGGTCTATGTCACCGATTCGGAGCTTCTCAAGGCGCTTGATGGGCACGATTTCGAGGAAACCTGCATCACGTCAGGCATCGCCATCGTGGCAGGCGAGGGACCGCAGGACGCCTTCCTGCTGCCGGAAGTGCCGGGTGTGGTTGTCGATCCGACGCTGGCGGAGGGCGTGAAATGCGCTCGTTCCTGGCGGGTGACGAAGGATGTGGGCTCCGATCCGGAATATCCGGATGTCTCGGCCCGTGACGCTTCCGCGCTTCGCGAGCTTGCGAGCCTTGGCCGCCTCGGTTGATCCAAAATGGCCGGATGATTGCGCTTTGGCGCGTCATCCGGTATTTCTGCCTGAAATTGGCCGGATTTTCCGGCCACTTGGGGTGCAAGTAGACTGAGGCGTCGGGACGGACGCCGCTGGAAGGGTTTTGATGACAACCACATCTGCGTTTCGTGTCGGCATGGGCGTGGCCGGCGTTTTTGCCGTGGCATCGGCCCTTTCGGGCTGCGCGGGCGGTCCGACCTACGGTACCGACAAGACGGCTTTCGAGCAGCTGACCGACGATCTCGGCCAGTCCGTTTCGCTCGGCGGCAAGAATGACGAAGCGAAGCGCAATCTGAAATACAATCCCCGTCCCGCTTTGGTCGTGGCAAAGGGAGATGCGGCGAACCTGCCGCCGCCGCAGCAATCGCTGGCCAATCGTGAGACCAACCCGAACTGGGTCGAATCTCCGGAAGAGACCCGTCAGCGCCTGCGTGATGAGGCCGCGGCGAACGAAAAGGATCCCGGCTATCGTTCTCCGCTGCTGGCTGGCAAGGGCCAGGCGGGGCAGATGACTGAGTCCGAAAAATGGGAAGCCTTTCGCAAGGCCAAGCAGGACGCCGAAACCGTCGATGTCTCGGCCCGCCGTCGCTCGCTCGTCGAACCGCCCGCAGAGTTCCGCTCCACCGATGCGGCCAATCTTAGCGATGTCGGCGAACCGGAGCTTCAGAAGGAAAAGCGCCGCAGGAAGGAAGCCGCGGACGCGAAGAAGTCCAGCGACTGGTGGAAGCTGTTCTGATCAGATTTCTTCGTGCCCGGCGGTCCCATCCGCATCTCTTCTCGATTTGAAGAAGCCGGTGAGCAGGTCCGCTGCCTCCGTCTCGCCCAGGCCGGAATAGACTTCGGGGACGTGATGGCAGGTCGGCTGATGGAAGAAGCGCACGCCGTTGTCGACCGCTCCACCTTTAGGATCGTCCGCGCCGTAATAGAGGCGGCGGATACGCGCGAATGAAATGGCTGCCGCGCACATCGTGCAGGGCTCCAGAGTCACGTAGAGATCGGCGCCTGCAAGCCGCTCCTGGCCGAGCGCTGCAGATGCTTCGCGGATGACGGCTATCTCCGCATGGGCGGTAACGTCGTTGTCGGCGCGGGTGCGGTTTCCTGACCGGGCGATGATCGTGCCGTCGAGCACCAGCACGGCTCCGACGGGAACCTCGCCGCGAGCCGCTGCGGCCCTTGCCTCGGCGAGTGCCGCATCCATGAACCCGTCGCTATTAGGCATTTCGGCGATTCCCTCTTAACCCGGATCGCGTGAACTGGTAGGAAGCATCCAACCAGAGCCCGATTTGCGGGCGTGAACCCGTCTCAGTCAACACGAACAAGAATGTCCGGATCGCTCCGTTAGACATCACGCTTCAGGCAAACAACAAATGAATTCAAAAGACAAGCCGAAGCGCGGCGAAGGCAGGACCTTCGTTCGCGAAACCAAGCCAAGATCGGCTCCAAAGGCTGCGCCCGCCGACAAGGCGGGAGCCAAGAAAAAGTTTGCGCAGAAGGCGGTTCAGGAAAAGCCTGCGAAGGCAGCGCGCAGGCCCGCGCCGATCGCAACCGTATCCGCTGGAGCCGAGGGCAAGGCGGAACGTATATCGAAGATCCTTGCGCGTGCCGGCGTCGCGTCCCGGCGCGATGTCGAACGCATGATCATGGAAGGCCGCGTCAGCCTGAATGGCAAGGTGCTGGAGACGCCGGTCGTCAACGTGACCCTCGACGACAAGATCGAAGTCGACGGTGTGCCGATCCGCGGCATCGAGCGCACTCGCCTGTGGCTCTACCACAAGCCGGCTGGCCTTGTGACGACCAATTCCGATCCGGAAGGTCGTCCGACCGTTTTCGACAATCTGCCGGAAGGTCTGCCGCGCGTCATGTCGATCGGCCGCCTCGACATCAACACTGAAGGGCTGCTGCTGCTCACCAACGACGGCGGTCTTTCGCGCGTCCTCGAACTGCCGACGACCGGTTGGCTGCGCCGCTATCGTGTGCGCGCTCACGGCGAGATTGACCAGGAGGCGCTCGACAAGCTGAAGGAAGGCATCGCCGTGGACGGCGTGCTCTACGGCTCGATCGACGCGACGCTGGATCGCAGCCAGGGGCGTAACGTCTGGATCACCATGGGACTTCGCGAAGGCAAGAACCGGGAAATCAAGAACGTCCTCGGGGCGCTGGGCCTCGAAGTAAACCGTCTGATCCGTATTTCCTACGGCCCTTTCCAACTCGGGGATCTTCCGGAGAGCGAGGTCATCGAGGTGCGCGGTCGCATGCTGCGCGACCAGCTCGGTCCGAGGCTGATCGACGAATCCAAGGCGAATTTCGACGCGCCGATCTATAACGATCGAGAAGCCGAAGACGAAAAGCCGGCGCGTACGGAACGGTCGGATTGGGCCGAGAAGCCGGAAAAGACGGAGCGCCCGCGCTTCGGCAAAACCGAGGACCGTCGTGAAAAGGCGCTTGGCCGTCTCGACACCAAGCCTGGAGACCGCAAGTTCGGCGACAAGCCACGCGGCAAGGGCGGCGCCAAGAGCAATGATCGCGACTTCGGCGAGGAACGTCCCAAGAAGCGGCCGCCGATGGGCACGAGCCGCACGGCAAATGTCTGGATGGCGCCTGGCGCGCGGCCGACCGCCGATGGCAAGGGAACGAGAACGTCCGCGCGTGCCGAGGCCGAACAATTGTTCAAGAAGCCTGCTCCGGAAAATGATCGTCGCGTCGTGGTCAAGCGGGCCGAAGAGGACAGCGACTGGATCCGTGCCGATGCCCCGGCCAAACCGGAGAAGGACGATTTCGGCCGCAAGCGGTCTTCCGGCGATCGTTCCTTCGGAGATCGGCCGCCCAGGGGCGATCGCCCGTTCGGCGACAAACCCCGCGGAGACCGCAAGCCGCGCGCGGAAGGAGAAGGCCGTTCCGAGCGTCCACGCGGCGAGCGCACTTTTGGTGATCGTCCCCCACGCGGCGAGCGTTCTTTCGACAAACCAAAGGGAGATCGTTTCTTCGGCGACAGGCCCCGTGGCGACCGCAAGCCCCGTGAGGATGGCGATCGTCCGGCACGGCCTTTCGCGAGCGAGGGTCGCTCCGAAAGACCCCGTGGAGAGCGGTCATTCGGTGATAGGCCCGCCCGCAGCGAACGCCCTGCCGGTGACCGGCCCTTTGGCGACAAGCCGCGCAGCGGAAAGCCCGGTGGAAAGTCCTTCGGCGGAAAGCCGGGCGGCGGAAAAGGCTTTGGCGGGAAACCGGCCGGCGGACGGGGCAAGCCAGGTGGCAGCAAGCCCGGCGGTCGTCCGGGTGCCGCAAGGCCCGGCGGTAAGCCGCGTACGCCAAGGGGGTAGCGCGCGGTGCGGATCGTTGGTGGTGAATTTCGCGGCCGGTCGCTGGCCACGCCAAAAAGCAGCGATATCCGGCCGACGATCGACCGGACGCGCGAAAGCCTGTTCAACATCATCGGGCACGTCTATCCGGAGGCAATCGACGGCTCCCGGGTGATCGATCTTTTCGCCGGCACTGGCGCCGTGGGGCTGGAGGCCTTGTCGCGCGGCTGCCGAAGCGCGCTTTTCGTCGAAAACGGCGTTGAGGGACGAGGTCTCCTTTGGGAGAACATCGACAACTTCGGTCTGCATGGCCGGGCGCGCATCCTTCGTCGCGACGCTACGAAACTCGGCACCATCGGCACCATAGAGCCATTCCATTTCCTTTTTGCCGATCCGCCCTATGGTCAGGGACTGGGTGAAGCGGCGCTGCTTTCGGCGCATGCCGGCGGCTGGCTGCTTCCCGGAGCGCTTGCGGTGCTGGAGGAGCGGGCCGACGTGACGCCGACGCTCGATCCGGTGTTCAAGCCGCTCGAAAGCCGCGTCTTCGGCGATACCCGCATTGGTTTCTTCCGCTACCAGCCGATCTGAGAGGAAATGGGATGAATACCCGGCTTGCCTTTCCGGACCTTGAGACCGCAGAGCAAAAAGGTGAACCGACTTTTGCCGTGGCCTTCGGAGGCGGTGGTGCGCGGGGTGTCTCCCACATCCAGATCATCGAGGCGCTCGACGAGCTGGGCATTCGCCCGGTGGCAATTTCCGGTTCCTCGATCGGCGCGATCATGGGCGCCGGCATGGCATCGGGCATGACCGGACGCGAAATCCGGGACTATACGCTGGAAACCGTCGGTCATCGCGGCACGCTGCTCAATAAGCTCTGGAGCCTTGGCCCGGCAACCATGCGGGACAAGCTCGGCGGCTTCCGCTTCGGGCACTTCAATCTGGAGCTTATTCTCGATGCCTTCCTGCCGCCTCAGGTCCCGAAGGATTTCGAGGATCTCGAAATCCCGATGAAAATCTCGGCTACCGATTATTATGGTCAGGCAGAGGTGATCCTGGAGAAGGGGGATTTGCGCCAGGCGATCGCTGCGTCCGCCGCCATCCCCGGCCTCTTCATGCCGATCTGGGTGAATGGCCGGGTCATGATCGACGGCGGTGTCTTTAATCCGGTGCCGTACGAACAACTGATGGAACTTGCCGATGTGGTGATCGGCGTCGATGTGGTCGGCGCGCCGGAAGGGGACGGCACGCATCCGCCCAACCGCATCGACAGCCTATTCGGAGCGAGCCAGCTCACCATGCAGGCGAGTATTTCCCTGAAGCTGAAGCTCAATCCGCCGCAGATCTTCCTGCGGCCCTCGGTTAACCGGTTCCGGGTTCTGGATTTTCTGAGGGCACGGGAAATTCTGAACGAATCCGAAAGCGTGAAAGACGAGCTTAAACGCGCGATCGACGCGCTTCACTCTGCGGCTGCCGAAGGCTGATCAGCTCTCGGTAATCGCTGCGTCGGCGCTCACCTCCTCCACGAGAGCTGCTCGCTTCGGTTTGATCAAAGGCTCTGGCCGGACCGGCCGATTGAGCAGCATTTCGCGGCCGGCACCGAGCCCCTGGACCGCCTGAACCTGCAACCGCTCCTCGTCGCGCCGGCGGATATCATCGCTGATTTCCTCCGCTTCGTTCTCGCTCATGCCAAGCGCCTCCAGCGAACGGCGACCGAAAACCAAGCCGGATTCGAGTGTTTCGCGCAGCTCGTAGTCGACATTGCGAGCCCGAAGCGACAGGGAATGGATGCGGTCATACGAACGCACGAAAAGGCGAACGTCCGGAAATTCGGAACGGATCATGTCAACGATGCGGTCGGTCGTTTCACGCTTCTGAGTGGTGACCGCGACGATTTTTGCCCGCTCGATGCCGGAGGCGATCAGCACATCCCGGCGGGTGCCGTCCCCAAAATAGATGCGGAAGCCGAAACTGGCCGCTTGTCGGATGCGATCTGCGGAATCATCGATGACGGTCACTTCGCGTCCGCCGGCCAGCAGGATTTGCGCGGCGATCTGGCCGAAGCGCGAAAAGCCGATCATCAGCACGTCCGCCCCGGCGCCGCTGAAATCCTCCGCCAGTTCTTCGCGCGTCTCGGCGCTGCGGAGGCGTCTTGAAAGTGCCGCCCCGAGCGGCGTAAGCGCCATGGAGAGCGTCACCGCGGCGATCAGCAGCGATGCGGTGGCGGAGGAAAGAAGGCCTGCCGCAGTCGCCGTGGTGAACAGCACGAAACCGAATTCGCCGCCTTGCGGCAGCAGGACGGCGATCCGCACCGCATCCTGGTGCGGAGAGCCCCAAAGCCGGCAGAGCCCGTAGATGACCAATGCCTTCACCGCCATGAAAAGCGGCACGGCCGGCAGGATGAAGAGCAGGTTGTCGAAAATCACGCCGACTTCGAGCGACAGGCCGACCGCCATGAAGAACAGCGCCAGCAACAGTCCGCGGAAGGGTTCGATATCCGCTTCGAGTTCATGACGGTAGGAGGATTCTGCAAGCATCACGCCGGAGAGAAAGGCCCCCATCGCCATGGAAAGGCCGACTGCCTGCATGGCCGCAGCCGATCCCAGCACGACCAGCAGGGCAGCCGCGATCATCACTTCCCGGGCGCCGGTGCGGGCAATCACCTGGAACATCGGGGTCAGAAGGTACCGCCCGGCAAGCACCATGGCGCCGACAGCGCCGACGGCAATCGCAAAATCGAGAAGCGGCGTAGCTTCGGCCTCCACCGTCCCGGGGGAAAGGATAGTGATCATGGCGAGAAGCGGAACGATCGCCAGATCCTGGAACAGGAGGACCGAGAAGGATCGTTGCCCGTAACGGCTGTTCATGTCGCCGTCGTCGTTCAGGATCTGCAGCGCGAAGGCCGTCGACGATAGCGCCAGACCAAAACCGATAATCAGGCTGCCGCGCCAGTCCGCCATGTTTGCGAGATAGGCGAGCCCCGTGAGCGCCAGCCCGGAGATCACCACCTGCGCCGGACCAAGCCCGAAGACATCGCCGCGCATCTGCCAAAGGCGGGAAGGCTTCAACTCGAGGCCGATGATAAAGAGCAGGAAAACGATGCCGAATTCGGAAAAATGCAACACCTCTTCCGTCTCGACGATCTGCTGCAGGATCGGGCCGATGACCACGCCTGCAGCGAGATATCCGAGGACGGTACCGAGCCCGAGCTTCCTGAACAAGGGTGCTGCGATCACGGCTCCGCCGAGGAGAAGCAGCATTTGGGAAAACATGGAATCCGGCGCGGCCATAGGGATACTTTCGAATAGATAGGCGATTGGTCGTCTCAAGAATCGGCGAGCCGGCCTTGATGCTTCTGACAGTGCACAATAAATGGAGCGAGAATGAAAGGCTTGCAATCATGACCTCCCAAATCGATTCCGCCGACCTGCTTTCCCGCGCCAGCGAACTCATCGATCTAGCCAAGGCCGCGGGGGCGGATCAGGCGGATGCGGTGGTTGTGCGTTCCCGCTCCCGCTCCGTAAGTGTTCGTCTCGGCAAAGTCGAGGGAACCGAAGCCTCCGAAAGCGACGATTTTTCGCTGCGCGTCTTCATCGGTAAACGGGTGGCGAGCGTTTCGGCCAATCCTGGCTTCGACATGAAGACACTGGCGGAACGCGCCGTTGCCATGGCGAAGGTCTCTCCGGAAGACCCGTTCGCTTGCCTGGCGGACGAGGCCGATCTTGCCAAGTCCTATCCGGACCTCGAGCTTTTCGATGCAACCGACCTGCCGACCGACGATCTGCGCGAAGCGGCGCTCGCAATGGAGCAGGCCGCGCTCGATGTTTCCGGCGTCACCAACTCTTCCGGCGCCGGCGCATCCGCCGGCATGGGCGGGCTGGTTCTGGTGACCTCGCATGGTTTCTCGGGGAGCTATATGGCGACCCGCTTCGGGCGCTCCGTCAGCGTCATCGCCGGCGAAGGCACGAAGATGGAGCGCGACTACGATTTCGACAGCCGTATCTATGCCGCCGATCTGGACGATCCCGATGTGATCGGTCGCCGCGCCGGCGAACGCGTGGTGAAACGCATCAATCCTCGCCAGGTCGATACGGGCAGCAATGTCACTGTCGTCTTCGATCCACGCATCGCCCGCGGTTTCGTCGGCCATATTGCCGGCGCGATCAACGGGGCCTCGGTTGCTCGAAAGACGAGCTTCCTGCGCGACAAGATGGGCCAGCAGGTTCTGAAGGCGGGACTGAATATTACCGATGACCCGCTCGTGGTACGTGGCTCCTCCTCCCGTCCTTTCGATGGCGAAGGCGTTTGCGGGCAGCGCATGGTGATGATCGAGGACGGGGTGCTGAAGCACTGGTTCCTGTCGACGTCCACAGCCCGCGAGCTTGGGCTTTCCACCAATGGCCGCGGCGTACGCGGCGGCACGGCAGTGACACCGGCATCTACCAATCTGGCTCTGGAGCCCGGTGATATTTCTCCGGAAGAACTGATCCGTTCCATCGGCACGGGGTTCTACGTCACCGAGCTGATCGGTCAGGGCGTCAACATGATCACCGGCGAATATAGTCGTGGCGCGACCGGCTTCTGGATCGAAAACGGCGAACTTGCGTTTCCTGTTTCTGAAGTGACGATAGCCTCCAATCTCAAGGACATGTTCATGCGGATCACTCCGGCAAACGACATCGATCGAAAGTTCGGCGTCGCATCGCCGACGATTGCCATCGAGGGCATGACGCTGGCGGGACGCTGATTCCCGATGGAAACAGAAAATTGGCAGAAAGACCTCGAACTTATTCGCCATGCGGCACACCAGGCGGGCGAGATCGCTCATGGCTTTTTCGGCCGCTCGCCGGAGGTTTGGTGGAAGAACGAGGGAAAGTCGCCGGTCAGTGCCGCCGATTTCGCCGCAAATGACAGGCTCCAGAGCCTGCTTCTGAAGGCGCGGCCGAATTATGGCTGGCTTTCGGAGGAGACTGACGACGATGCCGCGCGGCTCTCTTTGGAAACGCTGTTCGTGATCGATCCGATCGATGGCACGCGTGCCTTCATCAATGGTGAAAAGACCTGGTGCGTTTCGGTGGCGGTGGTCCATCGCGGTCAGCCGGTCGCAGGTGTCCTCTTCGCTCCGGCGTTGGAGGAGGAGTTCGCGGCAGCGAAGGATGGCCCTGCGCTCAAAAACGGGCGATCGATCACCGTCAGCGCCGGCCGCACCGATGGCGAGCTGGTCATTGCCGCGGACGAAAATCTCGTCAAGAAGTTTGCTCCGGACTTCCGCGCCGAAGTGCGCCGCGTCCGCCACGTTCCTTCGCTTGCCTATCGGCTGGCCATGGTGGCGGATGGCCGGATCGACGGCACCGTCGTCAAGCGCAATTCCCATGACTGGGACCTTGCTGCCGCAGACCTGATCTTGGAGCGCGCCGGCGGGCGCCTGCATGACCTCGACGGCAACCGGCTCGTCTACAATCGCGAAAGCGTCAGCCACGAGATGCTGATCGCCGGCGCTGCTCACGCTTTGCAAAGCCTTTTACCGCACGTTACGGAGGGTGCTGCGGGTTGACCTTTGCGGCAGAATGCAGCAGAGGAGAGCAAAATAGACGGATAACGGAAAATGACGGAAACAGGCGAAAAGAAACAACTCCTGCACCTGGTCTTCGGTGGCGAGCTCAAGAACCTGGAGAGCCTTCAATTCCAAGACCTCTCCGCCCTGGATATCGTCGGCATCTATCCAGATTATGCTAGCGCCCTGGTTGCCTGGCGGGCAAAGGCGCAGCAAACGGTCGACAATGCGCAGATGCGCTATTTTATCGTCCATATGCACCGGCTGCTCGACCCGGACAGCAAGTCGGTCTGAGATAAGCCACGCGCGATAGATTATGCCACGGAATGCCGGTTCTCCCGCCTTGGCGTGAGCACGAGAACCCTATTTTGACGCATTTGTAAAACACATAAAACTCGGCTACGGATATTTAATCGGAGGGGCTATCACATTGACGGCAGCCATGATTGATCGGGGACAGATGCGATGACCAGCGGCTTGGCGCGCACAGCTCTTCTCGGTTATCGCTTGGCGGGCGTGGCCCTCTATCCGCTGGCAAGTCCCTACCTCGGCTACCGCGCCATGAAGGGCAAGGAAGATCGGGCGCGGCGTCTGGAACGGCTCGGTTATGCCAGCTTGGCGCGTCCGCGTGGTCCGCTGGTGTGGGTGCATGCGGCGAGCGTAGGCGAAACCATTGCCATCATGCCGATGATCCGCGAGCTGCGCCGTCGTGAGATCCATATCCTTCTCACCACCGGTACCGTCACCTCGGCAAATCTTGTGCAGTCGCGCCTCGCCGATGAGGTAATCCATCAATATGTGCCGCTCGACGTCAAATTTCCGATCAAGCGCTTTATTGCCTATTGGAAGCCGGACGCCTGCATTACTGCCGAATCCGAAATCTGGCCGACGACGGTCGCCGAGTTGGCTCGGCGCGGCATCCCGCAGATCCGGGTCAACGCCCGCATATCCGATCGCTCTTTTGCCCGCTGGAGCAATTACGGCTCCGTTGCCGAGGCATTGTTCGAAAAAATGGCGCTGGTTATCGCGCAATCGGACCTTGATGCGGAACGGTTCCGAGACCTCGGTGCTTGGCCTGTGATCGTTTCCGGCAACCTCAAGAGCGATACCGACCCGCCGCCCTGCGACGAGGACGTCCTGGCTCGCTACCGCAAGGAAATCGGCGGCCGCAAGACGTGGGCAGCGATCTCCACCTTCGACGGCGAGGAACAGATCGTCTCAGCCGTGCACCGGACGTTGAGACCGAAGAACGGCCAGCTCACCATTTTGGTGCCACGCCATCCGGATCGCGCCGATGCGATCGAGGCGATGCTGAAGGAAGCCGGGCTCACTGTGGCCCGCCGCTCCCGCAACGACGTGCTGACGCCGGAGACGGACATTTTCCTCGGGGATTCGATTGGGGAAATGGGCCTCTATCTCCGGCTCACCGAGATCGCGTTTGTCGGAAAGTCCTTGTCGCAGCAAGGCGGGCAAAATCCCCTGGAACCCGCGATGCTTGGTTGTGCGGTGCTTTCGGGGCCGCAGGTGCAGAATTTTCGCGACGCCTATCAGCATCTCGTGCGCAAGGGTGGTGCTCGCATCATCAAGGATGTCGAAATGCTCGCCAAGGCGGTTCACTATCTGATGATCAACGACCTTGCCCGCCGCAAGATGGTGGATTCCGGGCATGACGCGATGGAAGAGATGCGTGGCGCTCTGTCGAAGACCATCAAGGCGCTGGAGCCTTACATCAATCCGCTGACCGTCAGCGCTCGGCTGCAGCCGAAGGCCGCTGCCGTCCGATGACCTCTGCAGGTTTTGAAAAGATCGCCGGCATCCTCTTCGACAAGGACGGAACGCTGTTGCGTTACGACGAGAGCTGGGGACCGGTCAACCGTGAGGCGGCGCGTATCGCAGCAGCGGGTGATGCCGACCTTGAGCCTCAGCTTCTGTTTTCGGGCGGCATGGATCCTGTCTCGGGTCATACGCGGCCGGACAGCCTGCTCGCCGCCGGCAATGCCGCCGAGATCGCTGCCGGTTTCGTGTCTGCCGGTTCACCGATCGAAGTTGACGAACTCACTCGGCTGCTCGACGATCTCTTCGTGCGCTCTGCCGAATTCTCCGTGCCTGTCACCGATCTTTCGGCGCTTTTTTCGCGACTGAAGGCGAGGGGCCTGAAGCTGGGGGTGGCTTCCAGCGACAATGAGGAGGCCATCCGGCAGACGGCGATAAGGTTCGGCTTTATCGACCACCTGGATTTCATCGCTGGTTATGACAGCGGCCATGGCGTAAAGCCGGAGCCCGGGATGGTTCTAGGCTTCTGCCGTACTGTCGGGATCGAACCCTCTGCGGTTGCCATGGTCGGCGACAATAACCATGACATGCATATGGGTAGGAACGCCGGGGTTGGATTGAAAGTGGCGGTGTTGACCGGCACCGGTTCCCGCGAGACCCTGTCGGCCGCCTCCGACATTTGCCTGGACGACATCACCCTGCTCGAAAGTCTGCTCCGGGAAGCCGCCGAAGCACACTAAGTACCCCGAAGACTTGCCTTTTTGGAAAAACTCCCATTTTCTGAGCGGGCAGTCTCACTATGGATTAGCGTATGGTATCGGAAGCACCGCCATTCTGGTGGACGAAAGCGGATTGGCGCGCTTGGGGTCTCTCGCCCTTTTCCTTCATTTACGGCCGGATAGCCGGACGCCGCATGGCGCGAGCACGGCGGGCGAGCGTTCCCGTACCGGTTATTTGCGTCGGCAATTTTACGGTCGGCGGAGCGGGCAAGACACCCACCGCGATCGCGCTGGCGCGTGCCGCCAAGCAAAAGGGGCTCAAGCCAGGCTTCCTGAGCCGAGGCTATGGCGGGTCGATTGATGTCACGACCGTTGTCGACCCTGATCACCATCGTGCCGAAGCCGTCGGCGACGAAGCCTTGCTGCTTTGCCGCGAGACGCTGACGGTGATCTCGCGCACCCGCGCCGATGGGGCTCGCAGGCTTGTCCAGGAGGGCGCGGACCTGATCATCATGGACGACGGCTTCCAGAGCGCACGGCTGGCGCTGGACTTCGCGCTCGTCGTCATCGATACCGTGCGGGGGATCGGCAATGGCCATCTGGTTCCCGGCGGCCCCGTGCGAGCACCGATTGCCGAACAGATGCGTCAGCTCTCAGCTATTCTGAAGGTTGGCGACGGAGTGGCGGCCGACCGCCTCGTTCGGCAAGCCGCGCGTGCCGGCAAGCAGGTCTATGTCGCATCGTTGAAGCCCCGGGAAACCAATGAGATTGCGGGAAGCGCGCTGCTCGCTTTCGCCGGCATCGCGGATCCGGAGAAGTTCTACCGCACCGTCCAGCAGCTTGGCGGGCTGATCATGGTTAGGCGGGCCTTCCCAGATCATCATTATTTCAGCGAAGACGAAATTTCGGATCTGCTGGACGATGCCGCAAAGGACGACCTTATGCTCGTCACCACAGCAAAGGACGCAGTGCGGCTGACGGGCCATCACGGTCGCACGCAAGAGCTTGCGTCAAAGGTGAGGGTGGTCGAGGTCGACATGGTCTTCGATGATCCGCAGGCGCCGGGCAAGATCATTGAGACTGCCATCGCCAATTACCGGCAGCGGCGCCTGAGGGATAATGGTCGGGAGAAGGGCTAGCCGCGGCTCTGGTTCGGCAGGATGCCGGCGCGTTTGTCTGCCTCGAGTGAGCTGGCGCAGTCCACATAGGGTTCCTGCCTTGCTACGCTCCAGTAGCGAAGCTCATCGACCGGAATCTGCTTTCCTGTGATGGCGCAGACGACATAGGAGCCTGAGGTCAGGATCTGGTAGTCGCCGTCGAGATACCGGATTTTCGCTTCGCGGAAACCGCTTCCCTCGAACCGGTTCATCTTTCGTCTCCTGCGCAAAAACATGGGACTGCTCTACACCCCGCGGTTTCCAAATGCCAGAGCTTTCAGCTCCGGCCGAAGAGCCGCTCGATGTCGGTAAGCTTGAGTTCGATATAGGTCGGCCGGCCGTGATTGCAGGTTCCGGAGCCGGGCGTCGCCTCCATCTCCCTCAGCAGCGCGTTCATCTCCTCCGGCTTCAACCGCCGGCCGGAACGCACCGAACCATGGCAGGCCATCGTGGCGGCGACATATTCGAGTTTCCCGCGGAGTCCGCTTGCCGTATTCCATTCGGCGATCTCGTCTGCAAGGTCGCGCACCAGCGAGGCTGCATCCATCTCACCCAGTATTGCCGGCGTTTCACGCACGGCGACGGCTCCGGGACCAAAACGCTCGATCGAAAGCCCAAGTCGGTCGAGGTCCGACGCGTGGGTCATCAGCCGGTCGCAATCCTCTTCCGGCAGATCGATGATCTCGGGAATAAGAAGAACCTGGCTGGCAAGTCGTTTGTCGTTGAGTGCCTTGCGCATGGCCTCGAAAACGAGGCGCTCATGCGCCGCATGCTGGTCGACAATGACGAGGCCATCTTCGGTCTGCGCGACGATATAGTTTTCGTGGATCTGCGCCCGTGCTGCGCCCAGGCGGTAGCGCGGCGCGGCATCGTCGGCGATCCGGGAAACCGGCTCGGAGATGACCGCATCCGCCCGCGCCGCCGGCATCGTCAGGACGTCGAAATCCGATTGCACACGTTCGGAAAAATCACGAGAGGGCTGCAGATCAAGAGGCCGGAAGGGTGAGGCGGCGGCGCCCCAGGGGGTGCGCGACGCAGTCGGGGGAGGAGAAAAACCGGGCCGGAAGGATCTCATCATGCCCGAGGTCCCCGTCGTTGCCGCGCGGTCGCCTTCCCTATGCAGCGCCTCACGGATCGCTCCGACGATGAGACCACGCACCAGGCCTGGATCTCGGAACCTCACATCCGCCTTGGCCGGATGCACGTTGACGTCGACGAATGCGGGATCGAGCGTGATGGACAGGACTGCGACCGGGTAGCGCCCGGAGGGGATGCTTTCTGCGTAGGCGCCGCGAATTGCCGAGAGGATCAGCTTGTCCTGCACAGGCCGGCCGTTGACGAAGGCATATTGATGGGCGGAATTGCCGCGGTGGAATGTCGGCACGCCGACAAAGCCGGAAAGGCCTACATCCTCGCGCATCGCATCGATCTCTATCGCATTGTCGCGAAATTCGGCGCCTAGAACCTGGGCCATCCGGGCGAGGTGGTCATCGCCGGTAGCCGGGAATTCTAGGGTCGAGCGATCGCTTCCCGAAAGCACGAAGCGTATCTTCGGAAAGGCGATCGCCATCCGCTTGACGACTTCGGTAATGGCGCCCGCTTCGGCTTTTTCCGTTTTCAGGAATTTCAGACGCGCAGGGGTGGCGAAGAAGATATCGCGCACCTCCACGACTGTGCCGGGATTGGCGGGGGCCGGTTTGACCCCGGTCCCCTTGCCACCGATGACGGCGACTTGCGAACCGGCCGCATTGCCCGCCCTGCGACTGGTGATGGTGAGCTTGGCGACCGAACCGATCGAAGGCAGCGCCTCTCCGCGGAAGCCTAAGGTGCGGATATCGTCCAGCGTCTCGGATATCTTCGAGGTGCAGTGGCGCCGTACCGCGAGGTCGAGGTCCTGTGCATCCATGCCGCTGCCATTGTCGGTGATGCGGATGAGGCTCTTGCCGCCGCCTGCGGTGGCGATCTCGATCCGGCTGGCCCCGGCGTCGATGGCATTTTCGATCAGTTCCTTCGCGGCGCTGGCAGGCCTTTCGATGACCTCGCCGGCTGCGATCTGGTTGATCAGCGTTTCGGGCAGTTGTTTGACGGACATTCTTTTATTGTCTGGGATTCGCGGCGTGAAGGAAAGCTTTTCCGGCGGGGCTTCAACCCCTTTTGAAGGCATCTTCCGCGGGCGCAGGGTCGTTCATTAATTGCGCCTTAAGACAAAGTCGATAATTTGACCGGTATTAAAACTGGATGAAACCGGAGGAGCGCCCGCTCCCCGCAGGTGATCAGGATGGCGGTTCGCTGGGCGCCGCCATAAAAGGCCGGATCACCCGTTGAAGACTTGGAACCAGCATGTTCCCGACCCTACACGACTGAAACTAGAAGGAATTTGGCCGAGAGGGAAACAATCGGCATAACGGCCGGCTTTACCCCGTGTCCGAAAAGCATACAGGGAGTTTCATCCTATGAATGATTTGTGGTCCGCGGACGCGAACATTCAAACTGCCATGCTCGAAGTGATATCCGAAGGCATTTCGGGCGGCGTTTTCATTTATGACAAAAATGACGTAATCGTTTTTGCAAGTCAGCACTTATTTAGTCTTCTCTCCGTCCCCAAGAGTTTTCTTGCGCCCGGCACCCGCCTTCGAGACCTGCTTGGCGCCGTTTACGACAGCGGTGGGCGCTTTTCCACCGACGGAACCGGTTCGCGCCGGACGTTGAATCGCGACGACTGGATCGCCGAACAGATTGCCACTCTATGGAAGGAGCGCACCGACGCATTGGAGCGCCGGGGCATGGACCGATGGCTGAGCCTTTCAAGACGCCGCCTTCCCTCCGGTTACGGCGTGTGCGTCATCAAGGACGTGTCCGACCACAAGAAGCGGGAGGAGCAATGGCGCGGTGATATGGAACGGGTCCAGATTACCGAAGAAGTGCTCGACAATCTCCCGTTCCCCATCACTGTCAAGGACAGGAACCTCACCTTCGTTGCCGTCAACAAGGCGGCCTGCCGGTTCTTCGACCTGCCGCCAGAGGCGATGCTGGGCCGCAAGGGATCAGACATTCATCCGCCCGAACTGGAAAAGCGGCTCGCGGAGGTCAACCGGCAACTTTTCGAGACCGGGGAACCCGTACAGATTGCGGAACGGGTAAAGCGGCGGGATGGCGCCGAAATCGTCATCAGTGCCAGCAAATACCGGATCGGTAAACCAGGCCGCTATTACCTTGTCACAGCGATGGAAGATGTCACGGCCCGGGTTGAAACGCATAGCGAGAGCGGACCGGTGCCCTCGCATGTCGATCCTGTCGACCTGATCTCTTCCTCGCTCAACCTCTCCAAGGGTCAATCGAATCCGGAGCCGGAGGTCGCCGAGAAGGGTGTATCTGGCCATAAGGTGCTGGTCGTCTCCGCCCATCCGGGGACGGAACAGCAAGCGCTGTCGATCCTTGCAACTCTCCGGCTCGACATCTCGTCCGTGTCGAGCGCAGAGGAACTTGCCCTTTTCCTGCGCCTTGCCGGAGAGGCCGGGGTCGGTGTTGATCTCATCGTTCTGGACGCCGACATGCCTGTCCAATGCCTGGAGATTGCTGGCGACTATGGCATAGCCACCATCACGATGGATGCCGATGGTATGGTGCAGGAGCTCGCTGCAGCCGTTGATGACGCGCTTGAAGACAAAGAAGATCGCGGTGTCGACTGCGAAAATCCGCAGATAACTTTCGATTCCCGTGCGGAAGGTACGGACATCGATATCGTCGTCGCAGAAGACAACGATGTAAATCAGATCGTCTTCTCGCAGATACTGGAAGGCCTCGGCTATCGTTATGCGATCGCGGCTGACGGAGAAGAGGCGGTTCGGCTGTGGCAGCAACATGCCCCGCGGCTCATCCTGATGGACGTCACGCTTCCGAAGCTCAACGGCTTCGAGGCAAGCGCCCGCATCCGCGCTTTGGAAACGATCGACAATTCCGTTCCGATTATCGGTGTGCTTGCCTTTGCCTTCGACCGGGACCGGGATCATTGTTTCGCGTCCGGCATGAATGACGTGATCCTGAAACCAATCAGCCCGGAGGCGCTCGAGGCCGTTTTTGAAGGCTACCTGGGTGCGACGATGAAAAGGTCCTTCGCCTAGACGATTAATAGGCTCCTTGACATATGTTAAGATCGACGCATGATTTTTTAATCTTTTTCGCCCATCCTGCTTGCGTTTGTGAAGCGTAATGGGATTGTTCATGAAGCCGGCGGGAAACCCGTTGCCGCAGGTCAGCCAGAATGAGCTGCAGGCAATGGCCTATAGCGACCCACTCACGGGTCTGGGAAACCGATACCGCCTGCGCGACAAGGTGCGTCTGCTGGCAGCCGAACGTGCGCAAGATCCCGCGCCCTTTACGGTCTGCATTGCCAATCTCGATGGCTTCAAGCCGATCAACGACCTGTTCGGCGCCGAGGCAGGCGACGAAATTCTCTGTCAGGTCGCTCACCGCTTGAAAGCGTGCATCCCCGACGGCGCGACCGTAACGCGGCATGACGGAGACGAATTTGCCTTCGTCTTGCCGCTTGTGTTCGAACGGAACAGTGCCGAACGTGTCGGACAAATGATCAAGGATGTGCTTTCCGCTCCCTACGATCTGGGCGACCGCAACGTGCGCCTCTCCGCATCCTTCGGTTTCGCCATCTATCCTTTTGCCGGAGAAGACTTTGAGGAACTGCTGAAAAGCGCGGAGACGGCCCTTTACCGCTCCAAACGGCGCGGGCGGGGCCAGATTACCGTCTATTCACGCGAAATTGCCCAGGAAATGAAGCGAGCGACACAGCTCGAACAGGCGCTACGCAATGCCATTATCGCCGACGCGGTGGATGTGCACTTCCAGCCGATCGTGCGTATCAAGGACGGCGGTATCGTCGGTTTCGAGGCGCTTGCGCGCTGGATCGATGCGGATCTGGGCCCTGTCTCACCCGCTGTCTTCGTACCTCTGGCCGAGGAGCGCGGTTTTATTGACGCGCTTTCTGAAACGTTGCTGCGCAAGGCTGCCGAGGCTGCGCTCTCATGGCCGCGAGAATTATTCCTGTCCTTCAACCTGTCTTCCGCGCAGCTGATGGACCCCGGCACCACCGACACTATTCTGTCGGCGCTTGCCCGCGTCGGCCTCGATCCTTACCGTTTGGAGCTGGAAATTACCGAAACGGCTGTGATGACCTCGGCCGATACGGCACAACGGATCATTACAGACCTCAGGCATCAGGGCGTTCGCATTTCCCTTGATGATTTCGGTACCGGTCAATCGAGCCTTGGCCGGCTGCGCGACTTTACCTTCGACAAGGTGAAGATCGACCGCGCTTTCGTCTCCCGCATCACCACCGACCGCGCTTCGGAACATATCGTCAAGGCGATCATCGCCATGTGCGAAGGGCTCGATCTGCAGGTGGTGGCCGAGGGTATCGAAACGAGCGCCGACGCCGACAAGCTAAGGGAGCTCGGCTGCGGCATGGGCCAGGGCTACTACTACGGAAGGCCGGCGGACGGCGCGGCGACGTTGCGTTATCTGAACGACCACTTCCGCGAATTCGTCACCATTGAACGGATTTGAGGCGCTACGCGTTGTTGCTGTAAAAAAAGGCGGCACATGGGGTGCCGCCCGTTTTCAGTGATGACCTATGTGGCCTGAACCGTGTTATTTGCTCGGAGCGGCCGGCGGGTTGGTGCCGCCGGTTGCGGGCATTTGAGTACCGGTGGACGACGTGGTCGTTGCATCGGTTTCAGCCTGTTTGTCCTTCAGAGTCTTAAACTCGGGAGCCGCCTGCAGTGCTTCGGCGGTTTCCGTGGTTGTGAGGCGAACCTCGTTGTTGTTTTCCGCATCGCGCGTCATCGTGAGCTTTTCCATTGGTACGGCAACATCTTTTTCGCCGATGCCGAGGAAGCCGCCGACGCCGATCACGGCAGCAACGATGCCGCCATCTTCTTCCATGATCAGATCGTTCACGTCGCCGATGCTCTTGTCTTCGGCATTGTAAACCGGCTTGCCGATGTAGTCATTGGCGCTGATCTGGGTTTCGGCTTGTTCCGTCAGATAGCTTCCTGAAGCGGCAGCCGAGTCGCTTCCGGTCTTCGGAGCTGGTGTTGCAGCACTATCTGCCGGCTTTGCGGCTGGGTCAGCCGGAGCGGCAGGCGCTGCCGGAGCCGGGGGTGCTGGTGTAGCGGGCTGCGTCTGGGCGTATGCGGGAGCAATGGCGGTTGAGGCCAAAAGAACTGCCGCGGCCATCATGTTCATGGTCTTTTTCATAACGTTCCTACCTTCTCCTGCTAAGGTTATCTGTTCGAACGCGCGGTTCTCCGGGCCGGAGTCATCCTTGTCCGCGTCGGTTCGAGAGGGAAATGTTATGACAAGCGAATAGTTCCGGATTATCCCCCTGAAATATTAGGCGATTTTTCCGGAACATTTTTCGAGCTGCGTAGTTTGAAATACTCGCGTTTTTTGCCGATCAAAGGCGATAGGCGGGCTCAGCACCGCAGTGGATGGGCGCTGCGATCTCAAACAGCGATCCGGCCAGCGGGTCTGCCGCACGGGCCGCTTCGTCAAGTCCTTCCCATGCCGAGGTGACCGCAAGGCGTCCGTCGCCGATATACACCGGACACGTCGTCCGGCGAGCCGGCAAGAGGTGCCGGGAAAGATGCGTTCCCTTGGCGTCATAGTGGTCGACCGCCCCTTCACCCCACCGGGCGTTCCAGATCGTTCCGTCGCTCGCGCAGATCGAGCCGTCAATCCCGCCCGGCCGACCATTCTGGTCCACCAGTATGGACGGCTCGCCATTGGGCCGGCCAGTCTGCGGGTCGAGTGGAACCCGCATCAGCCTGTTTACCCGTGTGTCGACATAGTAGCCGATTGCCCCGTCCGGCGAGAAGCAGATCGAATTCGGGATGCTGATACTGTCGAAGATCTTGGTGATCACGCCTTGGGCCACATGATAGATTGCGCCGGCGCCGTCCTCGGACTTTTTCCCCATCGTACCGATCCACAGGCTTCCTGAAGGATGCACTCGGCCGTCGTTCGAACGGTTTCCGGGTTTTTCCGGCTCCAGCTCCCGGTAAAGGGAGAGCTCGCCCGTGGCTCGGTCCCGAATGAAGAGCCCTTTGTCGCTTGCCAGGAGTTGTCGGTCCGCATCGATGGGCGCGAGAACGCTTCCCATGAACGGCAGGGGATGCACGCTTTCACGTGCCGTCGGCAGATGCAGCTGATGAAGTGCCTTGCCGAGGATGTCGAACCACCAGAGCGTCTCAGTTGCTGCTTCGAAGGCCGGCCCTTCTCCAAGTGAGCAGAGAGAGGGGGAGAGGATCCGTCCTTCAAAATTGTAAGTGGTGGTCATACAAAATCTCCAATTGCAGTCAGAGGTAATTACTCTGTATCATTGCGACATGAGTCCGCAAACTCTGAGCATAGCTAATTTGATCCCCAATAATTATCTCCTGACAAGGGGTTGGAACCGTGCAAGAAGACATTAAACCCGAGCAGATGTCATCATTTTTGGAAATGTTTATTAGTAAAGACTTGAAAGCATCGGCCGATCGAAGGTAAAGCCCTGTCATGAGTGGAATGGCTCTTGGGATGTCGCGACGACGACCAGGCAGCTTCCACGCGGACTTCGGCCGGTTGCGCAATACTCTCCATACGAACGGTCCGTCGGTGTGAATCCAGTTGGGATGCCAGCATTTGCTCAGATGAGCGGCCGAGCAAAGAAGTAAGTGATGTCCAAGACCGAGAAAGTTGCCGAGGCCTGGGTTTTCGATGGAAACGTCGAGGAGATCGCGGCTCTCAAGACCCAGTTCGATGTATTTCGCTTCATGAAGCGGGTGACGGAATATTACGGTTGCCGCACCTTCATGGTCGTCAATCTTCCTCATGCGACGTCACTCGAGCTGTCCAGCAACACAATCATCACGAACTGGCCGGCCGAACTGATATCTCATTTCGACAGGGAAGGTTTGCTGCAGTCCAGCCCCGTTCTTCGCAGGCTCCGCAGTTCGACCCTGCCTTTCACCTTCGATTTGGAGAGTGTAAGTTCCGACAGGGGGCCGTTGATCCGAAATATTTTCGGGAGGTTCGGCCTGATGCGCGGCGCCTATTTCCCCGTCCACGACGCCTCGGGCATTCGGGCTGCGGTTTCGTTCGCCGGTGAAGGTCCGCTCTTCAACCGGCAGCAGATGATGGAGTTGATGTATATCTCCATCCATGTGTTCGAGCGGCTGGCGGAGATCCGCAATCTGGACGTACGCGCCACGGATGTCCTGACCGAACGAGAGATCGATTGCCTCAACTGGACGGCTGCCGGCAAGACCAGCGCGGAGATCGCGGAAATTTTGGGGTTGTCGGAGCACACCGTGAACCACTATCTCAACCGCGCCGCGAAGAAATTGGATACGGTTAACCGCACTCAGGCCGTTGCCAAGGCGTTGCGGATCGGCTTGATCAAATAAAGCGCGTGCTGCATTGCACACTATTTCATCGTTGCTTAATCATTTGGCGCCGTTAAAGGCCGGCCAATCCTGGAATTGCTGCGTCGCGGCGGCGCCAATAGTCAAGAGCTGTTGGAAAAGCTCAATAAAAGGGAGCATCTTCCCGAGTGGCACGTTTCGTGCTTCTCTAGTGGCAGGTCCAGAGGGGACTGTAAAAGCGCCCCAAGAGGCGTGACAAGAAAAGCCACCGTTCGGTCTGTGCGCCATATGGCCGCCGGTCGAACGGTGGTCGCTTCTTTCCTTGCCCTCAACAATATTGAACTCCTATATATCGCCGGATGCGGCTGACCTGTTAACCGGGTGAATGCTGCTCTAACGAAAGCAGGAGTCTTGAGGGCTATGTCCGAGGTGACGAAGGAAGAAGTGCTGGCGGTGCTGGCCAAAGTTCGCGGGCCGGATTTGGAAGGCGATATCGTCTCACGCGGCATGGTCTCGGACGTCTTTATTTCCGACAACAAGGTCTATTTCTCCATTACGGTGCCGGCGGAACGGGCGCACGAACTTGAACCGCTACGCGTCGCGGCCGAACGCAGCGTCAAAGCCATGCCTGGGATCAAGGGTGCGCTGGTGACGCTCACGGCTGATCGAAAGGCGGGCTCGCCCGCGCCGCCTCCCCAACCGGTTCCGCCTCGGACTGCCGCTGCCGGACCGGCACATGACCATAGCCATGGCCACGCCCACCCTCCGCAGCGCGAGAAGGCTGGCGTGCCCGGTGTCGGTGCCATCATCGCGGTCGCATCCGGCAAGGGTGGCGTCGGCAAATCCACAACGGCTGTCAATCTTGCCCTCGGACTTCAGGCGAACGGGCTCAAGGTCGGTATCTTAGACGCGGACATCTACGGTCCTTCGGTGCCGAGGCTCCTCAAGATATCGGGGCGTCCCCAACAGATCGAGAACCGCATCATCAGGCCGATGGAGAACTATGGCCTGAAAGCCATGTCCATGGGTTTTCTCGTCGATGAAGAGACGGCGATGATCTGGCGCGGACCGATGGTTCAGTCGGCGCTGATGCAGATGCTGCGGGAGGTGGCTTGGGGCGATCTGGATGTTCTCGTCGTGGATATGCCCCCCGGCACCGGCGATGCTCAACTCACCATGGCCCAGCAGGTGCCGTTGGCAGGTGCGGTCGTCGTTTCGACGCCGCAGGATCTGGCCCTCATCGACGCCCGCAAGGCCATTACCATGTTCCGGAAGGTTGAGGTGCCGCTGCTCGGCATCGTCGAGAACATGAGCTACTTTCTGGCCCCCGACACCGGCAAGCGTTATGACATTTTCGGCCATGGCGGCGCGCGCGCAGAGGCAGAGCGTATCGGCGTCCCCTTCCTTGGTGAGGTGCCGCTGACGATCGACATCCGCGAGCGCTCAGACGCTGGTACGCCAGTGGTAGTCTCCGATCCGGAAGGCGCCTCGGCCAGGATCTATCGAGATATCGCCGCCAAGGTGTGGGCGGAACTGGGCGGACGCACGCCGCGGCAGGCTCCTGCCATCGTCTTTGAGTAGTTTGACGCAAAGGTTTTCCCAACACGCTTTGACTTTGAGCGGGGCTTGCGGTCGTTGCGCGCCCGCCAAGGCTTTGATGCGGGTCATGAAAGGCTCGCCTTGCCGCCTCCTCTTGAATATCCGATGCGCCGGAGTCATGTTGCGGCGCCACATCGGGAGTTCGGTACCTCTTGATTTTGACTATGGCTGTCTTTATAGGCGCGTCCCGCCGGGGTCGTTGATGGCCACGGATCTGGGAACCGGCAAATCCGCTTCTCTTTAAGGCCGAGGGTTTCGGTCGGAGACCACGTTTGATCAATGCCTATAGTGCCAATGGGTCGATGAAGACGCTTGCGCCAGTTGAGGCGCAGCGCCAGCTCTCCGACGATATTGTCTGGATCGATTTGATCGAACCGACACCTCAGGAGGATGCCTATGTCGAGAGCCTGGTCGGCGTTCAAATACCTACCCGCGACGATCTGAAGGACATCGAGCCCTCGAGCAGGCTCTATATCGAGGGCAGCTCCGCTTTTATGACTGCTTCGCTCGTCTGGCATGCAGACCGAACGAATCCGGAGCTCACCGACGTAGCCTTCATATTGTCCGGCAACCGGCTTATTACGGTCCGCTACGCTGATCCAAAGAGCTTTCAGCTCTTTATCGCCGCGCTCGGCCGTATTCCCGACAAGGCGCGCGACGGCACAACCCTGCTTGCGAGGCTTCTCGAAACCATTGCGGACCGCACTGCGGAAATCCTGGAGAATGCCGTGGATCGGGTCGATACCTTGTCCACGGACATCTTCCGGGATCGCGGTAAGCGGCGCCCGCCGCAATTCCTCGAGCGAAAACTGGCAGAGATTGCCGAATGTCATCGGCTGGTCGGAAAGGTAAGGGACAGCCTGGGCTCCCTTTCGCGACTCTTGACCTTCCTGAGGAACGTGCCGTTCATGCATGAAGACAAGAGCGACGGCAGCCTCTGCGCCACCGTAGCTCATGATGTTGAAACCCTGTCCGAGCATGCGGCCTTCGTTGCAGGCAATATCGCCTTCCTGCTTGACGCTTCGCTTGGCCTGATCAACGTCGAGCAGAATTCGATTATCAAGATCTTCTCGATCGCTTCGGTGGTATTCCTGCCGCCGACGCTGGTCGCTTCCATCTACGGCATGAATTTTCATTTCATGCCGGAACTCGATTGGCACCTCGGATATCCGCTGGCGATCTTAACGATGATCCTCTCTGCCATCGTCCCTTTTTTCATTTTCCGCTGGAAAGGCTGGCTGTAGCAAGCCAGACGTCCCATGGGCCATCCTGCTGAACATTCCGCTGCCGAAACCACCAAGGTTCAAGGCCTGTTTGCACTCGCACTCGGCTCCGTCGGCGTCGTTTATGGCGACATCGGCACCAGTCCTCTCTACGCTTTCCGTGAGGCTTTGAAACCCATTTCCCATGACGGCGTCACCGAAGTGGAGATCATCGGTCTGATCTCTCTGATGATCTGGACGCTGACCATCATCGTCACGCTCAAATACGTGCTCTTCCTGCTGCGGGCGGACAACGACGGCGAAGGCGGCACTCTGTCGCTGTTGGCGCTCCTCACGAAATCAGCCAACGGCCACAGGGCGTTCCTGATGCTGCTCGGGCTGATCGGCGCGGCACTCTTTCTAGGTGACGCGATCATCACGCCGGCGCTGTCGGTTCTGTCGGCGGTCGAAGGATTGAAACTCGTGACCCCGGCTTTGGACAGCGCTGTGCTGCCGATCTCTGTCGGCATTCTGATCGGGCTCTTCGCGATCCAGTCGAAGGGCACGGGACTGGTTTCCCGCTTCTTCGGTCCGATCACCGCCGTCTGGTTCCTGGTCATGGGAGCGGGCGGTATCGCCCATATTTCCGACGACTACGGCATCCTGGCCGCCTTCAATCCCTGGTATGCCGTCCAATTCATGCTGCACGAAGGTTTTGTCGGCATTGTCGTGCTGGGCGCGGTTTTCCTAACCGTCACCGGTGCCGAGGCGCTTTATGCCGACCTTGGTCACTTTGGCCGCAGACCGATCCAGTGGGCCTGGTTTACGCTCGTATTCCCGGCTCTCACGCTCAATTATTTGGGGCAGGGGGCTTTGGTGCTCAAGCGGCCCGAGGCCATGTCCGATCCCTTCTATCTGATGTTCCCGCAATGGGCGCTGCTGCCGGTGGTCATTCTTGCAACCGCCGCGACCATCATCGCCAGCCAGGCGGTCATCACCGGCGCCTTCTCGCTCGTGCGCCAGGGAATCCATCTCGGCTACCTGCCGCGCATGCAGATACTTTTCACCTCCGAGACCAATACCGGTCAGATCTTTTTGCCATCGGTCAACACACTGCTTCTGGTGGGCGTGATCGCGCTGGTTCTGGGGTTTGAAAGCTCCGAAGCCCTGGCGACGGCCTATGGCATATCGGTAACCGGTGCCATGGTCGTCACGACGCTGATGTCCTACGAATTCGTGCGGCTGAAGTGGAGATGGCCGCAGAGCCTTGCGATCGGCGTCCTGGCACCATTGCTGGCGCTGGAATTGGTCTTCCTCGGGGCAAACCTACTGAAAGTGCATGATGGCGGCTGGGTTCCGGTGATGATGGCGATCATCTTCACCATTATCATGTGGACCTGGAAACGCGGCACCGCGATCCTGTTCGAGAAGACCCGCCGCATCGACGTGCCGCTCGCGACCTTCATTCCGATGGTCGAGAAGAAAAGCGATCATGCCCCGGTCCTGGTGCCGGGCGTGGCGATTTTCCTGACGAGCGATCCGGAAACCGCTCCGGCGGCTCTGCTGCACAACATCAAACACAACCATGTCCTGCACGATAAGAACGTCATCCTGACGATCGTGACTGGCAACAAGCCCCGCGTTTCGCTGGAAGAGCGCTATAAGATCGAAAAGGTGTCCGAACGCTTCACGCTGATCGAACTCCGTTTCGGCTTCATGCAATCGCACAACGTCTCGCAAGCGCTTGCTTATCTGCGCAAGACCGGTTTCAAGTTCGACATCATGTCCACCTCTTTCTATCTCGGACGCCGCAAGCTCGTGCCGGATGCGGAGTCGGGCATGCCGATGTGGCAGGACCGGCTGTTCATCGCCATGGCCAACACCGCGACCGACCCGTCCGATTATTTCCACCTGCCTGCCAATCGGGTGGTGGAACTCGGCTCCCACGTCATCATCTGACGTTCCGCAGGCTGACATTTATGTGAATGTCCTAATTCAGTCCGGTTTGCAGGTGTTTCGACTGCCGGCGTTAACCGCTCATCAAGGTTAATGATTGATCTTCACGGGGTCGTCTTTGCCTTGTGGAGTTACGGTTTTGCGTTCGAAGAGCGTTTTGCGTCGCAAGTCTGCATCCCGTCGGGATGCATGGACTTCCCCGGCTGTCTTCGGCCTTGCCTGTTGGCTAATCTTTCCGTCCGCCCCCGCCCATGGCGATCTGGCCGATCTTCTGACGGGGCTGGATCGGGCCGATCAATGGCGCATGGTCCTGACAGATTCCCCCGCAGGGTCGATTCACCAGGCGTCGCTGGCATTCCCGGGATTGAAGGACGCCGTTTCCGGCAATGCGGGCGTTACGCTCGCGGATGGTCGCAAGATTGCCTTGGTCGATGAAAAGCAATCCGCAGATCCGCGGCCCGACGAAGACCGCGTCAATCGGGCAGGGAAGAAGGGCCGCATCGTCGCAGTCGAACCGATGCAGCCGCCGAAGGCATTCTCCGCCGGCTCCGTCCTTCAGCGCTCGAGCGCGCTCACTCTGCCGATCGAGGGGCGTGATGAACTCGCCGCCTTTGCCAGAGCCGGCAAGGCGCAGAAGCCAATCGAGCTTGCATCCTTCTATTTCCGGAAGAAGGAAGAGCCGAAGCCGCAAGATGATTTGATGCCGATGATCGCCGGCCTTATCAACAACCAGCAGGCTGATGTGCTCGCAACCGCCTATGCGCCGCCGGAGCCCGACTTCGCCGAAGAATCGCCTTTCGATGCAATCTTGACGGAAAAGCCGAAAGGGGGACGGTTCATTCCGCCGATCGGGCCCGATGATCATGCTTGGGCCGCAACGCCGTTACCGCCGTCGGCGTTTTCCGCCCGCGAACAGCAATGCCTCGCATCGGGCATCTACTTCGAAGCGCGCGGCGAAGCAGCCCGCGGCCAAGCCGCGGTGGCGCAGGTGATCCTCAATCGTGTTCGCAATCCCGCCTATCCCGGCACCATATGCGATGTCGTCTACCAGAACGAGGATTGGCGCAACCGCTGCCAGTTCTCCTTCGCCTGCGACAATATCAAGGATCGTATCCGCTCCGAATACCATTGGAAAATGGCCCGCGAGGTGGCGATGGCCGTTACCGCCGGAAAGATCTGGCTTCCGGAAGTCGGTTCCTCCACCCACTATCACGCAGTTTATGTGCGTCCTGCCTGGGCTCGCACCATGAAGAAGGTTGGCCGCATCGGCCTGCACGTCTTCTACCGCACCTATGGCGGCGGCTGGAGCTGACGGTCTTCTGCCTCGCAAATGCGAAGCGATTCCCGCGACAGTTTTGCCCGCTCCCGGTTGCAATGCTACTAACAATTTGAATTTCCAAGGTTAATTAACCTTGCACGAAGCGCCGCCGACGCCTTGACTATGGGGGCGCTCAAAACTATGTTGCGCGCGACTTGAAAACGGGCCTGAAGGCGCGAAATCCCTCGCTGGCTGCACTTTTTGGCGGTCGGCCGGTTCCAAGGACCGGTTGCCCGGAAGCTGGGAATAGGGACGACGTGAATGACGGATGACCGGGACGATGGTCTGGAAGAGCGCCGGAAGCGCCTGTCTGCAAAACTCGCGGACAGGAAGGCTGAAGACGCGGCAGAGGCGAAGAGGGACGCGCAATCTGAAGAGAGCCGCAGGGGCATGGCCCTCGGTTTCAAGCTCTCCTCCGAGTTCATCTCCGCTGTCGCCGTTGGCGCCATTCTGGGTTTTCTGCTCGACCGTTTTGCCGGTACGTCGCCCTGGGGGATGATCGTCCTTCTTCTTCTGGGTTTTTGTGCCGGCGTTTTGAATGTGCTTCGCGCAGTAGGTATGGTGGCTCCGCCGCCGACCATGCACAAGCGGGGCGACGAGAATGGAAAGGGAAGCGGTCTCTGACGCCTCCCGCAGGAAGATTGGGCCGCTGGCCCGGCAATGAAAGAGGTAGACGGTGGCAAACGATCCGATCCATCAGTTCCAGATCAGCAAGATCGTTCCGATTGAGATCGGCGGCATCGATTTCTCCTTTACCAATGCCTCCCTCTTTATGGTCGCCACTGTGGCTTGCGCAGCCGGCTTCCTTTATTTCTCCACCTCGCAGCGCGGGCTGATCCCCGGCCGGGCGCAGTCGGTAGCGGAAATGTCCTACGAATTCATCGCCGGCATGCTGCGCGAAGGTGCGGGCAGCCACGGGATGAAGTTCTTTCCGCTGGTCTTTTCGCTGTTCATGTTCGTACTGACGGCGAACCTGCTCGGCATGTTCCCGTATTTCTTCACCGTCACCAGCCAGATCATCGTCACCTTCGCGCTGGCGCTGCTGGTCATCGGTACGGTTCTCGTCTACGGCTTCTACAAGCACGGTCTGCATTTCCTCCAGCTCTTCGTGCCAAGCGGCGTTCCCGGCGCGCTTCTGCCGCTGGTCGTGTCGATCGAAATCATCTCGTTCCTGTCCCGCCCGGTTTCGCTGTCGGTTCGTCTCTTCGCGAACATGCTGGCCGGCCATATCACGCTCAAAGTGTTCGCGGGCTTCGTTGCCTCGCTTGGAACCATGGGCGCGCTGGGCATCGGCGGAGCCGTCCTTCCTCTCATCATGACCGTCGCCCTGACCGGTCTCGAATTCCTTGTCGCCTTCCTCCAGGCTTACGTCTTCGCGGTGCTGACTTGCATGTACCTCAACGACGCGATCCATCCCGGCGGGCACTAAGGATAACGACATTGGCGTCCTAGGCGTCAGTCTACAGCCGCAACAACCATTTCGAAGGAGTTTCTCATGGAAGCGGAAGCAGCAAAGTTCATCGGTGCAGGTCTGGCTTGCTTTGGCATGGCCGGTACGGCTCTTGGCCTCGGCAACATCTTCGGCAACTACCTCTCGGGCGCTCTGCGCAATCCGTCTGCCGCTGACAGCCAGTTCGGCCGTCTGGTATTCGGCTTCGCCGTTACGGAAGCTCTGGGCATCTTCTCGCTGCTCATCGCTCTCCTGCTGCTCTACGCAGTCTAAGACCTGACCAGGCATCCGGATCGCGGCCGCTTGCAAGATAGCGCGCCGTGATCCTTCGCATTTGGAATACACCTGGAGGTGATGATGTTCGTGACCTCGGCATATGCGCAGACCGCGCCGGCCGCTCCTGAAACGCCTGCAGCACCGGGCGCCGCTCCCGCGGGCGATCCGCATGCCGCACCGGCTGGCGAAGTGCATACCGAAACCGGCGTCGCCCATGGCGGCGAGCACGGTGGCGGCACCTTCCCGCCATTTGATGCGACCTATTTCCCGTCGCAGATCCTCTGGCTCGTCATCACTTTCGGCCTCTTCTATCTGTTGATGAAGAAGGTCATCGTTCCGCGCGTCGGCGGTATTCTCGAACACCGCCACGACCGGATCGCTCAGGACCTCGATGAAGCCGCGCGCCTGAAATCTGAAGCCGACGCCGCTGTCGAGACCTACGAAAGGGAACTGGCTGCCGCCCGTTCCAAGGCACACACCATTGCAGAGACCGCTCGCGAAGCAGCCAAGGGCAAGGCTGCGGCCGACCGCGCCGCGATCGAGACGGAACTGGCTCAGAAGCTTTCGGTGGCTGAAACCCGCATCGGGGAGATCAAGGCGCAGGCTTTCGCTCAGGTCGGCCAGATTGCCGAAGAAACCGCCTCTGCCATCGTCGATCAGCTGATCGGCGCCAAGGCATCCGGCGACGACATCAGGGCTGCAGTCGCAGCCGCGAAGACGGAGGCCTGATACAATGGCATTCGATGCAACATTTTTCGCCTTCGTCGGTCTCGTTCTCTTTCTTGCCCTGATCGCCTATCTCAAGGTTCCGGGCATGATGGCGAAATCGCTCGATGAGCGTGCCGACAACATCCGCAAGGAACTTGAGGAAGCCAAACGTCTGCGTGAAGAGGCTCAGGCGCTGCTTGCCGAATATCAGCGCAAGCGCAAGGAAGCCGAAGCGGAAGCCGCTCACATCGTGGCATCTGCCGAACGCGAAGCCGCTGCCTTGAGTGAAGAAGCCCGTCAGAAGACGGAGGAGTTTGTGGCTCGCCGGAACGCGCTTTCGGAGCAGAAGATCCGGCAGGCCGAGGCCGACGCGATCGGTGCCGTTCGGGCCGCCGCTGTCGATCTTGCGATCGCTGCCGCCGAACGGGTCATCGGCAACAAGGCCGATACCTCCACGCAGGAGGCCCTTTTCAAGGACGCCGTCGGCCAGGTGCAGTCGCGATTGAACTGATTGCGATATCTTGCGGAAGATACGAACCCCTGGAAGCTAGCCTCCGGGGGTTTTTTATTTGTGGCTGGGTTGTCAGGCGAATAAGAACTGCCGGGAGGATCGATGCAAAAGCCCAGACTGTTTGGCGCCGACTACAGCGTTTATGTACGTAGCGCCCGGCTAGCTTTCACCGAAAAGCGCGTCGCTTATGAACTGGATGCGATCGACGTCTTTGCTGCGGATGGCCCGCCCGCTTCCTATTTGAAAAAGCACCCATTCGGCCGTATTCCGGCGCTCGAGCATGGCGACTTTACGCTGTATGAGACCGGCGCCATCACCAGATATGTGGACGAGGCCTTCGAGGGGCCGGCACTGCAGCCGGTAAATATCCGCAGCCGAGCACGGATGAACCAGATCATCAGCATCGCCGACGGCTATATCTATCCAACCCTCGTCTGGGGTATCTACGTGGAGCAGGTCTCGAAACCCCGTAGTGGCAAACAGAGGGATTTTTCCCGGCTGCAGACCGCGCTCGACAAGGCGCCAATCTGCTTACAGGCGCTGGAGGATCTGATGACGGATGGGCCGTGGGCAGGCGGATCCGACCTCAGCCTTGCCGATCTTCATTTGGCGCCGATGATGGATTATTTCATGAAGGCGCCAGTCGCTCCCGGCCTGATGAGGGGAGTTCCGGCGCTCGCTTCCTGGTGGAACCGGATTTCTTCTAGGGCTTCAATGCGAGCGACGATCCCGACGAGCTGACCGCAGGATGCTAGTCCCGAAGGTGTATCCTTACGTGCCTGGCAACTCGTCCTTCCTGAGCGGACGGAAACTCATGCGGTGCAGTGAGCAGGGGCCATGCGCCTCGATGCCCGCACGATGCTGCGGGGTGGCGTAGCCGGCATGGTTGGCGAAACCGTAGACGGGATAGACATGGTGGGCGCGCGTCATCATCCGGTCGCGGGTTACCTTGGCGACAATAGATGCCGCCGCGATCGAAACGGAACGCGCATCGCCCTGGATGACCGCCTTGCCGGAACAGCAGAGGCCGCGCGGCACGTCGCGCCCATCGGCAAGAACATAGGCGGGCGTGACCGCGAGACCCGCGACAGCCCGGCGCATGGCGTCTAGGCTCGCTCGAAGGATGTTGCGTTCGTCAATGTGGCGCGGTCCGGAGGCCGCGATCGACACCTCTGCGGTTGCCATGATCGCCTCGAACAGGGTTTCCCTCTGCAGAGCCGTCAGCTGCTTGGAATCGTTGAGGCCGTCTGGAATATTCTCCGGGTCCAATATCACCGCCGCGGCAACGACTGGTCCCGCCAATGGTCCCCGCCCGGCCTCGTCCGTGCCGGCAACCGGCCAGTGGCCGGCTTTCCGCGCCAGAAGTTCCAGGCTGAAGTCCGGGACGACCGGCACTTCTTCGAAGAGCATCGGAGAATCGGGTGACGTGCGAGGCAACATGGCGGCAACCTCGCACGTCGACCCGATCTCCTGCAACCCCCGGCAGGCGATGCGGCGTCGCTATCCACCGAGGGGCGGCGGTGGAACCGGGGAGAATCCGGCGCTTGACAGGACGGGCAAGCGCCGAAAACAGAATTACAACAGTGAAGGCCTCACGCCTGCTCCATAAGATTCCGCTATCCACCTTTGATGCCTTCGAGAGATGGCCAGTGAAGACGAAACACCAGGCTCAAAGCAGCGAAAGCTGAATACCTCCGCCATCCGGCCGAATGAACAAATCGTCCCGGAGCGGCAGACCGCGGCGGACCATTTCAAGCCGTTTCGTCGCCATTTCAAATCGCCGGCCGATCTGCCAGGCATAAGGCCCGGCTCCCTTCATCCGCTTTCCGAACTCCGCGTCGTAATCCTTGCCGCCGCGCATTGAGCGGACGAGCGACATCACATGCCGATAGCGGTTGGGATAATTCTGCAGCAGCCAGTCGCGAAACAATGGGCTCACTTCCAGAGGAAGGCGCAGCAGCACATAACTTGCCTCCGTCGCGCCTGCCGCATGGCCGGCCTCGAGTATCCGCTCGATTTCGTGATCGTTAAGCGCCGGAATCACGGGGGCCACCATGACCGCTGTCGGAATTCCGGCATCGGTCAGCGCCTTGATGGCTGAGAGGCGCTTGGGAGGGGTCGAGGCGCGCGGCTCCATGGTGCGGGCAAGCTTGCGGTCCAGCGTGGTGACGGAGATGCCGACCTTGGCGAGCCCTTTCGAAGCCATTTCGGAAAGGATGTCGATATCGCGTGTAATGAGTGCCGACTTGGTGACGATCGCGACCGGGTGATTGGCCTTGTTCAGGACCTCGAGGATCTGCCGCATGATGCGCCATTCTCGCTCGATCGGCTGGTACGGATCGGTATTGGTGCCGATGGCGATTGCGCGCACCTTGTAATCCGGTTTGCTAAGCTCGCGCTCAAGCAGCTTCGGAATGTCGGGTTTGGCAAACAGTTTCGATTCGAAATCGAGCCCCGGCGAAAGACCCATATAGCTGTGGGTCGGCCGCGCGAAGCAATAGATGCAGCCGTGCTCGCAGCCACGATAGGGATTTATCGAGCGGTCGAAAGACAGGTCGGGGGATTCATTCCGGGTGATTGCAGTACGCGGCTTTTCGACTTGCACCTCTGTCTTGAACGGTTCGAGTTCTTCGATGGTCTGCCACCCGTCGTCGAACACCTCCCGGCGTTCTGCCTCGAAGCGGCCGCTCGGATTGAGCCCGGCCCCACGTCCGCGCCTGCGGTCCACTTCGACCCTGAGACCGGAGGACTTTACCAGTGCATCGGCAATATCGGCCGTATGAGCAGGCGCCAAAGCGCTCTGCCGCAAATGGGACAGCTCGTTCATGGGGTGCTCCTGACGGGTGTTCGTCCCGTTTCTGATGATTAAATTCCTAGCTGCAAAATAAGAACATTGCAAGAACAAAATTTGGCGACAGGTTTCTGGTTTTTTGTGGCGCGATGCGGTAAACGTCAGGAATGCTGACTGTCATCTTGGAATGCCGCGATCAGGAATCAGAGCTGGCGCAGACGCTCTCGCTGCTTGTTTCCGCGGCGGTGGAAGGGCTCGTGAGCGACGTGGTGGTGCTTGATCACGGCTCGCGGGATGGTACCTCCCGGGTGGCCGATGCCGCCGGTTGCCGTTTCCACACCCATTGGGACATTAAGGATATTTTGCGGTCCGCGCGGGGCGAGTGGCTGCTGTTGCTGGAGCCCGGCGCCCGATTGCAGACCGGCTGGATCGATGAGGTCATGGAATATCTCGCACTCGGGAGGCAACCGGCCCGATTCGCCCCATCTCGGACTTACCGGCGGCCGTTCTTCAAGCGCATCGGGCGGGCCGTTCCTCCGCTGGAACATGGCCTGCTTTTTCCCAAACGCCAGGCAATCGCGCTCGCGAAGTCAGGCATGGATCTTGAAACGCTGGCGAAGGGGCAAAAAGCCATCAAGCTCGTCAGCGAAATTATTCCCGCCTGGGTCGCCAAGGCGGTGCATTAGCTGGGCGGGAGCCGCTCCGGCTATTTCTGCGATGAGGCGCCGCGCTTCAGGTGCTCGTCGAGCCGCGGCATGATCTCGATGAAGTTGCACGGCATGTGCCGATAATCGAGTTGCGCCTTCAGGATGCCGTCCCAGGCGTCCTTGCAGGCGCCCGGTGAGCCCGGCAGCACAAAGATGAAGGTGGCATTCGCCACTCCGCCGGTCGCGCGTGATTGGATTGTTGAAGTTCCTATCTTGTCGTAGGAAATGCGGTGGAAGACCTCGGAAAAGCCGTCCATGCGTTTTTCAAAAAGCGGCTCAAGCGCTTCCGGGGTGACGTCACGACCGGTGAAGCCCGTACCACCGGTGGTAATCACCACGTCGATCTCGGGATCGAGCGTCCATTCCCGCACCTGAGCGGCGATCTTGTCCTTGTCGTCAGTCACGATGGCGCGGGCCTTCAGCTCATGGCCTGCTTCCGCAATGCGTGCCGCAAGGGTGTCGCCCGATTTATCGTTTTCCAATGTGCGGGTGTCGGAAACGGTCAGCACGGCAATGCCGACCGGAATGAAGGAACGGGTTTCGTCGATCCGGCTCATGATGTCTTTCCAGCGTTCTGGCCAACGGTCTGCACCGCCTGGAAATACCAGTCCGGCCTTTGGCCGGTCAGATTTTCCGCGGCTCTCTCTGCGATCTCGGCGGAAGGAAATATGCCGAAGCAGGTGGCGCCTGAACCGGACATCCGCGTCAGCATGGCGCCTTCTGCGCCGATCATATTGGAGATCTGGTCGATTTCGCGCACCAGCGAGCGTGCCGGCGGCTCGAGATCGTTGCGTAGGCTTTTGAGGAAAGGGATCCAATCCATTTCTAAGGCACCGATCGGTGGATTCTCCTTGCGGGTGAGCCGCTCGAAGATGTCGGGCGTCGACACGCCCACCAACGGATTGCCGAGCACGAGGGCGAGCGACGGCAAGGTGGGCAAGGCTGCAATGTCTTCGCCTATGCCTTTGGCGACCAGGGCCTCGCTCTTGAGGCACATGGGCACATCGGCGCCAAGTGCCAGGGCAAGAGCTTGGATTTCCGGTTCCGGCAGTGGGCTCTTCCAAAAGCGCAGGAGACCCCGCAAGGCGGCTGCAGCATCTGCAGACCCGCCTCCGATCCCGGCAGCGACGGGCAGGTTTTTTTCAAGATGGATTGTGACGGGCGGAGCGGTGAAGCCGGTTGTTCTAAGCTTCTCCCGCAGCAGATCGCGAGCCTTTAGCACCAGATTCCCATAGGTGCCTTCCGCTTGATTGGGTAGAAGGTGCGCAAATCGTCCGGAAGCGGTGAATTCGTCGCCCTCCGCTGCCGCAAACTTCAGCCGATCGCCGGCGTCGGCAAAGGTGACGACAGTTTCGAGCAGATGATAGCCGTCAGACCGCTGTCCCGTGACGTGCAAGGCAAGATTGATCTTCGCCGGGGCCAGCTCGAAAAGGCCCGCCTCTTCGGTGGACCCGGTTTCAAAAGGCATGCCATCGGCAAACATGATGCGTCAGGACTTCTTGTCGGGATTGGCAGGTGCCGGTGGGGTCGGGGGAACGGGTGCGATCTGGCTGCGGTCGGCCGTTGTGGCATTTGGGTCCAGCGGTGGCAAACCCTTCTCGATCTTAGCCTTGATCTGCTCGCGGTTGATATCCTCGCCTTCCGAGATCAGTGCCCGGTTCCACTGGTAGACCGCTTCCAGTTTGCGGCCGACACGCCAGTAGGCATCGCCCAAATGGTCGTTGATCGTCGCGTCGCCCGCACGAAGCTGCACTGCGCGCTCGAGCTCGGTGACCGATTCCTCGAATTTGCCCATGCGGTAATAGGCCCACCCGAGCGAATCGACGATATAGCCGTCGTCAGGCCGGGCCTCCACCGCCCTGCGGATCATATCGAGGCCTTCCTCGAGATTCTTGCTCATGTCGACCAGGGAATAACCGAGATAGTTCAGCACCTGCGGTTGTTCGGGGTTGAGCTCCAGGGCCTTGCGGAAATTCGGCTCGGCCTTGTCCCACTGCTTGAGCCGCTCGTAGGCGATGCCCCGCTGGAAGAAGATGGTCCAGTCGCCGGCCTTCGGTACGGGGCCGACAACGCCGATCGCCTTGTCGTAGGTTTCCGCCATGGCTTTGTAGTCCTTGGCTTCGGAAAGCACGCTGCCATAGGCGATATAGCTGCGGATATCGCTTGGATCCGATTCGATCAGCGATTTCAGATGCTGCTTGGCCTCATCGACCTTTCCTGTTTCCGACAGCGTTATGCCCAGCTGCAGTTCCGAAATCCGCCGCATCGGCGAATCGGTCGGCACGCTTGCATAAAATTGGATGGCGCGCTCGGGCTGCTTCAGTTTTTCGGCAATGCCGCCAAGCAGGATCAGCGTATCGGCGCTCTTCGGATCAAGTGCGTGAGATATCTGCAGATAGAGCGAAACCATGTCCTCGGCGCCCTGGCGGTTCAATGCACCGCCAATGGAGAACAGAACGCCTGCAGCGCCTTCCGCCGCGTTGGTCACCTGCTGTTCGGGGTTCTCGCCCTTCTCGATGCTCTGCCGCAATGCCTTTAGCGGCGCATAGTTGGAAACCATGCCGTCCCCGACCGCGATCGCGTCGAGTGCCTTCTGCCTGTTGCCGGCGGCTGCTTCCAGGCGCGCGAGCGCCATGACGGCACGCATGAAGGTGTCGGGCGCGGTTGCCACGGCTTCCTTGTTGGTGACGGCCGTATTGAGATGCTGCCGGGCGGTTCCGATGTCGCCGGCTACCAGCGCCATGGCGCCGAGATGGTAGTCGGTGAAGACCTTGAACCACGGTGGGCCCTTCAGATTGCTGACGCTCGATATGGCTTGCTTGCCTTTGCCGGCGCCAACCTGTGCCCAAGCCAGGAGTAGCTGATGGGTCAACCGGTCGAGATCGTTCGGGCCCTCATAGGCGAGGACTTTTTTGGCCGTGTCGAACTTCTTGTCGCGCAACGCGTCAAGGCCCCGCACGATCTTGGTGATCCGCTCGACGGCTGAATCGCTCTTGAGGGCTTCCGCTTCCTGGAGCCCGTCGTCGAAGTCGCCGTTGAGCAGCAGCGAGATCATCAGCCGCTCGCGGATTTCCAGGTTGGCCGGGTCGAAGGTGAGCGCCTTGCGGTAAAGGGTGATGGCAGTCGAATAGTCATGATCCACATCCGCAGTGCGGGCGGCGAGGAAGGCGCCCGAAAAGGATTGGACGTCGCCGGGGCTGAAGGTCACGACCTCTGCTGCGGTCGGCCTTGGTTCCTCGGTTGCGGCATTCGCGGCCACACCAAACAGGAGGAGGGTCGCGACTGCCGCACTGGAAAGCAGAAGAAGGCTGGATGTCCGCCGCATGAAGATGCCTTTCGTGTAGAGCATGGCGCAGCAGTAAATGCCGCTGCCGTTCGCGCCCATTTGATTCACGACAGAATGGCTTTTTTGAAGCAGGTCCGCAAGGAAATCTCCAGCGCCGCAGTAGGCGGCGCCGGTCAAACCTTTGTTGGCCAGTACTGTTTTAGTTAACGCGCTGGATCGAAAAGTCGATGACCTCGAGAAGCGCTGCCTTGATCGGCGAGTGCGGCAGGGGCGCCAGCGCGTCGCGAGCGATGGTACCATAGTGCAGGGCGCGGGCGATGGTATCGTTCAGCGCGCCGTATTTGTTCATCAGGCCAAGGGCTTTTTCCAGGTTCTCGTCGCTGCTTTCACCCTTTTCGATCGCCTGGCGCCAGAAGGCCCGCTCGGCCTCGGTGCCGCGGCGATAGGAGAGGATGACCGGCAGCGTGATCTTGCCTTCCCGGAAATCGTCGCCGACATTCTTGCCGAGATCGGCGGCTTTTCCGCCGTAGTCCAGTGCGTCGTCGACAAGCTGAAATGCCAGGCCGAGATTCATGCCGTAGGATTTGAGCGCGCCGCGTCCTGCCTTGTCGGCATTGGCGATGATCGGACCGACTTCGGCTGCCGCGGCGAAGAGAGCGGCGGTCTTGGCGCGGATGACGGAGAGATAATCGTCTTCTGTCGTTTCCATGCTCTTGGCGACGGAAAGCTGCAGCACTTCGCCCTCGGCGATCACGGAGGCGGCGGTCGACAGCACGTCGAGCGCTTCGAGCGAACCGACCTCCACCATCATCTTGAAGGCTTGGCCCAGCAGGAAGTCGCCGACCAGAACGCTTGCCTGATTGCCCCAGATCATCCGGGCGGTGGATCTGCCCCGGCGCAGATCGCTTTCATCCACCACATCGTCATGCAGCAGGGTCGCCGTATGCATGAACTCGACGCTAGTCGCGAGCTTCACATGAGCGTCGCCCTGATAGCCGAACAGCGAAGCGGATGCCAGTGTCAGCATCGGCCGCAGCCGTTTGCCTCCGGACGAGATGAGATGGTTGGCCACCTCGGGAATCATCTGCACGTCGGAACCGGCCTTGGACAGGATCAATTGATTGACCCGTTCCATATCCGCTTTGGTGAGGTCCACCAGAGGCTTGACGGATGCGTGTTTGTTTTTGCCTTCTTCAAGCGGTATGACGACGCCCAACGATGAGGCCTCCCTAGCGAAATCTTTCGGGCGACAATAGAAAGAGGCGGATAGTGCGGCAAGCGCAAATCGTATGCTGCATGGTCTAATGGAGTTCAAAAAGAGTCATGCTGGAGATTATTCGCACCAACGACGTCGTAATCCTGTCGCTGGCGCAAAGCCTGATGAAAGACGCCGGCATTCACTGCATGATCGCGGATCAGTCGATGAGTGTGCTGGAGGGGTCGCTTGGACTGCTGCCACGCCGCCTCCTGGTGGATGAGGAGCGGGCCGAAGAGGCGCGGCGGATTTTGACGGATGCGGGGTTGGAGGCGGAGCTGCGGTCCTGATGACGGCATCGGCCTATACCATCGACGCATTTCATCGCGGCAGATTCCACATCATGCAGCCGAAGGGCGGCGGACATCGCTCCGGCGTAGATGCAATGCTGCTGGCCTCGCTGGTGGCGTCAGACAGGCCGGTCACGGTCGCCGATCTCGGTTCGGGTGCCGGCGCGGCCGGGCTTGCCGTTGCCGCGCGCCTCGCGGAAGCGAGAGTAATGCTGGTCGAAAAATCGCCGTTGATGGCCGATTATGCCCGCCGGACCCTTGCGCTGCTCGAAAACGCTTCCCTGGCGGGGCGTGTTGAGGTTCTCGAAGCAGATGTCACTTTGACGGGCAAGCCACGGATAACTGCGGGGCTGCCGGACGAGATCTTTGACCACGTCATCATGAACCCTCCCTTCAACGATGCCGCCGACCGCCGGACGCCGGATGCATTGAAGGCCGAGGCTCATGCCATGACCGAAGGTCTGTTCGACGGCTGGGTTCGCACTGCAGGGGCAATCATGAAACCTGGCGGGCAATTGTCGCTGATTGCCCGGCCGCAATCGATCGCCGAGATTATCGATGCCTGCGGCAAACGCTTCGGTGGGTTGGAGATAACCGCGCTCCATCCGCGTCCGGATGAAAGCGCCACACGCATTTTGGTTACGGCCATCAAGGGCTCGCGGGCGAGGCTGACATTGAGGGCGCCGCTCTTCGTGCACGGCGCGGACGGACACGCTTTCACGCCGTTCGTGGACGACCTCAACAACGGCCGCGCCGCGTATCGGCGAATCGGCCCGAAAGAAATCTGCAGCCGGCGTAAAGTCTGAACCGGCGGTGCGCTCTTCGGCCGTTTTGGCCTGTTTTCAGGGCGCTGCCATTGTGTTTGCGAATCCGTCACATACATGCTGGGGCAGGCCCAATGCGACAGAAGGAAGAAAAATGAGCGGGTTTTGGAATAGGCTGATGCCGAAGCGGTTCCGTAAGACTGGCGTGACGATCCCTGTCGTCCGGTTGCATGGGGCGATCATGGCCGGTGGCAGCCAATTCAAGCAGCCGCTCAATCTGGCCGGCGTTGCGCCGATGCTGGACAAGGCCTTCTCGAAGAAGGAGGCGCCGGTTGTTGCCATCGCCATCAATTCACCGGGCGGTTCGCCGGTGCAGTCGCGCCTGATCTTCCAGCGCATCCGGGCGCTCGCGGAGGAAAAGAACAAGAAGGTGCTGATGTTCGTCGAGGACGTCGCAGCATCCGGCGGTTACATGATAGCGCTCGCCGGCGACGAGATTTTTGCCGATCCCACCTCCATCGTCGGCTCGATCGGCGTTGTCTCCGGCGGCTTCGGTTTTCCGGAATTGCTTCGCAAGATCGGCGTCGAGCGCCGGGTCTATACCGCTGGCGAAAACAAGGTGATCCTCGATCCGTTCCAGCCGGAGAAGGAAGGCGATATCGAGTATCTGAAGGCGCTGCAACTCGAAATCCACAAGGTTTTCATTGACATGGTGAAGATGCGGCGTGGCGAGAGGCTGGCCGATGATGCGACCATCTTCTCCGGTCTCTTCTGGAGCGGCATGCGCGGCGTTGACCTCGGTCTGGTCGACGGATTGGGCGACATGCGAGACGTTCTGAAACGTCGCTATGGCAAGGATGCCAAGCTGGAACTGATCGGCAGCGCCCGCACGCTCTTCGGACGTCGCGTGCCGGGAGTGGTATTTGGCGAGGGCAAGGCCGGCGAAATCGCCGCAGAGCTGACCACGGGACTTGCCGCCGGGCTTGAGGAAAAGGCATTGTGGAGCCGCTACGGTCTTTGAACGGCCAAAACGTGAGGGGGAAATGGCGCAGCTCATATTTTTGATCATCCTGATCGGCGGCGGCTGGATGTTGTACAAAAAGTTCATCAAGGATGCCGAACGGCTTTCTCAGCGCTCCCGCCAGCACGAGAAGGAGCGCCAGACGGGTGCGGTCGGCACGCTGGAAAAAGATCCATTGACCGGTGAATACCGGGTGAAGCGGGACGAGGAGTAAGCGCCGCGGCCCGGCGTTTCGAAACCTTTAATCCTTGACCCGTGCCCCTCATGCGTGGCACTCGTCCGCGTCCCTCCAACCGAACCTGATATCGCCATGACCGAGCTGCCTGACCATATGTCCCTGACCCGCTCCTTCCAGGGGCTGATCCTCGCGCTCCATAACTATTGGGCAGACAAGGGCTGCGCGGTGCTGCAGCCATACGACATGGAAGTCGGCGCCGGGACCTTTCATCCGGCGACGACGCTGCGCGCGCTCGGGCCGAAGCCTTGGAAGGCGGCGTATGTGCAGCCGTCCAGGCGACCGTCCGACGGCCGTTACGGCGAAAACCCGAACCGCCTGCAGCACTACTACCAGTATCAGGTCATCCTGAAGCCGAACCCTTCCAACCTTCAGGAGCTCTACCTCGGCTCGCTGAAAGCGATCGGTCTCGATCCGCTGCTTCATGACGTGCGGTTCGTCGAGGACGACTGGGAAAGCCCGACGCTTGGCGCCTGGGGTCTCGGCTGGGAATGCTGGTGCGACGGCATGGAAGTTTCCCAGTTTACCTATTTCCAGCAGGTCTGTGGCATCGAATGCTCCCCGGTGGCGGGCGAGCTCACCTATGGCCTCGAACGCCTCGCCATGTATGTCCAGGGCGTCGACAATGTCTACGACCTGAACTTCAACGGCCGCGAAGGCGAGGAAAAGATTTCCTATGGGGACG
The DNA here is from genome assembly GCF_004343065.1 of Neorhizobium sp. S3-V5DH. Classification (NCBI taxonomy): domain Bacteria; kingdom Pseudomonadati; phylum Pseudomonadota; class Alphaproteobacteria; order Hyphomicrobiales; family Rhizobiaceae; genus Neorhizobium; species Neorhizobium sp. S3-V5DH. The sequence continues at coordinate 561,404 of NZ_SMCL01000001.1, forward strand.
TCTTCCTGCAGGCGGAGCAGGAATATTCCCGCCATAACTTCGAATTCGCCGACACCGCCATGCTGCATCGCCACTTCATCGATGCCGAAAAGGAATGCCAGGCTCTGCTCGCGGCAGGCGCTCCCGGCGCGAACGCCAATCAGATGCTGCACAAATGCGTCTTCCCGGCCTATGACCAGTGCATCAAGGCTTCTCACGTCTTTAATCTGCTCGACGCGCGCGGGGTGATTTCCGTGACCGAACGCCAGAGCTACATTCTGCGCGTGCGCACGCTTGCCAAAGCCTGCGGCGAAGCGTTCCTGTTGACGGAAGCGGGCGGCGCGAATTTCGGCAAAGAGGCTGCGTGATCGACGGCAGGCTCTAAGGCCTTCGACGGTCCGTTTGACGCCCTTGAGGAAGTATGCCTAGTGTCCGCCCGGAATTATACGGTTCTGGGGGATTCGCGCATGTATATTCTTCTCGGTATAGTCGTTCTCGTCGGCCTATACGTTGTCATGCTCTACAACGGGCTGGTCAAATCTCGGCAGATGGCTGAAGAGGCATGGTCGGGCATCGACGTGCAGCTGAAGCGCCGCGCCGACCTGATTCCGAACCTCATCGAAACCGTAAAGGGCTACGCCGCCCATGAAAAGGGTACGTTCGAAGAGGTTGTCAAGCTGCGCAATCAGGCGCAGGCCGTACCTGCAGGAGATGTTGCGGGTCGAGCGCAAGTAGAAGGTCTTCTCGGCCAGGCTCTTGGCAAGATCATCGCATTGGCGGAAGCCTATCCGGACCTCAAGGCGAACCAGAACTTTTCTGAACTCCAGGCCTCGCTGGAGACGATTGAAAGCGAAATTCAGATGTCGCGGCGTTACTATAATGGTGCGGCCCGCGATCTGAACGTCAAGGTCGAAAGCGTCCCCTCCAATCTGATCGCCAGCCAGTTCGGTTTTTCCAAGCGCGAATATTTCGAGATCGAGAACGCGGCGGACCGCGCCGTGCCGGCCGTCAAGTTCTGAACTCCGCTATTGGACCTTTCGGACGCAACGGTTTATGAGCGCGGTCGGCCGCGCTTTTGCGGCGTAAAATCAATGTTGCGGCGTCCCTGACGTGCCGGAACGGCATGGCAGCGCTGCAGATGGCATAAGAGACGATCACCATGGGCAGAGCCAAACTCACCATCCTGCCGCCCGGCAAGCCGCTCTCCGGCCGCGCCATGCCGCCCGGATCGAAGTCGATCACCAACAGGGCGCTGCTTCTGGCTGGACTTGCAAAGGGTACGAGCCGTCTCACCGGCGCGCTGAAGAGCGACGACACGCGCTATATGGCAGAGGCGCTGAGGGCCATGGGCGTTGAGGTCGGTGAGCCGGATGCAACGACCTTCGTCGTCACCGGCACGGGCAAGCTCATGCCGCCATCTGAACCATTGTTTCTCGGCAATGCCGGGACCGCGACCCGCTTTCTGACCGCGGCTCTGGCGCTCGGGGAAGGCCGGTATGTCGTCGACGGCGACGAACACATGCGCAAGCGACCGATCAAGCCGCTTGTCGAAGCACTGAAGTCGGTGGGCGTAGCGATCGATGCACCGAGCGGCTGCCCTCCCGTCACGATCGATGCCAATGGAGCCTTCACCAGAAATGCGGTCGTTATCGACGCCGGTCTTTCCAGCCAGTATGTCTCGGCGCTGCAGATGGCCGCCGCCTGCGGTTCCGAACCTTTTCTCATCGAACTCGCGGGCGCGGATATAGGCGCGCGAGGGTATATCGATCTGACGCTCGCGGTCATGCGTGCCTTCGGCGCCAAGGTCACCCAGCCGACGCCGTCTTCCTGGAGGATCGAACCGACCGGCTATCAGGCCGCTGATTTCGCCATCGAGCCTGACGCGTCGGCCGCCACTTATCTCTGGGCGGCGGAAGTGCTGACCGGCGGCGCCATCGATCTCGGCGTGCCGGCGGATGCTTTTACGCAGCCGGACGCCAAGGCCTACGAGATTATCTCGCAATTCCCGCATTTGCCGGCGGAAATCGACGGTTCTCAGATGCAGGATGCCGTTCCGACTATCGCCGTGCTTGCCGCCTTTAATGAGACCCCCGTACGGTTTACCGGCATTGCCAATTTGCGGGTCAAGGAATGCGATCGCGTCCGCGCGCTGTCGCTCGGCCTCAACAATATTCGCGAAGGTCTCGCGACGGAGGAGGGGGATGATCTCGTCGTCGCCTCCGATCCATCGCTGGCGGGCCAGACCCTGCTGGCGGAGATCAACACGTTCGCCGACCATCGCATCGCCATGAGTTTTGCCCTGGCGGGGCTGAAGATCGGCGGCATTACCATTCTTGATCCCGATTGCGTTGCCAAGACCTTCCCGGCCTATTGGGACGTGCTTGCCTCGCTGGGTGTGGCTTATACAAACATCGAATAACTGAAAAAAATCGGCCAAGCCAAGGGGAGATATGTCGTGATGCGGTGGTTCTCCGGTTTCTGGGTCTCACTTCTCCTTTGTTTGTTTGCGGCACTCCCTGCACGGGCGGAGGAATACATCCGCTCCTACCATTCCGATCTCCAGGTTGCCGCCGATGGCGACCTGACGGTCTCCGAAACGATAGTTGTCAATGCGGAAGGCAACCGGATCAGGCGCGGCATCTTCCGCGATTTCCCGCTGACCATGCAGGACGCTGCGGGACGCACCGTGCGTGTCGGTTTCGACGTCATATCGGTCACCCGCGACGGGCGCGACGAGCCTTATCATACGGAAACGGTGGCCGGCGGCATCCGCATCTATACCGGATCCGAGGATGTTTTCCTTCGCGACGGCGAACATACCTACGTCGTCACCTACCGGACCGACCGGCAGATCCGTTACTTCGACGACCATGACGAACTCTACTGGAACGTCACCGGCAACGGCTGGCAGTTTCGCATCGCGCAGGTTTCGGCTCGTGTGACGCTTCCAGGAGGCCGGGTCACTCAGACCGCCGCCTATACCGGTCCCCTTGGCTCCACGCAGCGCAACGCGCGCATGCAGGCAAACGGGAACGAGGCAAATTTCGCCACCACCCGTCCGCTTGGCGAACAGGAAGGACTGACCGTCGTTGTCGGCTTTCCCAAGGGCGTGGTCGCGCCGCCTTCTGCCGATCAGGAGCGCGACTGGTGGCTGCGCGACAACATCAATCTGTTCTTGGGACTTGGTGGACTGATCCTCGTCGTCGCCTATTACTCGGTGTTCTGGAATCGCGTCGGCCGCGATCCGGCCGGCGGGGTCATGGTGCCGCGCTGGGATGCTCCCGACGGCATCTCCCCCGCACTCGTCAACTACATCGACAACAAGGGTTTTTCGGGCGGCGGTTGGACAGCCTTTTCCGCGGGCGTGCTCGATCTTGCCGTCAAGGGATATGTGGTGCTCGATGATTTGAAGGAAAAGATCGTGCTGCGCCGGACGGACAAGACCGCGCCGCGGGATCTGCCGAGCGGTCAAGCCTCTATTCTGGGTTCCATCGGCGGAAAGGGCGAAAGCCTCGTGATCGACGAGGCGCACGGGACGACGGTCCAGTCGGTCGGCGCGAGCTTCCGGCGGGCGATCGAAAAGGAGCATCGCGGCAAGTATTACAAGGCCAATACGGGCTATATCGCGGGCGGCGTCGCTCTCAGCGTATTGTCGATCCTCGCCTTGATCGTCTTCGGGAATCTGGAGCCGGACATGATCGCGATGCTGATCGTGCCCGCCTTTTTCGCGGTCTTTATCGGCGGTTTTGCCGTGAGTTTCGGAAAGGGAATGAGGCGCGGTTCTTCCCTGCTGTCGAAGGTCGTTTCGGTCGTGATCCTCGGTTTCATCGGCCTGGTCGCTTTGTCGATCGGGTCGGCGGTGATGGTGGCACTCCTGTCCGAAATGACGGGCAACGATCATTGGCCCGTCCTGGTGGCCGTCGGCGGTATCGTTCTTGTCAACGTGATGTTCTTTTTCCTGATGGGCGCGCCGACGCCGCTCGGCCGCAAGCTGATGGACGGCATCGAGGGCCTGCGCACCTATCTGACACTTGCGGAACAGGACCGCATGAACATGGCGGGCGCACCGACCATGTCGCCGCAGCATTTCGAAAAGCTTCTGCCCTATGCGGTGGCACTCGGCGTGGAAAAGCCGTGGAGCCGCGCCTTTGAAGCATGGCTCGCAACGGCCGCGGGTGCCGCAGCGGCTTCCTATGCACCTGGCTGGTACAGCGGCAATTCCCATTCGAACTTCGGCGACCGCATCGGTGGCTTTGCCTCCTCGATGTCTTCCACCATCGCTTCGACCATCCCCGCGCCGAAATCCTCCTCGTCCTCGTCCGGCTTTTCGGGCGGCTCCTCCGGTGGCGGCGGAGGCGGTGGCGGCGGGGGAGGGTGGTAGGCCACTTTCCCCAATACCCCTGATGACTTTTTGCGGTGGGCTTGCTAAGGCCACACCCTGTTGAACAATCATCAAAAAGTTGATTATCGATGCCCGATCTGCTTCTCGAACTCCGCTCGGAGGAAATCCCGGCCCGCATGCAGCGCAAGGCGGCGGGGGATCTCAAAAAGCTCGTCACCGACGCGCTGGTGGAAGCGGGGCTGACCTATGAAGGTGCACGCGAATACTGGACACCGCGTCGGCTCACCCTCGATATCCGGGGCCTGACGGCGCGTTCCGCCGATCAGCGCGAGGAGATCAAAGGACCGTCGACCAAGGCGCCGGAGCAGGCCGTTCAGGGCTTCCTGCGCAAGGCGGGTCTTTCTGCCGTTTCCGAGGCGCAAGTCGTCAACGATCCGAAGAAGGGTGATTTCTACGTCGCGGTCGTCTCCAAGCCGGGCCGTCCGGCGGAACAGATCATCGCCGAGGTGATGCCCGGCATCATCCGCAATTTCCCCTGGCCGAAATCCATGCGCTGGGGCGCGGCTTCCATGCCGAAAGGCGCGCGGTTCTCCGGCGTCGAGGGCAAGGGGTCGGAAAGCCTGCGCTGGGTGCGCCCGCTGCAGTCGATCGTCTGCATGTTCGGCCCGGAACACGAAGAGACGCAGGTCATTCCCTTCGAGATCGATGGATTGGTCGCCGGCAATATCACCTACGGCCACCGTTTCCATGCGCCCGAGCCGATCATGGTGCGCCGCTTCGAGGACTATGTGGCGAGCCTCGAAAAAGCGAAGGTCATGCTGGATGCCGATCGCCGGAAGGATGTGATCCTTCATGATGCGCGCGACCTCGCCTTCGCCAACGGCCTCGATCTGGTCGAGGACGAGGGTCTGCTGGAAGAGGTCTCCGGCCTTGTCGAGTGGCCGCATGTGCTGATGGGTGAGTTCGAGCAGGATTACCTCGAAATCCCCGCCGAAATCATCCGCCTCACCATCAAGACGAACCAGAAATGTTTCGTCACGCGGCCGCAAGGCGGGGAGGGGCTGTCGAACCGCTTCATCCTCGTCTCGAATATCGAGGCGAAGGACGGCGGCAAGGAGATCATCCACGGCAACGGCAAGGTGGTGCGCGCGCGTCTGTCGGACGCCAAGCATTTCTGGACCCGAGACCAGGGCGACCTGCCGGACCTCGAGACGCTGAAGGACTCGGCCGAGAAGTTTGGCCTCAAGCTCGACAAGCCGCTGGACCAGCGCATGGCGAAGCTCGACGCGCTGAACGTTACCTTCCATGCCAAGCTCGGCACCCAGGGTGAGCGCGTGGCCCGCATCCGGGCGCTGGCTAAGGAATTGGCTAGGGTCACGGGCGCCGATCCGGCATTGGTGGATCGCGCCGCTGTACTCGCAAAAGCTGATCTTCGCACCGAAGCGGTCGGCGAGTTCCCCGAACTGCAGGGCCTGATGGGCCGCCGTTATGCGCTGCTCCAAGGCGAAAACGCGTCCGTCGCGGCTGCGATCGAGGATCACTACAAGCCGCAGGGCCCGTCCGACCGCGTGCCGGACGACAAGGTGGCAATCACCGTGGCGCTCGCCGACAAGCTCGACACGCTCGTCGGCTTCTGGGCGATCGACGAAAAGCCGACGGGTTCGAAAGACCCGTTTGCTCTACGGCGTGCGGCGTTGGGCGTGGTGCGCATTCTGTTGGAGCGGAAGGTGAGGCTCGCTCTCCTTGAGCCATGCCAATTTGTAAAGCAGCAGTTCTTTTACGCCAAAATCGTGGATGAATCGAAAAAGCAACAAGAACTCACGAAGGAATTGGTTCAACTTGGTGTTCAGGGAGCAGAAGACATAGGGAGCGCGCCAGCCAGAGGCGAGTATGGCCAAGTTTTAGATGTTAAAGGCCAGTGGATTTATCGAGATGTACTCGACCTCCTCTCCTTCTTCCACGACCGCCTCAAAGTCTACCTCCGCGACCAGGGTGCCCGGCACGACATCATAGATGCGGTGCTGACGCCTGACGCTGACGATCTCCTGATGGTCGCGCGCCGCGCCGAGGCGTTGACGGCCTTCATCACCTCGGAAGACGGCAAGAATCTGCTGGCCGGCACCAAGCGCTCCGTGCAGCTGCTCGCCGCCGAGGAGAAGAAGGGCACTGTGGTTGCCGATGGCGTGGCAGACGAACTGCTGCGGCTCGATGCGGAAAAGGCGCTTTGGTCGGCGATCCAGTCGGCATCGCGGGGAGCGTCGGAAGCTATTGCCCAGGAAGATTTCCGCTCGGCCATGGAGGCGCTCTCGAAGCTCCGTGCGCCAGTCGACCGGTTCTTCGAAGAGGTGCTGGTCAACGACGAAGATGCGGCGATCCGCGCCAACCGCCTGGCGCTTCTGAAGGCCATCCGCGAAGCAACGGCGACGGTCGCCGACTTCTCCAAGATCGTCTCGTAACAAAAAGGCCGCCAGGCTTTCGCCCGACGGCCCGCGGCCCCCAGCCCTGAGGGTCCGTTAGCTTGCCTTGCGCATCTTCTGCGCAGTGTGACGAAGCGCGCTTGTGCCGCCGTCATGCCCGACGCGGAAGCTGCGGATCAGGCTGAGCAGCTCATCGGTATCGGTCGCCAGCGCTTCGGCGGAAGCGGTCGTCTCTTCCGCCATTGCCGCATTGTGCTGGGTCGCTGCGTCGAGCTGGTTCAGCGAGGATGAAATCGACCGCAGCGTCGTATCCTGTTCGGATGCCGAATGGGCGATCTTGCCGACGATCTCGCTCGCGTCCTTGACCTGACTGGAGATGCGTTTCAGTGCCTCGCCGGCTTCGCCCACGAGCCGGACCCCGTTCTGCACCTGACCGGAAGAGCGGGAGATCTGGTCCTTGATCTCCTTCGCGGCCGCTGCGGAGCGCTGTGCAAGCTCGCGCACTTCCTGGGCGACAACTGCAAAGCCCTTGCCGGATTCACCTGCACGGGCGGCTTCGACGCCGGCGTTGAGCGCCAGGAGGTTGGTCTGGAAGGCAATCTCGTCGATCACGCCGATGATCTTTGAAATCTCGCCCGACGAATGCTCGATGCCGCCCATGGCTTCGATCGCCTGGGCAACGATCTGGTCGGAGCGGGTGGCCTCAGTGCTGACCGAGCCGACACGCTGCGCCGCTTCATGGGCACCTTCGGCCGTATGACGCACGGCAACCGTCAGTTCGTCGAGGGCTGCGGAGGTCTCTTCAAGGTTTGCCGCCTGGCGCTCGGTGCGCTGCGAGAGCTCGTTTGAGGCGCGGCGGATTTCTTCCTTCGAGCCGCTGATGTCGATGCCCTTCGCATTGACTTTCGCCATCGCGGCTTCGAGCTGCCCGAGGGCTTCGTTGAAGTTGTGGCGCAGCGCTTCGTAACGCGGCCCGAGATCGCCGCAGCGGATGGTCAGATCGCCGGTGGCGAGAGCTTCCAGCGCCTCCCCGATCGTTGATACGACGCGGGCCTGTGCCACAGCGTCCTGCTGCTGCATGTCGAGGTTCTGCTGGCGCTCGCGGTCCAGCTCCAGCTTCTGCTTCTCTTCCCGCTCCGCCATGGCGTGGCGCTCGCGGATTTTCTCCTGCAGCGCCTGTGTGGCACGCGCCATCAACCCGACTTCGTTGGCCATTTCCGTGTGCGGAATGGTGATGCTCACATTCTCGTCGGCAACGGCTTCCAGCGCGGAATGCACCGCCGCCAGAGGCTTGGTGATATTGCGGATGACGAGGACTGCGACCCCGAGCGCCGCGAGGAATGCAACGAGACCGAAAGAGACGACCTCCATGATCGTCTGCTGGATCTTGGCTTCGAGATCGTCCACGTAGACGCCAGTAGCGACCACCACGTCCCAAGGCTGGAACATGTTGGAGTAGACGGCCTTCTTGTAGACCTGATCGCTCGACAGGCCCGGCTTTTCCCAGTGATATTCCGTGATGCCGCCGCCTGCCTGTGCATTCGCGACGATTTCCTCCCGGAAGAGCTTGCCCATCTTGTCGGGTTGACCCTTTTGGGCGGTGCCGACGTTCTTGGAATTGAAGTGGAAGGTCATGACGATGTCTTTCGTCATGCCGAAAATATAACCTGCCGGCTCGAACTTGATGGCGGCGACAGTGGCGTAAGCCTGGGTCTGTGCCTGTTCGCGGGTCAGCTTGCCCGCCTTTTCCAGTTCGTAGTAGCTCTGAAGAATGGAGATCGCCGATTCCACCTGCGTGCGCAGCATGTCGTAGCGCTCGGCGTAGATCGAGGCGATCGAGGTGCGGATCTGGTAATAGGTCACAGTGGCGAAGGCCACCATAAGGACCGCCACGACGGTCAATAACTGATGAGAAATTTTTAGGTTCTTCATGTTCGCGCGCTTTCACCCGGCCGGATCTCCTGACGGAGCCGGGGCGGAGTAGATGGTCGGAGGGGAATTGCGCTTCCTGCGCTGGTCGCGTGCTCGCATTGCACGAAGCGACCATGCGTCTAAATGATTGAATAAATTTTAATTATCAGGCCAGGATCTGGCACTGGTAGATGGCCGCTGCATTCGACTCGCGGAAGGCGGTCTTGGCTGCAATCAGCGAAGCCGAAGTTCAAACCCATCAAAAGATAGGGGAACGGGAGCCATGGCTGCCTGATCGACTTTCTGTTGAGCTGGACCGATAACCGCCCCGGTTGTCGCCTCGATATCGATGCCATCCTTGGAAGCTTCGATCGTGGCGAGCTGGGTTTCCGTCGAAACCTGGGATGTGGTCTGGAGCGTGGCGACGGCCCTATCTTCGATCATCCACTCTGGAAGTTTGCTGACATGGATGACCGGCGAGCCGCCCAACCAGGCTTCGGTGCGAACGAGCTTCTTCTCGCCGTTGATATCGACGATTTCCATCTTCTGGGTCCCCTGCGCGAGCTCAGGCACCTTGTAGGTGGGCTCTTTCGCTTTCCGCGTAACGTCCGGGCAGTCGGCACAGCGTTTTTCGACAATGCTGGGGCTGGATGGATGCACACCGCCGACGGGCGTAATGGAAGATGCAAAAGTTGCACTGCTGGCAAACACGAGAGCCGTAGTCAGAACAAAACGCATAACCGGAATCCTTCCCTGATCGGCGGGAGGGTAGCGCGGTTTCCTTTCGATCCCGTCAGGACAATCGGTAAATTTTGAATGAATCCCGGGGAGGGGGCGGGCTTAACTCTCTTCGCGCGCCACCGCCTGCCAGCCGATATCGCGACGGCAGAAGCCGTTTTGCCATTCAGTTCGGTCGACCAGCGCATAGGCTCGCGCCTTGGCTTCGGCGACTGTTTTGCCCATGGCCGTCACATTGAGAACCCGTCCGCCGGTCGCTACCAGTGCGCCGTCCTTCAGAGCCGTGCCTGCATGGAAGACTTTTTCACCGGTAGATGTCTGCGGCAGCCGGCTGATCGGTGTGTTTTTTTCGTAGGCTCCGGGATAGCCCTTCGACGCCATGACCACAGTCAGAGCGACGTCATCGCTCCACTCGGCGGAGACCTGATCGAGCGTTCCGGTGGCAGCGGCATAAAGGAGCTCAAGCAGGTCGCTTTTCAGCCGCATCATCAGCACCTGGCATTCCGGGTCTCCGAACCGCACGTTGTATTCGATCAGTTCCGGACCCTTTGCCGTAATCATCAGTCCGGCGAAAAAGACGCCCGCGAACGGGTAGCCGCTTTCCGCCATGCCGCGGATGGTCGGCTCGATGATCTCCTTCATCGTGCGGGACACCATCTCAGGCGTCATCACCGGCGCCGGCGAATAGGCGCCCATGCCGCCGGTATTCGGCCCCGTATCGCCGTCGCCAACGCGCTTGTGATCCTGCGCGGTTGCAAGCGCCAACGCCGTCCTGCCGTCGGAGAGGCAGAAGAAGCTTGCCTCTTCGCCATCGAGAAAGGCTTCGACCACGACTTCCGCGCCGGCTGCGCCGAACGCGCCATCGAAACAGTCGTCGATTGCGGCAAGTGCTTCATCGACCGTCATGGCAACGGTGACACCTTTGCCCGCCGCAAGGCCGTCCGCCTTGACCACGATCGGCGCGCCTTGCTGCTGCACGTAGGCCTTGGCCTCGGCGGCATGTGAAAAGCGGCGATAGGCGCCTGTAGGAATGTCGTAGCGCGCGCAAAGATCCTTGGTGAAGCCTTTCGAGCCTTCCAACTGGGCGGCAGCAGCCGATGGACCGAAAACCATGATGTTCTCGGCGCGGAGGGCATCGGCAAGGCCGGCGACGAGCGGTGCCTCAGGACCGACCACGACAAGATCTATCTTCTTTTCGTGACAGAAGGCTGTCACGGCTTGGTGATCGTCGATATCGACCGCCACGATGGTAGCATGTTCCGCAATGCCGGGATTGCCGGGAGCGGCATAAAGTTGGGTAAGTTTCGAGGATTGGGCAAGCTTCCAGGCCAGCGCGTGCTCGCGTCCACCGGAACCGATCAAGAGAACCTTCATGTCTCGCCCTCGTTTTCTAACCTGACCGGCGGTTAAGGGGCGGGACGGCAAAGGTCAAGTGCCGGGCCACGAGATGCTCTATCATCTCGTGGCCCGGCCGCTGCGATCAAGCCTCTAACGGCGCGACGGTGTCGAGGCCTTGCCTCGCCGAATGTTCAACGTCGTCTGGAAGATCATTCGGTTTCGGTACGCAAGGAAGGGTACCGGCTCGTCTCTTGAGGACGCATTGGCGAGTTTTTCGTCCAAATAGGAAATGGCGGCCTCGAGCTCTTCATCCGCAACCGCCGTGTCGAACGCCAGCACTCTGGCAGCTTTCTTGGGCATTCATACCTCCATTCCTGGCCGCATCATGCGGCGGCTGGAATTTAGGTGCTGATTGCGGCGGGTGAGAGAGTCCCCGTTCTTTTCCACAGGTCCATGGTTAGCGGTCTTCCAACGCCCGTCCCGCTTTGGCACATCCTCGGCAACTTGTGGACCTGTCGCGGCCCACGTTGCCTTGCCACAAACTTTCACTATGGTCACGCCTCCAGTTTTCAAAGAGGACGTTCATGGCCGCCGATATCCGATTCCTTGCCGCCGCGATCGCTGCGGAGATAAACGCCCGCCCCGAGCAGGCCGCCGCCGCAATCGGGTTGATTGACGATGGCGCAACCGTGCCCTTCATCGCGCGGTACCGCAAGGAAGTGACCGGGGGGCTCGATGATTCGCAGCTGCGGACGCTCTCCGAGCGTCTGGTCTACCTGCGTGAGCTGGAAGCGCGCCGATCATCGATCGTCGAATCGATCACGTCGCAGGGCAAGATGACGGAAGAGCTTGGCGCGAAGATTGCGAAAGCCGCGACCAAGGCCGAGCTCGAAGACCTCTATCTTCCCTACAAGCCGAAGCGCCGCACCCGCGCCGAAATCGCCCGCGAGCGTGGTCTGGGGCCGCTCGCCGATGCGATATGGGCCGATCGGACCGCCGATCCCGCAAAACTGGCGGAAGCCTACATAAAGGGTGAGGTGCCGGATCTCAAGACGGCGCTCGACGGTGCGCGCGACATCGTTGCCGAAACGATTTCCGAAAATGCGGACCTGCTCGGAAAGCTGCGGCAGCATATGCGCAATGGCGCGACGTTGAAGGCCAAGGTGGTCGACGGCAAGCAGGAGGCCGGCGCCAAGTTTTCCGATTATTTCGATCATTCCGAACGCTGGGCAACGGTTCCCAGCCATCGCGCGCTTGCCATGTTGCGCGGCTGGAACGAGGAGGTTCTGACGCTTTCGATCGAAGTGGATCAGGACGATCCGTCGCCGGTGAAACCTGCCCAGCGCATCATTGCCCTGGCTTTCGATATCCGCGACCGGGGTGCTGCGGACCGTTGGCTGATGGAAGCCGCCGGCTGGACGTGGCGCGTCAAACTCTCCGTATCGCTGTCGCTGGACCTGATGCGGGAATTGCGCGAGCGTTCCGAGGAGGACGCAATCCATGTCTTCGCCCGCAACCTAAAGGATCTGCTGCTGGCGGCTCCCGCCGGTTCACGTGCAACGATGGGGCTTGATCCCGGCATCCGCACCGGCGTCAAGGTTGCCGTGGTCGATGGCACGGGCAAGCTGCTCGAAACGACGACGGTCTATCCTTTCCCGCCGAAGAACGACATCCGTGGCACTCAGGCCGAGCTTGCTTCCCTTGTCCGCAAGCACAAGGTGGAATTGATCGCCATCGGCAACGGCACCGGCAGCCGCGAAACGGAGAAACTGGTGGCGGATATGCTCGCCAGCCTGCCGGCGCCAAAGCCGACAAAGGTGATCGTCTCGGAAGCGGGCGCATCGGTCTATTCCGCCTCGGAAACCGCCTCGGCCGAATTTCCGAACCTCGACGTGTCGTTGCGCGGCGCAGTTTCGATTGCCCGCCGCCTGCAGGATCCGCTTGCCGAACTCGTCAAGATCGAGCCGAAATCCATCGGTGTTGGCCAATATCAGCACGATGTCGACCAGACGAAGCTATCGCGCTCTCTGGACGCAGTTGTCGAAGACGCGGTGAATGCGGTCGGCGTCGACCTCAATACGGCCTCGGCCCCGCTGCTTTCACGTGTTGCCGGCCTTAGCCGGTTGATTGCCGAGGCGATCGTCCTGCATCGGGATCAGAACGGCGCGTTCGAGAGCCGCAAGGAGCTCCTCAAGGTCGCCCGGCTCGGCAACCGCACATTTGAGCAGGCCGCAGGTTTCCTGCGCATTCCAAACGGCAAGGAGCCGCTGGACGCCTCTGCCGTGCATCCGGAAGCCTATGGCGTCGCCAAGAAGATCGTCGCCGCTTGCGGCCGTGATCTCAGAACCCTGATGGGCGACAGCGCAACGCTCAAGAGTCTCGATCCCCGTAGGTTCATCGACGAGCAGTTCGGCCTTCCGACGGTCAAGGACATCATTGCCGAACTTGAGAAGCCGGGCCGCGATCCGCGCCCGGGCTTCAAGACGGCGACTTTTGCGGAAGGAATCGATGAGATTGGCGATTTGAAACCCGGCATGCTGCTGGAAGGCACGGTTACCAATGTCGCCGCCTTCGGCGCCTTCGTGGATATCGGCGTGCATCAGGATGGGCTCGTGCATGTCTCGCAGCTCGCAGATCGTTTCGTCAAGGATCCGCATGAGGTGGTCAAGGCGGGCGACGTCGTGAAGGTTCGCGTGGTCGAGGTCGATGTAAAGCGCAAGCGCATCGGGCTGACCATGCGAAAGGACGGCGGCGAGGCACCCCCCGTTTCCGGTAGCGGCGCTCGCGACAAGCCGGTCAATTCCAAATACGCGAAGACTGAAAAACAGGCCTCTCAAGGTGCATTCGGGGCGGCTCTCGCGGAAGCGTTGAAACGCAAATAGAAATCGCCAGATGCCTGCAGCCAGATTCAGGCCGTCAAACAAGATTTGACGGCCTGTCTTTTTGTGGCATTTTTGAGGTTCCAATGTGCTTGCATGTTGCGAGGAAAGTACTATTTTTCAAAAATCATAAGGCAGCCTTAGTATCTTTGGAGGTGAGTCTATGGCCTCGTCCCTTCACAATCTCTTCAGCAAGATCATCAGGATAGGAACGCTTGTCGTCAAAGGCTCAGGCGGTGAGCAGCGTTATGGCGGAGGAGGGGGGCGGTCCGTCACCATCCGGTTTACAGACGAGGCAGCCGAGCGGGAGCTTGTCGCCGACCCGCAGCTGAAGCTCGGAGAGCTCTATATGGATGGTCGGCTTCTTATCGAAGAAGGCGACATCTACGAGTTCCTGGCGCTCGTCAAGGACAACACCCTGAAGGAAGGGCTGACCTTCGGCATCCTGTTGCGCTCTTTGGCGCGGATCGCAATAACGCAGTTTCGCAGTCGCGTGCCGATCAACCATAACCGGCGCAACGTCGCCCACCACTACGATCTCAACGCCAAGCTCTTTTCCATGTTCCTCGATGAGGACTGGCAGTATTCCTGCGCCTATTTCAACCCGCCTGGAATTTCTCTTGACGAGGCACAGGTCGCCAAGAAGCGCCACATCGTGGCGAAACTGCGAGCCGAGCCTGGCCAGCGGGCTCTGGAAATCGGCTCCGGCTGGGGCGGCATGGCGATGTATCTGTCCGAGTTCTGCGGGGTCGACGTCACTGGCATCACGCTGAGTGAAGAGCAGCTCAAGGTATCGCGCGAACGGGCGGCCAAGCGTGGCCTCGCCGGCAGCGTCCGGTTCGAGCTGCAGGATTATTATTACCTGCCGCCGCGCAAATATGACCGTATCGTCTCCGTCGGCATGTTTGAGCATGTCGGGCGGCAGAACTACCGCAAGTTCTTCAACAAGGTGAATGACGTGCTGGCCGATGACGGCGTCATGGTGTTGCATTCGATCGGTCAGCCCTATCCGGCGCTGATCAACAACCCGTGGATCGAGAAGTACATTTTCCCGGGCGGCTACATTCCCTCCATCGCCGAAGTCATGCCGGCGGTCGAAAAGGCGGGCCTGCTCGTCTCCGACATCGAAATCCTGCCGATGCATTATGCCTACACGCTCCGCCATTGGCGCGAGCGCTTCATGGCTCACAAGGCGGAAGCTGCTGCCCTTTATGACGAGCGCTTCGTTCGGATGTGGGAATTCTACCTCGCAGGCTCGGAAATGGCCTTTACCCACGAAAACTTCTTCATCTTCCAGATGCAGATCGTCAAAAAGCGGACGGCGGTCCCGGACAACCGTAACTATATCCAGGAACGGGAGGCCGAGTTGAAGGCTTTCGAAGCGAGCCGCATGCCGCTGGACCAGATCGCGGGTTAGGGAAACAAGGAGCCGGCCGGGGTTGTCCTGCTTGACCGCCGGCTTGGTCGAGAGCTAGAACCTCGGCCATGACGAACGCCGACAATTTCAGCGGCCGTGTGGCCGATGCTCCTTCGGACAATTGGGTATACCGCGTGTTGCCGCGGTCGGCCTGGCCCTATGCGCAGCTCGCTCGCTGGGACCGCCCGATCGGCTGGCAACTCCTGATGTGGCCCTGTTTCTGGTCAGCAGCGCTTGCCGCCAATGCCGCGCATGACGAGGGCGTGTTTTCGGCCTCGCTTTTCCTGTTCCACCTGATCGTGTTTTTCATCGGTGCGGTTGCGATGCGTGGAGCCGGCTGCACATATAATGACCTCGTCGACCACGACATCGATATGGAAGTGGCGCGCACCCGTTCGCGACCTTTGCCGTCCGGCCGCGTGTCCCGCTTCGAAGCGAAGACATTTCTGGCCGTGCAGGCCCTGGTGGGTCTTCTTGTCCTGATTCAGTTCAACACCTTCACGATCGTGCTCGGTATCCTGTCTCTGGCAGTCGTTGCGGTTTACCCGTTTGCCAAGCGCTTTACGGATTGGCCGCAGTTTTTCCTTGGCCTCGCCTTCTCATGGGGGGCTTTGATGGGATGGGCCGCGGTATTCGGCAGCCTTTCGGCGGCGTCGATCTGGCTCTATCTCGCCGCGATCGCCTGGACGATCGGTTACGATACGATCTATGCCCATCAGGACAAGGAGGACGATGAGCTGATCGGAGTACGGTCCACGGCACGCCTCTTTGCCGAGAACACCAGGGCCTGGCTCGTCGGCCTTTATGGCTTCACTCTCGTCTTCCTGTTGTTTGCTTTCGCCGCCGCAGGCGTCGGATTTTTCGCTTATGCCGGCCTTCTGGCGGCGGCCGTGATGTTCGCCTGGCAGGTGGTAATCCTCGATATCGACAATGCCGACCAGTGCCTGAGGCTTTTCAAGTTCAACACCCGCATCGGCGCCATCCTGTTCCTTGGGCTCACCCTCTCGATAGTCCTATAGCTCAAAAAGCAAGAAGCCCGATCGGCTGACGATCGGGCTTCTTCGTTATCGCGAGAAGCGGTGGACAAAGGGACAAACAAAGCCCTAGCGGCGCGCGATAATTTCCTTGCCTTCGATCTTCATCGAGATGCCCAGGCTGCCGGTCGTCCTGCGAACCAGGAAGCGCGGCCGGCGGGCTGCGAAATAGGAGTGGCGGCGGCGCGGCTTGGCTCCTTCGGAGCGAATGTCGCCAAGGTGGGTTTCCAGCGGTCGGGCGACGCCGTCGGCCTCCACCATCAGCATGGGTATGCGGAAGGCATTCGCCCAGCTGCGCCAGTCTGCGGCGATGTCGCAGAGGTCGTGGGCGACCAGAAGCGGGATGCAAAGATCAGGGTCTTCATGATGCAATTCCAGCGTAACGGTCACTTCTCCATCTCCGTGATCGATGGCTCTTGCGGCGACGCCTTTGAAAGCCCGAGCGGGAAGTGCGACGGACAGCGGCAGGCCGCTGGCCGGAAGTATTTTGCGGAGAACGGCACCGCGCTTGTCGATGGTAATGGTGACATCTCCTGATGCCTCGCGCAGCGCATAGGTAACCTGCTGCGGGAAACGAGACGGATCGAGCCTCAGTGTCGACCCTGCCCATACGGGCTTCAGAACTGTATTGTTCATCGATATGCTACCCTTGTTTTACCTGAGAGCCGTTGCCGGTTTCTCCACGGGACTTTTGTCCTCTGATAGCCAAAGCATAGGGCGGGCCTGTTCGAGACTGCTTAAAAATTGCGGTTAAAGAAGGTTTGCCTGACCTGATGGTTAGCGAAAACGAACCGCTTTGGGTTTCCGGAATGTGAATCGGCAAAACCTGTGCGGAGGCGGGACAAGAAACGGGGGGCGAAGGAAAAGCCCCGTGCAAGGCAAGTCGGGGATGATTGCACGAGCATCATTCCGACTTGCGGGGCCAGCCCATGGTATCGACCTATCTCACCTTCGATCTCGTCAATCGCGATATCCTGAAGAGCCTGAAGCAGATCTCCGGGCAGACGACGGTCGCAAACGATACCAAGTATTACCAGGACAATATCGGCAAGGTGAAATCCGTCGATGAGTTCCTGGACAACTACCGGCTCTATTCCTATGCGATGACGGCCCACGGGCTTGACGAGATGATCTATGCCAAGGCTTTCATGAAGCAGGTGCTGGAAAGCGATCTCGGCGACGAAAACAGCTTCGCAAACCGCCTGACCGATGACCGCTATAAGAATTTCGCGGCATCCTTCAATTTCGCTTCGTCCGCGTCGGATACCGCCGTTGCCCAGTCGGGCGGCCAGATGGACGAGCTTTTCGAAACCTACGATCAGACGATCGCGGCTCAGGAAGAGCAGATCGAGGACGACACCCGCTACTTCAAGGTCATGCTGAGCGAGACGGGCAACATCAAGAACGTCGACGAATTTCTCCGCAACGAACGCCTGCGCAATTATCTCTTCACCGCCTATGGCATAGACGGAAGATACTACAACTACACAGCTATTCGAGGAGTTCTCGTCAGCGATCCGAACGATCCCGCGAGCTACTACAACACCGCCTATGGCGGTAATCTTGATCAATACAATGCGGCCAAGACGGAAGACACCGAGCTGACGGAACGGCTAAGCCTGAACGGGACGGTTCCCCAGCTGCAAAACTCCATAACGCTCGGTCAGGAAAAAAAGGCCGATCTGGAAAGTCAGATAGCGGCCAAGCAGGCGGAGCTCGATAATGGCGGCGACGCCGCGGTACTACAGCCCCAGATAAATGACCTGCAGACGCAACTGACTGCCACCAACAACCTTCTGCAGGAGGATCAGAATAAGCTCACGACGCAGCAGACACGGCTCGATGAACTGAATGCGAGGCTCGTCCCTGTCGATCAGACGGCCCAGCGGCGTGCAGAGCTTGCTGAAATCATCAATGGTACCAAGGCCGACGCAGCCTATCTCGGTGTCATGAAGGCGTTGGCGGAAGATTTCAACTTCAATGCCGACGGCACGGTGCCGGTCGGGGGCGCCGTCACGGAGGACAAGCTTGAAGCGATCATAGCGGGTTTCTTCAACAAACAGACGCGGGTGACTCATGCCGAAGCCATGTTCAATCAGCAACTGTTCGAAGAGAAAATCGCGACCGCAACGAATGTCACCGACATCACCAGCGATCCGCGTCTTCTGAAATATATCAAAGTCGCATTCAACCTCGACAAGGCGACGGTCGTCAAATCCACGATCGAGCAGATCCTCACGAGCGATCTGGATGATCCGAACAGCTACGCGAACAAGTTCGGAGCAAATAACCCGCAATATCTGGAGCTCGCCAAGGCCTTCAACTTCAATACCGACGGCACGGTCGCAGCTGGAGATGCGCAGACGACGCTGCAGAGCAGCCGCACGCGCGACTACTACATGAGCCGTTGGGACGACAAGCAGGAAAGCGACTACGAGAAGGCGGTCAGGTTCTACAAACTGGATCTGGCGGCCGTCAAATCCCTCAATGACTTCCTGAGCAGCGATGCCCAGACGAGCTATGAATTCGCACTGACCGCAGTCGGCATAGACCCGTCGTCGGTCTCCAAGCTGACTGTGAAGAACGCGCTGAAGAGCGACCTGTCCGATCCCAACAGCTATATCTACAAGTTGAAGGACGAACGGTTCCTGACGCTGGCAAGACTGTTCAACTTCAGCAAGGACGGCGAGGTCACGGCACCTGTTCTGGCCCAATCGAATTCGGCAATCACCAATGTGGCCAAGGATTACATCCTTCGCCAGACCCGCTTTTTGGAAGGCGATGAGCTGGAGGCCAAGAAGAAGAAGGCCCAGGAGGAAGCCAAGTACTACACCGACACGATACAGCGCATCGACAGCCGCGATGAGCTGCTTGCCGACCGCAAGCTCCTCGATATCCTCCTCATCTCCAAGGGCATCGATCCTGCCACGATCACCAACGATGTCCTCAATAAGGCCTTCAATTCCGACCTCAGCGATCCGAACAGCTTCGTCAACAGCCAGCCCGACAAACGGTTGGCCCAGATCGTCGGCACTTTTAATTTCGACGCGAAGGGCGATGTCGATCGCAGCACGGCCGGACGGGCTCAAAACGGCGGCGAGGTCGCGGCAACCCAAAGCCTCTATGTGCGACAGCTTCTGGAGACCCAGCAGGGCGAGGAAAATGCCGGCGTCCGCCTGGCGCTCTATTTCCAGCGCATGGCCGACACCATCACCGATCCCTACGTGATCCTCGGCGACGAGGCGCTGATGGAGTTCTTCCGCATCACCTTCAGTCTTCCTTCGGAGATAGGCAACATGGAGGTCGATCAGCAGGCAAAGCTGATCGAAAAGAAGCTCGACCTGAAAGATCTGGCGGATCCGGAAAAGCTGGAGAAGTTGGTCAAGCGCTTCACAATCATGTACGATATAGAGAACGATACATCGGCAACGGCATCGGCGGCGAGTATTCTCGGCGGCAGCTCAGGTGGGATCAGCGCGGATACGCTTTGGGCGCTGTCCCAGATCAGGATGGGTTAATCCGAGTTCTCAGCGACGCTTTGCGCATCCACGTTTGTCCCCAAGGTCTCGAAATCCGGATCGGTATTGGCGGCCAACCAGTCGAGGTCCTTCTGAATGCTGTTCCGGCTTTCCTCTTCCATCCGTCGGTAGCGTGAAAGCAGTTCCTGTCCGAAGTCCGTAAGGCCGGCGCCGCCGCCGCTCTTGCCGCCGTGGCGGGTGAAGATCGAAGGCTCGCGAAACATTCGGTTGATCTCATCGCCAAGCAGCCAGGCGCGTCGGTAGGACATGCCGATCGCGGCTCCGGCGGCGCGGATCGATCCATGCGCGGCAATGAGCTCGAGTAGCTGCGCCTTGCCAGGCCCCAGTCGCACACCGTTGTCGAGATCGATGCGGATCGTGATTTTCGGTTTCCGGCTCAAGGGATTGCCACCACCTTGTCGGGGTTCATGATGCCGGCCGGGTCGAAAGCCTTCTTGATCCGCCGCATCAGATCGAGTTCGATCGGGGAACGGACGTGAGCGAGCTCGTCCCTCTTCAACTGGCCGATACCGTGTTCGGCCGAAATCGATCCGCCCGCTGCCAGTACAATGCCGTGGACGATCTCGTTGATCTCGCGCCAGCGGCCGATGAAGGCAGCCTTGTCGGCGCCCATGTTGGCACTGATCGGCTGCGAGATGTTGTAGTGGATATTGCCGTCGCCCAGATGGCCGAAGGCGCAGATGCGTGCGCCCGGAATAGCTGCCAGTACAGCCTTGCCCGCTTCTTCCATGAAGGCCGGAATTCTGGAAACGGGTACGGAAACGTCATGTTTGATCGAGCCGCCCTCCGGCTTCTGTGCATCCGAGAGGCTTTCGCGCATATGCCAGAGCGCCTTCTGCTGGGCGACCGACGAGGCGATGACCGCATCACGGATGAGACCTGCCTCAAAACCCTGTTCCAGCAGCGATTGCACCATCGACTGCGCGGTTTCTGCCGAATCTGAGGTGGAGATGTCGATCAGCGCATACCACGGATGCGGTGCGGAGAGCGGGTCGCGAACGCCTTCGATATGGCGGGTGGCGAACTCGACGCCGATGCGGGGCATCAGCTCGAAACCGGTCAATGCCGTGCCGCAGAGGTTGGAGGCCCGTTCGAAGAGCTTCAGCGCATCCTGCGGCGAATTGATGCCTGCAAGCGCGACCTGATGCCCGACCGGCTGAGGGAAAAGCTTCAACACGGCCCCGGTGATGATGCCGAGCGTGCCTTCAGCGCCGATGAAGAGATCGCGCAGGTCATAGCCGGTATTGTCTTTCTTGAGACGCCTGAGGCCGTCCCATATCTCGCCGGTCGGCAGCACGACTTCGAGGCCGAGGCAGAGCTGGCGCATATTGCCATAGGCAAGCACCGCGGTGCCGCCGGCATTGGTGGAGAGATTGCCGCCGATGCGGCAGGATCCTTCCGAACCGAGAGACAGCGGGAACAAGCGGCCCACGGCTTCGGCGGCCCTTTGAACGTCGGCGAGGATCGCACCGCCATCCGCGACGAGGACGTTGGCAACCGGATCGACGTCCCGGATGCGGTTCATGCGCTCCAGCGAGACGATCAGATCGCTGCCGCCGCTGCGCGGCGTCTGGCCGCCGACAAGCCCTGTATTGCCGGTCTGCGGCACGACCGGCGTGCCCGTCTCGCTCGCAAGCTTGAGGATTGCCGAAACCTCCTGCGTCGTTCCCGGCTTCAACAGCATCGGCGACGAACCGACATAGAGCCCCCGGCCTTCGACGAGGTGCGGAGCGAGGTCCTTCTGGTCCCGCAGGACGTGGTTATCGCCGACGATGGCCGCGAACCGGTCGAGAAGCTCTGGCTTTGGCCCGGAAATATCCATCGGCGTCTCCTCCTTCTAGTCCCGCGGTGCCGCTGCGCGGGCCAGCCGGTCGTTGATCGCTTCGCCAAGCCCGTGATCGGGTATCGGGGTGACAGCAATGCGTATCGCACCGGTTGCGTCGGCGCGCTTCAGATAGTCGAACAGATTTGCCGCCGCCTGCGCAAGATCGCCGGAGGGGCTAAGATCAAAGACTTCCTTTGCAAGCTCGATGCCTTTTATCGGGGTGGAACCCAGCCGGATCAAGGCTTCTCCGCTTTCCACATGCTCGGCATTCAGCCGCACTGCGGCTCCCGGAGCGTAGTGGGAGGCGAGCATGCCAGGCGCCTCGATGATCGCTGACGGGCCGTCCGCCCGCGTCACGGCAAGGCCGGTTGCCTTCTCGATCTCTTCGGCTGCAACCCCGCCGGGCCTCAAGAGGCGGATCATGCCGTCCTCGACCCGCACGATGGTCGATTCCACCCCGACGGGAGCTGCCCCGCCATCGATGATCAGCTGCAACTTGCCGCCCAGATCTTCGGCCACGTGCTTCGCACTGGTCGGGCTGACCTTCCCGGATGTATTGGCGCTGGGGGCTGCAAGCGGTTTTCCAAAGGCGCTGATGAGGTCGGCGGCAAAGCCTTTAGGAAGGCGGATGCCCACTGTGTCGAGCCCCGCCGTCGCCAGTGAATGAATGCCGCTCTGCGGCTTCAGTGGCAGGATCAAGGTCAGCGGCCCCGGCCAGAATGCAGCTGCGAGCTTTCGCGAGATGGGATCGAAAACGGCGTAGCGCTCCGCCATGGCGACATCGGCCATATGGCAGATAAGCGGGTTGAAGCGAGGCCGGCCCTTGGTTTCATAGATGCGCGCGATGGCGGCGGGATTGGTGGCATCCGCTGCGAGCCCATAGACCGTCTCGGTCGGGATCGCTACGGGAAAGCCGTCCGCCAGCACCGCGCAGGCGCGCGCTATGGCGTTCTCGTGGTCCGCGGTGATGTCGATGATCTCTGCCGTCATGTCCGCTCGTCAATAGCGCGGACAGCGACCCGCTTCAAAGCTTTTTGAGGATCTCGCGAAGCGCATCGTTCGACGCGCCGAGCAGAAGCACGTTCTTGATGGCCTCCATCGGGTCGCTGGTCTGGAAAAGCAGCCCATTCTTGCGGATCGTTCGGCTGACCTGAAATGGTTGGCCTGGCTCACCTTCGATCGCGACGGCGAAATACATGCGCGAATAGGAGGTGTGGATGCGCTCGAAGAATCTCTCCTCTTCCCCGATTTCGGAAAAGAAGTTCGCGATATAGAAAGACCAGCTGACAGGCACGCGGCGTGCCAGAAGGGTCCGCGCGGCCGTCACGTGGCAATAACCGAGATGCGGGCTTCCTTCGAGCGTTCGATGGAAAACGATCTTTGGAAACTGAATGGAACGGTGAAAGGCGTTGATGCGCTCGTGGCTTTTTTCGCCGGCGGCTTCAAGCCGCTTGCCGGTTCGCTCGGCGACTTCCTCATGGCTGATATAGCGGCGTTCCTGCGGCAGCCAGATGGGTTTGTGGCGGACGATCCGTCCGGTTCTCAGAAATTCAGAATGAGCAGCGGATTTCGTTGCCGCCGGCACGGGAGGGCTTGGCGGGGGAGCTTCGAAATAGCGGATTTTTTCTTTGGCCTGCACTGGCTCCGCTCCGGTTGATGCCGGTATTTTAGAATTTAGCCGTTAATGACAGGTTTCCCTTATGCGAGGCTGGAAGGGCTTTTGGCGTCGTCGTCAATGCGGTTGTCGATGTCGCAATGTCGCCTATGCGACAGCCGGGGCGGATGCTTATATCCGCATCAAGCTCAAGGTGCCGCCCGGCTAGGGAGGGCGGAGAATTGGGAAGCCGGTCGAAGCCCGGCGCTGCCCCCGCAACGGTGGTGGAGTTTAAAGGTTTGGCTAGAGCCACTGGGAAAGAGCCGCAAGGGCCGCCCGGGAAGGCGCCGGACCAGCCCCGAAAGGGGCAACTCCTGAGCCCGGAAACCAGCCTTGGGGAAGAAACGTTACCGATCGCGGCGGGCGTTCGGGGCAGGAACCTGGCAGGCCTGAGCCGGCCGGTTTTTCCATGTCCTTCCGCATGCCCGCAAGACAAGGAAGGCAAGATGGACATTCGCAACCAGGCGCTGCGACAGCTCAAGAACCGCCGCGAAGGCTTCAGTCTCGAACAGGCGTTTTATACCGATCCCAACTATTACAAGCTCGATCTCGAGATGATCTGGTATCGCGACTGGCTGTTTGTCGGCCATGATTGCGAGCTGCCGAAGAACGGCAGCTATTTCACCCTTCAGATCGGCGATTATCCGGTTGTCGTGGTGCGCGGCCGCGATGGCCAGATTCGCGCCCTTCACAATACCTGCCGCCATCGCGGCAGCCGCGTCTGTACCAAGGAAAGCGGTTCGGCGGTACGCCTGGTCTGTCCCTATCATCAATGGACTTACGAACTCGACGGCTCGCTGTTGATCGGGCGCCATATGGGCAAGGAATTCGACAAAAGCCAGTTCGGAATGAAGAAGGTGCATTGCGAAAGCGTCGCCGGCTACATCTTTATCTGCCTGGCTCAGGAAGCGCCGGATTTCGCACCGGTCCGCGCCGCGATCGAGCCCTATATGGCTCCGCACCGCTTGTCGGAAGCTAAGGTTGCGCATCAGTCGACGATTATCGAGAAGGGCAATTGGAAGCTCGTCTGGGAAAATAACCGGGAATGTTATCATTGTGCCGGAAATCATCCGGAGCTCTGCCGCACCTTTCCGGAGGCGCCGACGGTCACCGGCGTTGCCGGCGCGATCGATGATCCCGTCATCATTGAGCACTGGCAGCGGTGCGAGGCGGCCAATCTGCCGAGCGAGTTCCGGATCTCACCCGACGGGCAGTTTCGCGTTGCCCGCATGCCGCTGATCGAGGGAGCGGAGAGCTACACCATGTCCGGCAGGAATGCCGTGCAGCGGAGGCTTTCCGACGACGTGAAAATCGACGGCATCGGCACCATGCTGCTCTTCCATTATCCGACCACCTGGAATCATATGCTGGGCGACCACGCGATTTCCTTCCGCGTCACGCCGCTCGGGCCGGAGGAGACCGCCGTTACCACCAAATGGCTGGTCCACAAGGACGCGGTCGAGGGCGTCGATTACAATCTCGAAGAGCTGACGCATGTCTGGAACATGACCAACGACCAGGACCGCCAGATCGTCGAGGAAAACGCCTTTGGCATTCGCTCTCCGGCCTACGAGCCGGGACCGTATTCGGCCGAGCACGAGGGCGGCGTCATGCAGTTCGTCGAATGGTATTTGAACTTCATGGTCAATCGCCTGCAGGGGGATCAGGCAAAATTCTCGATCGTCGCCTAGCTCAAGGAGCGGCCGATCTCCTCTTCGTGATCGGCTGTGTCACATCATGGCCGGGGATTCTAGGAACAAAATCCTCGATCTGGCGTTGCTTTGCTCAACAACGACAAAGGAAACACCATGATGAAGTACCATCTTCGCCTGACTGCAATGGCCGTTGCCCTTGCTTCCACGTTGACCAGCTTTGCCCCTGCCCAGGCACTCCAGATGCCTTCGGCACCCGCCTTTTCGGCGCATTCCGCCGTCACGGATGTCCAGTATCGCGACCGCCGCGATTGGCGCCGTGATCGTTACGGCTGGTACAGGGGACATCGCGGCTATCGTGAACGCCGGCCCGGATATCGTTATTACAACGGCTTCTGGTTCCCGCTTGCCGCCTTTGGCGCGGGCGCGATCATCGGTGGTGCTATAACGGCCGATCGGGGCGGTTATAGCAGCCGTCATTATGCCTGGTGCGAAAGCCGTTATCGCACCTACCGTGCATCGGACAACACTTACGTTGCCAGTGCCGGTGTGCGTCGGATCTGCCGCTCACCTTACTGACCCGGTAGCATCAAGTTATCGGTCGCGACCTGGTCTCGGGCATGACGCCCGAGACCAGGTTTTTCATGCCTGAAACGTTAATCGCCTATTCAGGATCAATTTCCTAAAGGAGTGTAGAACATCCGGTCTGTCCGATATGGAAATCATCGGCTGCGGCAAAGAATTCGATGCATCGATTGAGGAATGGGGGCTCCAATATGACGTTCAAGAAGATGGCGCTTGCGGGAATCTCCGCCGTGGTACTCATAGTGTCGCTGACGCCGGCCCATGCCATGCCCCTTCCGGCCCGGCCGACGGTGGCAAATTCTGCCGTCACCGAGGTCCAATACTGGGAGCGCGATCGGTGGGAACGTCGCGAGTGGCGCCGTGATGCCTATCGCGATGGATATCGCGACGGCTATTACAACGGCCACCGTGGCTACCGGGAACGCCGACACGGCCATCGTTATTATAACGGTTACTGGTTCCCCTTGGCCGCTTTTGGCGCAGGCGCCATCATCGGCGGGGCGATTGCCGCTCAGCCCCGTTATGTAGAACCCGCGCCGCGATATGTCGAACCTGCTCCGACCTATGTCGAGCGCGGCGACATCAATCCTCGCCATTACGAATGGTGCGCCGACCGCTACCGGTCCTATGACAGCTATTCCAACACGTTCCAGCCGAACTACGGCCCCCGCCGGACCTGCTTGTCGCCCTACTACTGATAGGCAGCTTTTTCTGCGGGCGATCAGAGAATGCCTGCCCGTCTCAACAGCCACCAGGCGGCGAAAACTGAGACGCCCATCAAGCTGAATGCGTAGACCGTACCGTCGCTTCCTTCTGCAAAAGGAAGCGACGAGGTGTTCATTCCGAAGAAGCCGGTGACCAGCGATGGCGGCAACAGGAATGCCGTCATCAGTGACAGGATGTAGAGGTGCCTGTTCGTTTCCGACGACAGCTTCGAGTCGATTTCCTCATGCAGCAGCCGGGCACGCTCCTGCAGTGCATAAACGTCGTGATCCACGGCCTCGAGCCGCGAGATGAGCCGTGAGGCCGCATCGTCGAAACCCGGCGGCATCTCGTCGTCATCGACAGCCGCTGCTCGTCGCATCAGCGTCAGCACGGTCCTCAGATGGCGATGCAGCCTGACGACCGTCCGCCGCACCGGTGCCAGTCTGCGGCGCTCGTCGCGTGGCGCATTGTCGTAGACGAAGTCCTCGATCAGGTTCAGCTCTTCCGTCAGCTCCATCACCAGGCTGATCATCGTCCGTTGGAACTCGGCAAGGAGCGTCTCGAACACGTCAATAGGCTTCTGGTAACGCGACGCGTTCTTCTCGATCGCCGCCCGCACCCGGTCCACCGATCGCAGCGGTTGGAGACGCGTGGTGATGATCACTTTGCCGGACGCGAAGAAATGCAGCCAGCCGATGTCGCGCGTCTCGCTGTCGAACTCGCGCTGGAAATCAACGAGGGTTCCGTAGACGACCTGTTCGTCGAGAGTGACGGCCTCATGCGTGTCATGGGTCGTGAGTGCGGCGACCGCGGGCGGCGGGAGGTCGGGAAAACTTTCCAGGAAGGCAGCGACCCGCGAGTCGGCGAGGTTCAGGTGGAGCCAAAGGAAACCATCGGTTACTTCAAGATCGCTGCGGCCCGCATCAAGCGGCAGTCGGGTGCATGGCGCACCAGGCCGGAAATGGTAAGCCCAGACGAAACCGGGTACGACGGGCGCTATAAGAGACATCGGCGTGGCATCCGGAAGCATGAAAATCACTCCATAGGTTCCTTTTGTAACGCCAGTTCAACAAAACTTTCTGAAGCGCCTTCGCACAAGCAGGAACCTAGCAGCAATTGACAATCACATTTACGTTTACGTAAAAAGCAAACAGGCATGCGGCCGTGTTGGAATCGGGTAGCATCAGGCAGGCGGAGCTGCCGTGGGAGGAGAGCATCATGTATAAGGCACCGGTCGAAGAGATCGCTTTCACATTGAATCACGTAGCAGGCCTGGCGGAGGCGGTGGAGATCGGCAGATTTGGCGATCTCAGCGCCGATCTCGTCGAAGCCATCCTCGAAGAGGCAGGCCGTTTTGCTGGCAACGAAATGGCGCCGCTGGGAGAGATCGGCGACAGGCAGGGCGCGCGGTTGACCGACGGGAAAATTAAAACGCCGGACGGGTGGCCGGAACTCTACCGCCACTGGCGGGAAGGGGGCTGGAACGGGCTGACGGCGCCGGAAGCCTTCGGCGGTCAGAACCTGCCGCATATGCTGAACGTGGCGGCGCTCGAAATGTGGAATTCCGCTTCCATGGCTTTCGCGCTTGCCCCGACGCTGACCATGGGCGCGATCGAGGCGCTCGTCACGCACGGCAGCGACGCGTTGAAGGAAAAATATCTCGCAAAGATGGTATCCGGCGAATGGACCGGCTCGATGAACCTGACCGAACCGCATGCGGGCTCGGACCTCGGCGTCCTGAAAACGCGCGCCGAGCGTCGCGACGACGGCACCTACCGCATTTTCGGCCAGAAGATCTTCATCACCTGGGGTGAGCATGATGTGGCCGACAACATCATTCATCTGGTCCTGGCGCGGCTTCCCGACGCACCGGCGGGCACGCGCGGCATCTCGCTTTTCCTCGTCCCGAAATTCCTGGTGAACGAGGACGGTTCACTTGGATCCCGAAACGACGTCTTCTGCCACTCGATCGAACACAAGCTCGGCATCCACGGCTCGCCGACCTGCACGATGATCTACGGTGATGGCAAGTTCGGTGACGAGAAGGGAGCCATCGGCTGGATCGTCGGCGAGGAGAACAAGGGGCTCGCCTGCATGTTCACGATGATGAACAATGCCCGCCTAGCGGTCGGCATGCAGGGTGTTGCCATCGCCGAAGCCGCAACCCAGAAGGCGCTCTCCTATGCCCATGAGCGTACCCAGGGCAAGGCTCCCGGCTGGTCCGGTTCCGGCATGAGCCCGATCATTGAACATCCCGACATCGCCCGGACCCTGATCACCATGAAGGCGCTGACGCAAGGCGCGCGCGCCATCTGCTATGCCTGCGCCCATGCGACCGATATGTCGCACCACACCGATGGTGATGAGGCCCGCCATTGGGCCGAGCGGGCAGCACTTCTGACGCCGATTGCCAAGTCCTTTGCGACCGACATCGGGGTCGAAGTCGCTTCGCTCGGCATCCAGGTACATGGCGGCATGGGCTTCATTGAGGAAACCGGAGCTGCCCGCTACCTGCGCGATTCTCGTATCGCTCCGATCTACGAAGGCACCAACGGCATCCAGGCGATCGATCTGGTGACACGCAAGCTGCCGCTCTCTTCGGGTCAACAGGTGCAAGGCTTCATCGGCGAATTGAAGCAGATCGCCGAGAGGATTTCGGCTTCGAACGACACGGCTTTCGGTGAGACCGGCGACCGGCTGCGTGCCGCGATTGCGGCTCTTGAAACCACGACCCATTGGCTGCTGGAGACGCAGGCTGCCGGAAATGCGGCTGACGCTCTGGCTGGCGCGACCCCCTATCAGCGCCTTTTCGGCCTGACTTTGACCAGCTGCTATCTTGCCAAGGGCGCGCTTGCCAATACCGGGGACGGCGGAGCTGAAAAGCGCGTCGCGCTATGCCGCTTCATGGCGGAGAACCTCCTCGCCGAAACATCGGCCTTGAAGGACCGCGTCGTTTCCGGCGCTGCAAGTCTCCAAGCTGCCCGCGCAATCCTCGCCTGAAGGAGCTTTTCCGTGAGCGACAACCATATCCTCGTCGAGCGTCCGGAAGCCCAGCCGGGCGTGATGGTCATCCGGTTTAACCGGCCGGAAAAGAAGAACGCCATTACTTCGGCCATGTATAACCGCATGACCGCAGCGCTGAACGAGGCAAACGAGGACGAAGCGGTGAGAGCCGTTGCATTCCTCGGCACGGAGGGGTGCTTTTCTGCCGGCAATGACATGGGCGACTTCCTCGCCTATGCCATGTCCGGTTCGAAGGAACCACCTGCCGCCGCCGTCTTCATCAAGGCGCTGGCGGTTGCGGAAAAGCCGTTGGTGTCAGGCGTTGATGGGTTGGCGATCGGCATCGGTACCACGCTCAACCTCCACTGCGACATGACGATCGCCTCCTCCCGCAGCCTGTTCAAGACGCCTTTCGTCGATCTGGCATTGGTGCCGGAAGCAGCTTCGAGCCTGCTCGCTCCGAAAGTGATCGGACATCAGCGCGCTTTCGCCATGCTGGTGGCAGGAGAGGGCTTTTCTGCCCGGGCAGCGCTCGACGCCGGACTGATCTGGAAGATTGTCGAGCACGATGCAGTGGAAACGGAGACGCTGTCACTCGCCGCAAGCCTTGCAAAAAAACCGCCGCAGGCTTTGAAGATCGCCCGCGATCTGGTGCGCGGGCCGCGGGAGGCTATTCTTGCGCGCATGGACGAGGAACTGGTGCATTTCTCAGCACAGTTGAAGAGTGCCGAGGCGCGCGCCGCCTTCGAAGCCTTCATGCGGCGTTAACGCTGACAATCAAGAGAACGGGCGTCCCGACTTCTTTTGGGGCACGGCCGGGAATAGATTGTGTCGCAAGGAGAGAACTCATGCGCACTATCTTGCTTGGTCTGATGATCCTGTCGGCTGCCTGTTCAACGACCTCTGCCGGGACGTCGCCGCTTGCAGGCTCTCAGACGCCATGGAGCTTCGCCCAGTATCAGGGTGACACCCATACCCGGACTGATGACCGGCCTCAACGACCTCAGCGCTACGTCTGCGTGGTCCCGCCGCCACAGAGCGATGATCGCGACCGGCCGTATGTTTGCCGCGCCGACGCTGGACGGGTGGGTGGACGCTGCCGCTGCCCGAATGTTGTCGGCAATGGGCGTCTTGATCTCGACTATTGAGCAAGTGTCGGTTTTCTAAATTCAATTAAATCTTAATAAGCCATCCCTAACTCTTGCTGTAGTACAAGAATCGGGGACGTGCATGCGTAAGAGAACGAATCTGATGACCCGCATCCTCATTGCGGCATCGGTTGTTGTAATGGTCGCGTTGGCAGCTTTTTCGGCGCATATCTATTGGGTTCAGCAAACTGCGACGACAAGGGCCGTCCATGACAACATGAGCTCTTCGGGCCGGCAGGCGGCGGAAAGTCTTGCAAACTGGATGAATGGCCGCATCGTGCTGACAAGCATGGTGGCCGATGCCATTGCGGCAAATTCCGCAGACGTTCTTAAGGTCCTCGACAATCAGGTGCTGACGAAGCAGTTCGTGAGTACCTATTTCGGCGACGAAGCGGGCGTATTCACCATGTGGCCGAAACTGCCGATGCCGGAGGGTTACGATCCGCGCAAGCGCCCGTGGTACAAGGACGCGGTCTCAGCAAACGGACCGGTGTTGACCGAGCCTTATGTGGACGCCTCGAGCGGCGATCTGATCGTGAGCGCTGCAGTGCCGGTCAACGCGGGTGGAAAACTGGCAGGTGTTGTCGGAAGCGATTTCGCGCTCGACGCCATCGTCAATCTCATCAAGTCCGTCGATGTCGGGGTTGAGGCCACAGCCTTCCTGGTCAATAAGAACGGCACCATCCTTATTCATCCCGACAGCAAGCTGATCGGAAAGACGCTTGCCGACATGTTCCCGCAGGATACGCCGAAGCTTGGGGCCGATCTCGTCGATACCCGCCTTGCGGGCAAGGACGTGCTGGTGAGCTTTGTCCCCGTCGCCGGCCTGCCGAGCGTCGAATGGTCCCTCGGCTTTGCCGTCGACAGCGACGCTGCCTATGCGTCGTTGCGCGATTTCAGAAACAGCGCGATTGTCGCCACCGTTCTGGCGGTCGCCTTGATGATGGCCGCGATGGCGTGGGTCCTGAACCGGTTCGTCGTTCGCCCCGTGACCGACATGACGAGAGCCATGGAAAAGCTTGCCGCCGGGCAGCTCTCGATTGCCGTTCCCGGCGAAGAGCGTCGTGACCAGATTGGCGCCATGGCTGCTGCCGTCGCAGTCTTCAAGGCTAACGCGATGGAACGCGAGCGGCTGGAAGGCGAGGCGGAAACCGGCCGCCGTCTGACCGAAAGCGAACGGCGTGAACGGGAAGCGCAGAAGGCCCGCGAGGAAGCCGAGATACGTGCTGTCGTCGAAGGCCTGGCCGAGGCGTTGAAGGCGCTTTCTGCGGGCGATCTTGCCTATCGGATCGAAAAGCCGTTCCCGCAGCATCTCGATCGCCTCAGGGACGATTACAATACCTCTGTTGCCCAGTTGCGCTCGGCTCTTCAGACGGTCGGAGCAAATGCCCGTACGATCGATGCAGGTGCGGCGGAAATTCGCCATGCGGCCGATGGGCTTGCTCACCGCACGGAGCAGCAAGCGGCCTCCGTCGAGGAGACCGCCGCCGCGCTGGAGGAAATCACCACCACCGTCCGTGATACCGCTCATCGAGCCGAAGAGGTCGGTGCGCTGGTGACACGAGCCCGCGACGGTGCTGAGCAATCCGGCAATATCGTTGCCAAGGCAGTCTCTGCGATGAACGAGATAGAGGAGTCCTCGGGCAAGATTTCCAATATCATCGGAGTGATCGACGATATCGCCTTCCAGACGAACCTTCTGGCGTTGAACGCCGGCGTCGAAGCTGCCCGCGCGGGAGAGGCCGGCAAGGGTTTTGCCGTTGTCGCCCAGGAAGTGCGCGAACTTGCACAGCGCTCGGCTCAGGCCGCCAAGGAAATCGAGGCACTGATCAGCGCATCCAATATGCAGGTCCGTTCCGGCGTGACACTGGTCGCCGATACCGGCACTGCGTTGAAGAGCATCATGACCCAGGTTCAGGAGATCAGCCGGCATGTCGGCGCGATCGTCACGGCGACGCGCGAACAATCCACCGGCCTCAACGAGATCAATCATGCGGTCAATGCCATGGACCAGGGTACGCAGCAGAATGCCGCAATGGTCGAAGAACAGACGGCGGCAAGCCATGGCCTGGCGGCGGAAGCGGCAAAGCTGATGGAATTGCTCTCGCAATTCAATCTTGGCGGCAGCGAAGGGGCCACAGAATGGTCACATGGCAGCCGCCACGCGGCGTGATTGCCGATTTTGAGATTGGTGCCCGCCCGGTGAGGCGGGCATTTTCATTTCCGAAGTAGCGCCACCGTTTCGACATGCGGAGACCAGAGGAACTGATCGATCGGAGTCACTGAGGTGATGCGGTAGCCCCCATCGACGAGGATCCGAAGATCGCGGGCAAGCGTGCCCGGATTGCAGCTGACGGCGGCTATGCTCTTGATGCCGGAGCGGGCAAGTTCCTTGACCTGCGCCTCGGCTCCGGCGCGCGGCGGATCGAAGACCACCGCGTCGTAGTTCTTCAATTCCAGGAGCGTCATCGGCCGGCGGAAGAGATCGCGTTTTTCCACGCTTACCGGCTTCAGGCCTTGTGTGTTTCGAGCGGCATGATCGAGGGCCTTCAGCGATTTTTCCTCGCCTTCAACCGCATGCACCTTGGCCATGCGGGCAAGCCTCAGGGCAAAGGTTCCAGAGCCCGCGAAGAGATCGAGCACGCGTTTGGCTTTTGCCAGATGGGAAAGCACCAGATCGGCCATGGCGTCTTCGGCGGGTTTGGTCGCTTGGGTAAAGGCTCCCGGCGGCGGCGAGACCTTGACGCCGCCGAAGTCGATCAGCGGTTTTTGTGGCTCGATGAGGACCTCGCCATTGACCGAGACACGAGCGATCCCCTTGAGGCCCAGGACGGTTTCAGTCGCGGCGCGACGCTGCTTGTCGGAAAGTGGCTTCAGGTCATGGGCGGCGAGATCGAGTCCGGAAAGCGTTTCCAGCACCGTAATGTGAAAGGTATCGGAGCCGACCGCCAACGCTTGTCCGACCGCCCGGATAGCTTCGAGCCGCGCCATGATGCCGGGTGAGGCGATCGGACATTCCTCGATCGAGACGATATGGTTGGTCTCGGCACGGTTGAAGCCGAGCAGAAAATCCTTTTCTGTCTTGCGGGCCGAAAAGACCGTCCGCCGCCGCTCGCCGGGCTGCGCGACGACAAGCTCGCCCACCTCCGGCGCAAGACCCTTGGATTTCAGCGCCTCGACCACCAATTCACGTTTGAAATCGCGATAAGGGGTCTCGGCCAGATGCTGAAGCGAACAGCCGCCGCAGGCGTCCCGGTCAGGGTCGAAATGGCGACAGAGCGGCGTGATGCGGTCCGGCGAAACCTGCGTGATCGACATCAGTGAACCATGGTTGCCGTTGCGGGCGATTGCCACCGTCTCGCCTGGCAGCGTATGCGGCACGTAGACCAGGCCTTGATCGCTTTCCGCAATGCCATGGCCCTGCGCACCGAGCCGCGTGATCTGGACTGTTTCTGTGCTCATTCCGGTTTCTTTCCTGCGAGCAGGAATTCCTGATTGCCATCGCCGCCCGCTATTGGGGAAGGGATCAGGCCAAGGCTCGTCCAGCCCATATCTTCCGTCAGCCAGCGTTCCAGTTCGGCCGCAACCTGGGGCGCCGTCTCAGGCTCCCGCAGCAGACCTCCCTTGCCGATCGCCTCACGGCCGGCTTCGAATTGCGGCTTGACAAGAAGCACGCATATGGCCCCTGGCGTTGCGAGGTTCAACGCCGGCGGCAAGGCAAGCTTCAGCGAAATGAAAGACACGTCCGAGACAACGAAATCGATCGCACGGCCGCCGATATCGTCCGCGGTGAGATTGCGGGCGTTCAATCCCTCTATATTCGTCACGCGCTGATCGTCGGCAATCTTCTCGTGCATCTGCCCGTGACCGACGTCGAGCGCGGTGACATGGAACGCGCCACGTTCGAGCAGCACCTGCGTGAAGCCGCCGGTGGAGGCGCCCACGTCGAGGCAATTCGTGCCGCGTGGGTCAAGCGAGAAATGATCGAGCGCTGCGACGAGCTTGAGGGCCGCCCGGGATACGTAATGCTTTGCGGGGTCATCGACAGCAATCCTCACATCCGGTGAGAGCAGCTGGCCCGGTTTGGTCACCACCTGGCCGTTCACCGTAACCGTGCCGCGTGCAATTGCGTCGCGCGCCCGGGAGCGGCTGTCGAACAGTCGAAGGGACACCAGGAGTTGGTCGAGGCGTTGGTTTTCTGCGGTTTTGGACATGATGTTATGTCAATGCCCGCCCCGCATGATGCTGGCAAGGCCATCGGCTATGAAAACTTGGGAGACGGTTCAACGTAATTTTAATCGACTTGCGGTTTTCTGCGGATGGAGGAGACGCCCAGGCTGTGTCATCCGGAAAAAGCGAAAGTCGTCATGTCACTAAAAAATCTCTCCCTCAATAAAAAACTGATCATTACCTTCGTGGCTCTGATGTCGGTCTGCCTGCTCGCTTCGGCGGGCGTCTATTGGCAGTCCTTGAGGTCTAACCGCGCCTCCGTGCAGCAGATCACTGCGCAGGAAATCATGATGAATGTGGATGCGGCGCTCGAAGCGATGCTGGAGCAGGCCGTCAATCAGCGCGGCTTCCTGCTCTTCAAGAGCGACAGCACTTACAAGGATGTGTTCGTCAACCGCGACAAGATGATTGCCGCCATCGATGCTGGCAAGAAGGCAGCTGCAGGCATGCCGGACCTCATCGCTTCGCTGGACGCCATGCGTGCCGCGGCCGACGTCTTCCACACCCAGCTGACCGAGCCGCAGCTTGCTGCCCGCAAGAATACCGATATGCCGATCGACCAGGTGATCGAAATCGGCCGCAACCAGGCCAAGGGCCAGCTTGACGGCTTCCGCGACGCCGCGGCGAAGATCAAGAAACAGGCCATGGACCTGACGACGGGTACGCGCATCGAGCAGGCCGACGCGTTTGGTGACCTGCTGATGGCGCTCCTCCTGGGTGGCGGCCTCGCCGGCGCGATCGCAGCGGGCCTGGTCTGGGCTTTGTCGCGGGCGATCGTCACCCCGATCATCGGCATGACGGAGGCCATGACCTCTCTCGCCGGCGGCAACCATAACATCGACGTTCCCGCTCTTGATCGCGGTGACGAGGTGGGCCTGATGGCCAAGGCCGTGGCCGTCTTCAAAGATGCCGCGATCGAAAAGCAGCGGCTTGCCCATGACGCCGACGCGCTGCGTGAGACCAATGAGCGCGAACGTCTTTCCAACGATGCGCAAAAGGCCAAGGAAGCCGCCGAGATTGAATTCGCCATGGACTCGCTCGCATCGGGCCTCGCAAGCCTTGCCAATGGCGATGTCGCCTATCGGCTTGAAAAGCCGTTCTCCGGCCGTCTGGACCGGCTACGGACCGATTTCAACCAGGCGCTCGAGAAGCTCCAGGCAGCCCTCCGCGCAGTTGGCGACAACGCATCCGCAATCAGCGCGGGCGCCGTCGAAATCCGTGCCGCTGCCGACGACCTCGGCCGCCGTACCGAACAGCAGGCGGCTTCTGTCGAGGAGACCGCGGCCGCACTCGAAGAAGTGACGACGACCGTCCGGGAATCGGCCCGTCGCGCCGAAGATGTCGGCCAGCGTGTGCAGCGCGCCCGATTCGGTGCCGAGAAATCGGGCGAAGTGGTTCGTCGCGCCGTCTCCGCCATGGAGCAGATCTCAAAGTCCTCCGGCGAGATCATCAATATCATCAGCGTCATCGACGACATCGCGTTCCAGACGAACCTGCTTGCCCTGAACGCCGGCGTCGAAGCCGCCCGTGCGGGGGATGCGGGCAAGGGCTTTGCCGTCGTCGCGCAGGAAGTTCGCGAACTCGCCCAACGTTCGGCCAACGCGGCAAAGGAGATCAAGTCGCTCATCACGACCTCCAGCCAGCAGGTCGATGCCGGGGTGGCTCTGGTCGGGGAAACCGGTCAGGCGCTGGAAGCGATCGTCGGCGAGGTGCAGCAGATCAACGAGCATCTGAGTGCGATCGTCATTTCCACCCGCGAGCAGTCCACCGGGTTGCAGGAGATCAACACCTCCGTCAACACCATGGATCAGGGCACGCAGCAGAACGCGGCCATGGTGGAAGAGCAGACTGCCGCGAGCCACAAGCTCGCCCATGAAGCCGAGGCATTGGATGCGCTCCTGAAGCAGTTCAATCTCGGAGGACCTTCCACTGGCCGCATCGCACGACCGATGGCCGCTCCTGCCGAAGCCCGCCCCGCAGCATCGCCCGTCAATGCATTGCGCTCGACGGTCGCCCGTGCCTTCTCCGGCAAGACGGCAACCGCAGCCGCGGTGAGGGAAGACTGGTCGGAATTCTGATCCCCGAACAATAAAATGCCAAGGCAGGCCGGAATGCTTTTTGGCCTGCCTTTTCTGTTTAAAGGTTCCGGTCTATCGTCCGGCCCAACCAGGCTGGAGGGATGGAAATGCGGTGGACCTTTTTGTTGGGCGGGCTTTTATTGGCCTCCAATTCGGCCTTGGCCAATGATACGACCGCCGAACTGACGACCGGCGGTCTCATCTACGCCCAGACCTCCGAAGTGACCATGGAAGAGGAAAACCTCTACATTTCCCAGGACGAGGTTCTGGTGGACTATGTCTTCAGGAATAGCGGCAAGTCTGATTTTGAAAGCATCATCGCTTTTCCCATGCCGGATGTCGTCGGCGGTTCGCAAAGCGACATTGCTTACGGTGATCCGGAAAGCGACAACTTCCTTGGTTTTTCGGTCATGCAGGACGGCAGACAGATCACGCCGCAGCTGCAGCAGCGGGTGATCGCGATGGGCATCGATCGCACCGAGGAATTGCTGGCCCAGCAAGTTCCGCTTCTGCCCTATAGTGAAAAGACCGGCGAGGCGCTCCAGAACCTGCCCGAGGACGTCAAGAAGCGTTGGATCTCCGAGGGCTTGGTCTATGTCGATCGCTACGATGCCGGAAAGGGCTGGCAGGAGGATCTGCGGCCGGTCTGGACGCTGCGTTCCGTCTATTGGTGGAAAACCACGTTTCCCGCCGGGAAACCAGTACGCGTCAGCCACCGCTACAAGCCGAGCGTCGGCGGCACGGTTGCCATGAGCTTCATCGAGGATGGCGAGCCGGGTTTCAACTACGACACCTACGTGGATCGCTATTGTCTCGATACCGTCTTCATGAAGACCGCCGCCAAGCTGGAAGCGGCCGCAGGCAAGTCCGGGCCGCACTATACCGAGCAATGGGTGTCATACATCCTCACGACCGGCGCCAACTGGAACGGACCGATCGGCAAATTCAAGCTGACCGTCGACAAAGGGCGCCCGCAAAACTACGTCAGCTTTTGCGGCAATGGCGTGAAGAAGGTCGGTCCAACGACCTTCGAGATGACGGCGACGGATTTCTATCCGGAAAAGGATTTGCACGTCCTGTTTCTGACGGCCGCCGACAACTGAGCAGATCCGTCACCCCGCGAAACCGACGCCGATCCGGGTTTGGCCGAGCGCGTTGAACACCGTCGAGACGATGCCGGCGCGGTCGAGGCCGGCCTTGGCATACATGGCGTCCGGACTCGCTTGTTCCATCCAGATGTCCGGCAGGACCATGGAACGGATCTTCAGCCCGTTGTCGAGCAATCCCTCGGAGGCGAGGAATTGCAGCACGTGACTGCCGAAGCCGCCGACGGCGCCTTCCTCGATGGTGATCAGCACCTCGTGATGGCGGACGAGCTGACGGATCATGTCGTGGTCGAGCGGCTTGGCGAAACGGGCATCCGCGACGGTTGTTGAAAGTCCGGCTGCGTCGAGATCTTCTGCCGCCAGCAGACAGTCCTTGAGCCTTGTGCCGAAGGAGAGGATCGCAACCTTTGCTCCCTGCTTCACGACGCGGCCCTTGCCGATTTCGAGGATCTCACCGCGCTCCGGCAGTTCGACACCGACGCCTTCGCCGCGCGGATAGCGAAACGAGATCGGGCCTTGGTCATAGGCTGCGGCAGTGCGCACCATGTGCTTCAACTCGGCTTCATCGGCGGCAGCCATCACCACCATGCCAGGCAGGGTGGCGAGGACGGTCGTGTCGAACGATCCCGCATGGGTCGGCCCGTCGGCGCCGACGAAGCCGGCACGGTCGATCGGGAAGCGGACGGGAAGGCCCTGGATTGCCACGTCATGTACGACCTGGTCGTAGCCGCGCTGCAGGAAGGTCGAATAAAGGGCACAGAACGGCTTGTAGCCTTCCGCGGCCAGACCGGCCGCGAAGGTCACCGCATGCTGCTCGGCGATGCCGACATCGAAGGTACGCGAGGGAAAAGCGTCAGCAAATTTGTCGATGCCGGTGCCGTTCGGCATGGCGGCGGTGATTCCGACGATCTTCTCATCGAAACCTGCTTCCTGCACCAGTGCTGCGCCGAAGACGCTGGTATAGCTCGGCGCATTCGGCTTCGATTTTGCCTGCGCGCCGGTAATGACATCGAACTTGTTGACGCCGTGGTATTTGTCGGCTGCGGCTTCCGCCGGGGCATACCCCTTGCCCTTCTGCGTGCAGACATGGATCAGGACAGGGCCCCGGGCATTGTCGCGGACATTGCGCAGCACGGGAAGGAGGTGGTCGAAGGAATGGCCGTCGATCGGGCCGATATGATAAAAGCCCATCTCCTCGAACATGGTGCCGCCCGTTACATAACCGCGAGCATGCTCAACGGCGCGGGTTATCGCCCGGTCGATCCCGCGGCCGAGATAGGCGGTCAGTTTCTTGCCGAGGTCGCGGAAGCCCATATAGGTGCGGCCCGAGGCAAGCCGCGCCAGGTAGGCGCTCATCGCGCCCGTCGGCGGAGCGATCGACATGTCGTTGTCGTTGAGGATGACGATCAGCCGGGC
This sequence comes from Neorhizobium sp. S3-V5DH, assembly GCF_004343065.1. NCBI lineage: Bacteria > Pseudomonadati > Pseudomonadota > Alphaproteobacteria > Hyphomicrobiales > Rhizobiaceae > Neorhizobium > Neorhizobium sp. S3-V5DH. Next base: position 600,400 of record NZ_SMCL01000001.1, read on the forward strand.
ATCGAGCGCGCCGGCGTTGTTGAGAGCTTCATAGGCCATGCCCGCAGACATCGCGCCATCGCCGATCACCGAAATCACGTTGCGCTTTGACTTCGAAAGATCGGCTGCCACCGCCATGCCGAGGCCGGCGGAAATCGAGGTGGAAGAGTGCGCGGCTCCAAACGGGTCGTATTCGCTCTCGGCCCGCCGCGTGAAGCCCGAAAGCCCGCCTTCCTGGCGGAGTGTCCGGATACGGTCGCGTCGGCCGGTGAGGATCTTGTGCGGATAACATTGGTGGCCGACATCAAAAATCAGCCGGTCGTCGGGCGTGTTGAACACCTTGTGGATGGCGATTGTCAGCTCCACGACGCCGAGACCCGCACCGAGGTGCCCCCCGGTCCGCGACACCGCATCGATCATCTCATCGCGCACTTCACGGGCAAGCTGCGGCAGGTCGCGGTCATCGATCTCGCGAAGATCAGCGGGAAGCATGACCTTGTCGAGCAACGGCGTGATAGGCGTTGATGTCACAGGGGCTGGCCTTTTCTGCTCTTGTCCGGAAGTCTGTCCTTCCACAAGATGAGAAGAAAACAGGCTTTTTCAAGTTGTCCAAACCCCGGTTCTAACCGATTTTAACCCATCGGCAAGGGGACAAACTCCTCCTCGTCGCCCGGCACGATATCAAAACGGCCCGTACGCCATTCCTCCTTTGCCTTTTCGATTCGCTCTTTCGAGGAGGAAACGAAGTTCCACCAGATATAGCGTTTGGAATTGAGAGCAGCGCCGCCGAACAGCATGAGGTGACAGCCCTGCGGGCCGCCGTCGAGCGTGATCGGGTCGCCGGGGCGGAAGACCAGAAGCTGATCGGCAGCGAACCGGTCGCCGGCGATGACAAGTTCGCCGGACAGGATGTAGATGGCTCTTTCCTCGTGCTGAGCGGCGAAGGGAAAGCGACGCCCGGCTTCCAGCCGCAGGTCGACATAGAGCGTATCTGTAAACATCGGGACCGGAGAACCAAGTCCTTCAAACGAACCAATCACTACCCGTCCCCTGGCGCCGTCCGCATCGATCACGGGCATGGCTTCTTTGCCGGTGTGGGCAAAGGCCGGGTCGATCTCCTCCTTGTCGTCCGGCAGCGCCAGCCAGGTCTGCAGGCCGGACACCGAAAGCGGATGGCCGCGCAGGTTTTCCGGCGTGCGTTCCGAATGGACGATGCCGCGGCCGGCCGTCATCAGGTTGATGTCGCCGGGACGGATGACGAGTTCGGTGCCAAGGCTGTCACGATGCTTGATCTCGCCGTCGAAGAGATAAGTAACCGTGGAGAGCCCGATATGCGGGTGCGGCTTGACATCCAGAGCCTCGTCGGCGCGCAGCAGTGCAGGCCCCATCCGGTCGAAGAAGATGAACGGCCCGACAAGTCGCCGCTGCCGGGTCGGCAGGGCGCGCCTGACGGCAAAGCCGCCAATATCGCTGGTCCGTGGAATGATCAGGTTCTCGATCGCATCGCAGGCGAAAGCATCACCGGCAACCGGGTCTGTTCCGGGAAAGAAGGACATGGGCTGATCTCCGTCTCGATTGATGGAGAAGCTAGCCCGAGATTGAGTATTCGAACAACCGAAACCGGAGAAACAGTGTGTTTCTCATCCGAGGGTCTGGTTTACCCGAAATGCCCGCCGATCAGGCGGCTCCATTGTTCGCCTGCCAATCCGTTCAGAAAACCGTCCCCGGACTGGATGGCCTGCCGGATGTGGGGGTCTCGACAATGAAGCACGCTTGATGCGCTGTTGATGAATGCGATCCGCTTGCCGAGCATCGCTTCCATCAGGAAAGGCTGCGTTCGCCCGCGCACCGCATTTGCGCCCTTGGTTGCTGCATGGGCGATTACCGCATCCACAACTGTCTCCTCCTGCGAAGGGGCGGCAAGCATCTGGACGATCCGGGCGGTGATCTGGGGGCGCCAATGGTAAAAGAAGCCTCCGATAGGCTCCTCCACGCGATTGAGAACGGCGCAAAACGCCGGGTGCCCGAACTCGGGTTTCTCCAACGTCTTCGAAATCACCCTCAAAACCTCCTCGCGAGACCAGCCGGGCCTCAGGAGAAAGCGTTCGGTCATCATTGCAAAAAGGTCTGCAAAAGCCTCTTGACCGATTTCCCGGATGGAAATCCCGCCCTTTGTGGAAAGCGTGGCTGAGACACCAAGCCAACGCAGCCGGTCGGGCGACGTACGGCGCTGGAAGAGATTGTCCGCGCGCGACGCGATCTGCTTGAAAAGGCCGAGCCTCGGGTAACGGCGCTCGGCATTCTCCAGCGCGAAGGCGGCGGGCCGGATGACGCGGACCCAGTCGAGACTGTAGGACGGCAAGGCAATTCCGCCGAGATGTTTCCACATCCGCATCGAGACTTCGCTGGCGGTTTCACTGAAAGAGAAATCCTGCGGGCCGTTCAAGGCTGCTCTGAGCATCTTTGCTCCAGCGAGGGGATTGCCGGAGCGCTCGTCCACCATGATGGAGGTCAGGAGCGCGGCTCTGACAGGCCGATCTTCGAACCGCATGGGTAGAACATGCCGTCCTACAAACCCGGAAATCTCGCCGCCCTCGGCAACGTGGACGAGAGAGGGAAGGTCGGCTGCACAGGCTTCATCCTCGATATAAAGTTCCTGGAGGTATCCGATCAACTCCGGTGAGGGGTCATGGCCAGACTGGCGGAATATGCGCTGGAACAGCGCAGCCACGACTGGAATATCGGTGCCCGTCAGCGGGCGTATATGACCCATCCTGTTTCTCACGCCTGCGCCGGCATCCGATCGGCCGCAGGCCCGTTATGGGCAGCCGGCACGTCCTCAGCATATTCATAAGGCCGGTGATAGCGACATCCGGTGAAAAGAGGTTCAAGCGGGAGGCTAAACCTTTAAGGAACTGGTTCTTTTCAGAGCGGCCTCAGATCATCCATCATGGACAGGGCGAAAGAACCGCCGCCTCTCCAGACGTCGCACCGATCGTCAGGCAGCCGCGCTCATGGCACAGCAACCATCCGCCGCCCGTCGCTCCGGATGCGGCGAGCATAAGGCGCGGCTGAGGCGGTAGCGTCGGATGCCACACCCACCAGCCGTCCTGCAGTCTGGCATCCGGTCCTGGTTCCATCCCGGCACCGGAACCTTTGATGGCTGCTTCGCGAATCTCTAATCCGTCGGGCGTCACAGCCCAAGTCTCACGCCATTCGGTCTTCTGGACCGAATGGCTCCAGGACAATGTAAAAAGCATAGCGGCGACGGTAGCCAGTTTGCCGCCGGCAAGGATGCAGAGGCTCATGTAAGCGCTGGTGCGGCGGGCGCTCCGCGATTGCGCCACCAGTGCTGAGCGACCACGATGATGCCGAGCGCCCAACCCAGTTCGTCTGTCCAGGGCAGAGCCATGACGAGGCTCGCGCCTGCGACAAAGGCAAGCAGCCGCTCCCAGATCGCCATGCGCGCGAAAAGAAAGCCGACCACCGCCGTGCCCCACAACGCGATGCCGAAGCACGCCTTCAGGAAGACGTAGATCACCTCTACCGGATACCCCCAGGTGGCTGCTATCGTCCCGGGATCCTGCAGCATCAAAGCCGGGGTATAGACAGCCATGAAGGGTACGACAAAGCCTGACGTAGCGAGTTTTGTCGCTTCGATCGAGATCTTGAAGCCGGAGGTTTTTGCCATGGGGGCTGCAGCAAAGCACGCAAGTGCCACCGGCGGTGTCAGGTCAGCCATGATGCCGAAATAGAAGACGAACATGTGGCTGACGATCAGGGGCACTCCGAGTTCCAGGAGCGCCGGACCGGCAAGCGACGAGGTGATGATGTAGTTCGGGATCGTCGGAATGCCCATGCCGAGGATCAGGCAGGTGATCATCGTCAGCACCAACGACAGGAACATGCTGTGCTCCCCGACACGGATGATGGCGCCGACGAAAGTCGACGCGATGCCGGTGAGCGTCAGTGTACCGATGACGATGCCGACGATGGCGCAGGCAATGCCGACGGGAAGCGCATTCTTTGCGCCTTCCGCCATGGCATCCCGGCAGATGGCAAGCGTTTCCTTGCCGCCTTTCACGAAAAGACAGCCTGCGATCAGCGCCAGGATGACGATCGCCAGAAAATCGACCCCGTAGCGCAGGAAGGACGCGGCGGCGAGGCCGAGAACAATCCAGAAGACGATCCGGAAGGCCAGTGGACCGATACTCGCAGCCAGCGGCATTCCAAGGATGAGCACGATGACCAGCGCCAGCCCCATGGTTCCGGCGAAGATGGGCGTATATCCCGCAAAAAGCAGATAGACGAGTGCGGCAAGCGGAAGAATGAGCGGCCAATGTTCCCTGACTGCCGCCCAAGGGTTCGGGAGATCTGCTCTGCTCATCCCTTTCAGCCCGGCTTTGCCGGCTTCCAGGAAAACCATCCAGAAGCAGACGCCGAAATAGAGGATCGCCGGGATGATCGCCGCCTTGACGACTTCCGCATAGGAAACGTTCAGGGTTTCGGCCATGATAAAGGCAACCGCGCCCATGACAGGCGGCATGATCTGCCCGCCCATCGAGGAAGTTGCCTCGACACCGCCCGCAAAGGCGGAGCGGAAGCCGAAACGCTTCATCAGCGGGATGGTAAACTGCCCTGACGCCACCACGTTGGCGACGCCGGAGCCGGAGATCGTGCCCATTAGCGCTGACGACATGACGCAGACCTGTGCCGGTCCGCCGCGCCAGGTGCCGACCAGGCCCAGCGCAAAGTCGTTGAACAGCGCCAGCATGCCGGCTCTCTCGAGAAAGGCGGCAAACACGACGAAGATGAAGATATAGGCGGCCGAAACGTAGATCGGCGTACCGTAGATGCCTTCGGTGCCGTAGGCGAAGTTTTCGACGATCTGCTCGAAATCGTAGCCGCGGTGGACGAAAGGTCCCGGCGCGTATTGACCGAGGAAACAGTAGGCAAGGAAGATGCCGGCGATGATCGTCAACGGCAGGCCCATCAGCCTTCGCGCGGCTTCGAACACGAGGATGACGAGTGCAGTTCCGACGATGAGGTCCGGCGTCGTCAGGAACCCGGCCCTTTGTATTAGATCCTCGTAGAAGACCCAGTTGTAGACCCCTGTAAGGAAGCCGAGAACACCCAGAGCCCAGAACCAGATTTTACCGGCCTTGGTCTTGGCGACGAGATTGCCGAAAAGCACGAAGCCTAGCAGCAGCAGGAAACCCACATGCATGGCGCGGACGATCTGGCTGGCGAGCGTGCCGTAGGCGGCTGTCCAGAGCTGGAACAGGCTAAAGGTGAAGGCGATCCAGAAGGCTGCGCGTCCTGCCCAACCTTCGCCGAAGCCTGCCGGCAGGCCCTCGATTGCTTCTTCCGCGCTCTGCGGTGCCATTGATTGATGCATTGCGGATTGGGACATCGTCTCTCCGGAATCGGCCGCTTATGGCGAACTCCCACGTCTCCCTTGCGGAGAGAGGTGGGAGCAAATGCAAAGACAATAAGGGAGCCAGGAAAACGCCTTAGTCGCTGTTTGGCTTCTCATCGTCCTTCGGACTGCCTCCTCCGCATCGAGGAGAAGGCAGGCGCGCCGCCTCTTATTTCAACAGGCCGGCTTCCTTGTAGTAGCGCTCAGCGCCCGGATGCAGCGGCACCGGCATGCCGTCTAGCGCCTTCTTCGCATCGATCGCCTTGGCGGCGGCATGTGCCGCGGTAAGCTTTGGCAGGTTTTCGAAGAGAAGCTTGGTCATCTGGTAGACCGTTTCGTCGGAGACGCCGGAATGGGTGATCAGGAAGTTTCCGACCGCTGCGGTTTCCACGTCAGCGGTCTGGCCTTCATAGGTGCCCGCCGGAATGATGGCGGAAAGATAGGGCGCGCCGATTTTCTCGACTTCTGCCTTCGGGATCGCCACGACATTGATCTTGAGTGAGGTGGCGAGGTCGCGGATGGAAGCTACGCCAAGGCCCGCCGACTGCAATGTCGCGTCCAACTGCCGGTTCTTGATAAGCTCGACAGATTCGGCGAAGGGCAAGTATTCGGTCTTGCCGAGATCCTTGTAGGACATTCCCGCTGCCTCGAAGATCGCCCGCGCATTGAGCTCGGTACCGGATTTCGCCGCACCGACGGACAGGCTCTTGCCCTTAAGATCGGCAAGCGTCTTCACGCCGGAGTCGGCGCTGGCAACCACCTGGATATAGTTGGGGTAGATGGCGGCGATGCCGCGCAGCTTGTCGAGCTTGCCGGGAAAGCCTGCTTCCTTGTTGCCCTTCCAAGCTTCCTGCACCGAATCTCCAAGCGAGAATGCGATCTCGCCGCGTCCGGCCTGTAGCAGGTTCAAGTTTTCGACCGATGCCTTGGTGGCCTGCACCTGCGTGCGGACATCCTTGATGTTCTGGCCGTAAATCTCCGAAAGCGCGACGCCGAGCGGATAATATACACCCGACGTCCCGCCGGTCAGCACGTTGATGAATTCGGCAGCCCTCGCGCCGGAAGCCGAAAGCACCGTCGACATGGCCATCGTTGCGGCAAACATCAAATTGATTTTGTTGGATTTCACGCCAAACGTCACGATTGTCTCCTCCCAAAGCAACCCTTCAGATGACGGCTATCATGGGGAGGCGGCCACGGGGCGTCAATCGCTTTATGACGTGATCGCGGCGATGGTCGTAAGACTTTGGTTTTAGAGTGCGTGGTCGTTTCCGAGGCACGCAGCCACCTCAAGGATATCCAAAACCCGGACCAAGCCCGGCCTTTACCCGGTCGATGAACGCGCTTTTGAGCTCATTGTAACGCGCCCGGCTGTCGGGGGCGCTGGCAACAGCATTTTCCTTGATGGCGATATAGCTTTCACGCAGATTTTGATCGCTGCGCAACGCATCCCTGAGCGCCAGGTTCGAAACCCACGAATATCCGCCGAGTTGCACAAGATGGACGAGGTGCGTCCGCTCGGTGTGGTCCCGTCCCCGCCCGAAGATATGATGGCCCGGCACGCCGGCATGCGCCGCATAATCGTATCCGAGCGCCAGAAGCGGGTCATAGCAGGCTTGCCAGTCTGAAAGGGGGGCCAGGCCGATGATGATGTCGAGGATCGGTTTGGCGCGCATGCCGGGTACGGAGGTCGAACCGTAATGCTCTATCTCCTTCGCCAAACCGCCCAGTGCAACAGAAATTCGCTGATGTTCCGCCGCGAATTCCACCGGCCATTGCGGATCGTAATCGACGAGGACGTTCGTGTTGTGCTTGAGGCCAAGCACCATGTCCTCTCTCCGCAATTATTCGCCGTCAAGCGGCTCGACGCCCTGCGGCTTGCCGGCGCGGTCCAGGCGGATCTTTTCAATCCGGTTCTCGGCAGCGGCCAGCAGCTTTTCGCAATGCTTTTTCAAGGCTTCGCCGCGCTCGTAGATGGCGATCGATTCATCGAGCGCCACATCGCCGCGCTCGAGCCGCGCGACGATGCTTTCGAGCTCGGCCACCGCCTTTTCGAAGGAATAGCCGCTCACATCGACGGTCTCGTTGCTCTCGGTCATTTCTATCCCCTCATCAGTCTGCAGATATGCATGCCGGCCGATTCGGCCAGTCCTTCCAGATCATAGCCGCCCTCCAGCAGGCTTACGACCCGGTTGTTTGCGTATTTGCCGGCGATCTCCATCAGCCGTCCCGTCGCCCAGTCGAAATCGTCGCCGACGAGGTTGATCTGCGCCAGCGGATCGCGGTGGTGGGCATCGAACCCCGCCGAGATCAGAATGAAATCCGGGCGGAAGTTTTCGAGTGCCGGCAGCACCCGGCTCTTGAAGGCTTCGCGAAAGTGCTCGCTGCCGGTGTCGGGCGAAAGCGGAGCGTTGACGATATTGCCGTCCTTGCCGCTTTCGTCCTTGGCGCCGGTGCCGGGATAAAGCGGCATCTGGTGCGTGGAGCAGAACAATACCGACGGGTCGTCCCAGAAGATGTCCTGAGTGCCGTTGCCGTGATGCACGTCCCAGTCAACGATCGCGACGCGTTCCAGCCCATATTTTCGCTGCGCATGACGCGCGGCGATCGCGACGTTGTTGAACAGGCAGAAGCCCATATATTTGTCTTTTTCGGCATGATGGCCCGGCGGACGAGCCGCGACGAAGGCATTGTCCACCTTGCCGGTGAGCACGTCGTCCACGGCCGCCATGGCTCCGCCGATGCCGGTCAGTGCCGCCTGCAGGCTCTTCGGCCCCACATAGGTGTCCGCCTCGATCTGGCGAATGGTGTCTTCCTCGGGAATTTCCCGCATCACGGCGCGCAGGTAGCTTTCGGGATGGGCGAGCAGCACCGTATCCTCGTCCGCCTGAGGGGCCTGCTTGCGATCCAGCTTTTCGAAATTCGGGTGCTGCAGGGCGATCGCTAGCGACCGCAGCCGGTCTGCACGTTCCGGATGCCCTTCGGGCGTGCGGTGTTCGAGGAAGATGTCGTGTTCGTAAAGGCGCGTGGTCATGCGGCGGCCTCATGAGGTTGTCTGCCCGACATGGCGCAGATGGCGTGATTTTTCAAGCATGCTCCTTTTGTCTCGGAGCTTGTTTCGAATGAAAGAATGGTCTTACATGGGAATACAAGCGAGGAAGTAAGGTGGCCAAGGACACAGTAAAATCGCAGGAATTCCGGGTGCCCTTTCGCGATGTGGACATGAATGGGGAGATGTTCCGTGCTGCCTATGTCGTTCGCGCCGAGGAAGCGCTCACCGAGTTCTGGCGGCGGCGTAAGCCGCAGAAGGACGATCCATTCTTCGCGATCGGCAAGATTACCTGTACGTTCCACGCTGCCCTGAAGTTCGGTGATCTTGTGCATACGCATGTGGGGGTCAGCAAGATCGGCGGAAAATCGGCCGGCTTCCTGGTGCATATGTTGCGTGGCGATGAAGCCGTGGCGGAGGCTGAAGTCGTCTGGATCGCCTGCGATCGGGAAAGCAAGGAGCCGGTCGCGCTTCCGGAAGACCTGCGCGACTGGCTCTACGGTTTCCTGGATTGATCAGGCCCTCTGCGGCAGCAGCGGATAACCGACCATTACCGCGCGGCCTGCAAGTGCTGCGATCAGCGCCTTGAAGCAATCGCCCGGGATGAAGGCAAGCGATCCGAGGAAGGCCTTGGAAAAGCCAAGCCCGGTGACGAGCGCCAGATAGGTGATCCCGAAAGCATAGAGCACGACGACGCCGCCGATCAGCGCAGCCAGGAAGAAATTCACGCCCTGGACGAGGCCGGTCTGGCCCCGGTCCACGAAATGTTCGGCGATGTAGCCCGTCACGAACGCCGCGAAGACCCAGCCGATGAGATAGCCGGTGGTTGGCGCCGCAAAGACTGCAAGACCGCCGCGGCCGCCGGAGAGCACGGGCAGGCCGATTGCGGCAAGCAGAAGAACCAGGAGGACGGCGAAGGTACCGCGCTTGGAACCCAGAACCACGCCCGCAAGCATGACGCCGAGCGATTGGGCGGTGATCGGTACCGGAATGAAACCGAGCGTGATCGGCGGCAGCAAGCCGAGCGATACGATGATTGCGGCGAACAAGGCGGCCAGGACGAGATCCCGCGTGGTCATGCTTTGTGATTCCTTAATACCGGATAACGGGTCATCTCTGCGCACGAATACCCCGTGCGTCAATGGCTGCGGCGATCTCGTCGGCATTCTTGAGCGTCAGAATGATCAGCGGAACCGCGAGCGTCAAGACGCGAGGCTTCAGCCCGCGGGCTCGATGAGCATCCTGAATGGCATGGTAGCGGTCCAGTATTTCCGGCACGAAACGAATGACGAGGCCGATCGACAGGCCGATGTCGGCTGCCTTGACGAGGCCGAGACGCTCCAAAGGCCAGGCGGCGAGCGTGATTTCGTCGATAAACTCGCCAATCCCGGTCGTAGCCGTCACCGCTGCCGCGAGCAGCATCAGGCTCGTCAGCCGAAGCAGCACGGTTGCAGCCTCTTCGACAGAGCCGACGAGCAGCGTGAACAGGGCAACGACGGCAATGGTCAGGAAGATCGGGCGGAGACGGGCGAGCGACTGACGTAGGCCGATCCCGAGCGATGCATATATCGCGACACTTATCACGGCGGCCAGCGCCAGCGGCGGGATCGACCTGAACAAGAACAGAGCAATGCCGGCGGCAGCGAGGCCGAGAAGTTTGGTGCGCGGCGGAAGCCGATGCAGCAGGCTGTCGCCTTCGACGTAAAGCGTCTTCATCGGGTAAGCTCCCGGTAGCGCCTGATCGTATCGGCAGGCCGGCCATCGGCGGCAAGCCGGCCCTCGTGAAACAGCAGGACGCGGTCGAAATCTTCGATCAGCTCCAGATCATGGCTGATCACCATGATGTTCTCGTCCAGGCCTTCGATAGTCCGCTTTACCAGCTCGCGGTTTTTCAGATCGAGCTGATTGGTGGGTTCATCCATGATCAGGATGTCCGGCTCCGTCACCAGAACCGAGGCCAGCGCCGCAAGCTGCAATTCGCCGCCCGAAAGCTCGTGAGCCCGGCGGCCAGCCAGATGACTGATGCCGAACCGTTGGAGCACTCTGGCCACGGCGACGTCGGTCTCCTGTCTGGAGAGCTTTCGATTTTTGAGACCTAACGCGATGTCTTCCTTCAGGATCGGCAGGATGATCTGGTTCTGAGGGTTCTGAAAGATGAAGCCCGTTTCGGCGCGGACCTTGTCACCATCCTTGCTCGTGTCGAAGCTGTTGACGACGACGTGACCTGAGGAGGGGATGACAAGCCCGTTGATCATCCGCGCAAAGGTCGTCTTGCCTGAACCATTAAGACCGATGATCCCGATGCGCCGCTCGCTCAGCGAAAGGGTAAGGGGATGGAGGACGATACGCCCATCGAAACGCGCTTCTGCTTCCTCGAAACGAATATCCAAGCCGGTCCCTCGCTTTGAGCCGTCTATAGACCGGAAAAGGAGGGAGGGGAATGCAGAACCGAACGTGAACATTGAAACGGCGGCGAGCGCGGTCTACTCTGCCTTTCATGGCGATTCTCATTCCGAACGATCTAGCCCGAAAGATATTCCTCGAGCGGCAGCGGCTTTCCCAGCCGCCCGGCCGCGCTCTCACCAAGGCGGGGCTCCTGCAGCTCATCGATGATCTTGGCTTCGTCCAGGTCGATAGCATCGCGACGGTCGAGCGCGCCCATCACATGATCCTCTTCTCGCGCAATCAGACCTACAAGCGCGACCATCTGACAGCGCTACTGGAGAAGGACCGCGAACTTTTCGAGCACTGGACACACGACGCTTCGATCATTCCGTCGCGGATGTTCCGTTACTGGAAGCATCGCTTCCGCCGTCGCGAGCCGATCCTTGCGGAACGCTGGAGGAAGTGGCACGGCGATGGGTTCGATTCCGCTTTCGAGGAGACTTTCCGGCATATCGCGGAAAACGGCGCAATCATGTCGCGGGACATGAAGGTCGAGGATCACAAATCCGGCGGCTGGTGGAACTGGCATCCGAATAAGACGGCACTGGAATATTACTGGCATATCGGAAAGCTCGCGATTGCGGGTCGGGTGAATTTCCAGAAGATCTACGACCTCGCTGAAAGGGTCATTCCGCCGCATCACCATGAGCCGGAGGTGAGCCACGAGGAATTTATCGACTGGGCTTGCCGCAGCGCGCTTGAGAAGCTCAGCTTTGCAACATCGGGCGAGATTGCCGCGTTCTGGGATATCGTCACGCCCCAGGAAGCCAAGGAATGGGTCACGGATCATCGCGACGAATTGACGGAAGTTCTGGTGGAACCTGCCGACGGCGGCAAGCCGCGCGCCTCCTTTGCATTTGCAGGGTTTCCCGAAAATCTGGGTGATCTTCCCGAGCCGCCTGCCCGGGTGCGCGTGCTCAGCCCATTTGACCCGCTGCTGCGGAACCGGGACCGCGCAGAACGCCTTTTTGACTTCTTCTACCGCATAGAGGTTTTTGTGCCCGAGCCGAAACGGCAATACGGCTATTATGTCTTCCCGCTGCTTGAGGGCGAGCGGATGATTGGCCGGATCGACATGAAGGCCGACCGAAAATCGAATATGCTGGACGTGAAGCGCCTGTGGCTGGAAAAAGGCGTTCGCCCGTCTGCCGGCCGTCTGGAAAAGCTCGAGGCCGAGCTTCTCCGGGTGGCGCGCTTTGCCGGCGTGGAGAAGATTTCATATCAGCAGGGCTGGCGCGGCTAGCTTTCAGGGCGGCGCGTCAGCCTGTCCATCGCAAGAAGACGGTAGCGAGCGGCGGGAGCGTCAGAGAAATCGAAAATTCCTTTCCGTGTGAAGACTGCCTCTCTGTCCAGACTTCCGTCTGTCCCAGATTGGCGCCGCCGTAGAGGCCGGCATCCGTGTTGAGGATGACTTCCCAACGCCCCTCCGCTGGTACGCCGACCCGGTAGGCATGCCGAGGCACCGGCGTCATGTTCGACATCACCAGGATATAAGAAGATCTGTCCGCGGCGCTACGCAACATGCCGTAGATCGAGTTTTCCGAATCATCCGCAACGGCCCATTCGAAGCCTTCGTGGTGCAGGTCGCTGTACTGCAAAGCCGGTTCCTGCGCATAAACCCGGTTCAGGTCGGCGATCAATTTCTGAACACCCGCATGCTCGGGCCGATCAAGCAGGTCCCAATGAACCGAGCCGTCATGGCTCCACTCCGTTTCCTGGGCGATCTCGCATCCCATGAACAGCAGCTTCTTTCCGGGATGCCCCCACATGAAACCGTAGTAGGCGCGAAGATTCGCAAACTTCTGCCAATGGTCGCCCGGCATCTTTCCAAGCAGCGAACCTTTGCCATGCACCACTTCGTCGTGGGAAATGGGAAGCATGAAGCGTTCGGAATAGGCGTAAATCATCCCGAAGGTCATCGCGCCGTAATGATATTTGCGATAGACCGGATCATCCTGCATGTAATGCAGAGTGTCGTGCATCCAACCCATGTTCCACTTGAAGTCGAAGCCGAGGCCGCCGTCTTCCGGCTTCTTCGTGACGCCCGGCCAGGCTGTCGATTCTTCCGCTACGGTGAAGGCATGCGGGCAGCGATCATGGATGATGCTGTTCAGGTGCTTGAAGAATTCCACCGATTCCAAGTTTTCCCGGCCGCCGTATTTGTTGGGTATCCATTCGCCTTCGTTGCGGCTGTAGTCGCGGTAGAGCATGGATGCCACGGCATCCACGCGCAGCCCGTCCACGTGATAGTGTTCGAGCCACTCAAGTGCCGAGGCGATCAGGAAGCCCTTCACTTCGTTGCGGCCGAGATTGTAGATGAGGGTATTCCAGTCCTTGTGGAAGCCCTCGCGCGGATCCGCGTGCTCGTAAAGCGCAGTGCCGTCGAAGCGTGCGAGTCCCCAGACATCGGTAGGGAAATGCGCCGGAACCCAATCTAGGATGACCCCGATGCCGGCTTCGTGGCAACGGTCGATGAAATAGGCGAAATCTTCCGGAGTGCCGTAACGGCCGGTCGGGGCGAAGAGCCCAAGCGGCTGATATCCCCACGAGCCTCCGAACGGATGCTCCATGATTGGCAGCATTTCGATATGGGTGAAGCCGAGATTTCGCACGTATGGAACAAGACGTTGGCTGAGTTCGACCCAGTCCAACACCCGGTTGCTCTCTTCGCTGACCCTTACCCACGAACCGAGATGGACCTCGTAGACGGACATCGCGCCTTCACCGGAACGGTCGGCGCGGCGTGCCCTCATCCACTCATCGTCGGTCCAGCGGAAAGGCTTGGAGGATGCCACGATGGAGGCGGTGGAAGGTGCCGCTTCGCTGGCGCGCGCGACCGGATCTGCCTTTTGAGGCAGCAAATTGCCATGCGCGTCAATAAGCTCGAATTTATACCGTTCGCCGTGGGTCAGGCGCGGGATGAAAAGCTCCCAGACGCCAGCTTGGGGGCGAAGCCGCATCGGGTGACGGCGCCCGTCCCAGATATTGAAGTCGCCAACCACGGAGACGCGCTGGGCGTTGGGAGCCCAGACCGAAAACCGCACGCCCGCTGTACCCTCGATCTCCATCGGGATTGCGCCGAGCGTTCGCCCGAGGTCGTAATGCGTGCCCTGGCCGATCAGATGCAAGTCGAGATCGCCGAGCAGCAGGGGAAAAGAATAGGGGTCTTCTGTTTCCTGGACCGTGTCCGGCCAGGTGATGCGAAAGAAATACGGAGCTGTGCTGCCGGTGACGCCGGCAAACAACCCGCCTTCATGAATGGATTCGAGCTGCGCCAGTATTTTGCCGGTTGCCGCTTCTACAACCTCCACCGCCACGGCGCCGGGGAGCAGGACGCGGACAATCGTCAGGTCGCCATATTGGTGGCGGCCCAGAATGGAAAACGGGTCGCCATGCCGCCCTTCCACCAGGGCCTGCAAACCCTCGCGGACAGTGCCGATCATCAGGTCTGTACGCTCGTATCTCATCAGGGGTTCTCCAGAAGTCTTGACGCGATCGCCGAGAAGCCGGCAAGGGGAAGAGGCAGCCAGTGCGGGCGGCTGCGCACCTCGTACGCAATTTCATAGGCCGCCTTTTCGAGCAGGAAGAGGTTGAGAATGCTGTTGCGGGCCTCATCGGGAATCCGCAATGCATCAGATGCTTCGGTGGCGTCGAAATAGGCCCGCAGGAAGGCCGGTTCTGCCTTCTCCATAAAACGGGTGACGAGCGCATTGTGGCGGTGGTGGTCCACTTCGTTCACCACTTCCCGGTGGAGATCGGCGGAAGCGGCCAGATAGCTCAGCGAGCGCAGCAGGCCGGCGACGTCGCGCAGCGGGTTGGTCTTCGCGCGGCGGCCGGCAAGGTCCCGCGTCGGTTCGCCTTCGAAGTCGATGATGTAGGCGTCGCCTTCCGCCACGAGGATCTGCCCTAGATGGAAATCTCCGTGATTGCGCGTCATCACCGTGTCCTTGGCCGCTTCCGCCAAGTTTGCCGCCAGGTTCAGCAGCTCGTCCTTGCGTTCGAGCAACATCTTGGCTTCCCGCTGTGCCTCGCCCTCGAGCAGCTCTGCCTTTGCTTCGAGCAGCTCCAGGCTTTGAGAAATCTGGCGTGTTGCCGCCTCGCGCCATTGCAGCACGTCCTCATCCGTGGCTCTCACCGGCGTAAACGCTTCGTCATCGGTCTGCTGGGCCAGGACCACATGCAGCTCGCCAAGCCGTTTCCCGATCATGATCACGAAATCGATGAGCGGCTTGAAATAGTCGTCGGTGGCCTCGCCATCGAGACCGGTGACGACAATCTCGTCTATCACCCGGCGAAGATTGCCCAGCATCCAGTTCCAGGCATCACCTTGGTTGCGGATCGCGGCTTGAACGATGATCAGCGTGTACCGGTTGCCGTCCGGCGCGATCCGCGCCACCTCGCCAAGCAGTTGGGCAGTGTTTTTGTAGCCTGCGAGCGTGAGATATCGCGTCATCTCCACCTCCGGGTGAGTGCCGGGGAAGATGTGGCGGATGAGTTTCACCATCGCCATGTCGCCGAGGATGAGCGAACTGTTGGACTGCTCCGCTGAAAGCCAGTGGACCTGCATATCGTCGTTGACATTCACGCAGTCGAGATGGTCGGTTCCCAGGAACTCGAGCGTGCCGCCCCGGCCGGAAATCACCGCTCGCTCGCAAAGCCCCCGTATCACGCCGCGAGCCAGGGTCTCCATGGCAAAACCGTCTGTCAGGAAGCCGACGCGGCGGCCCTGGCGAATGCGGGCAAGGGCGAGTTGCTGCGCAAGTGCGCTGGGCTGGTTGTCGTCCCAGGAGACGGCCAGCGGCAAAAGATAGGTATCCTTGCGCCCTCCGAGATCGACCTCGAGTTCTCCGAGCAGGATATTGTTGGCGAAGGCGATCGGAGTTGCGGTCGTCAATCTAGCGGAGTGCAGGATCTCACCCTTCGAGCCGAACCAGCGGCGCTTGCCGAGATAGGGCGGCAACACGTCCTGCGACAGCGTGTTTGTCAGCCTTGGTTCGTCCATCAGCTCTTGCAGGTCGCGACGGATCACCATCGTTACCATGTCCTGCATCTGCTCGGGTGGCTCCGTTCGCCACACCGGCCCGTCAGCCTCGGTGGCGAGCTGGAACCAGAAGAAGCCATAGGGCGGCAGTGTCAGCAGGTAGGTCAGCTGGCCGATCGGAGGAAACGGCGACATGCCCGTCAGCTCGATCGGCACGCGGCCTGCAAATTGCGCGAGGTCGAGTTCGACCGCCTGCGGCAGCCGCGAGAGGTTGGCGACGCAGAGGATCGTCTCGCCGTCGTATTCGCGAAGGTAGGCGAGAATCTTGCGGTTTCCGGGTGACAGGAACCTTAAGGAGCCGCGGCCAAAAGCCATGTGCTTGTTGCGCAGCGCCAGCATCCGCCTCGTCCAGTTGAGAAGCGAATGGGCATCGGCTCCCTGCGCCTCGACATTCACCGCCTCATAACCGTAAAGCGGGTCCATGATCGGCGGCAGGACGAGCCGGGCGGGATCTGCCTTGGAGAAGCCGCCGTTGCGGTCCGGCGACCATTGCATCGGAGTGCGAACGCCGTCGCGGTCCCCCAGATAGATATTGTCGCCCATACCTATCTCGTCGCCATAATAGACGACCGGTGTGCCGGGCATCGACAGCAGAAGCCCGTTCATCAGTTCCACCCGACGGCGGTCCCGTTCCATCAGCGGCGAGAGCCGGCGTCGGATACCGAGGTTGATGCGGGCACGTCGGTCCGCGGCATAGATATTCCAGAGGTAGTCGCGCTCTTCGTCCGTCACCATTTCCAGCGTCAGCTCGTCATGGTTTCGAAGGAAGATGGCCCATTGGCAGTTCTCGGGTATTTCCGGAGTCTGCCGCATGATGTCGGTGATCGGGAAGCGGTCTTCCTTGGCGATCGCCATGTACATGCGGGGCATCAGCGGAAAATGGAAGGCCATGTGGCATTCGTCGCCGTCGCCGAAATATTCCCGCGTATCCTCCGGCCATTGGTTGGCCTCGGCGAGCAGCATCCTTCCGGGATGGGTGGAATCGAGTGCCGCGCGGATCTTTTTCAGGATTGTGTGGGTCTCCGGCAGGTTCTCGTTGATCGTGCCTTCGCGCTCGACGAGATATGGGATGGCATCCAGTCGGAAGCCGTCGATGCCGGTCTCGAGCCAGAAGCGCATAACGCCCAGCAGTTCCTCCAGCACCAGCGGGTTGTCGAAGTTCAGATCCGGCTGGTGCGAATAAAAGCGATGCCAATAATAGGCGCCGGCGACGGGGTCCCAGGTCCAGTTCGACTTTTCGGTATCGAGAAAGATGATCCGGGTTTCCGGGAATTTATGATCGGTGTCCGACCATACGTAGAAATCCCGTTCCGGCGATCCGGGCGGTGAATGCCGCGCCCGCTGGAACCACGGGTGCTGATCTGAGGTGTGGTTGATGACGAGTTCGATGACGACCCTGAGACCCCGTTGATGGGCGGCTTCGACGAACGCCGTGAACTCCTCTATCGTGCCGTAGTCGGGGCTGACATTGGTGTAGTCCGCGATATCGTAGCCGTCGTCTCGGCGTGGCGAGGGGAAGAAGGGTAGAAGCCAGATCGTGTTGGCGCCGAGCGATGCTATATGATCGAGCTTTTCGTGCAGCCCCTTGAAATCGCCGATGCCGTCGCCGTTGGCGTCGAAGAACGATTTGATGTGAAGCTGGTAGATGATCGCGTCCTTGTACCACAGTGGATCGGCCTCATGAGGATGAAGTTGGTTCTGCGATTGGCCGCGGCTGCCCGTCATATCCATCTTTTCGTTCCTCCCTTACCTCACGCGCCAGATCGCAAACGGCAGGCCGTGATGCGGATCGAGCCGGATGCGCTGGACCTTCCCGGTCAATGTGAATTTCTGGCCGGTAATCAGATCTTCGACGTCAAGTGCGCCATGGTCCGGGAGGTTCCATGACCAGAGCGGAATTTCGACATCTGCCTCCTGGGCGTTATGAGGATCGAGGTTGACGGCAATCAGCAAAGCGTTCTCGCGCCCGGGGCTCGTCTTCTCATAGAACATGATGTTGTCGTTCCAGGCGGTGAGAAGTTGCAGACCGAGATGCGAATGGAGCGCAGGGTTCTCGCTTCTGATCCGGTTCAGCATGGTAATTTCGGACTTGATATTGCCCGGACGGTCATAGTCCCAGGCGCGGATTTCGTACTTTTCAGAGTCCGCGTATTCCTTGCGTTTGGCATCCGGCCGGCCTTCGCAGAGTTCGAAACCGTTATAGACACCCCAGAGCCCCGAAAGCGTCGCGGCGAGCGCTGCCCGGATCAGATAGGCAGGGCGCGGGGCGTTCTGCAGGAAGTCCGGGTTGATGTCGTGGGTGTTGACGAAGAAGTGCGGCCGGAAGAAATCCTTCGGCTCTTCTGTGGTGATCTCGCGCATGTACTGCTCGAGTTCCCATTTGGCGTTCCGCCAGGTGAAGTAGGTGTAGGATTGCGAGAAGCCGATCTTCGCCAGCCGGTACATGACTTTCGGCTTGGTAAAGGCTTCCGAGAGAAACACGACCTCGGGATGCCGCGAGCGTATGTCGGCGATCAGCCACTCCCAGAAGGGGAAGGGTTTCGTGTGGGGATTGTCGACCCGGAACAGCTTGACGCCATTGTCGACCCACTTCTGCACGACATCGCGCAGTTCGACCCACAGGGAAGGGATCGCATTGCTGGCGTAGAAATCGACATTGACGATGTCTTCGTATTTCTTGGGCGGGTTTTCGGCATATCGGATCGTGCCGTCCGGCCTCCAATCGAACCACCCGGGATGTTGCTTCAGCCAGGGATGATCGGGCGAGCACTGGATAGCCAGATCGAGCGCGATCTCTAAGCCTTCGCCCTCGGCGGCCTCGACCAGGCGGCGGAAATCGTCGAATGTACCAAGCTCGGGGTGTATTGCGTCGTGGCCGCCGGCATCCGAACCGATCGCATAGGGGCTGCCGGGATCATCCGGCCCGGCGTTCAAGCTGTTGTTCTTCCCTTTGCGGTTGGTCTTGCCGATCGGGTGGATCGGCGGAAAATAGAGAACATCGAAGCCCATCGCCCGGATTGCCGGCAGGCGGCGGATGACATCGTCGAAAGTACCGTGCCGGTTCGGATCGCCGCTCTGGGAGCGTGGGAAAACCTGATACCAGCTGGCAAAGGCTGCGGCGGTCCGTTCCGCATCGATGGGGATCACCTGCGAGCGGACGCGATGAGGCCGGCGGTCCGCCTCGGCCATTAGCTCGGCGGTCTCCGGCGCGAGCAGGATTTCGGTCCGCTGCTGGTCCTGAGCCGCCGTCAGCTTGTCGAAGAGGGCCTGCAGGCGGGATTTGACCTTGCCCTCTGCATAGTCGAGCGCGTCCAGAACGAGATTGATCCCTTCCTGGATTTCCAGCCGGAGATCCAGTCGAGCCTCATGTTTCTTGGTGAACTCGTAGCGGAAGATGGCGAAAGGATTGCGCCATCCCTCGATCGCAAATTCGTGCCGCCCAACGCGCTTTAAGGGGAATTCCGCCTGCCAGCGATCGTTGAGTATCAGTTGCATGGGCACCTGCTGCCATGCCGTATCGTCCGCGGCGCGCCAGAGCAGCGCCGCTGAAAGCGGATCGTGTCCATCGCCGAAAATATCGGCTTCCACCTTGACCGTTTCGCCGACCACCCGCTTCACCACAAAGCGGCCCTCGTCGACGCATGGCGTAATTTTCTCAATGGCAAGTCTTGGGGACGCCGCTGCCGTGTTGACATTCGGTGCGGGGGCCGCATCGATGATGGGTATGGACGCCCGTCCTTCGAAGACCCGCAGTTCTCCCGGCTTCAGCTTGAGCTGAGGGGCGAAGATTTCGTTCTCGTTTTCGCGCGATGTCAGCGGCAGGAAGGGGGCGGCGGCCTCTCGCAACACGTTGTATGGCGCGTTCGTGACCCGACGCAGGTCCCGGTTCAGAACCACGACCCTGATCCTCTCGGAGGTACGCGGATCCTCGCTGTCGGTCTGCAGCAGCGCGACGGCAGGCGCCTGGCTGGTGGAAATGAGCCTGAGCGGCTGGCGGGCAAAACCCGCGGCGGTCTTGTTTGTGCTTGCATTGGTCGCGCGGATCTCGCCCGAGAGATCGAAAGATCCTCGTTCCCGCAGCCCCCGCAGGCCGAGCCCGTCGCCGTGCATTGGATCCAGAGGAACCGCCGCGCCGTATTCGAAGCCCATGGGGATCATCAAGCCGCTGGCGAAGGTCGATGCCAGCTTCAGCGCCCGGATTGCCTTGCGCTGGAGTACCTCGCAGCTGTCCGTCCCGTGCGCCATGCGCTTGGCGAACGGAGCCTCGGGGAAGGTGATCTGATAACCGAGCTCCCGCTGGATCTGGTATTCGTCCATGATCCAGCGCTCTTCCAAATTCCACCACGCAAACGAGGAGAAGCTGCCGTCGAAACCGGTTCCCTGCAGAGCCTTGCGGTCCTCGAATGCACTGCCGGGCGTCCAGGCGAGGAAGGTGGTTTCCGGCGCGGTCTTGCGCGTTGAGAAGATGAGATCATACCAGGCTTCCGGAGCGATCCGGCCGATGCCAAGGCAGCGGAAGCCTGCAATCCCGATTTCCGCCAGCCAGGCAAGCCGGCTCCGCCAGTCTTCGATATGCCGGACTTCACTCAAAAAATCGATGCGGCGGCTGCAGCTTTCCTGCGGCGCGAGGCGCGGGTCTGCGATGACCGGCCTCGCCTCGTCGGCACCGACAGCCACGCGATCGATCACGACGTCGAGCATCAGCTTAATGTTGTTTTCGCGTGCGGCGGCAATGAGAGCCTTGAAGCCGTCTTCCGGTGATTGTCCGAGGCCCAGACGAGTATCCAGGCGACCGAAATCCTTCGTCACGAAGACGCTTGTATTCGCGCCCCGTTCGAATAAAGGCGCCGTCAGCACCGTGTCAAAGCCCAGATCCCGCGCATGGGCGAAGACTTCGCGCCACGCATCAAGCCCCTTTAGCATCAATGGGTGGACGTAGTAGATCTGGGGCGGCAACTGCGAGAGCGAGATTCGCGAAGCGAATTGGGGACGCGTATTCATCGGTGGGACCTCGCCGTGAAGGGTTTGCGGGGTCTAACTGCAAGGCAGGGCGGCTTGTTCCGCTAAAGTTGGCGTGATTGCCAACTTGCAAGCTTTTGCATGTCCGCATGTGGCTTCGTCGGGATAGACGCATGCCGCTAGAAAACTTGCGATGTTCCTGCTTCGCAAAAGCCGCCCGCCTCGATAAACAGGTCCGGAGGAAGCGCGCTGGGAGGCACGGGATGGCAAAGCTGAAAGTAGCGATGATCGGGCTTGGAATGGCAGCAGGCCATCATGCCCGCAGCCTGCTCGACCTCTCCGACAGGATCGAATGTGTCGCGGCCTATAGCCCTACCGCAGCAAGGCGGGAGGCTTTTGCTGCCCAGTACCCCATCCCGACCAGCGGTGATCTCGATGCGATCTTCGAGGATGCAAAAATCGAAGCCGTGCTGATCCTGACGCCGCCGAACACCCATCTCGAACTTGTCCGGCGTGCCGCTGCCGCAAAGAAGCATATTCTTCTCGAAAAGCCGCTCGATATCACGTTCGAAAGATCCGAAACGATCGTTCACATTGCCAAACAGGCCGGCGTCCTGTTCGGCGTGGTGCTGCAGAACCGGTTCCGTGCAGCGGTGCTGGCGCTCGACGAGATCGTCAAGAGCGGGCGGCTCGGACATTTGGTCGAAGCGTCTGCCGCGATCCGCAACTGGCGACCCCAAAGCTACTACGATGTGGAAGGGCGAGGTACGCGGGCGCGAGACGGGGGCGGTGTCTTGCTGACGCAGGGCATTCATACCATCGATTTGCTGTTGAGCTTTGCCGGCCTTCCCCAGGAGGTCGCATCCTTTGTGAGGACCAGCCCTATTCATTCCATGGAAACCGAAGATCTGGTTGCTGCCACCTTCTCATTTCAGGGCGGGGCGATCGGCACGTTGAACGCCACGACCTGCGCCTATCCCGGTCTGCCGGATCGCATCGAACTGATCGGCACCAAGGGAACGGCCGTCTTTTCAGGAGACACGCTTCAGGCAGCCTTCATGGATGGTACGCAGATTGCTGCTGGCGGAGACAATTCCGGCAGCGGTGCAGGGGCCAACCCAATGGCCTTCGGGCACGAATTGCATCGCGCCCTCATCGAAAATTTTTGCGACGCGATCCGTGATGGAGCCCGCCTGCGCGTCACAGGCGAGGACGCACTGAACGCTCATCGCTTTATCGAGGCGATCTTGGCCGCCGGGCGATAGCGGCAAGCTCTCCGTTCAGCAGATGATAGTCTCGGCGATCTTGATTCCGAACCCCTCGAGACCGACGTAATGGCGCTCGCTGCGGGTCAGAAGCTTGATCGAGGTGACGCCGAGGTCCTTGAGAATCTGGGCTCCCAGGCCGATTTCCAGCCATTCGCTTTCACGCGCTTGAGCTTCCGCATGGCCCTCCTGATCCTGCCGGAGCTTGCGGCCGTGGTCCTTCTGGCCGACGCCGACCGAACCTTCCCGGAGATAGATGATCACGCCGCGGCCTTCTTCTGCGATCTTCGCCATATAGGCGTCGAGCGGTCGCTGGGCACCGAATACGTCGCTGGCGACATTTTCGAGATGCAGGCGGACCGGAATTTCCTCGCCGTCACGGATGTCGCCGAAGATGATGGCGACATGCTGCATCGGGTCCCAGGGAAGCGAATAGGCATGCGCCTTCGCCTTGCCGTGAGGCGTGTCGATGTCGAACTTGGACTGCAGCTCGATCAGCGTTTCCTTGCGCTGGCGGTAGGCGATCAGATCCGCCACCGAGACCTGCTTGATGCCGTTCTTGACAGCGAAATCGGCAACCTGCTGGCCGCGCATCACGGTACCGTCGTCGTTGACCAGTTCTGAAATCACACCGACCGGCGGCAGGCCCGCGAGTCGGCAGAGATCGACAGCCGCTTCCGTATGGCCCGAACGCATCAGGACGCCGCCCTCCCGGGAGATGAGGGGGAAGATATGGCCGGGCCGCACGAAATCCGAAGGGCCGGCATTCGGGTTGGCGAGGTTGCGGACGGTGAGTGTCCTGTCGTCGGCGGAAATGCCGGTTGTCGTGCCGTGCTTGAAGTCGACGGTGACGGTAAATGCGGTCGTATGGGCGCTGTCGTTTTCCGCCACCATCGCGTTGAGGTTCAGGCGCTTGGCCTCCTCGCGCGGCATGGGGGCGCAGACGATACCGGAGGTGTGGCGCACGATGAAGGCCATTTTCTCCGGCGTGCAATGCACGGCCGCGACGATCAGGTCGCCTTCGTTCTCGCGATCGTCGTCATCCGTAACCACGACGATTTCCCCAGCCTCGAAGGCTCGGATGGCATCAACAACGCGTTTCTGGTCATAGGCCATGGGTGATTGTTCCTAAAGGGTCTGCCCGGTCTGGGCCCGATGGCGGAGGTAATGATCGGCGATCGCGCAGGCAACCATCGCTTCGCCGATCGGTACTGCACGAATGCCGACACACGGATCGTGCCGTCCCTTGGTGCGTACTTCGACATTGTTGCCGTCGGCATCGATTGATCGTCTTTCGGTGAGGATCGAGGAAGTTGGCTTGATGGCAAACCGGGCGATCAGGGGCTGTCCGGTCGAGATTCCCCCTAAAATTCCGCCCGCATGGTTGGAGAGAAATATCGGGTTTCCGTCGTTGCCCATGCGCATTTCGTCGGCATTTTCTTCGCCGGAGAGTTCGGCCGAAGCGAAACCCTCGCCGATTTCGACGCCCTTCACGGCGTTGATGGACATCAGGTAGCTTGCAATGTCCTGGTCGAGCTTGCCGTAGACCGGGGCACCGAGACCAGCTGGGACGCCTTCGGCGACGACTTCCACAACGGCACCGATCGATGAGCCGGCCTTGCGAACCGCATCGAGATATTCTTCCCATACGGGCACGATCTCCGCGTCCGGAGAAAAGAAGGGATTGCGGCCGACCTGGTCCCAATCCCAGTTCGCCCGGTTGATCTTGTGCTTGCCGATCTGGACGAGCGCGGCGCGGACGTTGGCGCCCGGCACCACCTTGCGCGCCAGTGCGCCCGCGGCAACGCGAGCCGCAGTTTCGCGGGCGGAGGAGCGGCCGCCGCCACGATAGTCGCGGATGCCGTATTTGACGTCATAGGTATAGTCTGCGTGCCCGGGGCGATAGCGCTGGGCGATCTCGCCATAATCCTTGGAGCGTTGGTCGGTGTTCTCGATCAGCATGGAGATCGGTGTGCCGGTCGAGATCATGGTCTCGCCGTCGGCATCCATCATCACACCGGAGAGCACTTTGACGATGTCATCTTCGCGTCGCTGTGTGACGAAACGCGACTGGCCGGGCTTGCGCTTGTCCATCCAGGCCTGGATTTCGGCATGGGTGAAGCGGAGACCGGGCGGGCAACCGTCCACGACGCAACCGAGCGCCGGACCGTGGCTTTCGCCCCAGGTGGTGACGCGGAAGAGGTGACCGAACGTATTGTGCGACATGGCAATGCGGAACCGTTTGTGGCGGAGTAGGCCCCCCGCCGACTTCTGACGCGGTTGTCATATGGAAAAGGGCGTCAGGCGACAAGCCTTTCTTGTTTGAACGGTTATCCAGCCGGGCTGGGGCGAGGTCTATGCCGCCGCTTTGCGCCAATTCGTGAGCGCCGCCTGAGTGAAATCGTTAAAGGAGAGCGGTCGCGAGAAGGCATAACCCTGCAGGAGATCGCAGCCCAGCTCGCGCAGCAGCGCGGCGTGCTGCATCGTTTCGATGCCTTCCGCCACCGTCTCGACCCCGAGCGACCGTGCGATATCGATGATCGAACGGACGAGCGCGCGTTCCTGCGGTGAATCGAGGATCGGCATGACGAGTTGCCGGTCGATCTTCAGGCGCTTCGGCTTCAGCTTCAAAAGGCTGACGATGGACGTATGACCGGTTCCGAAATCATCGATTTCAATGTCGATCCCGAGCTCCTTGATGCGCTTCAGGTTGTCGATGACGACGTCCTCACTTTCATCGAGGAAGATCGATTCCACCAGTTCGAAGGAAATCTCGCCGGGAATGATCTCCAAAGGCTTCAATCTGTCGATCAACCTCTCGTCGTGCAGGCGCTTGGAAGAGACGTTCACCGAGACCTTTGGAATCTTGAGGCCGCGGGCAATCCAGCGCAGTTTGTCCCTCATGGCGGTCTCGAGCACGATCTGGTCGAGCGTTGCCGAGACGTTCAAATCCTCTGCGATCTTTAAGAATTTGTCCGGAGCGAGGACCCCGTGATGGGGATGGTTCCACCGGATCAGCGCCTCGACGCCGACAAGCTCGTTGGTTTGCGCGTCGAACTGCGGCTGATACCAGCTTGTGAACTCGTCGTTGTCGATACCCGCAAGAACCTCATCAGCGGTGCGCTTGTGGCTGACGATCTCGGCCTGCAGGTTCTGAGTGAAGAATTCGTACCGGTTGCGGCCCAGACCCTTCGCCCGATAAAGCGCGAGGTCTGCGTTGACGAGAGTGCGGCGGGCGTCGACATTCATGCCGTTTGCCTGCGCAATGCCGATCGAAACGCCGCAGCGGCAGGAAAAGCCCTCGAAATCGATGGGCTGATGGAATTCGACAATGATCCGCTGTGCAAGCTGTGCCATCTCCTCGGCGCTCGCATTGTCGACCGCCAGGATGACGAATTCGTCGCCGCCGATGCGGGCCACAATATCCGTGCCGCGGACGTTGCGCGACAGGACGCGTGAAGCATGCACGAGCATGGCGTCGCCTGCCGCATGGCCGAGCGTATCGTTGATCTGCTTGAAACGGTCGAGATCGAGGTGCAGGAGCGAGAATTTCTGCCGTTCGGTCTGGCTCGCACGGGAGAGCCGGTCCAGCTCCATGTCAAGCTTGCGGCGGTTTGCAAGCAGCGTCAGCGGATCGTGCAGCGAATTGTGCTCGATACGGCTCTTGGCAAGCTCGAGTTCGGCGTTCTTGGCGTCGGCTTCATCCTTGGCGGCCTTGAGCTGCTGGGTGAGGATCGCGTCCTGGGTTACGTCGAAGGCGATGCCGACCATCTTCCGCGCCCCGTCGCGGGTGACATGCAATTTCCCGATGGACCGGATGTAGCGAGAGGATCCGTCGGGCTGCAGAACGCGGGCGACGAGCGGCGGGGGCTGCAACCCCTCGCTCAAATGATGCGATTCCTGTTTGGCACGTTCCCGATCGTCCGGGTGGAGGAGGTTGATCCATTGATCGCGATGGATGATCCCGTCGGTATAGGGAATGCTGTGCAACTGACACATACGGGCATCCCATATTTCCGTTTGCGTGACCGGATCGGACTCCCAGATGCCGCAGTTGTAGGAGGCGAGGGCGAGATCGAACCTGGTGGAGAGCTCCTCGAGCTCCTGCTCGCGGTTCGAAAGTTCATCGAGCGCGAGTTCCAGCTCCGCATTCTTGATGTCAGTATTTTCCTTGGCGCTCCTCAAGCGCTGCGACAGCTCCGTGAGGTTGAGTTCGCGCGCTTTCAGTATGGCGATGTGGCGATTGCGCTCCGAAATGAGCGACGCAGCGATGAATATCGGCACGATGACCATGCCTACCGCCAGAGCAATCCCAAGGCGGAAGCGCGACTGGTTCGGCGGTGTTATGTCCCAGCCGGAATGCGGGCTGGCAAGCATGGTCCAATTGGCACCCTTGAGGGGGATCGCCCATTCCATCGGGGATTGACCCTCGATGGAATCGTCGCCGTAGAAGGCGAAATATTCGGGCCTGTCGGCATCGCGAAGAACGACGTTCAGCCAATCCAGATTGAGGAGGTTCGTTCTAGCAATCGGATTTGGTGAAAAGGTCACGCCGGAGGCTTCGATGAAGCCTCTTTCCTCTATCAAAATGGCAATTGCGCCCCACAATCCCCCTCCGTCTTCGCTTTTCGGCACAGGCATGACCAGCGTCAGGTGGTCGTCCTGTGTTCCGCTCAGGAAAGACAGACGGCCGCGGCCGTCCACCGATTTCAGGCTGCTTGCAAGACGCGAAAGATCGACGCTACCGATTTTTCCCGATGCGCCGTTGACGATCCCGTCGCGGGTAATGACCTGGGTCAGTTCGAAATTAGGCGCGACCGCGACCGCAAAAAAGTGCCGCCCCTTTTTGAAAGCGTTGTCGATGTAGTGCTGGAACCGTTCGATCGAGCCTTGCGCATCCTCTTGCAGGACATGGACCAGGTGATCGGCGGCCAGGATGTCGGTCTCGGCCTGGGATGAAAAACGCTGGGCCAGCAGCGCCGCTGTCCTTTCGGTCGTCCCTCGCAGTTCGGTGCGGTAACTTTCGGTATGGCGCCCATCTATGATGATTGCGATCGCAATCACCATCAGGGCAATGACAAGTGCGATTGCAGCGGGAGCCTTCGGATGCCGAAAAAGGTGTAG
Organism: Neorhizobium sp. S3-V5DH; assembly: GCF_004343065.1. Lineage (NCBI taxonomy): Bacteria > Pseudomonadati > Pseudomonadota > Alphaproteobacteria > Hyphomicrobiales > Rhizobiaceae > Neorhizobium > Neorhizobium sp. S3-V5DH. The sequence continues at coordinate 627,681 of NZ_SMCL01000001.1, forward strand.
AGTTTGAGAAGCGGAGGAACGCCGGAATTTCAATCGCCCGAACCCTTTTCGTTAACTTTTATGACTTGCGGGAAAAGCCTAACGGATGGGAGTTAATTTCCGATTGCCCCGGCTGCCCGCAAATTTGGAGGCGATTTCCGAGGTGAGCACGCGGGCCAAATCCGGGCGATACGGCTGCGCCGCCTTCGAACCGGCTGGAGCTCTTGAAAAGCGTTAACAATCAAGTCATTACTTATACCGAAAATGTCATGGTAGCGGGCGATTTTCGCCACAATCGGGAGGCTATCTGTGCGTCGTAACGAAACAACGTCGACCTCATCAAGGCCTAAACCCATGCGTATCCTGATTGCTGCTCTGCTTGCCACTGCAAGCATGTTTTCGCCCCTGAATGGCTGGGCGCAGAGCGCTGATGTCGAGGCGACGATCAAGACGGTGGATGTGAAGGCGCTGAGCCTGACACTGGATGACGGAAAGACCTACAAGGTGCCGGAGGAATTCAATTTCGAAGGCCTCAAAGCCGGCGTCAAAGTCCTTGTCTTCTTCACCGAAGTCGACGGTCACCGGATCGTGGACGATCTTGAGATCGTCCAGTAGTTCCTAAACCCTTTCGGGTGATCTGAGCCCATGCCGCCGCTTGCTGGTCAAAGCCATTCCAGGCGGCCGCAATCCCTGTCGATCCTGAGAATGCGATCCTGCGGCGTCGGCGCGGCTGCCGCGTCGTCTTCGGAAAGATTGCCGATCAGGCGGAAGAGCGAGCGGATGACGCCGCCATGGCTAATGCATACCGTCGGTCTTTCAACCGCCTGCAGCCAGGCGCCGATGCGCCAGCAGAGGATTTCGTAGCTTTCGGCGAATTCCCCCGGCGGAATAAAGCTCCACTTTTCCTGTGCCCGGGCCATCAGGCGGTCCGGCGACATCAGGCTGATTTCCGCCAGCGTATGGCCCTCCCAATCGCCGAAGGAGAGTTCCTTCAGCCGCTCGTCGATCAGATAAGCGTTCGGATCAAGGCCCATGGCGGCGCGAAGCCGCTCCATGGTTTCGCGTGTTCGCGACAAAGGGCTGGCGATGAAAGCGAAATCTTCCGCTCTCCCGATCAGTTCCCGAAGCTTTTCGCCATTCCGGCTGGCTTGCGCCCGGCCAAGCGCGTTGAGCGGAATATCCCGCTGTCCCTGCAGACGCCCTTCGGCGTTCCAGTCCGTCTGCCCGTGGCGGATCATGTAGATAAGCACGGCAGACGTTTCCTGGTGTCGATCAGTCCTTGATGACCGAGATGTCCGGGGCATCGACGGCCTTCATGCCGACGACATGATAACCGCTGTCTGCATGATGGGTTTCGCCGGTCACCGAGCGCGACAGGTCCGAAAGCATGTAGAGCCCGACATCGCCGACTTCCTCAATGGTGACGGTGCGGCGCAACGGCGCGTTGTATTCGTTCCATTTGAGGATGTAGCGGAAATCGCCGATGCCGGAGGCCGCCAGCGTCTTGATCGGGCCAGCAGAAATCGCATTCACACGGATATTCTTCGGGCCGAGGTCGACCGCAAGATATTTTACGCTCGCTTCGAGCGCAGCCTTGGCGACACCCATGACATTGTAGTTCGGCATGACCTTCTCTGCACCGTAATAGGTGAGCGTCAGCATGGAGCCGCCTTCGGTCATCAGTTTTTCCGCCCGGCGTGCCACCGAGGTGAAGGAATAGACCGAGATCTGCATGGTCTTGGCGAAATTTTCCGGCGAGGTATCGACATAACGGCCGGTCAGTTCGTCCTTGTCGGAAAAGCCGATTGCGTGCACGAGGAAGTCGATCTTGCCCCAATGTTTTTCGAGATTGGCGAAAACCTCATCGACGGAGGCCTCGTCGCTGACATCGCAGTGGCCGGCCATGAAGGCGCCGAGTTCTGCCGCAAGCGGCTCGACGCGCTTCTTCAGCGCATCACCCTGGTAGGTGAATGCCACCTCTCCGCCTTGGCTGTGAATGGCTTTGGCAATGCCCCAAGCGATGGAACGATTGTTGGCAACACCCATGATGATGCCACGTTTGCCTGCCATGAGGCCGGAAGCCTGAACCATACATAGTCCCCTGAAACTTTGACGAATGCTGCCTATGACATAGGCAGCCCAAGGGTTCAAGCTGACTTGGATCATCTCATGTTAAAGGTCGTAATCAAGGGTGCGCGCCGGTGAAAACCGACGCAAAACTGTCATACTGGTATTAGACGTATAGCCCGTGACGCATGTGCCGCATCAGGTCGGTGACCTTCTCGTTCGGCTTTTCCCACAGCATGATCCTCAATTCGACCACGAGGTCGCCGCGTCCGCCCGCGCCGTCATACAGCCCAAGCCCGCTCATCCGTATCGTCTGGTCCGAGCCTGACCAGGCGGGAACGGAAAGACTGCGGCTGCCCTCGAGCGTTTCCACCGTAGCCTCAGTACCCAAAACCGCATCCTCGAGCGAGATCGGCAGGGTGGTATGGAGGTCGAAACCTTCGATGTGGAAATGCGGATCGCGCGCGGCCTTGAGCGCGACGAGGAGATCGCCCTGTTTCATCCCGGCCACTTTCAGGCCCTGGCCTTTCAGCCGCACCACATGCCCGTCTGTCATACCTCTTTCGAGTGTAAACCGGACCTCTCGTTCGTCCGCGAGCTTTACCGTCACCGAGGCCTGCTTCAGCAGATCGGCAACGGTAACAGCGGCATCGACGGAAAGATCCGGAACTTTTTCAGGTAAAGGGGCAGTCCCGCGAAAGCGCCGGACGAGCGAGGCGATAAGATCGACCGCCATGACGGGCAGGGGGGCTCTTTCACCGGACTGCTCGGCCTTCACACCCTCGGATGCATCCTCCGAGGTTCGAGCCTGGTTCTGCGCCTTCACCTGCTCGGCAGCCGCCGCGCCGAATATGCGCTCGATCATGTCTTCGGGGGTCTCGCCCGTCGCGCCTTGAGGATTTTCCGCCTGGCTCTGCGTGCGCTGGGCATTGGCGCGGGCAAGCTCTTCCATGACCTTTTCGGCATTGGCCTTGGCCGCCTTGGCCCGCTCGGCTGCTTCGCGCGCGGCCTGACGTTGTTGCATGATGGTCTGGTGCATCTCGGCTGCTCGATCGTAGCGTTTGCGGCGGTCGGGATCCTTCAACACCTCATAAGCCTGGCCGATTTCGGCAAAACGGCTGGCGGCGGACGGATCGTCCTGGTTGGCGTCGGGATGGACGGTCTTTGCCTTGGCGCGCCATGCCGCCTTGATTTCGTCAGCATCGGCGCTGCGCTTCACACCAAGCAGAGAATAGGGATCACGCATTGTGGGACCACCGGTTACCTGAAGCGGCGGGCCCCGCCAAAATCCTTGGACCCCCCGATACTCGTCACAACTCCGACAGCTTTCGTCAGTTCCTCGCGTCACTGAGTACAGCGTGCCTGTTCGAGGAAATTTAGGTCGGAACTCATGAATCAGAGGTTACAGGCCAAAATTCGTATTCGTTAAGGTAAACGAATCGTTTCTGCCGGCTCGTAGAGCAAGGTGATGTGCTGAAGAGGGCCTTACTGTCGGTCGAAGGCGGTCAGCATCCAGTCACCGCTGCCGGTCATGCAGGCCTGGCCGGAAAACATGGCAATGCCTTCGTAGGAATGTCTCGTGGTCGTGAAGTCGCGGCAGAGATGGCCTTCGTTGCGAGCCTCGCGGATTTTCGAAACGACGCCTGCGCTGCCGGTCACGGCATTCGCCCACGGGACCGAGGCAGCGCCGACTTTTGCAAGATCGGCAGACGTGACGGCATTGCGGACCGTCGCCTCGTCGGAAAGGTTCTCGCCGGATTCCTGCTTCGGACCGGGAACGGTTCCGGTTGAGATGCTGCGGTCTACCTTGGGGGAACTGCCGAAGAGGTCCAGGCTGCTGGTGCATCCGGTAAGAGACAATCCGGCGAGACAGATGACGGCTGCACCTCGACCAAGCGCGATGGACCTCTTTGTGCGGCTCTTCGACTTTGCTATCACTACCACCTTGCGTCCTGTACGGCCAAAAAACTCGGGGCACTTTAGGGAGTATTTTATTCAATATGTCTGAAAGCGGGTTAACAACCGGTGACTTCACCGAGGAGAACGAACCTTTTGCACTCTTCGGCTCCTGGCTGAAGGATGCGGAAAAATCGGAACCCAATGATCCGAATGCCGTCGCCCTTGCCACCGTCGACGAACACGGCATGCCGAATGTCCGCATGGTGCTTCTCAAGGGTTTCGACGAGGACGGCTTCGTCTTCTACACCAATTTCGAGAGCCAGAAGGGACGTGAAATCCTCGGTCAGAAGAAGGCGGCGATGTGCTTTCATTGGAAGTCGTTGCGCCGCCAGGTCCGGCTGCGGGGGGAGGTGGACGTGGTGAGCGACGCCGAGGCCGATGCCTATTATGTGACGCGGGCGCGCGGCAGCCGGATCGGCGCCTGGGCATCGAAACAGTCTCGACCGCTGGAGGGCCGTTTCGCCCTGGAAAAGGCTGTTGCCGAATACACGGCCAGATATGCCATAGGCGACATCCCGCGACCGCCTTATTGGTCCGGTTTCCGAATCAAGCCCGTCTCGATCGAATTCTGGCACGACCGGCAGTTCCGCCTTCACGACCGGGTCGAGTTTCGGCGTGGGGTGGCGGACGGTCCCTGGGAGAAGGTGCGAATGTATCCCTGACCCAGACGGTCAGCGTGCCAGGGCGAACGGGATTCCCGAAGCCAGCGCGGAAACGTAGCGCGGCTCCTGATAATAGCCGTTGAGCGAAATGCGCGGCAGCCCCGTGAGGCGATGCCTGCTTTTATCGCAAAGCGTGCCGGGCTGCGTGGTCACCGCAACCGAGAAGCCCAGTTCGCTTGCAATCAGGTGATCGCGCTCGGAAACGGCATGCCGTGTGCCGTAGGGATAAGCAATCGTTTCGGGCCGCCTGCCGGTCAGTTGCTCCACATAGTCCGCCGATTGCCGCATTTCGTCGCTGGCCTCCTGCGGGGAAAGGCGGCCAACTGCCCGGTGGCTGATCGTATGTGCTCCGAGCGACGCCAGCGGATGCGCGCCAAGCAAGCGCAATTCCTTGGGCTCCATCGTCAAGTCGCTGGTGATCTCCAGCGGATCGATGCCATGTTTCCTCGCCAGCGCATCGATCCTCGCAACGGCCGCCGCCTCGTCGACACCAGCGACATAAGCTGAAAAGCGATCGAAGGCATCGAATTTGCGCGCTTCGGAGGTAAGGTCCATCGCCTCCGCTCCGTCCCCGAAATCAAATGTGACCTCCCGCTCCCTGCCCAGCAGTTCGGCAAGCGTTTCCCACCACATGGAATGCGTACGTTCCGCAAAGCCTCGCGTGACGAAGACGGTGAACGGCACACCGTGGCGGGCAAAGACGGGAAGGGCGTATTCGGCGTTGTTCTTGTAGCCGTCATCAAGTGTGAAGGCCGCAAAGGGTTGCTTCGCCGGCGCCGCAAGACGCCCCGGTACGTCCGCAAGCGGTATGAACTCATAACCTTCCGCAGAAAGCCTTTCGATAGCCTCGCTGAGGAAATCGGGTGTCACTTCCAGATGGCCGCTCGGTTGGAGCGGGCGGTTTTTTTTCGGTCGGACATGATGGAGCGTGAAGATGGCGCCGCGGCCCCGTGCATTGGGAAACATTCCGGCCCGCGCAAGGGCAGCGGCCATGTCGAGGCCTCCGGCCACAAGGCGCCGCTTGACGTCCCGGCGCCAGAGCGCCTTCAGCCTCTCCCTCGTATTCCCCACGGTGATCACGCTCACGTCACTTCTGAGAGCGTGACCCTACTGTGTTCCGGGTTAAACCTTGCTGAAGAAAGGCAGGCAAGATTGCCGTCAGGGGCGCAAGGTGTCGAAGAGCGGAAGGCCGATGAGGGCGGCGGTCGCAATCAGGACGAAGCATATCCGCCGGAACGTCGCTTCGCTGGCGATGCCGAAAAGCCTGGAGCCGAGAAACAGACCGAGTCCGTAACCGGGACCGGCAAAGAGGGCGATCAGAAGCACCTCGACAGTCAGAATCCCGCCGACGAGATAGGATGTGGCCGAGAGGATGGTCGAGAGCGCGAAATAAAGGACAAGGTTGGCCCGCACGATCGTCGGGGGAATTGCGCCGCCGAGCCAATAGGCGACGACCGGCGGTCCCGACATCTGCGCCGCACCGCCGAAAAGGCCGGCGAGGCCTCCCACTCCGATTGTCAGGTAGGTCTTCGGCCGACCATGGTAGCGCCAACCGGAGATCAGGAAGGCCAGCAGGAAGAGCACGACGATCGAGATGATCCACCGCAGCGTGACCGAGGGCAGAAGGGCAAGCAAGGCTGTACCTGTCGGCACACCCACCACGGCACCTGCAAGCATGGTTGCCACCTCCCGCCGATTGGCGCGTCGCCAACTGTCCGGCACCATGCCGAGGGTCATGATGCCGTCGAGCACGAGGAGCAGCCCGGAAGCGATCTTCGGACCCATCGCCGCGCCGGCCAATGGCACAAATATCAGCGCCCCGCCGAAGCCGGAAAAGCCGCGCGCCAGACCCGCGATCATTGCCGCCAGGAAAACAAAGGCGAGTTGATAAGACGAATGACCCGGTAGCCATGCTTCCAGAAAGGCGGCAAACAGATCTTGGGTTTCCATCGGGGAGGCCGTGATACGGATTTGAGGGATCGCCGCAACTTTCGGAATTGGTCGCCGGGTGTCAAGTAATGGCGCTGGACCTGAGGGTAGAATCGGTGCCACTTGTCGGTACAAATGGAGAACGTCATGCTGGACAAACTCGCCGGTCAGTTCGAAGCTGCCTCTGCCGGCTATGCCGAAACCCATGCCATCAGGCGCGATTCCGATTGGTTCCTCCTGAAGCTTCAGGAGGAGATGGGTGAACTCACCCAGGCCTGGAACCGATTGACCGGCCGTGGGCGCACGAAGGGACGGAGCAAGGAAGAGTTAAGCCGCGACCTGGCGGACGAAACCGCTGATCTTTTGGGCCATGTCCTGCTTTTCGCCCGCAAGAACCAGATCGATCTGGCCGCGGCGATTGAGCGGAAATGGCTTTTTAGGCCGGATGCCCATTGAACGACCGCTCGCCAAGATCCTCGAAGAATCGTAGAAGGTAACCATCGGGATCGGCGACGATGAACTGTCGATTACCGACTTCCTTATCGTCCCGGCGATACCATTTCTCTTCCGGCGCCAAATAGAGTGGGATATTCGCCGCAGCGAGCCGGACGAGAACCGGTCGGAGCGCCGGCACTTCGATCTGTAGGTTGATGCCTCGCCCGAACGGATGTTCGCGGGGAGCTTCGGGAAGGTCAAAATCGCGGCCAAGGCCAATCTGGTCGATCATCAGTTGCGCCTCCCCGAGCGCCAAGAAGGCGAAACCTTCTTCCCGCCGATCGTAGACGACCGAAAAACCGATCAAGTCACAGTAGAAATCTCGGCTTTTTTGCCAATCACTGACGGAGAGCTCGGGAATCAGCGCATTGAAGCGATGTAGATTCAAGCCTTGGTGCCGCCGACGGTGATCTGGTCCATTCTCAGATGCGGCTGGCCGACGCCGACGGGTACCCATTGGCCGCCCTTGCCGCAATTGCCGATGCCTGTGTCGAGCTTCATGTCGTTGCCGACCATGGTCACCCTTCGCATCGCGTCGGGACCGTTGCCGATCAGCATGGCGCCCTTGATGGCAGGCCCGATCTTGCCGTTTTCGATCATGTAGGCTTCCGTACAGCCGAACACGAACTTGCCGGAGGTGATGTCGACCTGGCCGCCGCCGAAGGAGACGGCATAAATGCCCTTCTTGACCGAGGCGATGATCTCGTCCGGGCTCTTGTCGCCGCCGAGCATGTAGGTATTGGTCATGCGCGGCATCGGCGTATAGGCATAACCTTGACGGCGACCGTTGCCGGTCGGCTGAACGCCCATCAGCCGAGCATTCTGCCGGTCCTGCATGTAGCCGACCAGTTTGCCGTTCTCGATGAGCACATTGTAGCCGGACGGCGTGCCTTCATCGTCGATGGTGATTGAGCCGCGGCGGTTGTCGATCGTGCCGTCGTCGACAACCGTAACACCCGGAGCTGCAACCATTTCTCCCAGAAGTCCGGCAAAGGCGGATGTCTTTTTGCGGTTGAAATCACCCTCGAGCCCGTGACCGACGGCTTCATGCAGCATTACGCCCGGCCAGCCTGAGCCGAGTACGACGTCCATGGTGCCGGCCGGCGCGTCGATGGCGGTCAGGTTGACCAGTGCCTGGCGAAGCGCCTCGTCGGCGCCGGTCTGCCAGTTTCCTTCCGTTACGAAATCGCCGAACCCGATGCGGCCGCCGGTGCCGAATGAACCTGACTCCTGCCGGTCGCCGTCGCCGACGACGACGGAGATGTTAATGCGGGTCATCGGTCGGATGTCCTGTACCCGGTGGCCGTCGGCCCGCAGGATATCGACCACCTGCCAGCTTGCCGAAACGGTGGCCGTCACCTGCCGAACCTTGTCATCCTTGTCGCGCAGGTAGGCGTCGATGTCGGTCAAGAGCTTGACCTTTTCCTCGAAGCTCGGGGATCCGATCGGGTTCTCGTCTCCGTAATATTTCTTGTTGGTGCGCTGCGGAGCGGCCGCATAGGAGCCGGAATAGCCGGCCGTGACGGCCCGCACGGCATCGGCGGCGCGCGATAGTGCTGCGGCCGAAAGCTCCCCCGCATGCGCATAACCGACCGCTTCGCCGGCCACCGCGCGCAGCCCGAATCCTTGATCTGTATTAAAGGAGCCGCCCTTCAGCCGTCCGTTGTCGAAGGTCAGCGATTCCGCCTGGGCATGCTCCACGAACAACTCGCCGTCGTCGGCCCCGGCCAGCGTCTCGGACAGGATCGAGCGTAACTTGACCTCGTCGCAGTCGAAAAGGTTGAGAAGATCGGTATTCATGGAAGGCTCCTTCGCCGGGGTCGGGCCCGAACTTTGTTCGGTCCGATGTAGGTCCCCGGGACGCCGGAGGCAAGTGTCAGGGGAGGGCGTCGTAACCCGGAGCGAAGCCGGAAAGCTCGATCGGAATGCCGACGCGATCCTGGTCGGCCGATTCGCGCAGTGCAAAGACGGCGTTTTTGCCCGCACGAAGGATGCGCATCAGCTCGTCGTCGATCTCCACCTCCACATAACAGCCTTCGGAGAAGCAGCGGGTGAAATAAGCGCGGCCGATATTGTTGTTATCGACGTAGAGCTCCATGCCGTCCTTCAGGAGAACACCGAGCGGCGCGAGGATGCGCAGGATCTTCGCCTTGCGGTCGGCGGTTTTCAGGACGACGACCGACAGTCCCACCTCAGGCCGGTCTTCGGCGATCACGTTCTGCATCAGCGCACACTGTTCGGCAGAAGCGCCCGCCGGCCGGTCACAGATGATCGACCAGGCGCCGTGATTTTCCCGGACATTGCCGGGCGGCTGCGGCTTCTGGGCCGGTTGCGGCTGAACTCCCGGCACCGACTGGGCCGGTCCGGGGGGCTGGGGAGCCGCTGGCGAGGTCGTGCCTTGGCTTGGTTGGGGCGTCGGGCGCGGGCCAGGTTGCTGCTGCGCGAATGCCGGAAGAGATACGGCCGTCGCGAGCATTGCTGCAAAACTGGCGCGGATCAGGGAGGGACGGCCCATGGAAACCTCGGTAAGACGAATCAGTGCGGCTATTCTTGTCGCTGGCCGAACCAAATGAAAAGCCCCGCCCTCTTTCCAGTGGAGTACGGCGAAAATGGGACTCCATGACCGATGCCTTCTCCATATTGATTCACAGCTTCATAAATCTGCGGCGTTGCGCTGAATATAAGCTATGATGCATAAAAAGAGATGGGAGGCCGGCCCAATCGCCGTTCGATGCCGGAGTTTCAGTCGCACGAGCTTGCAATCGTGGCACGATTCAGCGCTCTCCGCGAGGCGCAAAAATGCCGCACGGGCTTTTCCTGCCAGATATTGCGGCGGCAGGCAAACTGTGATTGAAGCACACCATATAGCTTGGATTCTGCGTTGGGTTTGTTCTGGATCAAACGCATGGGGAGAAATTAGTGATGAACAGAGCTTTTGCAGTGATGACGGCGCTCATCTGTCTGCTCTTTGCTTCTGCCGGTTTTGCGGATCAGCCGCGTCCCTGGCAGCTTGACCTTCAGGCGCCCGCCACGCCGATCATGCACCAGATCCGGTGGTTCGAGCATTATACGCTCTGGTTCATCGTGCCGGTCACACTTCTGGTCCTGGTGCTCCTTGTCATCGTGGTGGTGAAGTTCCGCGCGAGCGCCAATCCGGTGCCGTCGCGCACCAGCCACAACACGATGATCGAAATCATCTGGACGCTTGGCCCCGTTCTCATTCTCTTCTTCCTCGCCATCCCCTCCTTCAATCTCCTGAATGCCCAGCTGCAGATTCCGCAGTCGGACATGACGGTGAAGGCGACTGCAACGCAGTGGCAGTGGAATTACGAATATGAAGGCGGGCAGGCTCCTGTCGCCTTCGACAGCTTCATGCTGAAGGAACAGGACCGCGAAGCTGCCGGCAAGACCGATATCGGCGCCTATCCGCGCCTGCTGGCGGTCGACAACGAAATGATCGTCCCCGTCAACAAGACAGTCCGCATGCTCGTGACGGCTGCTCCGTCGGATGTCATTCACGCCTTTGCGATGCCGGCTTTCGGCCTGAAGATCGACGCGGTACCGGGTCGCCTCAACGAAACCTGGTTCAAGGCCGAGCGTGAAGGCCTCTATTACGGTCAGTGCTCCGAGCTTTGCGGCAAGGATCACGCCTATATGCCGATCGCCATCCGCGTCGTCTCGGAAGACAAATACCAGGCTTGGCTTGCGCAGGCGGCTTCGGACCTGCCGGGCGCCTACAAGGCGCTCGTCGCTGCGGTCGACAAGCCGGCCGGCAATTTTGCCGTCGCCGAAAACCTATCCAAGTAATTAGAGGAGTGAGGATAATGGCTGGACATTCCGCTCACGACGATCACGCCCATACCCGCACCTCTCACGATGCGCATGGTCACGACCATCATCACGATCATTCGCACACGCCGACTTTCGCTCAGCGTTGGCTGTTTTCGACCAACCACAAGGACATCGGCACGCTCTACCTGATCTTTGCGATCATGGCAGGCATCGTCGGCGGTCTTCTCTCCGTCGCCATGCGCATGGAGCTGCAGGAACCCGGGATTCAGATCTTCCATGGTCTAGCTTCCATGGTCTACGGTTTTCAGGGTGACGCAGCCATCGACGGCGGCAAGCACATGTTCAACGTGTTCACCACCGGTCACGCGCTGATCATGATCTTCTTCATGGTCATGCCGGCGATGATCGGCGGATTCGCCAACTGGATGGTGCCGATCATGATCGGCGCGCCGGATATGGCGTTCCCGCGCCTGAACAACATTTCCTTCTGGTTGATCGTCCCGGCCTTCCTCCTGCTGGTCCTGTCGATGTTCGTCGAAGGTCCTGCCGGCGCGTTCGGCGTTGGCGGTGGCTGGACGCTTTATCCGCCGCTCGCGACCATGGGGCATCCGGGTCCGGCCGTCGACCTCGCGATCTTCTCGCTGCATGTCGCCGGTGCCTCTTCGATCCTCGGTGCGATCAACTTCATCACCACCATCCTCAATATGCGTGCTCCCGGCATGACGCTGCACAAGATGCCGCTCTTTGCCTGGGCCGTTCTGATCACTGCCTTCCTGCTGCTGCTTTCTCTGCCGGTTCTGGCAGGCGGCATCACCATGCTTCTGACCGACCGCAACTTCGGCACGACCTTCTTTGCGCCGGAAGGCGGCGGTGACCCGATCCTCTACCAGCACCTCTTCTGGTTCTTCGGTCATCCGGAAGTCTACATCCTGATCCTGCCCGGCTTCGGCATCGTCAGCCATATCGTATCGACCTTCTCCAGGAAGCCGGTTTTCGGTTACCTCGGCATGGCCTATGCCATGGTGGCGATCGGTGCCGTCGGCTTCATCGTCTGGGCCCACCACATGTATACGGTCGGCCTGTCGCTCGATGCGCAGCGCTACTTCGTCTTCGCGACGATGGTCATCGCAATTCCGACCGGTATCAAGATCTTCTCCTGGATCGCCACGATGTGGGGTGGCTCGCTCACCTTCACGACGCCGATGGTCTGGGCGATCGGCTTCATCTTCCTGTTCACCGTCGGTGGCGTCACCGGCGTCCAGCTTGCCAATGCCGGTCTCGACCGTTCGCTGCATGACACCTATTACGTCGTGGCTCACTTCCACTACGTTCTGTCGCTCGGCGCCGTTTTCGCGATCTTTGCTGCCTGGTACTACTGGTTCCCGAAGATGTTCGGCTACATGTACAACGAGTTCATCGGCAAGCTGCATTTCTGGGTCATGTTCATCGGCGTGAACCTGGTATTCTTCCCGCAGCACTTCCTGGGTCTCGCCGGCATGCCGCGCCGCTATATCGACTATCCGGACGCCTATGCCGGCTGGAACTACGTGTCCTCGATCGGCTCCTACATCTCCTTCGCCGGCGTGATCATCTTCCTCTTCGGCGTATGGGAAGCTTTCGCCAAGAAGCGCGTTGCCGGCGACAATCCCTGGGGTGAAGGTGCAAGCACGCTCGAATGGCAGCTTTCCTCGCCGCCGCCCTACCACCAGTGGGAGCAGCTGCCGCGCATCCGCTGAGCGGCCAAGGAACAAGATGGGGCATCGCGGCACCCGCGATGCCCGGAGATGTTAAGCAGGACGGTTCAATGACGGTTATGAGCAATCACGATGTTCTCGGCTCCGATGGAGGCGTTCGCCTCTCGGAAGCGGGTGCGCGCGATTTCTTCGAGCTCATGAAGCCGCGGGTCATGTCGCTCGTGGTGTTCACGGCATTCGCCGGTCTGATCCTCGCGCCCGGCCACATCAATCCCGTGCTCGGCGTGATCGCAATTCTCTGCATAGCAGTCGGCGCCGGCGCCTCGGGTGCGCTGAACATGTGGTATGACGCCGATATCGACGCCGTTATGACGCGCACAGCGAAGCGACCTATCCCGGCGGGCCGCGTCCTGCCTCAGGAGGCTCTCGCATTCGGGCTGACGATGTCGGTCTTTTCCGTCGCTATCCTCGGGCTTGCGGTCAACTGGTTTGCCGCGGCCCTGCTTGCCTTCACCATTTTCTTCTATGCCGTCGTCTACACGATGTGGCTGAAGCGTTCGACGCCGCAGAACATCGTCATCGGCGGCGCCTCGGGGGCTTTCCCGCCAATGATCGGCTGGGCCTGTGTCACCGGAGGCGTATCGCTCGACAGCATCCTTCTGTTCCTCATCATCTTCCTGTGGACGCCGGCGCATTTCTGGGCGCTGGCCCTGTTCAAGATGCGCGATTACGGCGCGGTTGGCATACCGATGATGCCGAATGTTGCCGGAGAGGCTTCCACGAAGATCCAGATCGTAATCTACGCGGTGTTGACCGCTGTGATTGCCGTTGCGCCGACCTTTACGGGGCTCGCCGGCTTTGGTTACGGAATTTTTTCATCGCTGCTCGGCGCGGTTTTCGTCTACTGTTCCATCGCCGTCTGGCGGATGCCGGATGGCGACCAGAAGATGATCCCGGCGAAGAAGATGTTCGCCTATTCGATCCTCTATCTGTTCGCTATCTTTTCGGCCCTTTTGGCCGATCGGATGTTCGAAGGGCTGCCCACCATTCTTGGAGGCCTGCTGTGATCGAGACCGTCAAGCTCAATGAGGCGCAGAAGAAGTCACGCCGCAACCGCAACATCGCGCTCGGCGTGCTGCTGGCCGGTCTTGTCATTCTCTTCTACATCATCACGCTTGTCAAAATCGGCGGGCTTGGGAACTAGGAGCGGGCGATGACGCAAGCCGGTCGGAATGCACAGGCAAAACGGGTAAGCAACGGCGCGATCTTCGCCGGCTGCGCCGTTTTCGTCGCCGGCATGGTCGGTATGGCCTATGCGTCGGTTCCGCTCTACCGCTTGTTCTGCCAGGTGACAGGCTACAACGGCACGACGCAACGGGTCGAGCAGTATTCCGACAAGGTCCTGGACAAGACGATCCAGGTCACCTTCGACGCCAATATCTCGCCCGGCCTCAACTGGGACTTCAAGCCCGCCAAGGCGGTGGATCCGAAGATCGGCGAGACGCTGCAGATCGAATATACGGCGACCAATCGCTCGTCGAGCGCGACGACCGGCACCGCCGTCTTCAATGTCACGCCGATGGAGGCTGGCGCCTACTTCAACAAGGTCGAGTGCTTCTGCTTCACCGAGCAGACGCTGCAGCCCGGCCAGTCGGTCACGATGCCTGTGGTATTCTTCGTCGATCCGGAGATTGCCAAGGCGGAGGAGACCAGGAATATCAAGACGATCACACTGTCCTACACCTTCTATCCGAGTGCGCCCGGCAAACCGGTCGCGGCTCTGCCGGAAGGCGGCAAGACAGTGGACAAGAAACTTTAAGAGGGTTCGCCGGTTTCGGCGAAGCAGGCATTCATCCGGGGATTCTGACATGGCCGATGCGCATCAGAAACAGCACGACTACCACATTATCGATCCGAGCCCGTGGCCGATTCTGGCTTCGCTCGGCGCCTTCGTCCTGACCTTTGGCGGCGTAGGTTACATGCGCTATCTGCATGGCGGCGAGTTCAAGCTTTTCGGCCTGAATTTCGCGACGCCCTGGCTCTTCTTCATCGGCCTCGCCATCGTCGTCTACACGATGATCGGCTGGTGGTCGGACACCATCAAGGAAGGCCGCGAGGGCGCCCATACGCGCGTCGTGTCGCTGCATCTGCGCTACGGCATGATCATGTTCATCGCCTCCGAAGTGATGTTCTTCGTTGCCTGGTTCTGGGCCTTTTTCGATGCCAGCCTGTTTGCCAACGAGGCCATCCAGGCGAGCCGCGTCGAGGCCGTGGGCGGTCAGTGGCCGCCGAAGGGCATCGAGGTTCTCGATCCCTGGCACCTGCCGCTTTACAACACGATCATCCTGCTCTTGTCGGGGACCTGCGTGACCTGGGCGCACCATGCGCTGCTGCACAATGATCGCAAGGGTCTTATCTCCGGCCTGTCGCTGACAGTTGCGCTCGGCATCCTGTTTTCCTTCGTCCAGGCCTACGAATACATGCACGCTCCGTTCGCGTTCTCGAACTCGATCTACGGCGCGACCTTCTTCATGGCGACCGGCTTCCATGGCTTCCACGTGCTGATCGGCACGATCTTCCTGCTGGTCTGCCTGGTCCGCGCCATGCGCGGCGGCTTTACGCCCCAGAAGCATTTCGGCTTCGAGGCTGCTGCCTGGTATTGGCATTTCGTCGACGTCGTCTGGCTGTTCCTGTTCTTCTCGATCTACATCTGGGGCGGCTGGGGCGCACCGCTTTCCCACGGGTGATCCGGGAAGGCATGAATTTGGGAGGGCGGCGAAAGCCGCCCTTCTGCTTTTAAGGATTGGAATTCCATGGCGATGAAGGCTTCTTCCGAGATCACGACTACCCCTACGCGGCGCAGTCGCGGCTGGAGAATTGGCAGCGCCATCATCGTTCTTCTGGCACTCGCCACGCTTCTCTCGCTCGGCACCTGGCAGGTGGGACGGCTGCAATGGAAAGAGGGGCTGCTTGCCGATATCGCCGCGCGCCGGGCTGCGTCACCCGTGGCACTCTCCGAGATCGAGATGCTCATGAGGTCTGGCAGCGATATCGAATATCGCCGCGTCTCGGTAACCGGTACCTTCGACCACCGGAAGGAGCGGCATTTCTTCGCGACATTCCAAGGCCGCACCGGCTTCTACGTCTATACGCCGATGACGCTGACCGATGGCCGCATCCTTTTCGTCAATCGCGGCTTCGTGCCCTATGAGATGAAGGAACCGGCAACGCGACCGGCCGGAGAGGTGACGGGGGAGCAGATGGTCACGGGTTATGCCCGCAGCCGGCTTTCCGCAAAGCCGTCAGCCCTCGTTCCGGACAACGATACCACGAAGAACATCTTCTACTGGAAGGATCTCGACGCCATGGTTGCAACTGCGGGCCTCGACGCGTCCAAGGCCGTACCGTTCTTCGTGGATGCCGATGCATCGGTCGCCAATCCAGGCGGCTGGCCGAAAGGTGGGGTGACGCAATTCGACCTGCCGAACAGCCACCTGCAATACGCGGTGACGTGGTACGGCTTGGCTGCAGCGCTTGTTGCGGTCGTGATCGGGATGTGGTTTCGGCGCAAGCATGCTTGAGGCGGTTGGCGCCTGTGCTTGAACCGCGTTATGTTACAACCGGGTTGAACGGGGGTTGGGATGAGTCTGCTGGCAAATCTCTTCGTCGCGCTGGCGGCGCTGCTGCATGTGGGGTTTCTGGTCCTGGAGATGTTCCTTTGGACTGGTCCGACGGGAGGAAGGGTGTTCCGCATGTCGGAGGAACGGGCGCAGGCAACGAAGGTTCTGGCCGCCAACCAAGGGCTCTACAACGGCTTCCTTGCGGCCGGGCTGTTCTGGTCATTGCTCCATCCGGATCCGGCTTTCGCGTTCCAGCTAAAGCTCTTCTTCCTTGTGTGCGTCGTCATTGCCGCTATATATGGCGCGTGGTCGGTCAAGCCGCGGATCCTGCTGGTTCAGGGCGGTCCGGCCCTTATCGCTCTGTTGCTGACATTCCTGGCGTCCTGATTTGATGGCATCCTCACTCCCCGCAAAAAAAACTCCGCTTTCGATCCGCCTCTGCGGCCCGCGCGGTTTTTGTGCCGGCGTCGACCGCGCCATCCAGATCGTCGTGCTGGCGCTGAAGGCCTATGGCGCACCCGTCTATGTCCGCCACGAGATCGTCCATAACCGCTACGTTGTGGAAGGGCTGGAAGCAAAGGGCGCGGTTTTTGTCGAGGAACTGGAAGAGATTCCGGCCGAGCATAGGGAGCAGCCGGTTGTCTTTTCCGCCCATGGGGTTCCCAAATCGGTGCCGGAGGACGCGCAAGCGCGCAATCTGTTCTATCTTGATGCGACCTGCCCGCTCGTTTCGAAGGTCCACAAACAGGCGATGCGCCACCAGCGGCTTGGCCGCCATGTGGTGCTGATTGGCCATGCCGGCCACCCGGAAGTGATCGGCACGATGGGCCAGCTTCCGCCAGGCACGGTTTCCCTAATCGAGACGATAGAGGATGCCGACCGCTATGAACCGGCCGACACCGAAAACCTCGGTTACGTCACCCAGACGACGCTTTCGGTCGACGACACGGCGGGCGTCATCGCACGGCTGATGGAGCGGTTTCCAAGCCTCACGGCACCTGCCGCCGATTCCATCTGTTATGCCACGACAAATCGCCAGGAGGCGGTAAAACAGGCCGCACCCGGCTGCGATCTTTTCCTCGTCGTCGGAGCGCCGAATTCTTCCAATTCCAAGCGTCTGGTGGAAGTCGCCCTGCGTGCCGGTGCCAAACGTTCTCTGCTGGTGCAGCGGGCCTCCGAACTGGACTGGAACGAGATCGGCGATATCCGCACGCTCGGGCTTTCCGCCGGCGCCTCGGCTCCGGAAGTGATCGTCGATGAGATCATTGCAGCCTTCAAGGAGCGTTTCGACGCGAAGATCGAGCTCGCCATCACGGCGGAGGAAACGGAAAACTTCCTTGTCAACCGCGAGCTTCGCGGCGTGCCGCTGACCGTAGAGGATATGGCCTGGGTGAACGGCGCGAGAAGCGTGCCGGCGTAACGGCCTGGGATAGATCTGTGAATCGATTTTCGCTCGGGCCGACCGGGAGGTCTAGCGGTAGGGCGGGGGAGACGCTAGGAAGAGGCTATGCGCCGCTGCAACACGGCAGAATCATAGCGGGATGGACTCTTGGCCGTTTACACCGACATCACCGAAGACGACCTTAAACAATTCCTGACCGGGTATGATGTCGGTGAATTGACCTCCTACAAGGGCATTGCGGAAGGCGTCGAGAACTCGAACTTCCTGCTGCATACGACACGCGATCCGTTGATCCTGACGCTTTATGAGAAGCGCGTGGAAAAAGCGGACCTGCCGTTTTTCCTGGGGCTGATGCAGCATCTTGCGGCACGTGGTCTGTCCTGCCCGCTTCCGCTGCCGCGGCGGGACGGCCAGTTGCTCGGCGAACTCTCAGGCCGTCCCGCCGCGCTGATCTCCTTTCTCGAGGGCATGTGGCTGAGGAAGCCGGAAGCCAAGCATTGCCGTGAAGTCGGAAAGGCGCTTGCCCAGATGCATCTCGCGGCGGATGGCTTTTCGCTGACGCGTCCGAATGCACTGTCGCTCGAAGGCTGGAAGACCCTTTGGGCGAAATCCGCAGACCGCGCCGACGAGGTGGAGGCGGGCCTGCAGGACGAGATTTCTTCGGAGCTTGAATTTCTGGCGAGCCATTGGCCGAAGGATCTGCCGGCCGGCGTCATCCATGCCGACCTTTTCCAGGACAACGTCTTTTTCCTGGGTGACGAGCTTTCCGGCCTGATCGATTTCTATTTCGCCTGCAACGACCTGCTTTGCTACGACGTCTCGATCTGCCTGAACGCCTGGTGTTTCGAGAAGGATCATTCCTATAATCTCACAAAAGGGAAGGCGCTTTTGGAGGGTTATCAGAGCGTCCGTCCACTATCGAAGGACGAGATCGCGGCTCTGCCGGTTCTGGCACGCGGCTCGGCCCTGCGCTTCTTCCTGACCAGGCTTTATGACTGGCTGACAACGCCCGCCGGCGCGCTCGTGGTGAAAAAGGATCCGCTGGAATACCTGCGCAAGCTGCGGTTCCACCGGCAGATCGGCTCGGCTGCTGAATACGGGCTGGCACCGGAAGCGGCACTGTCATGAAGCATGTCGATATTTTCACCGACGGCGCGTGCTCCGGAAATCCCGGACCCGGCGGTTGGGGCGCCATCCTGCGTTACGGCGAAACGGAAAAGGAAATGTTCGGCGGCGAGGCCGACACGACCAACAACCGAATGGAGCTGATGGCGGCGATCCAGGCGCTGAACGCCTTGAAAACCCCGTGCGAGGTCGATCTCTACACCGACAGCGCCTATGTGAAGGATGGCATTTCCAAGTGGATCTTCGGCTGGAAAAAAAACGGCTGGAAGACCGCAGACAAGAAGCCGGTCAAGAACGCTGAACTCTGGCAGCAGCTGGAGGAAGCACGCAGCAAGCACAAGGTAACCCTGCATTGGATCAAGGGCCATGCGGGTCATCCGGAAAACGAGCGGGCTGATGAACTCGCCCGCCTCGGCATGGCGCCATTCAAGAAGAGATAGCGACTGACCCAGGAGGGGGCCGTGGCTCAGAACGTCTACGATAGGTCCGAGTTTTTTGCCGGTTACAGCCAGCTCGGCCGCTCGGTGCATGGTCTTGCCGGAGCCGCCGAATGGCCTGCCATACGCGCTCTTCTTCCACCATTGAAAGGCTTGCGGATTATCGATCTCGGCTGCGGTTTCGGCTGGTTTTCGCGTTTTGCGGCGGATGAAGGCGCGGCTGCCGTGCTGGGCCTCGATCTTTCCGAAAACATGATTGCCCGCGCAACGGCGGAAAACGCCCATCCTGTCATCAGCTATGATCGCGCTGATCTGGAGCAGGTCGAACTGCCGCAAGCACGGTTCGGCCTTGCTTACAGCTCTCTTGCCTTTCACTACCTTGAAGATTTCGGCCGATTGGTGCGGCAAGTGCACAGGACCTTGGTGCCGGGCGGCAAGTTCGTCTTCACCATAGAGCATCCAATTTATATGGCCTCCTCCAATCCCGAATGGCGAATGGACGGGGACGGCAATCGCTTTTGGCCAGTGGACAACTATTCCGTTGAGGGTCGGCGCATGACCGACTGGCTGGCCAAAGGCGTCGTTAAGTACCATCGGACGCTTGGCACGACCGTAAATACCTTGATGGACGAAGGCTTTGTCATCCGCCGTTTGCTTGAGTGGCACCCGACACCAGACCAGATCGCGGCCAATTCCGATCTCCAAGAGGAAATGGACCGTCCGATGATCCTGATGATTTCGGCGGAGCGCTGATCGGTGTCGCTCAGGGTGATTTCTCTCAATGCCTGGGGTGGCCGGGTACACGAGCCCTTGATGCGGTATCTGCAGGAGGCCGATCCGGACGTACTCTGCCTGCAGGAGGTTACCCGTTCGCCGGATGCGGCATCCGACTGGCTCATCTATCGCGACGGCACGTTCGAACTGCCGCAGCGCGCCAACCTCTATGAGGATGTGAAGGCGATCCTGCCTCGTCACGAGACGATGTTCGCGCCGGTGGCGCGAGGCACGCTTTTCGAAGGAGAGCGGGAGGTGACGTCGGAATTCGGTCTCGGCACTTTCGTCCGCGACACGTTGCCGATCATCGGCCAAGGGCTCGGCTTCGTGCATGCGCAATTCTCTGCCGATGGCTGGGGGCCTCATCCGCGCTCACGCAATGCGCATGGCATCCGCATGTTCCGCTACGATGCGGGTTCTGCAGTGACGATCGTCCAGATGCACGGACTTCGCGATCTCGCCGGCAAGGGAGATACTCCGGCTCGATTGGCGCAAGCTGATGCTCTCGCCGCATTGATCGAAAAGGTCTGGCAGCCCGGCGAACCGCTCGTCCTCTGCGGCGACCTGAACCTGCTGCCGGACAGCGAGACCTTCGCAATCCTGCGGAGCTTCGGTCTCATCGATCTCGTCACGACGCGCGGCTTCACCGACACGCGCACCTCCTGGTATCCGAAGGAAGGACGTTACGCTGACTATCTGCTGGTGACGCCGGATGTGAAAGTCGAAAATTTCGACGTGGTCGCCGACCCCGAAGTATCGGATCACCGCGCCCTTCTGCTGGAAATCGCCTGAGCCCCGTTGCGCTTGCCGCCTTAGCCACTATTCTGCCGCAAACAAGAAAATCCGGGAGGGCCGGCCAATGATCCTGCACTGCGTATTCCTTCGCTTCAAGGCGGCGCTCCAGCATGCCGAGAAGCAGGCCATCTATGATGCAATTGCTGACTTGAAGAACGTTATCCCCGGCATCCTCGACTTGAAATACGGTCCCAACGTCTCGCCCGAAGGGCTGAACGGCGGATTTCTCGATGGCTTCGTCGTAACCTTCGAGAACCCTGAGGCGCGGGATGCTTATCTCGTCCACCCGGAACACGTGGCTGTCGGTGAGCGGATCGTCGCATCTACCGACGGTGGATTGTCCGGCCTGATGGTCTTCGATCTCGCCGTGTGAGCCCGCCGGCAAAGCAGAAGGGGCGCCATAAGGGCGGCGCCGCTTGCTGGCCTATTCAAAGGGTTCAGAGCTGCTCCAGCATTGCGGCGGCTCCGGAAACCGTCGCCTGGCCGGGTGTTTCCTCGACGTTGAGCGACTTTACCACACCATCTTCGACAAGCATGGAATAGCGCTTGGACCGCACGCCGAGTCCTCCCGCTGAGAGGTCGGCTTCCAGTCCCAGCGATTTGGTGAACGCGCCATCCCAGTCGGCAAGAAAGTGGATCTTGCCCATGCCGCCGGACTGCTGCGCCCACGCGCCCATCACATGCCAGTCGTTGACTGCAACGACGGCAATGTCATCCACGCCCTTGGAAAGGATCGCATCGCGGTTCTCGATATACCCTGGGAGATGGTTCAGCGAGCAGGTGGGCGTGAAGGCGCCGGGGACGGCAAACAGGACGACCTTCTTGCCTTTGAAAAGCTGCTGGGTGGTGATTTCCACTGCACCGTCCGCGGTCTTTTCCTTGAATGTCGCTTCTGGCAGCTTATCGCCGACGGTAATGGTCATGGGAGCTCTCCTGGGTTTGGATCGGGCTGCCTCAGCCCGCCATTTGCCGCGCACTATAATGGCGACTTGACACAAGACAAGTGAGGAGCTGGTCTACTCGAAGGCAAGGGAGGTTTCCATGGCTCGGCTGCCGGCAATCACGAGGATGCCCCAGCGCTTGCCCTTGATGTCATAGCCCTTTGGCAGCTTGCCGATCGGCATGTCGAGTTGATAGCTGTCCTCGTCCCGCCGCCCGTTCACGCTCTCAAAAAGTACATGCCCCTGGGGACCGGTAACGATTACCTGCGGTTCGGTTGTTCCGGCGGGCAGCTTCAGTTTGAGGCTCAGCCTGTCGCGGGTCATCACATATTGGGTAACCGCGAAATCGTTCGAGGGAGCTTCCGGCAGCTTCGAGGCTGCCGCATTGAGGATCATCGCTTCCTCGACCGGCGTTCCCTTGGTCGGCGCAAGCGCCAGCGAAAATTCCGCTTGGAAAGGAATGCAGATATTACGGCAGAGACCGACGAAAGCCGAAGCTCCGATAGTCAGCGGCTTGTGGGGTGCGTCTGCCTTGAGTTCGAAGGGCAGCGCCACCGATTGATCGTAGCCGATGTCGCGCAGCTTGCCATTGTTGATCCGCTTCGGAACCGGAAAGGAGATGTGGTTCAGCTTGACGCCGTCGGTCTCGGATAACACCATCTGCGGCGGAATGCCCGCGTCGCCCGGTTCTTTCCAGTAGGTGATCCAGCCCGATTTGGGCTCGATTTGCAAAACGCCACGAACAGTGCCATCCGGCTCGGGCGGCAAGGCGACGATCCGCATCCGGCCGCCTTCATTGATGGCCCAGGGCGTTATCTCAGCGATACTTGGGGTAGCAAAGGCCACCGCCGCGCCAGCAAACAGACCGGCGAGTATGGCAGATGCGCGATCGGAAAAATGGCTGAGCGAAATTATCTTCATGCGGCAAGCATTTAATCGATTACGTGGAGCCGGACCAGTCACAGACCCCCAAAAGCCGATCATTTTCGGTTGATTGATTGGATATACTGCCCCATCTTGATAAAAGATGGATTGAAGCCTCACTCGCCCGGAGGCCGGGCCGGCAGGCAGGTTGGAGGCATGATGGTTTTCTCGACCCTGAGGGACAAGAGCGAACGGGGGTTCCTGGACGGTCAGTTCCTGATCGCCATGCCTGGCATGAAAGACGGCAATTTTGCCCGAGCCGTTGTTTATGTCTGCGCCCATTCGCCGGCCGGCGCGATGGGCTTCATCATCAACCGGCCGCAGCCGATTTCATTCACCGACGTTCTGCTTCACCTGAAACTTCTGGACCAGACTGAAGCGATCATGTTGCCGAGCGATACCCGCGATTTTCCCATTCTGTCCGGCGGGCCGGTCGAAACGGGCCGCGGCTTCGTCCTGCATACGGATGATTTTGTCAGCGAGTCGTCGATCCCCGTCAGCGACGAGATATCGCTTACCGCAACGCTGGATATCATTCGCGCGATCTGCAAGGGTCGCGGACCGGCGCGAGCTACCATGCTGCTCGGTTATGCCGGTTGGGGAGCCGGTCAGCTTGAGTTGGAAATATCCAACAATGGCTGGCTTAATTGTCCAGCCGACGACGACCTGATCTTCGACCGAGCGCTTGATGGAAAATACGAGCGGGCACTGGCATCGATGGGGGTCAGTCCGGAAATGCTGTCCAGCGAAGCCGGCCACGCCTGACGGGAAATCTGGATCTGCCCCGGAACGAAGCTCACTGACGCGGCGTTCTCCTGTTGCAAGACGCTGGACGCGTCAAACGAACAAGGAGAAAGATCCATGGGCAGCACCAGTGACAAAATGGCCGGCAAGGCCAATGAAATGGCTGGCAAGGTTAAGCAGGCAGCCGGCGACATGACCGACGACGATGAAATGCGGGCTAAGGGATCTGCTCAGGAGGCTAAGGGCGATGCCCAACAGGCCAAGGGCCATCTCAAGGACGCCGCGAAGAACGTGGTCGACCGCATGTAAACGAATTGCGCCAGCAAGCGTATTCGAACCTGTTCCGGCTTGGGTCGGAGCAGGTTTTCTCTATTAATCCTGCTTTTCCACGGTATCTCCCATGCGCCTCTACGACTGCGACCATTGCGGCCAGCCGATCCATTTCGACAACCGCTCCTGCGTCAACTGCGGCCACAGGCTTGCCTTTGTGCCGGAAATGCTGGCGATGCATGCGCTTGCCGAAGATGAGGACGGAACTTGGCATCTGGTCGCCAGACCCGAACGCAAGGTTAGGCTCTGTGCCAACACAGCCCTCGATGTCTGCAATTGGACGGTGGCGGCGGAGGAGGTGCACCCCTTTTGCCCGGCCTGCCGGCACAATCGGCTCGTTCCCGATGCATCCACAGAGGTCGGACTCAATCAGTGGCGCCGGATCAGTCAGGCGCAAAGGCATCTCTTCTATTCGCTGATGCGCTGGAACCTGCCGCGTACCACACGCCAAGAGGACCCTGAGAACGGTCTCGTCTTCGACTTTCTCGTGGACGAGGTGAGGGAGGATGGCACGATCGTACCAGCGATGACCGGTCATGAGGACGGCTTGATCGCCATTCGCGCCGCCGAGGCAGACGATGTCACCCGGGAACAGGTGCGGGTCTCGATGAATGAGCCGTATCGGACCCTACTTGGCCATTTTCGCCATGAGATCGGTCATTATATGTGGGACAAACTCGTGCGCGACGGCGCTAGGCTAGCCGAGTTTCGGGAAGTTTTTGGTGACGAGACGGCGGATTACGGGGAGGCGCTTAAGCGCAACTATGAAGAGGGGCCGCCGCCTGATTGGCAGGAGAAGTTCATCAGCACCTATGCGAGCAGTCATCCTTGGGAAGATTTTGCCGAAACCTTTGCCCACTATCTTCACATTGTCGATACGCTGGAGACGGCAAGGGCTTATGGGATCTCAATCGAGCCGCGGCGGCATCAGGAACTGGCGGCGGAAGTGGCATTCAATCCGTACAAGGCCGAAAGTTCCGAGCAGCTTGTAGCCGCCTGGGTGCCTCTGAGCCTCGCGATCAACGGCATCCACCGGTCGATGGGCGTGCCGGATCTTTATCCATTTATCCTTACTCCATCGGTGGTGACGAAGCTCGAATTCATCCATCAGCTCGTTCACCAGAATACCCAAATCGATCTCAAGCAGCCGTCTGAAGTGGAGCTTGGCTCTGCCTCCATTCAAGGTCGGGACGGGCGCATTGCGCCCGCTCCTCCGGCGGGGCTTGCTTCCTGAATAGTGCCTCGTGAAGCAAGCCAGCCCTCCGATCAGAACGTCGTCGAAATGTCGAGACCGAGGGCGGTGCGACCGGAAAACTCCTGCTGTGCTCCCACCCTCATCGGATGATAACGGGCGCCCTGGACATCGCGGAACCGCCGTTCCAGACCGTTGTCGCGATAAAAGGCGGCTCCGCCCGCTGTCTCCATAGCAAGCTCGGTCGCGGCGATGGCGTGGCGGGCAACCAGCGAGCGGCCGATCATGATCTCGTTCGTCGTCGCCGGCGAGGGATCGCCCCGTTCCGCTGTCGCGATCATGCTGCCAAGCGCATACTGAGCGGCGCGCAACTCCGTCTCCATCTGCCCGGCGAGGCTGATCACATGCGCGTCCGGCTCGCGTTTCTTTGCCAGGTCTATGGCGATATTCCGGGCGCTTTCGGCAACTCCAAGATAGGCCGAATATATCAGCGGGAAGGCGATCATGGAGATGATATGGAAGAGCATATGCCATTCGCCTTGATTACGTTTCAGGGCGACCGCCTCCTCCGGCACCACATGGCCGTCAACCATCACGTCATGGGAGCCTGTGCCGCGCATGCCCATCGTTTTCCAGGTGTCGAGCACTTTGACATGCGGGGATTTCATCGGCAGGCCGAAATGGATCACTTTCGGTCCGTCGGGTTCGTCCACAACGGCACCTGTCATCAGGAGGTCGCCGATGGGCGAGCCTGAGGTAAAGATCTTGCGTGCGGTGATACGATAGCCGCCGTCCACTTTTTCAGCCTTGCCGGATCCGCGGATCCAGTCCGATCCCCCGCTCGAAAGCAGAATGATCCGTTCCGCTGCGACGCGTTTCAAGAGCGGTACGACAGGCTGTGCCTTCTGGTGCGTCCATCGCCAGGCGGGGATCGCCACCTGATGGGTGTGCATGGAAAAGGCAAGCGCGGTGGAACCGCAATGGTGGGCGAGTTCCTTGATCATGGCACAAAGTTCCGCAATGTCCGCGCCCCCGCCACCGAGGTCCGCTGGCACGCCGGCCTCCACCAGGCCGGAATGGCGTAGGTCGCGGTAATTGTCCGCAACGAAGGTGTCGCCTTCGTCGGCCGCGGCTGCACGCCCGGCGAAGACTGATCCGAGTGAGCGGGCAATGCCGGCGAGCTCGGGATGAACTTTGCTGAACGGCAAGGTTCCGGTTGCTGTCGTCATGTTGCAATCCTCCTCCTGTTGAGAATGCAGGGAGTGTTTGCCCGGGACCGAAAAGCCGCAAGTACAGGAAGTGTACCGCGCATGGCGCGCCGGAAGTCTCATGGATAAGCGGAGAAGGACTAGTACAAAAAGTGTACTTGGCGCTTATGGGCGATGGTCCTATTCTGGGTAGTTCAATCACGCAGGGGTTGCCTATGCCGGAAATGACCGCGAGTTACGGCCAGTTCTGTCCCGTCGCCATGGCCGCCGAAGTCTTCTGCACGCGTTGGACACCGCTGATACTGCGGGAACTGCTCTGTGGCAGCCACAGATTCAACGACCTCAGGCGCGGAGTGCCGCGCATGTCGCCCACCTTGCTTTCAAAACGGCTAAAGGAGCTTGCAAAGGCGGGTGTCATCGAGACACGCAAGGCAGCAGACGGTGTCATTGAATACCATCTGACGCCGGCCGGCGAGGAGCTTCGCGACGTCGTGATGACGCTCGGCTTTTGGGGGCAGCATTGGGTGGAAACCCAGCATG
The DNA here is from genome assembly GCF_004343065.1 of Neorhizobium sp. S3-V5DH. Taxonomy (NCBI): domain Bacteria; kingdom Pseudomonadati; phylum Pseudomonadota; class Alphaproteobacteria; order Hyphomicrobiales; family Rhizobiaceae; genus Neorhizobium; species Neorhizobium sp. S3-V5DH. The sequence continues at coordinate 654,290 of NZ_SMCL01000001.1, forward strand.
CCCTCGAAAAACTCGATCCGTCGCTGCTGATGTGGGATATGCGCCGCCATCTTGATCCGGAACCGCTGCCTCCCAGCCGCTGTACGGTGCAGTTTCTTTTTCCCGATCAACCGCCGGCGCGGCAGCGATACTGGCTTGTCATCGACGGGCGCGATGTGGACGTCTGTTCGACCGATCCGGGCTTTGAGGTCGATCTCTACGTGACCTGCGCTTTGCGTATCATGACAGCGATCTGGATGGGCATCGCGACCGTGCGAGCGGAGGTGAGGTCCGGCCGGCTGGAGCTTGACGGTAGTCCCGAGATGGCGAGCTCGATGCAACAATGGCTCGGACTAAGCCCCTTTGCCCGTGAGCGTCAGAAGACCGGGCAGGCGGCGTGACGTCACGCCCGCTTGGTCAGCGGAAAGCGTTCCTTGAGCAACTTCAGCACCACATCCGCAGCGGCCGGCGGGCCGAACAGATAGCTCTGGCCGAAATGGCAACCCATCTTGGCAAGTTCGGCGGCGTCCTCGTCGGTCTCTATGCCTTCCGCGACCACCGCCATCTCGAGCGCACGGGCCATGGCAATGACGGAGCGTAGAAGAATGGCGCGTTTATCCGTGGCATCCTTGACGAGTGCCTTGTCGAGCTTGATCGTGTCGAACGGAAACTTCGTCAGGTAGGCCAGTGAAGAATACCCGGTGCCGAAATCGTCCAGCGCCAGGCCCATACCCGTTTCCTTGAGCTTGGCGAGCACGAGGCGTGCCTGCTCGGGATTTTCCATCATCAGCGACTCGGTGAGCTCCAGCTTGAGCTGATGCGGGCTGACCTGGGTCTTCTGCAGCAAGGCCCGTACGTCGTTGTAGAGGTCGGCGTTGAGGAGCTGAGCGCTGGAAAGGTTCACCGAGACGAAGATCGGCAGTTCACCCGTCTGGTTCTGCCATTTCATCAGGTCGGTGCCGGCGCGGTCCAGGGCGAACAAGCCGAGCGGGCCGATCAGGTCCGACATCTCGGCGATCGGGATGAATTCCGATGGCGGAATGCTGCCGCGCTTGGGATGGTCCCAGCGCATCAGCGCCTCGAAGCCGGCAATTTCCCCATCCTTCAGCCGGATGATCGGCTGGTAGGCAAGCGAGAGTTCCTTGCGCTCGATGGCGCGACGCAGGTCGGTTTCGATCTGCAGCTTGTCCGTACCGGAGGCGCGAAACGCCGGTCGGAAGGGCTCGACACGGTTTCCGCCTGCGCGCTTTGCCCGGTACATTGCGAGTTCCGCGTCGGCCAGCAGGCCGGCTGCACTTTCCTGCTGGTCCACCCAGGAGGCGAGCCCGATCGAAGCGGTAAGGATGATTTCGCGGTTGGCGAAGTTGATCGGCACCATGATCGCCTTGGATACCGCATCCGCAAAATCGGCAACTTTGGCGGGATCGCGTTCAGACACCAGGATCAGTCCGAATTGGTCGCCGGCGATACGTGCCAGCGTGTCCTGCGGTTTCAGCAGACGGCGAAGCCGCCTGGTCAGCGCGATCAGGATGTTGTCGCCCGCCGCGATGCCGAGACTGTCATTGACCTGCTTATAGCGGTCGATATCGATCGTCATGACCGTCGGGCGTACCATGTCGCCGCTCGGGGCGAGTGTCAGAACCGCTTGCAGGCGGTCGAGAAAGAGCTGGCGGTTCGGCAAGCCGGTCAAATTGTCGTGGAGCGCATCCTGCAGCAGGCGCTCGACGGAATTTTTTTGCTCCGTGACGTCAATGATCGTGCCCACGCAACGAATGATTTCGCCGTTGGAGCCGAGCACCGGCCGGGCGCGAATCTGCAGCCAGTGGAAATGCCCGTCCTCCGCCCGGATGCGGAATTCGTGATGCAGGCGGCCGCGGCGATGTTCTAAAAGCACGTCGAGCGTGGCGCGGAAACGGTCGCGATCATCGGGATGCAGCCGCGGCACCCAGTTGCGAACCGGGCCATGCATTGTGCCGGGATCGAGGCCGAGGCGGGCGGAAATATCGGGCGTGGTGACGACGCGGTCGCGGGCCACATCCCAATCCCAGACGGTGTCGCCGCTGCCCGTCAGCGCCAGAGATTGCCGCTCGAGATCGGAAAACAGGCCTTGCTGGTAGGCGCCGCCGGCAAAGGCGTGCTGCATGACGGTGAAGCCGATGAGAAGCACGATCAGGACGAGACCGCCGCCAAGCGCCGGCTGGATGATGTCGTTGTCGAGCTTGCCCGTCACCGTCAGCCATCCCCCGAATAGCCATACGAGGATCAGCGCCCAGGTCGGAACCAGCAGGATGGCCCGGTCATACCGGTTGAAGCCGAGATAGATGATCAGCAGGATGCCGACCGTGCCGGTCAGGGCGAAGGAGATGCGGGCAATCCCTGCGGCAACCGAAGGGTCGTAGATCGCTACGCCGCCGAGAAGCACGAGGCCGACAACCCAGGCAAGCGTCGCGTAACCAAGATGGACGTGCCAGCGGTTCAAGTTGAGATAGGTGAAGAGAAAGATGACGAGCGAGGAGGCAAGCGCCACTTCCGCCGCCGCCCTCCAGATCCTCTGGTCGCTGGAGGTGATGGTGATGAGCTTGTCGAGGAAGCCGAAATCCACGCAGATATAGGCGAGGACTGCCCAGGCAAGGGCGGCCGCTGCAGGCAGCATGGACGTGCCCTTGACCACGAACAGGATCGTCAGAAACACGGCAAGCAGGCCGGCGATGCCGAGCACGATTCCGCGATAGAGGGTGAAGGAGTTCACCGTGTCTTTGTATGCGTCCGGCTGCCAGAGATAGATTTGCGGAAGCTGCGGCGTTGCAAGTTCTGCCACGAAGGTGATCGTCGCTCCCGGATTGAGCGTGATGCGGAAAACGTCCGCATCGGGGCTCGGCACCCGGTCGAGCGCGAAGCCTTCCGACGGTGTAATCGAGATGATGCGCTGCGAACCGAGATCCGGCCAGAACATCTTGGAATTCGCCAGCCGGAAATGCGGCGCGACGATGACCCGTTCGAGCTGTTCTTCCGAAACGTTGGCAAGTGCGAATACTGCCCAGTCCCCCTGATGACGCGGCGAACTCGCCCGCACTTCGATGCGGCGGCGGATGCCGTCGGCACCGGCTGCGGTCGAGACCTGAAACGCTTCACCCTGGTTTGTATAGATATCGGTCGTCTTGGTGAGATCGAGTGCGGTGTCGTCACGGGAAATCTTCACCGGTTCGGCGGCGCTTGCCGAGGGAGCGGCAGCCAGGATGGCGACGGCAAGGGAAAGTATCAGCGCTGGCACCCAGCGGATCAACGACGCAAAACGCAACACAGGCACTCTCATGGCTTCGGCGTCTTCCCGAAATCGCCGTCTTCGGGTAGCCGGGAGAACATCAGGTGGTCGCGCCACTCGCCGTTGATTTTGAGATATTTCCTCAAAAGACCTTCCCGCTCGAAGCCGGCTTTTTCGAGAAGCCGGACGCTTTTCCAGTTTTCCGGAATACAGGCTGCTTCAATCCGGTGCAACTGAAGTCCGCCATAGACATACGGGATAGCCACCTTCAATGCGGCCAACATATGGCCTTGGCCGGCGTGTCTTTCCCCCATCCAATAGCCGATCATGCAGCTCTGCGCGGCACCCCTGCGGATATAGCCGATAGTGAGACCGCCGAGCAGGACATTGTCCTGCCGGCGGAAGAGGAGGAGCGGCACGGCGAGGCCCGAGCCATATTCCTGGCCGCTGCGGACGACACGCGCCCGGAACGAACTCTCGGTGAGTTCGTCAGGCCGCCAGATCGGCTCCCACGGCTGTAGGAAAGCCCGGCTTTCCGAGCGCAGCGCATACCACTGCTTGTAGTCGGAAAACCGCGGCAGCCGGAGGAAGTGTTTCTCTCCGTATAGCTCAGGGGTGTCCGGCTGTTTTGACAGGAACCGAAACACCGACTTCGCCATGCTGTTGCTGCTCCGCGCAGGGCAGCCGGGTGCGGGTCTTCGACCTAACCGGCGGCCTTCTTGGTCTCCACGTTCGGCGAGGAAAGCGCCGCTGAAATGTCGGCCATCGGCGCGAGCTGTTCGATCGGACCGACGGCGGACAATGTCGGAACTGTATCGAAAAACAGCCTTCCGGCAAGGTCGGTAAGGCGTTCGGTGGTGATGCCCTCGAGACGCTCCATCATTTCGTTATTGGGGATCGGCCGGCCGTAAAGCATCATCTGCCGGGCGATCTGGCCGGCACGCGCCGCAGGGCTTTCCTGGCCCATGAGAAGCTGCGCACGGATCTGCGCGCGCGCGCGGTCGATTTCCTGCTGGTGAATGGTTTCCGATGCCTTGTGCAGTTCGTCGATCACCACCGGCATCAGCTTCGGCAGGTCGTCCCCGCCGGTCGCCGCATGAATGCCGAAGATGCCGGTATCGGAGAAGCCCCAATGGAAGGCATAGACCGAATAGCAGAGCCCACGGTGCTCGCGCACTTCCTGGAACAGGCGCGACGACATGCCGCCGCCCAGGATATTCGCAAGGATCTGCGAACAGTAGAAATCACGCATGTGATAGGCTTTGCCTTCGAAGCCGATCAGGACCTGTGCGTCCATCAGGTCGCGCTCTTCGCGAACGTCGCCGCCGAGGTAACGGGCGGTTTCCAGGACCGGCGGCGCGCTCGGCATCAGCGGCAGTGTGGCAAAACGCTCTTCCACCTGGCGGCAGAAGGAGGCATGGTCGACGGCGCCGGCCGCCACCACGAACATCCGGTCGGTGGTGTAATTGCGCGACAGGTAGTTGCGGATCTGGCCGGGCGTGAAGCCGTTGACGGTTTCCGGCGTCCCGAGGATCGGTCGACCGATCGTCTGGCCCTTGAAGGCGATTTCCGAAAAGCGGTCGAAGATCACGTCGTCGGGCGTGTCGTTCGCGGCGCCGATTTCCTGCAGGATGACGTGTTTTTCGCGCCTGAGTTCCTCTTCGTCGAATTCCGACTCCGTCAGGATGTCGGCCAGGATATCCACGGCGAGCGGTACGTGATCCTTGAGGACGCGGGCATAATAGGACGTGGTTTCCGTCGAGGTAGCGGCATTCAGTTCACCGCCGACATTTTCGATTTCCTCGGCGATGTCGCGGGCGCTGCGCCGCTTGGTGCCCTTGAAGGCCATATGCTCGAGGAGGTGAGCAATCCCATGTTCGTCTTGGGTCTCGTTACGCGACCCGGACTTGATCCAGACGCCGAGGGCAACGCTCTCCAGGTGAGGCATGGTCTCGGTGACGACTGTCAACCCGGAAGAAAGCCGGGTGATTTCTACATTCATGTTACGTCTTTCCGGCGCCGCCGAGAACTTCAAGCGCGGGCATGCTGGCCGATGAAGGTTTCGACGGCCTTAAGCTCAGGCTCCAAGATATCGAAGCGCTCCTCCCTTTGCATAAGATCAGCAAGCCATGATGGAAGCGCCGGATCAATTCCGCAAGCGGATTTTACCGCGGCCGGGAATTTGGCCGGATGCGCGGTGGCGAGCGTGACCATGGGACTTGTGGCTCTCAAATTCTTTTGAGCGACGAAAACGCCGGTCGCCGTATGCGGATCGATGAGATAGCCAGTGGCGCTGAGCGTCTCGCGAATGGTGGCCGCAACCTGCTTTTCGGTGGCGCGCCCGGCGCGGAATTCGCGGCGGATGGCTTTCAGCGCGTCCGGCTGGACCTCGAAAGCACCGGACTGCTTCAGCCCGGCCATGGCCGAGCGAACGGATGCCGGATCGCGATTATAGGATTCGAACAGTAACCGTTCGAAATTCGAGGAAATCTGGATGTCCATGGAAGGCGAAGTCGTGGCCTTGACGCCGCGCATCTCGTAGCGGCCACTTTTCAAGGTGCGGGCCAGGATGTCGTTGTCATTGGTGGCAATCACCAGCCGGTCGATCGGCAGGCCCATCTTCTTTGCGACGTAACCCGCAAAAATGTCGCCGAAATTTCCGGTCGGCACGGTGAAGGAAACCTTGCGGTCCGGTGCGCCGAGCGACAGTGCGGCCGTGAAGTAATAGACGACCTGCGCCATAATGCGGGCCCAGTTGATCGAGTTGACGCCGGAAAGCTTCAGCCGGTCGCGGAAGGCCGCGTCGTTGAACATCTCCTTTACGAGGTTCTGGCAGTCGTCGAAATTTCCCCTGACCGCCAGCGCGTGCACATTCGCCGCATTGGACGTCGTCATCTGCCGCTGCTGCACCGGCGAGACCTTGCCATGTGGAAAAAGAATGAAGATGTCAGTCCGCTCGCGACCGGCAAAGGCATCGATCGCCGCGCCCCCCGTATCGCCCGAGGTCGCCCCGACGATGGTGGCCCGTTCGCCGCGCTCTGCCAGCGCATAATCCATCAGTCGCGCCAGCAACTGCATCGCCACGTCCTTGAAGGCGAGCGTGGTGCCGTGGAAAAGTTCGAGTACGAAGTCGTTGGGCCCGGTCTGCACCAGCGGCACAACCGCCGGATGCCGGAAGGTCGCATAGGCTTCCTCGATCATGGCCTTGAACTTGTCGGCGGGAATTTCGTCCTCGACGAAATGCTTCAGCACTTCGAAGGCGACATCCTGGTAGCGCTTGCCGCGCAGCGCACGGATGTCCTTTTTCGTCAGGGTGGGCCATTCGCGCGGCACGTAGAGACCGCCGTCGCGCGCAAGACCTGCCAGCATGGCGTCCCGGAACTTAAGGGACGGGGCTTCGCCCCGGGTAGAAATGTAGTCCACGACGTTCAATCCCCAATCGATTTTTATTCGCGCCGCTGATATAGACCAGGAAAATGGGTGGTGAAAGGCCGGAAAATGACGTTCCGGTTCTCGTGAAGACATGACCCAGCAATCGGGATGGAAGAGGTTGAGTACGGTGTTAGGCAAGATTTCGCGTAGTGTTCTGGCAGTATCGCTCGTGGCAGCTCTGGCAAGCTGCAATTCATCCTCGACCGCCGAGGGACTATCGCCGACCGCCGAGGCTGCGTCCGCCCAGCAGCCCGCAACTCCCGTTGTGCAGGCCTATTGCCCACAGGTGGTGATGCTCGAGCAGACGGCCGTCCATCGCGTCTATGCTCGCGGTGGTCAGGACAATCCCGAAAAGCTGCTCTACCAGGCCTCGCTGGCCGATGCGACGCGCCAGTGCACCGCCAACGAAACGACCCTGACCATCAATGTCGTGGCCCAGGGCCGTGTCGTGCAAGGCCCCGCCGGGCAGCCGGGTCAGGTTACGTTGCCGATTCTGGTTGAAGTCGTAGATGGCGACAACGTCATCTACTCGCAGAAGGTCGCCTTCCCAGTCGAAATGCCTGCCGGCGGCACCCAGTTCATCTTCAACAAACCGGATGTGCAGATCCCGAACGCCCAGGGCGGCGCATCCCGCTTCACCCGCGTGCGTCTCGGTTACGATACCGGCCCGGCGAAGAAGCCCGCCCGCCGGGGATGACGGCAGCGACTGTTCAGAGCGCTCCGCCCCATTCGCCAAGTGCCGCGACGACTGCCGGAAAGTCCATCATCCGGGAAATCACCGTTTCGGCGCCGGCATCGGTCAGTCGGTCGGCATGGCTCGGATAGGTATGCGAGGCGCCCGTAAAACCGACGACGCGCATGCCGGCTGCCCTGGCGCCGTGGATGCCGTGAACGGAATCTTCAAGCACCAGCACCTTGTCCGGTGAGACCTTGAACTGTTCGGCGGCGTGCAGGAAGATGTCCGGCTTCGGCTTTACCCGGTCCGCCCCAAGATCCTTGGCGGAATAGATATGGGGAGCGAAATAGGGCTTGAGCCCTACCTTTTCGAGCATCATGTCGAGCCGATGGCTGCTGGAATTGGAACAGATGCAGCGCTGCGTGGCGAGGCGCGCAAGCGCGAACTTCACGCCGTCGATGATCTTCACGTCGCGGGCGAGGCGGGCATCCAGCAACTGTTCCGACTTATCGAGCAGCGAGGCGGAAAGCGGAATGTTCGCTTCCTTCTCGACCGCCAGCAATATGTTCTTCCAGGTCATGCCGGCAAAGCGTTCGCCCATTTCCTCGACGCTGATCGGATAGCCGGCCTCGGTCAGAAGTCGCGACTCGACCTGCGCCGCGATGATTTCGGAATCGACGAGCACGCCGTCGCAGTCGAAGATGATGAGGTCGAAACCGCTCATGATAGATGCCTTGTACCGGAGGTGAGGCCGGCCTTTTATACGACAGTCGCGCCAAGCTCAACCGACGAGGCTGCATGGCTGAAGCGAGCAGGGCGGGCGGCTCTCGACAAGCCCGAAACACCGCTCTAAGGAAGCATCATGGGCAAGGAGCCGGAAGACACGATAGCCAGTCGCATCAGCCGGGTGCTTGCCGATCGCATCGTGCGCGGTGAGCTCTCTCCGGGCGCGCGTCTTCGCCAGGACCATATCGCCGAGGAATTTCAGACCAGCCACGTGCCGGTTCGCGAGGCCTTTCGTCGGCTCGAGGCGCAGGGGCTGGCAATCAGCGAACCTCGTCGCGGCGTGCGCGTTGCCTCCTTTGATCTTGCCGAAGTTCGTGAAGTGGCGGAAATGCGTGCCGTGCTGGAGGTTCTGGCGCTGCGGCATGCCGCCCGCCATCTTACCCCCGCCATTCTCGATGAGGCGGAAGAAGCCGCCCGTGAAGGCGACGCCGCCGCCGACGTGCACGCCTGGGAGGAGGCCAACCGCCGCTTCCATCGGCTGCTTCTGACGCCTTGCGGCATGAAACGGCTGCTGGCGTCGATCGACGACCTGCATGCAGCAAGTGCACGTTTTCTTTTTTCCGCCTGGCAATCCGGTTGGGAAAAGCGCACCGATCACGACCATCGGGCGATCCTGAGCGCTCTTCGCCAGGGCAGGAGCGAGGAAGCAGCGGCCATTCTCCAGAAACATGTGCAATGGATCGGCCGCGGCCCGCAGCCCGCTGGGCCTTCCCGCGAGACTTTCACGATCGTCGGCTGAGTTTTTCAAAAATTATAGATAATTTTATCAGGCTGTTTCATAAGGCTTTTTTCGGATTGATCCGAGATCGCGTGCATCCCTAACGCGCTTTCCAGAGCGGTTGAGGCGGTAAGGCACTTGTCTCGACGGGCAATTCCTTTCATAAAATAGATGAGAATCGAAATTATCTATAATTTGAAAAGGAGAATTTGATGTCCGCTGCTGACTCCCGCCAGATCCTGGTATTCGACCCTCTGCGGCTTACCGGCCGTTCGCTTCTGACCAAGGCTCTTTTCGTTCTTGCCGGCACGCTGGCACTGGCGCTCGCCTCGCAGATTGCGGTGCCCATGTATCCGGTGCCGGTCACGATGCAGACCTTCGCAATCACCATGATCGGCGTGCTCTACGGATGGCGGCTCGGTGCCTTGACGGTTCTCCTATGGCTCGGCGAAGCGGCACTTGGCGCTCCGGTTCTTGCCAATGGTTCCGGTGGCCTGGCGCCTTTTGCCGGTCCGACAGCGGGATATCTGGCATCCTTCCCGATTGTTGCGGCGGTTGCGGGTTACCTGGCTGAAAAGGGCTGGACCGGCGAACGTTATGTAAAGAGCTTTGCCGCTCACCTTGCCGCTAACGTCCTGTGCCTCGCTATCGGCGTCGCTTACCTGGCCTACCTGCTCGGCGCGGAAAAAGCATGGCTGCTTGGCGTTGCTCCCTTCATTCTCGGCGCCGGCCTGAAATCCGCACTCGCCGCGGCGCTGCTCAAGGGCCTGCAGCAGTTTCGCACCAAGGATGCCTGAATTGGTCGTCCGCCTGCGGCCGCATCACCTGCTCTGTATGCTGACCTTTATCGGAAAGGGTTACAATGCCGCGTTTGTGGCCAACTACATTGCCATTGCGCGGCGGCTTTCCGAGGGTGAGGCGATTGAGATCGTCTCGGGGCCGGATGATATCTGCCGGCCGCTGCTGAGCGGCGATAAAGCGCATTGCCGCTTGGAAAGCGTTGTCAGGCGCGACGATCTGGCGACGGCTGCCGTCGCCCGCCTGCTGGGTCGTTCGGTTCGTCCGGGCGATCGCATCTACCCGGGCCGCACGCTCATCAGGCGTTTCCGGGAAGCATTCGCGGACGGAAGTCTTCGCACTGCCTGCCACGGATGCCGGTGGTCGGAAATCTGCTCGGTGGTGGCGGCATCCGGCTTTGCCGACGTCAGGGTTCTGGGCTCGGCCGTTCCAGCGGAAACAGCGACAGGAACTTGCGCTCCCCTTCCGGCGTGAACAGCACGGCGCGGCTCTCGCTGCTGCGGCGGGCCCAGCCCTTTTCCAGGAAATGCGAAAGCAGAGCCTTGCCGAGCGTGCCGGCAAGGTGCGACCGGCGCTCGCTCCAGTCGAGACAGGATTTGCAAAGCGGCCGGCGGCTAGAGACAAGCGGTGCGACATCGATGCCGATCCTGCCGATATCGACCCGGCCCTGTTCGGTCACCATCAGGTTTTCGCCGTCGGTGCGGATGACGCCGCGGCTTACGAAACTGTCGAGCATCCGTACGCCATAATCGCCGGCCAGATGGTCGTAGCAGATCCGCGCCTTGCGTAGCGCCGGATCCTTCGGCCCGGGCTGATGCCTGAGATGCCCCCGGCTTGCCGCAAATCCCATGATATTTTCGAGAAGCGTCCCGGCAGCACCGTCGGCCAGTGTGAAATACCGGTGCCGGCCCTGCTTGCGTTGGGAGATCAGCCCACCGTCCTCAAGCTTGGACAGATGTGAGCTGGCGGTTTGCAGCGTCACCCCGGCCGCCTGCGCCAGTTCGGTCGCCGTCAGCGCCTGTCCGCCCATCAAGGCGGTCAGCATGTTGGCGCGGGCGGGGTCGCCGATAAGCGTGCCGATGCGAGCAATGTCCGGTCCTTCTTTCATACTTCGATCCTAACCGAAGCATATTCGTTCCGCAACATGGCAAAACAGGCTCGCAAGCATTGGAGAAAGTCATGATCACCTGTTTCATCCGTTATGAGATCGATCCGTTCAAACGAGCGGGATTCGCCGAATATGCCCGCAACTGGGGCCAGGCCATTCCCCGTTGCGGCGCCGACCTGATCGGCTATTTCGGGCCGCATGAAGGTTCGTCGACCACTGCCTACGGGGTCTACAATATCGAGAGCCTGGCAGCCTACGAAGCCTATCGTGCCCGCTTGGCGGTCGATCCGCTCGGGAAGCAGAATTACGAGTTTGCCAGTCGCGAGCGCTTCATCTTCAAGGAAGACCGCATTTTCCTGAAGAACATCTCCATACCGCACGGAGCTTTGATAAAGCCATGATCGCCGTCATCTTCGAAGTCGTGCCCTATATGGGCGAGCGCCACAAATATCTGGATCTAGCAGGCGACCTGCGTTCCGAACTCGAAACGATCGACGGCTTCATTTCGATCGAGCGGTTCGAAAGCCTCACCATGCGAGGAAAGCTTCTCTCGCTCTCCTTCTGGCGGGACGAGGAAGCTGTGCGCCACTGGCGCAATCTCGAATCCCACCGCGCCGCGCAAAGGGCAGGGCGCAACGGCATCTTCGCAGACTACCGGCTGCGCATCGGCCACGTCTTGCGCGACTACGGCATGTTCGAGCGCGACGAGGCGCCGACCGACAGCCGCGCGGCGCATGCCGCTTAGCAAATCTAGGCAGTTTGAGGTGAAGCCGATGAGCCGGCTTCACCGTTCGGCCGCCTGCGTAAATTTTTCTCGAAATCGTCCAGCGCTTCAGGCTTTGGTAACCAAAGTAGGTAACCATAACAGTCAGTAAATTCGTACCGAGTACAGCGTAGCGAGTAAAAAAATGGCAGCAGTTCTTCCGCTGGCCGACCTGAAGCAACAGGTCCGTCCGGACACCTGGCTCAACTCCATCATCAAGGGCGATTGCGTCGCCGCTCTGGAAGCCCTGCCGGATCACTCCGTCGATGCGATCTTTGCTGATCCGCCCTATAATCTTCAGCTCGGCGGCACCTTGCATCGCCCTGATCAGTCACTGGTGGATGCCGTCGACGATGAATGGGACCAGTTTGCCTCGTTCGAGGCCTATGACGCCTTCACTCGCGCCTGGCTGCTTGCCTGCCGCCGCGTCCTGAAGCCGCATGGAACGATCTGGGTCATCGGCTCCTATCACAATATCTTCCGCGTCGGCGCGATGATGCAGGATCTGAACTTCTGGCTGCTGAACGACATCGTCTGGCGCAAGAGCAACCCGATGCCGAACTTCAAGGGTCGCCGATTCCAGAACGCCCATGAGACGATGATCTGGGCGAGCCGCGACGCGAAGGCCAAGAGCTACACGTTCAACTACGATGCCCTGAAGGCATCCAACGACGATGTGCAGATGCGTTCCGATTGGCTTTTCCCGATCTGCTCGGGCAACGAGCGCCTGAAAGGCGAGGATGGCAAGAAGGTCCACCCGACCCAGAAGCCGGAAGCGCTGCTCGCCCGCGTCATCATGGCCTCGACGAAACCCGGCGACGTGGTCCTCGACCCGTTCTTTGGTTCCGGCACGACTGGTGCGGTGGCAAAGCGCCTCGGCCGCAATTTTGTCGGCATCGAGCGCGAACAGGACTATATCGATGCGGCCGCCGCCCGTATCGAAGCTGTCGAACCGCTGGGCAAGGCCGAACTGACGGTCATGACCGGCAAGAAAGCCGAACCCCGCGTCGCCTTCACCACGCTGCTTGAAGCAGGTCTCGTCCGGCCCGGCCAGGTTCTGACCGACGAACGCCGCCGCTACAGCGCAATCATCCGCGCCGACGGGACGCTCGCGGCAAACGGCGAGGCCGGATCCATTCATCGCCTTGGCGCCAAGGTGCAGGGCTTTGACGCGTGTAACGGTTGGACCTTCTGGCACTTCGACGACGGCCGGTCCTTGAGGCCGATCGATGCGCTGAGGGCCATCATCCGGAATGATCTGGCAAAATTGGACTGATCCACCAGTCCCTGTCAGATCCACCATTCCTTGTCCGGTTTTGTACCTCTAGTCCCGGACGAGGATAATTGACGCCCGGGGAGGCTGACCCCGGGCGTCATTATCTTTTTGGTCAGACCCCCAAGCCGCGAGCGGCGAGATCTTCTTTCAACTGATCGGCATCCGTGAAATGCACCGCCTGCCAGCCGGCAGCGCGGGCGCCTTCTGCGTCGACCTGACCGCGTTCTCACGCTGATGGGAGGAGTGGCGTTCGGCTGGTAGTTCTGATATGTTACATGTAACCAGCGTTCAGGAGCCCTGACCATGGCGACAGTATCAAAATCCAAGCCCGGGCGGGTGAAGGTGCGTGAGCATCGCGACCGGCTGCGCGCGCAAGGCTTGCGGCCTATTCAGATTTGGGTGCCGGATGTTCGTGCTCCCTCTTTCCGGGACCAGGCACATCGACAGTCTGAGGCAGTTGCCGCAAGCGCTCACGCCCATGAGGATCAGGCATTCATCGACGCGGTGTCGAACTGGGGCGATGAATGAGACGCGGTGAAGTTTGGACTGTTTCCGGAGGCAAGGATTATGCAGCAAAGCCGCGCCCCGTTGTGATCGTGCAGGACGACAGCTTCGACGCCACCGACTCGATTACGATTTGCGCTTTCACAACCGACCCTACCGACGCGCCGCTGTTTCGTCTCATCGTCGAGCCGAACGAGCGCAACGGCCTGCGCTCGGTCTGTCGCCTGATGGTGGACAAGATTACGACAGTCCCCCGAGTGAAGCTGGGTGTGCAGGTCGGACGGCTCGATGATGAGGATTTGTTGCGACTCAATCGGGCGATGACCGTGTTCCTCGGCATGGCGGTTTCTCCCGGGCTGGCAGGGCGAAGGAATCATGAAGAGCCTTTAAGCAAGTGAAGAGCTCTGCCAGGTCGACCGTTTTAGATGTCGATGTTCCTGCTCCTCAAGTCTTTTTCCAATTGCTCCGCATCCTTGAAATGCACCGCCTGCCAGCCGGCGGCGCGGGCGCCTTCCACATTCGCGACGGAATCATCGATGAAGATCGTCGCTTCCGGTTTAAGGCCGAAGTCACGGGCATGTTTTTCGTAGATCGCTACGTCCGGCTTGATCAGGCCGATCTCGCCTGAAACCGTTACTCCGCGCGGCTTGTTCAGGAAGGGGAACAGTTCCCTGGCATGGGTGAACGTGTCGGCCGCAAAATTCGTCAGCATCGTAACGTCCCGGCCCCTGTCGATCAGGTCTTCCATGATTTTGACGGAGCCGTCGTAGGCATGCGGCACCATCTCGTGCCAATGCTTGCGGAAGGCACGGATCTGCTCTTCGCGTTCGGGATATTTCTTAATCAGCAGCGCCTCGGCTTCCTCCCACCTGCGGCCGCGGTCCTGCTCGAGGTTCCATTCATGGGTGCAGACATTGAGGAAGAACCATTTGCGTTCTTCCTCGTCCGGTATAATGCGGCTGTAGGGGATGTTCGGGTCGTAGTGGATCAGCACCTTGCCGATGTCGAAAACGATGTGCTCGATCTTGGCCGTCATATGTCTCCCCGGATGAGAATCAGTTCGGAAGTTTTTCGAAGGCTCGTGGGATAGCCTCTGCGATGACTTTTTTCATGACGGTCGGCAGTGCCTGGGCCTCAAGATTTGTGACCGGCTCCCACCATCCGTCATCTGCCGTTGTCTTCTCAGTTTGCGTCCGGAAGACGGAAAGCCTGAGCTCGAAATGGGTAAAGACATGGACGACCGTGCCGCAGGCCTGCCAGTCGGCGGGGAAGGGGGCATGGTCGGGGCTCGTCCCGCCATCGAGACGCGCGGTCCACGAGGTGGTCGGCACCTCGGTCATGCCGCCGAGCAAACCGCTTTCGATCCGCCGCCGCAGCAGCACCTCGCCCTTAGGCGTCACCGCCACGAAAGCCGCGCCCACCCGCACCGGTTTTTCTTTTTTCGCGGCCTTCACGGGAAAGCGTTCCGGATCATGTTTTGCGAAGGCGAGACAGTCTTCGCGAAAGGGGCAGAGCGCACAGGCCGGTCGCTTCGGCGTGCAAATCGTTGCACCGAGATCCATCATCGCCTGGGCGAAATCCCCCGGCCGGTCGGCAGGCGTCAAATCAGCAACCTTCGCCTTCATCAAGGGCTTTGAGCCCGGTAGCGGCGCATCGATGGCGTAAAGCCTCGAAATCACACGCTCGACATTGCCGTCCATGACTGCGGATCGCCGGTTGAAGGCGATTGCCGCAACCGCCGCGGACGTATAGTCGCCGATGCCGGGAAGTGCGCGCAGGCCTTCCTCCGTATCGGGAAAGATGCCTTGGTGCTCGGCGGCCACCGCCTCGGCGCACTTTTTCAGGTTTCGGGCACGGGCATAATAACCAAGCCCTGCCCAGGCGGCCATCACGTCCTCGGCAGGCGCTGCGGCGAGATCCGTGACCTTCGGCCAAAGCGCCAAGAACTTGGCGAAATAGGGTTTGACCGCCTGCACGGTGGTCTGCTGCAGCATGACCTCCGACAACCAGACACGATAGGGATCGGCCCGCCCGCCCGCCTTCGCCGCAGCCGGTGTCACCCGCCAGGGCAGCTCCCGATGGTGCCGGTCGTACCAGGCAAGCAGCTTTTCGGGGAGCGAAAGCGGGATATCGGCAGAAAGGACAGGAGAGCTCGTCATTTCAACGAAGATAGTGGCTGCGCCTGTGTCCGCCAATCGCCATACCGAGGAAAGCTGGGGAGATAGGGATATAAGAACCTTCGAAGGCCTGACCGACGATCGCTTTCTTAATCGCATTGCGGTCTCTATAATGACTTTCGATCAACTGGATCGGATTTTGCATGAACAGCCCGGAAAAGACGCGCAGCCAGAGAGGAAAACGGGAGTTTCAGATTTCCGAAGTGGCAAACGGCATCATCGATCCGGTGCTTGCCCGCCGCGCCGGCATCTCGACGGCACTGCTCGGCTCCTGGGACGAAATCGCCGGCGAGGATTTTGCAGACTGCACCCGACCGGAAAAAATCGCCTGGCCGCGGCGCGACGAAGGTTTTGCCGCAGGCGGCGGCTATCAGGCCGGCGTCCTGACGATCGCTTGCGAAGGCGCCCGCGCCCTTTTTCTGACCCACGCCCAGGGCGAGTTGATTGCGCGCATCAATGGCTTTTTCGGCTTTCCGGCCGTCCGCCAGATACGTATCGTCCAAAAGCCCGTCTCGCAAACCTTCAAGCATCCCCGCAAGCCTCCGCCGCTGAAGGGCGAGGCAGCCAAGCGGCTTGAAACGATGATGGAGGGCATCGAAAGCGAGGCGCTGAAAAAGGCTGTCGAGCGGCTTGGCACCGCCGTGCTCCAGAAGAAAAGCAAGCGGTGACCTTAAGAAGCTTGCGTTCATCCTTGATACATCTCTGATTTGTCACAATTCTTTGAAGAGATTTGCCTATCGACAGCTTGTTCCTGTTCGGGCGTCGCGTTACGGAATGTCAAAAATATTGAGACCTCTCGCTTACAGGTGTTCCATGCAGATGAACGATGTCACCATGACCAGACGCGCGCTTTTAGGCGGTGTTGCCGTAGCCGCCTTGGCGCTGGCCTTGCCGCTCGGCGTTTCCGAAGCTTTTGCGCAGGAACTCCCCGAGTCCCAGGGCGACGTGGACATGGCAGCTGCCATCAAGCCGGGTCCGCTGCCGGAAATGGCGCTGGGTGAGGAGAAGGCGCCTGTGACGGTCATCGAATATATGTCGATGACCTGCCCGCACTGCGCCAACTTCCACAACAAGACCTTCGACACGATCAAGACCAAGTATATCGATACCGGCAAGGTGCGTTTCATCATCCGGGAATTCCCGTTCGATCCGGTCGCGACGGCGGCCTTCATGCTGGCCCGCTGCAATCCGCAGAACCCGCAGGAGCTTTCCGCTCCGGCCCAATATTTCCCGATGGTCTCGATGCTCTTCAAGCAGCAGCGCGCCTGGGCGGCTCCGGCAGATGGAAATGTGCGCAATGCACTGCTGCAAAGTGTTAAACTGGCAGGTTACTCACAGCAGAGTTTCGAAGCTTGCTTGACGAACCAGAAGCTTCTCGATGAAGTAAACGCGGTCGTAAAGCGGGGAGCTGACGACTTCGGTGTGAATTCCACCCCGACTTTCCTGATCAACGGCAAGAAGTATTCTGGGGACCTATCGGTTGAATCCATGTCAGCGCTCATCGACAGCCTGTTGTGAGCTTATCTTCCTTAAAGGGAAGATGAGGGGCGCGGCATGAAGTTCACCAAGCTGCGCCTCGTCGGATTCAAGTCTTTCGTCGAGCCGATGGAATTCGTCATCGAACGCGGGTTGACCGGTGTGGTCGGCCCGAACGGCTGCGGCAAGTCCAACCTTGTCGAAGCGTTGCGCTGGGTGATGGGCGAGAATTCCTACAAGAACATGCGCGCGTCCGGCATGGACGACGTGATCTTTTCCGGCTCCGGCAACCGCCCGGCCCGCAACACTGCCGAAGTCGGCCTTTATCTCGACAATTCCGACCGCACCGCGCCCGCCGCTTTCAATGATGCCGATGAAATCCAGGTAAGCCGCCGGATCGAGCGTGAAGCCGGATCGATCTATCGCATCAACGGCAAGGAGGCGCGCGCCAAGGACGTGCAGTTGCTCTTTGCCGATGCGTCGACCGGCGCGCGCTCGCCGTCCATGGTCGGTCAGGGCCGGATCGGGGAGCTCATCCAGGCGAAACCGCAGGCTCGCCGTCAGCTCTTGGAAGAGGCAGCTGGTATCTCCGGCCTCCATTCCCGCCGCCATGAGGCCGAGCTTCGCCTGCGCGCCGCCGAAACCAATCTCGAACGCCTCGACGACGTGCTGAGCCAGCTCGAAAGCCAGATAGAGAGCCTGAAACGGCAGGCCCGGCAGGCTAACCGCTTCAAAACGCTTTCAGCCGATATCCGCTCGCGCGAAGCGCAGCTTCTGCATATCCGCTGGACGCAGGCCAAGGAGGCCGAAGCCGAAGCGGAAAGCGCGCTGAACCAGATCACGGTCGTCGTGGCCGAGAAGGCGCAGGCGCAGATGGAGGCGGCAAAAGAACAGGCGGTCGCCAGCCTGAAGCTGCCGGAACTGCGCGAGGAAGAGGCAAAGGCGGGGGCCGCGCTCCAGCGCCTGCAGATCGCCCGCGGTCAGTTGGAGGAGGAGGTAAACCGTCTCCTGAAGCGCCGCGATGAACTGACACGCCGCCTTGCACAGCTCGGCGAGGATATCCGCCGCGAAGAGCAACTGGCCGCTGACAATGCGGTTTTTTTGGAAAAGCTCGACCAGGAAGAGGCCGAGCTCAGCGAGATTCTGGCCGAGTCCGGTGTGCAGGCCGAAGAGCTGCATGCGGCGTTTGAGGCTGCGGCGGCCGAACTTGGCGAAAGCGAGAAGCTGTTTTCCGCCATCACCGCCGAGCGAGCGGAAGCGGCTGCTGGACGCAACCAGCTGGAGCGGGCAATCCGCGATCTTGCCGAGCGCCGCCAGCGTCTCGACCGGCAGCTTGGCGACTCCAGGCGCGAGCTCGACTCAATCAACGATCGCCTCTCAGGACTTGATGACCCGGCCGAAAAGCGCGAAGCGGTGGAGGCAGCCGAATTCGCGGTCGAGGATGCAGCCGCGGTTGCCGAGGAAGTCGAAGCCGCACTCGCGTCGGCGCGTGCGGATGAATTGGCAGCCCGCGGCCCGGTGGAAGCGGCCCGCTCCGCACTGAACGGCTTGGAAACCGAAGCGCGTACGATCTCCAGGATGCTTGCGGCCGGCGCCGCTTCTGGCGATTTCGTTGCTGTTGCCGAAATGATCCGCGTCGACCGCGGTTACGAGGCAGCACTTGGAGCCGCATTGGGCGATGATCTGGAAAGCCCAGTCGATGCCAACGCACCGACCTATTGGTCGTTGAACGGCGATGGCTCAAGCGATCCGGACCTACCGCCGGGCGCAAAGCCACTGATCGCCCATGTTACGGCTCCGCCGGAACTTGCTCGCCGCCTGGCGCAGATCGGCCTCATTTCCGAAGCTGATGCCCCGAACCTAATCCGGCTCCTGCATCCCGGCCAGCGTCTGGTGACGAAGGAAGGCGCCGTTTATCGCTGGGACGGTCACGTCACCGGTTCGGAAGCGCCTGGCGCCGCCGCCCTGCGCCTTTCTCAGAAGAACCGGCTCTCCGAGCTTGAGGCGGAAATCGACGAGGCACGGATCGTCCTGTCGGAAACCGAGGTGGCACTTGCCGCCGCCGCGTCCGAAATCGGGGCTCGGGAGCGCCAGCTTGCCGATGCCCGCGAAGGCGGCCGCCTTGCTGCGCGGCAGCTTTCCGAAGCGCGCGATGCACTTGCTTCGGCCGAACGCGCTGCTGGCGACCTGATGCGCCGCCGTGACGTGATCGCCGAGGCCGTCAATCAGATCAGCGGGCAGATTGAGGATCTGGGCGTTCAGGAGGAGAATGCGCGCGTTGAACTGGAAGATGCTCCGGATATTTCCGATATCGATAACCGGCTGCGCGAGCAGCAGTTGGTGGTTGCGACCGATCGCAGCTTGCTCGCCGAGGCACGTGCCCGCTACGAGGGGCTGAGCCGCGAGGCGGAAGGCCGCAAGCGCCGCCTGTCGGCGATCGCTCAGGAACGCGCCGCGTGGACCACCCGAGCGGCGAGTGCTGCCGGTCACATCGCAAGCCTGCGTGAGCGCGAGGACGAGGCCCGCGAGGAAATCGCCGATCTCGAAGCCGCTCCCGAGGAGCTTGACGACAAGCGGCGCGCGCTGCTTTCGCAGCTGCAGAAGGCCGACGACATGCGGCGCGCTGCCGCTGACCGGCTTGCCGAGGCTGAAACGCGTCAGCGTGAGGCGGATCGAATTGCTGTCACCGCGCTGTCCGAACTGGCCGAAGTTCGCGAAAGACGCGGCCGCGCCGAGGAACGTTTAGTCTCCGCTGCCGAAAAGCGCCACGAAAGCGAAAGCCGCATCCGCGAGACCTTGAACGTTGCGCCCCATGACGTCCTGCGCCTTGCCGGACTGAAACCCGATGCGCCGATGCCCGATATCAGGGAGATCGAGCGGGAGGTCGACCGGTTGCGGATGGAGCGCGAGCGGCTGGGAGCCGTCAATCTTCGTGCCGACGAAGAGCAGAAGGAGCTTTCCGACAAGCTCGATACATTGATGCGCGAGCGCGCCGATGTGATCGACGCGATTCGCAAGCTGCGCGGGGCGATCCAGAGCCTGAACCGTGAAGGTCGTGAGCGTCTGCTGGCGGCTTTTGATGTGGTCAACGCGGAATTCCAGCGGCTCTTCACGCACCTTTTCGGCGGCGGCACGGCGGAACTGCAGCTTATCGAATCGGACGATCCGCTTGAAGCCGGGCTTGAAATCCTTGCGCGCCCGCCGGGCAAGAAACCACAGACCATGACGCTGCTTTCAGGCGGCGAACAGGCCCTGACCGCCATGGCACTGATCTTTGCGGTTTTCCTCACCAATCCCGCGCCGATCTGCGTTCTGGACGAAGTGGATGCGCCGCTCGACGACCATAACGTGGAGCGTTACTGCAATCTCATGGACGAAATGGCGGCGTCCACCGAAACCCGCTTCATCATTATCACGCACAACCCCATAACCATGGCGCGGATGAACAGGCTTTTCGGTGTTACGATGGCGGAGCAAGGTGTCTCCCAGCTTGTGTCCGTCGACTTGCAGACGGCGGAACTGTTGCGTGAGGCAAGCTGAGCAAATTTAATGTGCCTAGGAAAAATGCTCACCAATTAAGTAGAATCACCCATATGGGTGATTGAAATTTTCGGCTATTGTTGTCTTGTTGAATTCGGAGGAAGTCCATTGAACTTCCTGGTGCTCCGGCGCTCACGTCGGAGCCTTAGACCCCCCGTCCGGGTTTCCTGTCTCGGACGGAAGGCTTTGCGGGGCCGCCTGTGATCCGGCCCCGCAAAGCTTGTTTTCCAAGAAACCTGCTATCCATCCGCGCTGCAGCTTTTATTTGCTGCGTTGCAACATAATCCTTGCCTACTGCGTTTCCAAACCGTCGTAAAACCTGTAGTTATGGCGAAAAACAGACTGCATCGGGTGGAGGGCAGCATGATGAAGTGGGTCTATCGCTTCGGCGGTGGCGAGGCCGAGGGCCGCGCCGTCGACCTTGAGCGGTTAGGTGGAAAGGGCGCAAATCTCGCCGAGATGGCGAGCCTTGGCTTGCCTGTGCCGCCGGGTATGACCATCATCGCAAATGCTTGCGCCCATTATTTTGAACATGGCCAGACCCTTCCCGATGACCTGAAAAGCCAGGTTCTCGAGGGCATCGCTGCCATGGAGGGCCTGACGGGGCGCAGCTTCGGGGGCTCGACCAAGCCGCTTCTGCTCTCCGTCCGCTCCGGTGCGCGCGCCTCCATGCCTGGCATGATGGATACCGTCCTCAATCTCGGCCTTAATGACGAGACGGTGCAGGCGCTTGGTCACGACGCCGGCGATGCCCGCTTTGCCTGGGACAGCTACCGGCGGTTCATCCAGATGTATGCCGACGTCGTCATGGGCCTTGATCACGAAGTGTTCGAGGAGATCCTGGAGGACGAAAAGGCCCGTTTCGGCCATGATTACGATACCGATCTTTCCGCGGTCGAATGGCAGCATGTCGTCGGCCTCTACAAGAAGATCATCGAAGAGGAGTTGGGAGAGAGCTTTCCGCAGGATCCGCATATCCAACTGTGGAAGGCGATTGCGGCGGTGTTTTCGAGCTGGATGAACCCGCGTGCGCTGACCTACCGGACCCTCCACCGCATTCCCGAAGAATGGGGTACGGCCGTCAACGTCCAGACCATGGTGTTCGGCAACCTCGGCTCGTCGTCGGCAACGGGGGTTGCGTTCACCCGCAACCCCTCGACAGGCGAAAGGGCGCTTTACGGCGAGTTTTTGGTGAATGCCCAGGGCGAGGATGTCGTCGCCGGCATCCGCACGCCGCAGTCGATCACCGAAGAGGGGCGCATCGCGTCGGGCTCCGAAAAGCCCTCGATGGAAAAGCTGATGCCGGAGGCTTTTTTAGAATTCAAGGCGATCTGCGAACGGCTGGAAGCCCATTACCGCGACATGCAGGACCTCGAATTCACCATCGAGCGGGGAACGCTCTGGATGCTGCAGACCCGTTCGGGCAAGCGCACCACCCGCGCGGCGATGAAGATCGCTGTCGATATGGTGGAGGAGGGACTGATCTCCGAGGAGGAGGCGATCTGCCGGATCGAGCCTCCTTCTCTGGATCAACTGCTGCATCCCACCATCGATCCGCGGGTTGAACGTCATATAATCGGTTCGGGCCTTCCGGCGTCGCCGGGCGCGGCCACCGGCGAGATCGTCTTCACCGCCGAAGAGGCGGTGGCAGCGGAATCGGAGGGCCGCAAGGTCATCCTGGTTCGGATCGAAACGAGCCCGGAAGACATTCACGGCATGCATGCGGCCGAAGGAATTCTCACCACACGCGGCGGCATGACCAGCCACGCAGCGGTGGTCGCCCGTGGCATGGGTATCCCTTGCGTGGTCGGCGCTGGTTCGATGCGTGTCGACCTTCGCAACGAACTTTTGATCGGCGTCGGCGGCATCACGCTGAAGCGGGGTGACACGATCACCATCGATGGCTCGTCCGGCCAGGTGTTGCAGGGAACGGTGCCGATGATTCAGCCGGCGCTTTCCGGCGATTTCGGCAAGCTGATGGCCTGGGCCGACAAGAACCGCCGCATGACCGTACGCACCAATGCCGATACGCCTCAGGATGCACGGGCTGCCCGCTCGTTCGGCGCCGAAGGCATCGGCCTTTGCCGCACCGAGCACATGTTCTTCGAGGGTGACCGCATCCATGTGATGCGCGAGATGATCCTTGCGGAAGACGAAAACGGCCGCCGGGCAGCTCTTGCGAAACTCCTGCCGATGCAGCGCTCGGATTTCACCGAGCTTTTCACCATCATGCACGGCCTGCCGGTGACGATCCGCCTGCTTGACCCGCCGCTGCACGAATTTCTGCCTAAGACGGAGGCCGAGATTGCCGATGTCGCCAAGGCCATGGGCATGCCGCCGGCATTTCTGGCCCGACGCATCGACGCTATCCATGAGTTCAACCCGATGCTCGGCCATCGTGGCTGCCGTCTGGCGATCTCCTATCCCGAGATTGCCGAGATGCAGGCCCGCGCTATTTTCGAGGCTGCCGTGGCCGCCGCATTAGAAACCGGCGAGCCCGTGGAGCTTGAAATCATGGTGCCGCTCGTCAGCCTTCGCACCGAACTCGATTACGTGAAAGGTGTCATCGACCGGGTTGCCGATGATGTTGCCAAGGAAAGCGGCACGCCGATCGCTTACCTCGCCGGCACGATGATCGAGTTGCCGCGGGCTGCGATCCGTGCCCATGTGATTGCCGAGACAGCACAGTTCTTCTCCTTCGGCACCAACGACCTTACCCAGACGACGTTCGGGATTTCGCGCGATGACGCGGCGACCTTCATCCCGACCTACCAGCGCAAGGGCATCATTGAGCACGATCCGTTCATTTCTCTGGATTTCGACGGCGTTGGAGAACTGATCAGACTGGCCGCCGAACGCGGCCGCAGGACACGACACGACCTGAAGCTCGGGATTTGCGGCGAGCATGGCGGCGACCCGGCATCGATCCGCTTCTGCGAAGACGCCGGGCTTGACTATGTCTCCTGTTCGCCTTTCCGCGTGCCGATTGCCAGGCTTGCGGCGGCCCAGGCGGCGATAGAGGGGAAAAAACCATGAACCCGGTTACCGTGCTTGCCGTGCCGGTTTTCAGCACGCTCTGCAACGAGGGTTTTCGGCTGCGTCGCGAGGTCTTCATCGTCGAGCAGAACGTGCCGGCGGATATGGAGTTCGATGCCGACGATCTGACGGCCTTTCATTTCGTGGCGATCCTCTCCGGCGAAGTTTGCGGCACGCTCCGATTGATCTACGCCGACGACTTCGTCAGGATCGGACGGGTTGTCGTCAGCCATGCCTGGCGCGGCAAGGGAATTGCAAGCGCCATGATCCGCCATGCCATGGATGTCCACCGGACTGCGCGCGACAACCGTTTTTGCCTGTCGGCGCAAAGCGACAAGACAGCAATGTACGAACGCTTCGGCTTCAAAACCTTTGGCGAGGAGTTCTTCGAAGTCGGCATCCCGCATTACGAGATGAGAAATTTCTGACCGACCTCAGCCTGTTCATCTGCCGGAGGTCTTTGGCCGGAATCGAATGAGGAGTCGTTTTCAGGCGACGGCTGTGGCAGAATTTGTCTGTGAGTGAACGGGGGCGACGGGGAGGACCAGATGCCGCGCTTGGACCATGTAACGATCCGCACCCGCGATCCGGGGCCGATGATGGCGTTCCTCGAAAAGGTGTTGGGAGTGAAGGAAGGCTTTCGTCCGCCGTTCCCTTTCCCAGGGCATTGGCTTTATCTCGATGGCCATTCCTGCATTCATCTGCTTCCCGTTGATCGGAAAGATGATCCTCCTGTTGGCATCTATGATCACGTGGCCTTTGCGTTTTATGACCGTGATATCGCCGTCAGGGATATCGAGGCGACCGGTTACCGCTTCGAACACGATGCCATACCGGGTACCGATATAGGCCAGATTTTTGTCTACGGGCCGGAGAGCGTAAAAATCGAACTTCAATACCGCCGCTGATCGAGGCGTGGTCTTACCTCCCCCTACCAGCGGAGCAGGCGGGGGCCGATGAGAGCGCCGATAAGGCCGGTCATCAGAATTCCGAGGGAATACCAAATCAGCACGAAAGGCATGCCGTTTTCGGTGCAGAACCAGGAATAAACCCAGGCACCCGCCGCGCCGGCGGCAATGCCCGCTATAAGCCCCGTCAGGCGCAGATCGGTCGGTGCCGCTCGACGCAACCACAAGATATTTCCGGCAAGGACCGGAAGTGCGAAGGCGAAGATCAGGAAGGGGCAGTGCAACGCCGAGGACCCCAAGATGAGGACCCGATAGGTCTCACTCGGAGACATCATCAGCTGGATTGCGGCGGCGACTGCCATGGCCAGGAAGATCACGGCAATCAGGACAAAGAAGCGTCCCTCCGAACCGTCCGGGCGGGCGAGGTGGTAGACCGCGAGGAGCGCGACGACTGCAAGCAGTGCGTTATAGGCGGACTTGATCCAGAAGACGGGCAGCATCAGCGCCTCGCTCATATCGACGCGCAAGCCCAGGATCGTCAGCATGAGGAGCAGCGAAACGGCAAGAGTAGCGACGAGGTCAAGCGCCAAGCGCCGCTCCAGCGCGCGGGGCGCCACCGGCTTAAGGTCCTTCACCAGGCTGTCGATGATATCGTCTGTCCGTTTCACGTTTCGCCTCGCAATTTCTCCGCCAATGCCTTCAGGCCCCTGTGGATGCCTACCTTGACTGCCGATTCGGATTGGCCGGTGCGGCTTGCTGTGTCGGCGACCGATTGCCCCTCCAGTTTCACCTGACGGATGATTTCCTGTTGTCTTGCCGGCAGGCTGTCGAGAAGCCGCTCGACATCCATGCGGGCGGTCACCGCATCTTCGCTGAAACCGCTTTCAAAATCCTCGCCGAGTTCCACCTCCGCCATCATCCGCCCACCGCGACCACGGTGGTGGTCGATCAGCTTGTAGCGCGCGATCGAGAAGAACCAGGACGTGAACGGGCGATTGCGATCGTATGTTGCTCGCCGGGAATGCAGCGCCAGCAATGTCTCCTGGACAAGGTCTTCCATATCCGCTCTCGTCGCCGCGCCCATCCTGCGGCTGTAGTAACCGACGAGCAGGACGCGCAGAGCGTTCAGCAAACGCCGGTAGGCTGCCTCGTCCCCATCCAGGGATAGAAGCATCAGCGTCTTCAGGGCTTCTTCCGAATGGGCGATGGTCATGCTGTCTCGTTGGTATTCGGAAGCCTGGTGCGATCGGTTACAGCCTGCGGAAAATTTTTCCCGAAGCTCAGCCCTATCACATGAGCGTGACGCTGTAATGTGTTCCGGTCAGCGTCAAGTTGCCCTTACGCCTACCGTCTTTCGACGATCACGCGCCGCTCGACGACCATAGGGCGCCACATCATCGAACTGCTGCGGGCCTGGAAGGCACGCGACTCCGCCCGGCGGTCGAGCTCCAGGTCCAGCACGCAGCGCGCCATCGCTTCGGAGCCGCGCCGGAAGCCATAGCCTGCGCAGGTGGTCTCGTCGGCTGCGCGGCGCTCCTCCGGCGTCATGGTCTGGCAAGCCGCAAGCGGCAAGGCGAGCGCTGCAAGCAGGAGAGGACGACGAAGGCGCATGACGGAAACTCCCAAGGAAAGATGTAGGGTGCGACACCCGACTTCGCCTTTTTTACACAAGAACGACTGCCCGCACCATGTCTGAACCTGCTTCAGGCTCGCCCCCGTCAATTGTCGGTGGATTGAAATACCGAACGGTCTGCCCGCGAAAAGCCTGGGGAGGATTGGCAAGCGGTCACAAGCAAGGACAAGAGGATGATGCTGAAGATACCGGTATTGCGCATGGGCGGATCTCCTTGTGCAAAGGGACGAACAAAGCGATTTCCATTTAAGAATGGCTGCTTTAGATATAAGTGCCGGTGTCCTCATATTGTCGTGAGCCTCGTGTCAGCATGACCGTCCGTTTTGTCCGGCCCGTTTCCCATTCGGCCTATGCTGCAAGAAGGCTGGGACTTTCCGCGCTCGTGCTTTTCGCCATCGCGACACTTGCCCATCGATTCGGCCCGCTGACGACACCGGATTTTTTGTCTTTGACCTTCCTTGCCGCGGCGATTGCGGCAGTCTCCGTGCCGTTGTCGTTGATCGGGCTGACGCGGCTCTGGCAGGTGGGTGCGGAAGGCGGCGTCGCAGCCGCCAAGGGCCTCTTCTACGCAGCGGTGCCGCTCGGGGTCGTTGCGACCGGTACGCTCTATTATTACACGCTGCCGCCGCTTTTCGATATTTCGACGGACATTGTCGACCCGCCGACATGGATCGCCGAGCCGAACGCGAAACAGCAATGGCTGCCGCGACCGGCTTCTGTCACGCCGGCCGACAGGCGTGCGCAGTTTGCCGCCTATCCGGGTCTGACCGGCCGCCGGTATGAAGGTGCTCTCGATCGCGTCTATGAAGGCGTGCAGAAGGCTATGCTTTCCGCTCGCATTTCGGTGACGCGCAGGGAAGGAGTGGAACTGATCGCGCCGGATATCGCCGAGCGGCCTGCGCCCGAGGACGAGCAGGCCCCGGTGCCGGATCTGGCGCCGATCCCGCTGCCGCGTCCCGAGCCGTCGCTCACCACCGTTTTCGGCAATGCCGGCGACGTCCTGCTTCAGGGAGAGGCCCGCACGCTGGTTCTCGGACTGCGCTTCGATCTCGTTATCCGTCTGCGCGAAGATGCCGAGACCACTTCGGTCGATATCCGCGTCGCCTCCCGTTATGGACCGCATGACCTTGGCATGGGTGAAGCGATTGCCGAAGACTTCCTCGATCGACTCGACACCGAACTCTTGGGTATCGCCGGCAACTGACGACCGGGTCGGCGCTTTACGCGAGGAAACGATGTTTATCTGCGGCCGTTGGCACGAAGCAGGACGAGCGTCTGCCGGCGATCCGGTAACGGTTCCGGGCGATGATGTCATAACCCCAGTCGCGGAATGACCGAGGCAGGACGGACAGGAACCGCATGAGCGACCATCGCATGCCGAGGGAACCCAGCACCCGCAGCGTGGCATCCGACTTGAAATAAGGCCGGCCTCCGTCGAGCAGCAGATTGGTCTCGTACTTGCGGGTTTCCAGGCCGTAGTGCCGGTAAAGCGCGTTACCGAGCGGCGACTGTGCGGTGAGGAACCGATAGCGGCCACGCCGGTCGTGCTTGAGAAGGAATTTCACCCAGCCGGAGCAGAACACGCATTCGCCGTCGAAGATGATGACCGGCCCGGTATCATCGAAGCCGGGCACGGCGGGGTCGCAGCGATAGCTGTAGGACTGGCCGATCATCGTACTCTCCTCAGGCGAGCCAATAGGTGCCCACCAAGGAAGGCGGGCCTTCGGTGACGACGCGGCCTTTTTCGACGAGGTCTTCCAGATGCGCCAGCACGGAAAGGGCGGCCGCGCCGTGCAGGCGCGGATCGGTGCTGGCATAGATTACCTTCACCATATCCGGGATCAGCCGGTCGCCCGCGCGAATGCGCTCCAGGACGGCACGCTCGCGCATGCGGCGGTGGGTGCGAAGGCCGCGAAGGAACGACGTCGGCTCTTTTACCGGACCGCCGTGGCCGGGGAAAAAGATCTTGTCGTCCCGCTCAAGCAGCTTGTCGACCGAGGTCATGAAATCGGCCATCGAGCCGTCCGGCGGCGCCACGATCGTCGTCGCCCAGGCCATGACGTGATCGGCGGAAAAAACCACGCCCGTCCCTTCAAGCGCGAAGGCCGCATGATTGGCCGTGTGGCCTGGCGTATGAAGGGCGGAAAGCGCCCAGCCGTCCCCCTCGATCGTTTCTCCGTCTGCGACCGCAATGTCGGGGACGAAGTCGATATCCGAGCTTTCCGCGAAGGGATTGGTTTCGCCGACGTGTAGCGGACGAGCGGCCCGGTGCGGCCCTTCGGCGACGGTTACTGCTCCGGTTGCCTCCTTAAGCCGTCGGGCAAGCGGAGAATGGTCGCGATGCGTGTGGCTGACGAAGATATGGGTGACTTCGCGCCCTTTGAGTGCCGCCATCAGGGCGTCAAAATGTGCCTCGTTCTCGGGGCCGGGATCGATGACGGCCACGGATGAGCTTCCGACGATATAGGTATTGGTTCCATGGAATGTGAATGGGGAGGGGTTGTTGACGGTCAACCGCTCGACACCGTCGGCAACAGGCACCGGCGTCCCGTAGGCAGGGGAAAATTCCATATCGAAGGTGAGATCCTCTGCCATGCCGGCCTCAGCGTGTGTGATCCTCGTCTCTTACTACGAGCATCTATCACCGCTTCTGCCGCGGTGCATTCAAAAATGCGCATCGGAAAAATGGAAAATCGTGAAGTTAGCCGTTGAGAGGCTGAACAAGCTTTGCTAGAGCAAGCCACCTGCCGGGGCGGTTTGATCCGATTTTCCGCCCGCAAGTGTTGGGGCGTCGCCAAGCGGTAAGGCACCGGTTTTTGGTACCGGCATTCCCAGGTTCGAATCCTGGCGCCCCAGCCACGGTCTCCTGGGTCCATACTGGCATATAGGTAACGATCAATTCGTCAGAAGGGGAGCCAGAGGCAGCGCTTGTTATGGCGCACCACCAGTCCCGTCTAGGCAGGTGGCCGCAGAACAGACTCATAAGGACGAAGCCGACAACGGAAAAGGTGAAGACGCCGCCGGATGGGCGACTAGATCCAAGAGTTCAACGCAGCAGGTTCGACGGCCTCAACGCGCCTGTGGTTTGCCGAACTGGAACCTCGCTGGTCTGCTGCCCAGAAGGTGACGTTGGCTGAGATCATCGAAGGCAGGGCCAGATCCGGCGTTGATCCAGTGGCGCCTGAAGTGGTGAGATCACGAGTGCTCAAAAAACATCTCCTTCATTAAGAGCCGCCTCTGGGCGACCTAGCGGACGGAACGTCGACGGAGATTTGGTGGAAAGACGAGGCCGATTTCGGTCAGAAGACTGGCATGGTGTGGCAACGGGCGCGGCGCGGCAGGGGACTATATTGATAGCCGCACTATGCGGATGAATTTGCCGTTCTGCTGCTGTTCATCTTGTCGATGCTACCCAAGGCGCAGGACCAAATACCAGGAGTGAGATATGGCAATCGTGCGGGGCAATGACTACGCCAACACCATCTATCAGGACGACTACGGGTACGAGCTCGATATTTATGCCTATGGTGGCAACGATCGCATCTACCTGAATGTCGGTGGCTCCAACGGCGGATGGAATTGGGTGGCCGCCGGGGCAGGCGACGATCGGGTCTATAACGTCTACGAGGGCGGCAACGAGATCGATCTGGGAACCGGCAACGATTTTTATTCCACCATCGGATTTTCCACCAATCCCGACTACTACGACGTCGTGCGTGGTTACGACGGGAACGACGTGTTTGAAGTTTCGACCTTCCACAGCGACTATTACGGTGAGATCGGCAACGATAGCTTCTACTCTGTCGGGTTCAATAACTATTTCAACGGTGGCTCCGGCACCGATGTGATTAGCTATGAACTGCAGGACGATGATCCGGATCTGGCTGGTTCCGGCGTGGTGGTCGACCTTCGCGATGGCTATGCCTATACCAAGGGCACCAATTACGAGGAGACCCTCGTCAGCATCGAGAACGCAGTCGGAAGTGGTGCGGCCGACAAGCTCTACGGCTCGATCGGTAGCAACAAGCTCTGGGGCAGCGGCGGCAACGATTACATCTACGGCGATTCCGGCAACGATTCGCTTTACGGCGAAACCGGCAATGACACTGTGCTTGGTGGTTCCGGCAATGACCTCCTGAGCGGTGGTTCCGGCAATGACCGGCTTTCCGGTGGCAGCGGCAATGACAGGCTCATCGGCGGCAGCGGGTACGACAGGTTTCTCTTCAATACCGGGCTCAGTTCTTCCGGCAATGTCGATCTGATCGACGACTTCAACGTCACCTACGATGCAATTGAACTGGACAACGCCATCTTCACCCGCTTCACGTCGAATGGCGCCATCTCGTCCAGCATGTTCGTCAGCAACACGACCGGCCTTGCGCGTGATGCCAACGACTTTCTGATCTACGAACGCGACAGCGGCGATCTGTTTTACGACAGCAATGGCAGCGCTTCCGGTGGGCGGATCCTGTTTGCCGAACTCGACCCAAACCTCTCGCTAACATACCGGGACTTCGTAATCGTGTGATATCAAAACCCTGCCGGCTCGAGGCAATATCGTGGGAAGCAGCATTTGGCTGATCTGGACCGCGGTGATAAGATCTCAATTTCTGTGAAAAGCGGGAGATTGCCAAATTGCTTGCGGATATAAATGGCGGGCTTGGAGGATCGCCGGCGGCATGCCCGCCGTAAATAGAGCGGTTTGTTGCGGCCGGCTAGAACCCGGCTGAAACGCCGTGACCACGCGTGGAATTTAAACCTTGCAACTATCCCTAGACGGCGCCGATGAGGCGATCATCGATGCTGTTTGGAGGTCTGCTTGAGAAGGTAGAGGCTTCGACTACCATAGCGGCACCAAGCCAAAAGACCCGCTAGCTAATTATTATACGAAGACGAAGTCGTCGTTCTGCAGGTTACTTAGCGAAACGTTCTTCAAAGTCAGCACGTTATTCGCGTCGTGGACAATAATCGTGTCTTGTCCCTGTTGAACCGCCGCGTCCAGCAGGGAAGAAAGATCGGAGAAAATATCAGCCGCGAAGTGCATGACGTCGCCTGCAATGGTGGAGAAGTCCTCGATAAAATCCTTCCCGAAACCAAAAACGAAGTAGAAGGTATCACTGCCCAAGCCACCATTCATCACATCGTTTCCGGCTTGACCATATAGCTTGTCATTTCCGTCATTGCCCCCCAAGCGGTCGGCACCAGCTCCGCCAGCGAGGATATCGTGGCCGGCCCCGCCAGACAAAATGTTAGCGCCAGCGTCCCCATAAAGTTGGTCATTGTATTTGCTACCCATCAAGTTTTCGATTGACGAATAAACATCTCCAGCGGCATCGGAGATGTTGGTGCTCGGCGACACCAAACTCGCCCTTACGCCTACTCTCGCCGTGACATAAGAGGCAGTATCCGATCCGCTTCCACCCAAAAGCCTGTCAGTTCCCGCCCCGCCTATCAAGGTGTCATTGCCTTCGCCTCCCGAAAGTACGTTCGCGGCCGAATTGCCCTCCAGGCGGTCGCTATATTTGCTGCCTGTCAAATTCTCGATTGAAGAGTAGATATCTCCTTTGGCGTCACCCGTGTTATTTGTGGAAGACGCCAAACTGGCAGATACGGCACCGGTAGCGGTTTCGTAAATCGCAGTATCCGACCCGTTTCCGCCGTAAAGTCTGTCGGCACCTGTATCGCCGAATAGTAGGTCGTTTCCGTCGTCGCCGTTCAGAGTGTCGTTGCCAGCCCCGCCGTTTAGGCGGTTGCTTCCCTTATCGCCATGCAAGGTATCCCCGTAGGACGAACCAATCAGATTCTCGATCGAAGAATAAATGTCACCCGCGGCCTCGCCCCGGTTGATCGAAGGCGAATAGAGACTGGCGATAACCGCAGCGCTTGCTGCGGCATAGGACGCCGTATCAATGCCAATTCCGCCGTACAGGCGATCCCCACCTAGTCCTCCAATGAGTGTGTCGTTTCCGGCTTCACCGCTAAGCGTGTCGTTTCCCGAATATCCCGAAAGGGTGTT
Organism: Neorhizobium sp. S3-V5DH; assembly: GCF_004343065.1. Classification (NCBI taxonomy): domain Bacteria; kingdom Pseudomonadati; phylum Pseudomonadota; class Alphaproteobacteria; order Hyphomicrobiales; family Rhizobiaceae; genus Neorhizobium; species Neorhizobium sp. S3-V5DH. The sequence continues at coordinate 686,378 of NZ_SMCL01000001.1, forward strand.
ATTCACCTGATTGCCAATGATTGAATCGGCGGCTCCGCCGCCTTTCACATTCTCAATCAAAGAGGCAGTATTACCCTTGTACAGAAGGGCATTATAGATATTGCCCCGCGCGTAGCCGCCGTTAGGGCCGCCACCAAGATATGCAGCCTGAGCCGAGCTGAAGAGGGACGCCATGCCGGGACGAAGATCCACCTTCAGACTTGTCGAATAAGCGGTGAGATCGAATGTATCGACTCCACCGCCATCCCAGATGGTTGCGAAAATCTCTCTCCCCGAAGCAAGAATGCCCGCTTGGCCGTCCACTAGCGTGACACCTGAACCTGGCTGCCATTTGTATGTCGTGTGGCCATTATTTGTGGAGTAGTCTGCTCCATACATCTGCTGCAGACCAGCAATGTCGGCGATCATGTAGGATTGAGGAGCGTCACTCATGCCGTAGCGATAACCGTCTATTGGTCCGCCAACGTAGCTTCGATACGTCATGATGGAATATTCTAAGTTATCATAGCTAGCCGGCAGAGGATTGAATCCTCCTTCGCTCTCGTGGCCATGCTTGAGCCCAAGCGCGTGGCCAATCTCGTGTAGCATCGTGTGCCACTCATAGTTGCCGGCCACGGGACTGCGATAATTATACCCTCGGCCAAACCAAATATCGCCTGCCTGCGAATACCCACCCGGCAAATATGCCCACGCTGTCGACGGGGCGCTCGATTCAGCGAAACGGAGGGTGGCAGTTGTCGCCGAACCGGCAGAGATCGCAAGGTTCGTAAATCCTTCCACCGAAAATCCGTCGTTGGCCTTGCCGCCGTAGGAGGCTTCGAGCGCGAAAAGTGCCGCCGCCTGCTGGTTGTCGGAAACCGTGCTGAACGAAAGCGGCTCTCCTGAATAGCTGTAACTTGTGGAGGCAGAGGGGAATGAATAGGTCACCGGACCCGCCCATGCATGGCCACTAAGCACCCCGTCAACTAGCGTGTTCCCGGAGGCTGCCTGAACCCTGCTTGAAGTGAAGCTCCCAGTCACCTGATTCCCTTTCGGATAATACGGTCTCGTTACCGCCCGCACACGCTATTGTTATCAGGGGCGTTACTTAAGAAAGCTTTTCAAGCAACACAACACTTGATTTTGATAGTGAATTTTTAGCTACCCCGTTCCCCCATCGCCGGTCAGCGAGTGAAGTTACGAACTGCTCCGCAGTAGACTTCTTTGATGAGGTAAGCACGACAAGATTAGTGGCACTGCAGGACGATCGTTATTCGGTGAGCGGGGCGAGGCCGGACTGCTGAGCGGAGAGCGGTGATTGACCGAACCACGACGATTCCGTTTCTCGCCAGGCATCCGGTCGTCTGCATCGACCGTGACCTGCGTTTCTGCCCAGACCGACCTGATCGGAACGTGCCGAATTAACGTGTTGAATCTTAACGGTCTCGTTGTTGACCTGAATGCTTCAGGGGCTGTTGAAGGTGAAGGCTATGATGTCGGTTGCCTACGTGTCTAAACCCTGATGAAGAGGATCGGAAACGAGGCGGTAGATCATCATGCGACGACTGGCCATTCCCGATACATTGAACGGCCCACACTGAGATATAGCATGCCGGTCGGCCTAAAACGGTAGCCACAGAAGATCATGACATTGCGTTATTTCTTGAAGCTGCCTATCCCCCTCTCTTGCTGCGGCGCCTTACCACCGTCACAGTACAGGGGGCGTGGGTCGCCACAGCGCCAGAGACGCTGCCAAGGAGGGTGCGGATTGTTGAATGCGCTCGCGCCCCCATTACGATGTGGTCTACGAGGTTTTGCCGTGCGAATTCGAGGATGGCGTCGGCCGGTGAAACCGCCTCGATGACGTGGTGGGTGATCGTGCTTTCGGGAGACCTGAGCGGCTCTGCCCAATGTTTCAGTTGCACGAGGCGTGCGACATGCAGGTTCGTTCCGGTTTCATCGACTTCCTTGTCCAGGGCGATACGGTTGATCTTCAGAACATTGAAGCAGGCGATTCGGGCGTTCGGGGTATTGTCGAGGATCCGCTGCAGGGTGAGCCGCAACTCTTCGGCCAGATCGACCGAACTGTCCGTCAGATCGATCGCAGCCATGACGATCGGCGCCTTTCCCTGTGCCTCCCGGGCGGTCTTTTCTTTCAGAAGTTCGATCGGATCCGGGTTAAAGCGGCGCTTCAGCGCTTCCGCCAAGCCGTCCCGCCGGATTTTTTCCGCCCGCGCGGTAAGCGCAACCTTGGAGAGGTCCTTGAGGTCCATGGCGAGCTGCGCCGCTGCCGGATAACGCCGCGCCGGGTTGACCTCCAGGCAGCGCAGAATCACTTCCTGCAATGGCTTGGAAATTTCCGGCCGCAACGCGCGTGGCGGCGCCGGATCGCGCCACAGCCGTTTTTTTAGCCCCTTCATTCCCTGCGGATCGCCGAACGGCCGTGTTCCCGTCGCGAAGAAATACATCAACACGCCGAGCGCGAAAATATCGCTGCGGCAATCGCTTCTGACCCCGAGGATCTGTTCAGGCGCCATATAGGGGGCGGTGCCGTAAGGCAGACGGAACTCCTCGTCCATCAGATCCGGAAGGTGCAGGTGGCGGGCAAGGCCATAGTCGACCAGCACGGCTTCGCCGGTTTCGCGGAACATGACATTCGAGGGCTTGATATCGAGATGGACGACGTCCTGACGATGCAGATCTGCGAGCGCGGTCGCGATCCGTGCGCCGAGGTCGGCCACCTCCGCCTGGCCGAGCGGCAACATCTCGAGCCGGTGGTAGAGCGATTGTCCGGGCAGCCGTTCGAAGACGATATAGGGTTGCTGATCGAAGTCGCCGCTTGCCACGAACCGGGGCACATGCGAGCCCGAAAGCCGCGGCAGGATCATCTGCTCCATCTCGAAACCGACGATCGTGGCCGGGTCTGCGCCGCCGCCGACCACCGGCACCTTCATGAGAAGCGGGAAATCATAGTCTGGATGGGATACCGAAAACAGCTTTGCCATGCCGCCGCGATGGGCCACCTCGACTATGGTAAAGCCATGGATCCTGCTTCCGGGCTGGAGCGTCGCTGAAGGCATGGTCAGGTCCCCTTCGAGAGCCGGCTTGCCAGGCTGTCCGGCAGGCCGGCAGCGCGGATCTTGGCTGCGGTTTCCTCGACGTCATAGGGGACCTTCAAGAAACAGAGTTCGCCGCTATCGGTATCGAGGATTGCAAAGCCTGCGGCGGGATCGCCGTCCCGCGGCTGGCCGACGGAACCGATCACCGCAAGCCAGCGCCGCTGCATCAGCAACGGAATGGGCATGGTGCTCGACGGCGTGAAGGACGTCACCTTGCCGCCGGCACCGAAAGAATAGAGAGCGGGTCGGTGCACATGGCCGCAGAAGCTCAAGCGCGCTCCGCAGCGCGAAAAATGCAGCGCTGCGGCTTCGGCGTTGCGCACATAATGAAACCGGGATGGCGCCGAGGCGTCCGAATGGACGTAGAACCGATGATCCTCTGTGACGGAAAGCGGCAACTTCGCCAGGAAGAGCTTTTGCGCCGGACTCAGTGCATCCCTCGTCCAGTCGATTGCCGTCCTTGCGGTGGAGCTCATGGATGACGAAGGCGTCGCGACCGCCTGGTCGTGATTGCCTCGGACAATCACGGCACCTGCTTCGGCTAGCTCGGTGGCCTTGTCCACACACCAGCCCGGATCAGGACCGTAACCGACAATGTCACCGAGTATGACAAAACGATCCACGCCGCGTGACCTGCAGTCGGCCAGGACCGCCTGAAAGGCCTCGCGGTTGGCGTGGACGTCGGACAGGATCGCGATCTTCATGTGAGGCCTCCCACCTCGTACTTTAGGGCAATCGGACGGCTTCACCATTGGCCGGAAGGCTAAGGAGACTGGGCAATGGGTCGGAGATATTCTTCACCGGAGAAGCGAAGCTATTTCCCAGATTAAAGCCAACCTATGCGTTGCACTTGAGGTTTCAGTGTGGTTCATACGCAACCGATAATTTTCAAGCCATGGAGATCCCATGCTGTTCGAGCGTATGAAGATACCGGACGTCGTTTTGATTACTCCAAAGAAGTTTGGCGATGCTCGCGGTTACTTTATGGAGACATTTCGGCAATATCTGTTCGACGCAAATGTGGGATCCCATGCATTTGTTCAGGAAAATCGATCTTTTTCAGCGGAAGTCGGCACTGTGCGGGGGTTGCACTTCCAACTCAATCCGAGAGCCCAGGGAAAACTGGTCTCATGTACAGCGGGCGCGCTTTTGGATGTGGCTGTCGATATTCGGAACGGATCACCAACCTTCGGCCAATATGTGGCAATCGAACTGACGGCAGAGAGCGCCCACCAATTATGGGTGCCGCCTGGTTTTGCGCACGGCTTTTGCACCCTGAAACCCGATACCGTTATCAGCTACAAGGTGACTGACTACTACAGCCCTCAACACGACCGTGGCCTGCTATGGAATGATCCGGCGATCGGTATCACCTGGCCAATATCCTCCGATCGTGCTGTTCTATCAGAAAAAGACCGGAAACAACCAACGCTAGCCGATCATCAGGCAAATTTCTTTGTACCTGAAGAACAATAACGCGCCGCGCTTTAACCTGCTCATAATACAGAGGAGATACTCAAAAACATGCGGGTGATCGTCACAGGTGGAGCCGGATTTATCGGGTCGGCAGTAGTAAGATATCTCGTCCTTGAGAAAGGCTACGAGGTTCTGAATGTCGACAAACTGACATACGCTGGTACGGAGACTTCACTGAAGGCAACAGGAAATCGGACGAACTATCGTTTCCTGAAAGCCGACATCGGTGACCGTGCAGCAATTACCGAGGCGATTTCTAGCTTCCACCCTGATCGGATCATGCATCTGGCGGCCGAAAGCCATGTGGATCGGTCGATTACGGGTGCGAAGGATTTTATCGATACGAATGTCCTGGGTACGTTCAATATGCTCGAATGTGCCCGGCAGTATTGGATGACACTAGACGATGCCGAAAGGGATGCATTCCGCTTCCTGCATGTCTCTACGGACGAGGTTTATGGATCTCTCAGCGACGGAGGGCTCTTCACCGAAGAGACCCCTTATGATCCGAGTTCGCCGTATTCGGCCTCCAAGGCGGCGTCCGACCACCTGGCCAAGGCCTGGGTGCGGACCTACGGCCTGCCGGTCGTGGTCTCCAATTGCTCCAACAATTACGGCCCCTATCATTTCCCGGAAAAGCTCATCCCGCTGATGATCCTCAACGCGATGGATGGTAAGCCGCTGCCAGTCTACGGCAATGGCGCCAATATCCGGGACTGGCTTTATGTCGAGGATCATGCCCGGGCGCTCGATACAATTGCCGAGCGAGGAAGGGTCGGAGAAACCTACAATGTTGGCGGCCGCAACGAACGTCGCAACATTGATGTGGTCAATCGAATCTGCGAACTGATGGATCAGTTGCGGCCGCGAGATACCTCCCATAGTCGCTTGATTACCTATGTCGCCGATCGGCCGGGGCACGATGCTCGGTATGCGATAGACGCCACCAAGCTGGAGACAGAACTTGGGTGGAGGGCACAGGAAAATTTTGACAGTGGTATCGAGAAGACGGTGCGGTGGTATCTTGAAAATGAATGGTGGTGGCAGCCCTTAAGAAAGGATTATGGCGGCGATCGTCTTGGTCTTTTGGCTTCCAACAAACAGGCTGTGGCATGAATGGCAGCCGGGCACGGATGGTGGTGACTGGCAGGTATGGACAGGTCGTCCAGTCTTTGCTGGAGCGTGGGCGGTATAGTGATCGCTTTGAGGTCATCGCTATCGGCCGCCCGGAGCTGGATTTGTCGGCTCCCGACAGCATTGAAGCAATATTGCGCAACGTCCACCCGGACGTCATCGTCTCGGCTGCTGCCTATACTGCTGTGGACCAGGCAGAGACCGAGGAAGACGCTGCAACCGTTGTTAACGGAGTTGCGGCAGGAAAGATCGCAGCCCTGGCCACCGAGCTCGATGTTCCAGTGATCCATCTTTCCACAGACTACGTCTTCGATGGAAGCAAACCCCTCGCCTATATCGAATCGGATCCTGTGGCTCCGCTTGGAGCCTATGGCCGCTCCAAGCTCGCAGGAGAAAAGGCCGTTGCGGAAGCCACTTCGAACCATGTGATACTCCGCACCGCTTGGGTCTATAGCCCGTTTGGGAAGAATTTTTTGAAAACAATGCTGCGGTTGGCGGAAGGCCGAGACCGCCTGAACGTTGTCGATGATCAAATAGGCAATCCCACCTCAGCGCTCGATATCGCCGATGGGATTTTGAAAGTTGCAGCCAATGTACTGTCTAGCGATGCCTCTGAACTTCGCGGGATCTTCCACATGGCGGGCTCAGGCGAAGCCAGCTGGGCTGATTTCGCTGTTGAAATTTTTGCGCAGTCAGCACTGCACGCTAGGCCCACGGTGGATGTAGCGCGCATCCCATCCAGTCAATATCCGACACAGGCGAAACGACCAGTCAACTCAAAATTAGAATGCAGCAAGCTCGGGGAAATTCACGATGTTCGCCTTCCGGATTGGCGGAAATCCACGGCGAAAACCGTAGCTCGTCTTGCTCAACAACAATACAAGGAGCAGGGACAAGGATGAAAGGCATCATTCTCGCTGGCGGAAGCGGAACGCGGCTTCACCCGATGACCAAGGTGATATCGAAGCAGCTTATGCCCGTCTACGACAAGCCGATGATCTACTATCCGTTGTCGACCCTGATGTTAGCCGGCATTCGTGACATCTTGATCATCTCGACACCGATCGACATGCCTCTGTTTGAACGCCTGTTGGGAGATGGATCGCAATGGGGGATTTCGCTCAGTTATGCCGTCCAGCCGGAACCGGGCGGTTTGGCGCAGGCATATATCATTGCCGCGGATTTCGTAGCGGAAGAACCGTCCTGTCTTATCCTAGGTGATAACATCTTTTATGGCCACGGCATTACGGAGGTGTTCGAGTTGGCAATCGCCAAGCTACAGGGCGCCACTATATTCGCCTATCATGTCGCCGATCCGAAACGCTATGGCGTCGTTGAGTTCGATTCCGCCATGAAGGCTATTTCTATTGAGGAAAAACCAGCTACACCAAGATCCAGCTACGCTGTCACCGGCCTCTATTTTTATGACCGTAACGTGATCGAGATCGCCGCAAATCTCAAGCCGTCGCAGCGAGGTGAACTGGAGATTACTGACGTCAACAAGGCTTATCTTGAAAGAGGGCTTCTCGATGTGAAGATCCTTGGCAGAGGATACGCCTGGTTCGATACAGGCACGCCGGACAGTTTGCTTGAGGCTGCCGAATTTGTAGCTACCCTGGAGCGCCGCCAAGACGTCAAGATCTGCTGTCCAGAGGAGATTGCATTCTCCAGAGGGTTCATTGATCATTCTTCATTATCCAGGCTCGCGGACGCGTACGGAAAAAGCGCCTATGGGCGATATTTACGGGAAAAGGTGCTTTCGGGCGTTATCTAAATGATCAACAATATGCGAACCGTAGAGTGCCTTCCGTAAGACAGTCTTCCTTTCGCTCATCAAAACCTCCTCTGTCAGAGGTATTGTCGTCCGTTGACCTGTAGCTTTGGCACTGGCGCTTGCGAAACATGCTTACGCCACGTATTGCACGAAAGGTGCTTGTTTGCATCTTTGGGTGGACAAACGCCGTATCCATTTTGAAGATTCGAAACCCCGCTTCAGCTGGAACGAAGGAAGGCCGGTTAGTGTCATTGCATTCTATCGCGCGGCGCCTGTGGCGTCTTATGACGCCGCATCGAAAGAGAAAAACGGCGTTCGAGCGCCAAATAAGCCATCTAAAGAGCTTCATAGACTATGCGCCTTCGGGTGGTCGTCCACCGATAGATAGCATTAATCCGTCCCGGCTCCGTATCACATGGGTGATCCCGGATTTCCTGCCCGGAGCCGGTGGGCACATGACGATTTTTCGTATCGCAAGTCATCTAGAAAAGTTCGGCCACGACGTGAGTTTTCTGATTCAAAATCCAAGAGTTCACAAGACCAGCGCCGAGGCGAAGCAAAGCATCAATAAGCACTTTCAGTCATTTTCGGGAACCGTCGAGCTATTTGAGGGCCTTACGCCTGATGCTTCTGGCGATGCGCTGATCGCAACCGATCGTTTTACCTGTTATCCGGTCAATGCCATGGAACGCTTCATACGCAAGTTCTACTTCGTTCAGGATTTCGAGCCGGCCTTCTATCCGGCCGGCACTGAGGCGTTGTTGACCGAGGCTACCTATCATTTCGATTTCGATTGCCTCTGCGCCGGCGACTGGCTGCACAAGCGCATGTCGAAAGATTTCGGTCGGTGGTCTATGTCGTGGCCGCTTGCCTACGACGCGAAGGTATATAATTTGGGTTCGGCGCATCATAAACGTCACCCGGCACGGATCGCTCTTTATGCGCGTTATGTGACGCCTCGCCGGGCGGTTGAGCTTGCATTTATGGCACTAGAAATCCTGCACAAGCGCGGCGTGGAATTCGAAGTCGATTTCTTCGGTTGGAACCTCGGCAACCTCGACCTCGCCTTTCCATATCGTGACCGCGGTATTTTGAACGGTGAGGAACTTGCACAGCTCTATCGCGAGGCCACGATTGGCGTGGTCTTCTCCGTAACCAATCATTCGCTGGTCAACAAGGAAATGATGGCCTGTGGTCTACCGGTGATCGATCTAGATCTCGACACGGTGCGGACGATCTTTCCGGAAGACACGATGGCTTTCGCGAAACCCACACCCCAGGGGATTGCAGATACGATGGAACGGCTACTGAAGAATTGTCAGGAGCGTGATCGTCTCCGACAAGAAGGGTTGTCGCACGTGAGCGGCTATTCCTGGGAGAAATCGGCCCGCATGATAGAGGCAGCGATCCGGGAGCGGGTGCAACAGGCGGTCGAGAGGGGGGATAGGCAGTGGTAAGGCATCGTTGCGCAGTGGTCATTCCGACCAAGAATGCCATGCGCGTGCTACCGAAAGTGCTGGATAAGGTGTTGGCTCAGCGCGTGCCTTGGTCGTATGAGGTCATAGCGATTGACTCCGGTTCCACAGACGGCACCAAGGAATATTTGCGAAGCCTGGATCGGATACGCTATTTGGAAATTGCACCGCATGAATTCGGTCATGGCAAGACCCGCAACCTGGGCGTCCAACTGGCCAATGCCGACTTCGTTGCTTTTCTTACGCACGATGCGGAGCCCGTCGATGCAACATGGCTCGCCGCCCTTGTAGCTGCTGCGGAGCAGGATACGAAGATCGCCGGCGTTTTCGGTCGGCACATAGCCTATTCTACGGCATCACCCTTTACGAAGAACGATTTGGATCGCCATTTCGACGGCTTCCTAGCGCACCGCCTGGTGGTTTCCCGTGATCTCGATTCAGCCAGATACGAGAGGGACCAGGGCTGGCGGCAGCTACTGCACTTCTATTCTGACAATAACTCGCTTTTGCGAAAATCCGTGTGGGAGAAAATCCCTTATCCGGACGTTGAGTTTGCTGAAGACCAGATATGGGCTTCGATGATCATCGAGGCGGGATATCACAAAGCTTATGCTCCGAATGCCGTAGTCTATCATTCCCATGATTATGGGTTCGTAGAGCAGCTGCGCCGAGCTTTTGATGAATCGCGCAACTTTTCCAAGTATTTTGGGTATAAACTGTCGCCCAGTATGCGCCGGACGGTTATTGCTGCCGGGAAGTTCTCCTTGCAGGCCTTCCGGCAGCGTTTGGATGATCAGTACGGAAGGGTTACGCTTCGTCATCGGTTCGAGAGGGCCGGGCAGCGTACAGCACTGGTTGCAGGTCATTACCTCGGTGCACATCACAATCGACTGCCTCGGTTCTTATCCTCACGGCTGTCTCTCGATCAGAAGCTTTTCAAGTCTTAACATTGAAACCGGTCGGAGATCGTGGGCCACGTGGCGCGATGATCAAAATCTATCTTTGAGCTGTCGCCAAAGTTTACGCGTGCCATGGTTATGCCATACCCAAAGGGATATAAGCAGGAGGCCGGGTCCATTGGAATTGGAAGACATATGGCTGGGGCAAGCGCAAGTAGTTAATGGTACAGGGGGACAGATGGTCAAATCTGCCGACGGGCGTACCTAGATCGGAAAATAGAGTGAGACCTTGGGTTTGGGCGGGGAAGATGAATGAGCCTTGAAATTGGCTACGATTCTCGGGAGAAGTCATCCGAGCTAGAAAGCCTTTCCGACAAAGGTTTGTTTTCCCGGCTTTTCAGTTTGTTCTTCACGAAGAGGAATACGCTATTAGCGTTTGTTCTGCTTCCCGGTATTGCGTCTGCCGCTTACTATTTTCTGATCGCAAGCGACCAATATGTGGCCGAAACAAGGATGATCGTTCGGACGATCGGTGTGAGTGACAGGTTTGACAGCTCCGAAAAACGCGAGGGGCGGTCGATGGTCGGCGGAGATTCTCTGACGCAAGATGCGTATGTTGTCGCAAACTATCTCAAGTCTCCCGAGATTGTCCGCAAACTTGATACGCAGATCGGACTGCGGAGCTTTTTCTTAAGGGAGGATATCGACTGGTTATCGCGTCTTTCGACCGATGCGCAATTTGAAGAACTTTATCGGTACTGGATTCGGCATGTCGATACCTATGTAGACGGCCCTTCAGGGATCATTATCTTCACCCTGCGCGCATTTTCTCCAGAGGATTCAGTCGCAATATCGAAAGCTGCCTTGGCTGCAAGTGATGAGATGATCGACAAGATTTCCGAGCGGGCGAAAAAGGATCTTGTGACCCGCGTGGAAGGCGAAGTTAATTCCAGTCTGGAGGAATATCGTGTTGCGCTCGATGAATTGCGTGACTACCAGAATAAGACCGGCATTTTAGATCCGCTTTCGTCTGCCAAGATGCTGAGCGCTGTCATCGGGAAATTAATGGAAGAAAAGCTGCAGCTGACGATCAGCCTGAAGTCTCTGGAGGCTGCCAATGCAGATGATACAGCGCGCGGTCGGGAACTGCGGCGTTCGATTCAAGCTATCGATGACCAAATTCAACTGCGCCAAAACAGCATAGCAGGCCAGGATGCAGTCGACGGAACACAACTATCGGCGAGCCTTACTGAATTCTCGCGTCTCGAAACCCGGCGGATTGTGACGCAGGCGATTTATGAAGCCAATGTCCGCAATCTTGACACCGCCAAATCCACGGCCCTGAAGCGAACCACCTTTATTTCTACTTTTTCCGATCCGCACATGCCGGAGGAATCGGAATATCCGGACCGTCTTTCCAGTTGGATTATTCTCACGGCGGGTCTGTTAACGCTCTGGATGACGGCGACGCTGGTCTGGATGTCTATTGAAGATCATAGGGTGTAGAGGTGATCGCACTCGAAAACGTCACAAAGTTTTACAAGACCGCCGCACATCGGAGATACATCCTTCGAAATCAATCGGTGCATTTTACGGCGGGGCGTTCTTATGGCCTGCTCGGTGTAAATGGAGCGGGCAAGTCCACCACCATGCGGTTGATCTCGGGGGCGGAACTTCCCAACAAGGGGCGCGTGCGCAGACAGGTGCGCGTTTCATGGCCGCTTGGATTCTCCAGCGGCTTGAATCCTTTACTGAGCGGCAAGGAAAATCTCAAATTTGTCGCACGCGCCTATGGTGAGGACTTCAATCGCGTCCTTCGCTTCGTGGCGGAATTTGCCGAGATTGGCAGTTACATCAACGAACCCCTTAGAACATACTCATCGGGGATGGCGGCACGGTTTGCGTTTGGTCTCTCGATGGCGATCGAATTCGATTGCTATTTGGTCGATGAAATTACCGCTGTCGGTGATTCGAATTTTCAGCGCCGTTGCCGGGAGGCGTTTCGTGCAAGACGTCAGAAATCGGATGTCATTATGATCTCGCATGATATGCAGACTATTAAGAACTACTGCGATGTTGCTATCGTTCTAATCGATGGACAAATGGTCCAATTTGATAACGTGGAAGATGGTATTGCAACCTACATGCGTCTCAACCGATAAGGGATAGGCGGAAAGCTCTTGTCGAAGAAAACAAATAAAGACGAAATTCTGTCGATTCAAGCCGCGCCTCTGACTGTTACCGGTCGGAGCCAAAAACTGGCGTCGGCGCTAAGCTCCTATGCGCGTGCTCTTACGTTTGAGAACAGAAGCCGCCGCAATCTCTATCGCCTCGCCGGATTGTCGCCGAGGACGCGAGATCGCGTCTTTTCCTACCTAATAATGTTACTGATCGGCTTGACGTTCGTCCTGCCCATGGCTGGTAGCATTTGCTATTACACTTTCATGGCCAGTCCTGGCTATGCTTCGGAAGTACGGTTCATCGTACGATCATCCACGCCATTTCTTTCGCGTGATAGGTACTCCAGCGACACGATCGAACCAAAGGAGAAGATCGTACAGGATACGGCCATCCTGCTAAATTACCTCGAAAGCCCAGCGATCATTCAGGATATGCAGCGGCAAGTTGACCTTCAAAACTTGTATGGGCGATCAGATATCGATTTCTTTTCTCGCCTGCGGGTCGACGCTACTCAGGAGGAAATGCTCGAATACTGGAAGAGACATGCATCTGTGTCCGTCAATACCAAAAGTGGCATTGTCGAACTAGAAGTGACAGCTTATACGCCGAACGAGGCGAATGAAATGGTGAAGCTTGTACTTCATCTCGCCGAAGCGCAAGTCAACAAACTTAGTTCGGGAATGTGGGATGACCTTCGTTCTGCAACGCAGGAGGATGTTGAACGTGCAACGAAGGAGGTTGCTGACCTTCGCGGCAAGATACAGGAGACACAAAATCAGACAGGCGTTTTCGATATCGATCTCTCCGCGAAACGGATCGAGGATGTCCTGACGACCATCGAGGCGAGTATAGCGGACTTAAAGAGCCGCCGATTGGCTTTGAGCAAGAGCGTCGGGAAGAATGCGCCGCAGATGGCCGATTTGGATAGGCGCATTGCCGCGCAGGAGGAGCAGGCGAGGCAGTTGCGGGCTCAGTCCGCGGGCCAGACCACGGAAGGAGATGGGAACCTTGCCCAATACTCCGCAATGTTTGACAAATTGAAATTAGATTTGTCTATGGCGGAGGGTAGATTGAAATCTGCAATCACCGACCTTGAAAAGGTCAAATTGGTAAGTTCGCTTCAGTTGGTTTATGTTGACAATTTTACCGAGCCGACCGTGCCCGATACGAACAAGTATCCAAGGGTTGCACTGTCTCTTTTTCTGACCTTGCTTGCATGTTTGGCCGTTTGTGGCGCCGCATGCGGTGCCGTTATACTTACTCGCCAGAAATTGGACTGAGACTCATTGTGATTGCGGTTGACCTAGATTGCGCATGCGTGAATGACGGGATGCGATCTTAGTTGGACATGGGCAACCCAGAACAGAATCGTTGCGGGTCAATGAAGTTCATAGCAAGGTTTTTGGCTGTTAGCGGTTCCAATCGCGGACAAAGGTTGGGAAAAGAGCCTCGGGTGCTCTCGGTGCCGGTCACCCACTTGAGGGGCGAACTTATCCGAGTAACGATCTCCAACCAAAGCGCTTCTTGGCCGAACAACGTGCGAATAGCTTTCTTTCGGCAAGATCGAGATCCTTCGCTCGTCTTCCGATCTCCGATGATTGATGCGAACGGACAAGCGACTCTTTATTGCTGGGTTCCTAAGGCCGCCATGACGGTGCAGATCTACGGTGCCGACCAAAAGACTCTGGCGCCGGTTGACCTTTCAATTATGTCTGTAAGGCGTGCCTCCTTGCTGGAGCTGATCATCAGGGCGCTAGCAAAGAATCCCCGGAAATTTGTGGGAATCGGAAAGCTGTTCCTAATTGGTAACCGAAGGGGCGTCTCATTTCGGTTCGCGCGCCTCGCCGAGGAGCTAAATGCCTTGCCATATCGTCTTTGGCTGGATCGGCATTTGAAGAGCGTATCGACATTTGGAGATGCGAAACCGACAGGAAATGTTATCGTTCTTATCACGCTGGAAATGGCGTCAAATGTCCAAACTGCGGTGACTGAGAATTCTCTCGCGCGCCAGGCATTTCGAAATTGGCGTAAGGTCGAGAGAGGGGATCTGCCTTTGTTTCGGTCGAGCGGGGCCAGCCACGAATTCCTGTGGCTGCCTTTACCTGCCGGCGCCGTGCTCGCCGAAGAGGCACTAGAAGAATTGGTAAAACCATTCTCCTCGCCCGAGGTCTCGGTCGTCTATCCGGATGAAGATCGCCTAGGTTTCGGAGGCAGGCGCCACAGTCCTTTTTTCAAGCCGGCCTGGAGCCCGCTTCTCGCTAAATCCGGCTGGCTGCCGCTTGACGCAGCTCTAATTCGTTTGTCGTCTATTCCGCACGAGATCGATATCTCGAATGCTCTTGTGAAGGATGTAATCTTATCGGTTGCTGAACCTTTTGCCCGCTCTGTCCTTCACGTGCCGAAAGTCCTGCTTTCTCGGACGATAACGAGAATTCGCACAAATGGTCCGGAACGTCCCGCAATTAGCGAGAATTGGCGTCCGAAAGTCACGATCATCATTCCTAGTCGCGACCGTCTTGATCTTTTGTCGGCATGCATGGAGGGTTTGCGGGACCGAACAAAGGGCGCTGAACTTGATATCATCATCATCGATAATGACAGCCGTGAACCAGCTACCCTTGCCTATCTTCGCGAATTGCAGACAGAGGGTCGGGCGCGAGTGATTAACATGCCAGGCGAGTTCAATTTTGCTCGCGCATGCAACGTAGGAGTTGCCGCCGCCCGACATGACCTCATCTTGCTGCTAAACAATGACGTGGACCCCATTTCTCCCGATTGGCTAGTGCAGATGGCTTGGGAGTTGAGCGACGAAACGGTGGGCGCTGTCGGTGCTTATCTGCTTTACCCTGATGGTTTCGTCCAGCATGCAGGTGTAACACTTGGAGCTGGATCGATTGCGCGGCACAGTTTCAGTTTCATCCATCCCGAAGGAGGAGAAGATCGTGGGCTTCTCCGTGAGCGGCGTGATGTTTCGGCTGTGACAGGAGCCTGCATGCTGACCACTAGATCACTTTGGCAGGCAGTGGGAGGCATGGACGAAGAGCATCTTACGGTAGCTTTCAATGACGTCGATTATTGCTTGAAATTGCGCCGGATGAGGAGGCGTATCATTTGGACGCCCTTTGCAAAGCTTTGGCACCGCGAGTCTGTTTCGCGAGGCAAAGATGACACTGATGTCAAACTGCGACGTTTTGCACGTGAAGAAGCGGTGATGTTCCAGCGTTGGGGTACGTCTTTGAAAAACGACCCTTTCCACAATCCCAATCTTTCCAAAATTGCCGAAGACTTCGTGCTGGAAGCTTTTCCAGAAGATCTGGCAGCGCGTGGCCCATCGCTGCCGTGAATGGCTAAACGCCTAGCAAAAAAGGCAGGACGACTGCTGTTTCCTTACCACGCCTCGGCCGATGCGACGAGACCGGGGATGGTAAAATCCGCTTCGGAACGGAGTTTGACAAGGGCGGCTCTGGTGGCAAGTCGCGCTTTTTCTCGGGTTGTGTCCGAATTAATCAGAGTTTCGATGGCGAGGCGCCATGACTGAGGTGTATTCTCAACCAGAAGTTCATCTTGGTGTCGGTTGCGCTCATAGGCGGTAACATTGGAAAAAACCGCTGCAGCGCCCTGCCGGCACACGTCCATCCGCTTCGTGTCAGCCCTTGCATCATTGACCAAGCCAGCGAGCAGTGGCACCAGGGCGATGTCCAAACGGCCATAGTCAGTTCGTTGCGAGAATTGCGTCCACGGCACGACGGAAGCGAAGCGGATCTGAGGGGTAGTCGCAGCAAGTCGTTCCCACAGGTGTCTTACTCGTCGGTCCGCCGCCACTTCGAACGTGACGTGCGGATACTGAGCTAAGAGCTCTGGGATGAACGACGCCAGAAAAGCATGTTCCTTGATATGAATTCCTGTTGCATAGTAGCCCATCGTTATCCCACCATCGGATGGTGGACGTACTAGGACTTCTCCGATATCCTCCCGGCGCGGCAGCGGAGGTAGAAGCCTTACTGCTTGGTTGTCGGCGGCCAGTCGCGCAGCAAGCGGCGGTGTCGATGCCCATATTATGTCAAGCTTGCCGCGGAGCCTAACCATTGGCGCCACATGCCAGCGGACTAGAGAAAACCTATATGGAAACGTGGCTTCGACCCCTGTGATTACGGCTGGGATGTCGTCGTCGACGAGCATCCCAATTCCACATAGGTCGCTTTGATTCTGGTTCAGCCAGTTCACATGCTTTGCACGCAGATAGCGACAGATAATGACGAATGCGCCGGCGGGGTCGATGTCGTCCAGATTGTCGTGGTCAATGCACCGGACAATCACGGGTATTCGCCTGGAATAATACGTAAGCCGGTCCTCGAGATAGTAGGCGAAGGTCGGGTTGGCGTTTTTTCGGAAAACGATGATCGATCGAGGTTTGAAAGTGGCTGGCGTCTTTTCCTTTGTCTTGCCCTTTGGGACGACTTGGGCAAGCTTTAGATGGAGTTTGGACTTTAACTCGTTCAGCATCATCGATTGAGACTACTCGGAATATGGCCGCGGCTGAGATTGTGAGTGGAGTTTCTTTTTGCTGAATCACGTCTGCAAGCCACTTGGAGACACCGTGTCATTTCGTCCTCGGCCAGGATGTAAAGTCTGCAAAAGTGACGTGTCGGCGACATTTTGTGGTCCAACGTTTTGAAGGAAGACCGGCAGCTTGTCTTTCTGATCCTAGTTCAGGTGTTTAACACAATGTGGCTCCAGGTGTTGCAGTCATGGAGCATGATCGAGCCATCAGCATCGGCGGTATTTTTATCCCTATCGGCATTTTACGCAACTGATGATGATCCAACTTAGTCCGGTGCCGGAGTGAGTTTAAGGAGGGTGCGGGCACTTCCCTAAGCCATGAAATTGTCGGCATCTTTCTCCGCAGATAATCCTTTGAATGAGGTTTCACCGCTCCGCCTGGGCTCTCATTACTTCGCCGTCAGCAATTCCGTGCAGTAGCTCGGTCCGTTGGTGCCGGGGCGATCAGAAACGATCGTGATTTCGCGAATGATGTAGTTGTCTGAGACGCTGATCTTTGCGGAGCAACTGACGCTAGCGACACGACCGTTCTGCTGTTTGATGCGGTTATAGCCACCACGCCAGTTGTAAACGGTGGAGGAGCCTTCACCACTGTCGCTGATCGGCGGGCTGAATTTCGCGAAAAACTCGCCAGCCGAATGTCCGACCCAGCGCGCGTTAATCGGATTGCCACCGACGCTGGCGGTGGTGCAGCCAGCCTGCCCCAAGGCAATAAGTGCGGTGCAGATGATGATGCGACGGCTCATGGTTCCAAAGTCCTTATTATTCTCCAGCGCCCGGTGGAATGCGCCTGCGAATCGCACGTAACAGATTCTGTGATAAGGCAGGGAGAGCACCGGAGGCTCCCCTCCGCACTATGGACATCATAATTTGAGGGCGCCGCTTTTTTGCAACGCTTTGTTTTTCACCTCAAGGCTCCAAAACGAGTAATAATTCCGTCGTCATTTTTACGCGACGACGCTTGTGGAAAGAAAAATGCTGGTCTATAGAAACCCCCGCTGGTCACGGAGTGTAGCGCAGTCTGGTAGCGCACCACGTTCGGGACGTGGGGGTCGAGTGTTCGAATCACTCCACTCCGACCAGCTTGAATTGATTGATGTTGATTACCACTAAGAACTGACCCGGCGTTTCCACCGAGAATTGACCCGCCTGTTAGGTATGTTTCGGGTCTGCGGTCGTGGTCAAGTTCCTCGTTTTCTCCTTTGTCTTTTTGGGCTCGTGCGCTGAGCTGTTCTTGAAGCGGAAGCTGTCGTTTCCGGTTTCCAGGATGTGGCAATGATGCGTGAGCCGGTCCAGCAGCGCTGTAGTCATCTTGGCATCACCAAACACGCTGGCCCACTCGCTGAAGCTCAGGTTGGTGGTGATGATGACGCTCGTGTGCTCGTAGAGCTTACTCAGCAGATGGAACAGCAGCGCACCGCCTGAAGCACTGAACGGCAGGTAACCGAGCTCGTCGAGGATGACGAGATCGGAGTGTGCCAGGCGGTTGGCGATCTGGCCTGGACGACCTTGGGATTTCTCCTGCTCGAGGGCGTTGACCAACTCCACGGTCGAGAAGAACCGAACCCGCTTGTGATGATGTTCGATGGCCTGGACCCCGATGGCCGTCGCGATATGCGTCTTGCCCGTGCCGGGACCGCCGACCAGGACAATGTTGTTGGCCTCGTCGAGGAAGTCGCAGCGATGAAGCTGGCGGACCAGCGCCTCGTTGATCTCACTGCTGGTGAAGTCGAAGCCATTCAGATCACGATAGGCTGGAAAGCGTGCTGTCTTGAGCTGGTAGGCCGTCGATCGCACTTCACGTTCCGCGGTCTCCGCCTTTAGGAGCTGTGACAGGATCGGGATGGCGGCCTCGAACGCCGGCGATCCTTGTTCGGTGAGCTCGCCAACGGCCTGGGCCATGCCGTGCATCTTCAGTTGCCGCAGCATGATGACGATAGCGCCACTTGCTGGATTATGACGCATGACGGGCCTCCGTCTTTCTCAGCGCATCGTAACGTTCGACATTCGCCTTGGGCTCATTGGTGAGCGTCAAGGCTTGCGGCGCATCGATGGTCGGCGGCGTGAAGGATTTGCCATCGACAAGGCGATGCAGCAGGTTCAGCACATGCGTCTTGGTCGGAACGCCGGACTTCAGCGCCATATCGACCGCCGACAGGACGGCCTGTTCATCCTGTTGAAGGACGAGCGCCAGGATATCGACCATCTCCCGGTCGCCGCCCGGCTTCTTGAGCAGGTGTTGCTGCAAGGCCCGGAATGCATCGGGGAGTTGGGCGAACGGTGCGCCATTGCGAAGCGCACCTGGCTTGCGCTGCACGACCGCCAGATAATGCCGTCAATCGTAGATCGTCTGGCCCGGCCGGTCGTGGGAGCGATCAACAACGCGACGATGCTCGCAAACGATCTGTCCTTCTGCGGCGACCACAATACGGTCTGGGTAAACCCGGAGGCTTACCGGCCGATTGGCGAAGGACGCCGGGACGCTGTAGCGATTGCGCTCCAGATGCACGAGGCAGGTCGGTGAGACACGTTTGGTGTATTCGACAAACCCATCGAACGGCCGGGTAATGGGCATGAGCGCAGGTGCTTCCTCCGCCCAGATGTCGGCAATGGAGCCATGCATTTGACCGTGCGGGGTCTGTGCCCAGAACTCCTTGCAGCGCTGCTCGAGCCAGTCGTTCAGAGCATCCAGCGATGGAAAGCGCGGCGTTGGCTGCCACAGACGATGACGCGCGTCCTGAACGTTCTTCTCGACCTGTCCCTTCTCCCAGCCAGAAGCCGGATTGCAGAACTCAGGTTCGAACAGGTAGTGGCTGGCCATCGCCTGGAAACGGACGTTGACGTCACGCTCTTTGCCACGGCCGACCTTGTCGATCGCGGTGCGCATGTTGTCGTAGATGCCACGGCCAGGGATGCCTCCAAACACGCGGAATGCATGGTTGTGGGCGTCGAAGAGCATCTCGTGGGTTTGCAGCAGATAGGCCCGCACGATGAAGGCGCGGCTGTAGCTCAGCTTCGTGTGCGCCACCTGCAGCTTGGTGCGCTCATTGCCGATGATGGCCCAGTCTTCCGACCAGTCGAACTGGAAGGCTTCGCCGGGGTCAAACGCCAGGGGCACATATGTCCCGCGACCCGTCGTCTGCAATTCCCTCTGGCGATCATCACGCCATTCCCGGGCAAATGCCGCCACCCGATTATAGGAACCCTCATAGCCGAGGCTCGTCAGATCGGCATGCAACTGCTTCATCGTCCGCTTCTGTTTGCGGTTCTTCTTGGATTCGGTCTTCAGCCAGGCCGACAACCGATCTGCAAACGGATCAAGCTTGCTCGGCCGCTCCGGAACCTTGAACTTCGGCTCCACGCCGTCCAGTCGCAGATATTTGCGGATCGTATTCCGGGACAGGCCGGTCCTTCGGCAAATCTCCCGGATCGATAGATGCTCTCGAAAATGCCAGCGTCGGATCACGCTCAATAACGCCATGTCGATCACTCCATAGCCCCCGCTGAAAACATGCGAGGGAAGGTTGGAACATGGGTCAATTCTCAATGGAAATATCAGGCCACGCCGGGTCAGTTCTCAGTGGCAATCAACAGGGAGCCCATTCTGGGCAGCGCAGCGCGAGGTTCTCGCAGTCGTGCGGCCAGGATCGACACATTATCGATTTGTCACCGGAGGAAACTGCCTCGACGTCATTTCACCAGACGAACCTTCCTTCTCCTGGGTTTCTTAGACGTATGGTTGAGGCGTGAGGCGTGTCTAGCCCGGCCTGGGACCGATCCCTGCCTGGGGCTGCAATGGGGCTTCGACATACCGGTGAGCAAATCACTTCAATAAGCGGTTCTTCCTCGCATAAGTTTCGCGCGCGAAGATGTATTCTTTGCTCCAAACGTCGATGGAGACGTAGCCGTTGTCCAGCATGATCTGGAGCCTTGGATCGTTGTGGATTTGATCCATCCGATCAATTTGAATGCGAGGAAATTGCGCCCCGAATCCCTCGATGATCTGCCCGATGATATCCGCGTATTCGGGCAAGAGCATTTCCTGCAGGGCGTCACGAACAGTCGGAGCCAGAGCACCGGAGGAATTATCGAAGAACTGCTGGAGGCCGCCGTTTGCAACCTCACCGTCGAAGATAACTGTGGCGTAGAGATATACATGAGGCTGGCCGAGGCGAATAACCGTCACCGGTATGAGCTGATCTTCTATGGAAATCCCGTCTTTGGCCTGTTCTATCGCCTGCTTTAGAAGCCAATCATCGAGTGAACCCAGATCATCGTAGGTCGTTGTCATAGTGCTTCCAGAAAACGGGTTTCCATAGTTAACCTCTATGCGAAAAATATCCCGCCACACCTGACCCCAAGCTGCCCCCACATGCATCTAAGTATGAAGCGTGGGACTAGACCTGCTCCGAATCTGCGGTAGTCTCAAGATACCAACGAAACACATTGCGTCGCGTGGATCGCCGCCGCTGGCTTTGTACGAATTCAGGTGCTGGCCGAAGCTGGACTGGCCTTCACCAACGAAATCGCAGTCCTTCTGCAGCGCTCGAAACTGCGTCAATGCGACCGCTGCTGTTTGCTCGACCCGTTCACGCCATGAGAGGGCAGATGAAACGAAAGGGAAGGTATCGACCTCAATCCAATAAAGCTCACATATAGCCTCAGGGAATCGGAACTGCAATTGCCCACCAATGCTCACCAGTCCAGCGAGCCGCGCTGCTTCGATAACGGCAGGGATGTCACAAACTGGCCAAGCCCACTCATTTCCGCGCAAGCGGCCATTTTCCCGTAGTTTTTCGGGCAGTGATATCTCAGGCGATCTCGTCATCAAGCTAGCATCACATATTGGCGGAAAGGGTGTAAAGGTCAGCAGATGAATCCACGGTTGCCGGTTCGAAACTTTGGGGTGAACGCTTGCTTGGCCCGCTTTTGATTTTTGCCTTACTTTCCACAGACCTAAACTCGGATCGCTTCTCCCTCTCGAAAGATCTGCTTCCGTTTGGCGTGCCATCTGAGTTTGCTGACGGTCGGTCGCCGGTTCTTACCTCGGAAGAGCTGCTGGCCTGCTTCAATAGATACGCTGCGGTGGAAAGGCAGCGCCTGCATCTGGGTGTGAAGCGTGCGACCTTGGCTGTCGAAGAATCATCCAGTGTCATCAACAAGCAGCAGCGTGAAAAAAGCGCCCCGAAAGATGATTTGGACAGGCAGTTGGACGAGATCGAAAGGTCGGTTGCCGAACAGAATAATTTGATGAAGAACACTCGCGAGTTCTTGCTGCTCAGGACCAAGTTTTTCAAGGGATATCTTGCCTTTGCCGAGGAGTGTGGTTCAAAAACCTACCGCTCTTCCGACGTGCGGGCGATTTTTCCGAATGGTGTCCCGGAGTAACTAAAAGACTGGTTGGCTGCGGAGGCGAACGGTGACTGGAAATCCTATACGGGAGGCAAGTCGGATTTTGTCGCGTCGATTGTCGAGCAAGCTGCTCCACGTAGCTTGTGGTCCAGGGACTTTGCCGAAGCTGTGAGCCCAGCTAATCTTCATGCATGGGAACACCAATCACACAGGATGATCTGGAAAGGGCGAGGGAAGGGCTGCTTACGATGGCGGTTGGCTGGTTCAAGAGCGACGTGAGCGTCCTGGGGATTTTCCTTGGAGGCTCAGTCGCCGCTGAAAGCGCCGACGCCTATTCCGATATTGACCTGCGCATTGTGGTGGCATCGGAGCAGCATTCACAGTTCGTAGAGAAGCGACGCGAAATTCCAGCGCAGTGGCCCGGCTTCCTCTTCAACGAAAGGCTTCCGAACACGCCGCACTGTGTATCGCACTTCTTGCCGTTCGGGAAGATCGACATCTTTTATTTTGACGCTGCCAGACTTGTACCCTCGCCATGGTACCGGCTCCCGATCAGAATTTTGCACGACCCGACGGGTATTGTCGCGGAGGTGGTGGAGCAATCGGCAGGGCTGACGTTTGCGGTTAGGGCGGACGAGTTAGATATCTCCATCAGCAAGGGCTTGGCCGCAGCTCAAGAGACATATCGGCGAGCAAAACGTGGGGAGCTGTTTTACGCACAGACCCTTTTGGACGAACTGAAGCCGCCGCCTGGGGACCATTTCTTTTTAGAAAGAGGGCACGGTCAGAAGAATTTGGTCTCTGCGTACCCTACTTTAACAGGCTCGTATCAGGCACTGGTTCGAACATAGGAATGCCTGGACAGGCAACGTCGGCAAACACGCCTGCCTAAGGGTTCAGGTTTCCTCCGATGAGAAAACGCTGACTGCGGTCATCTCCGCAGAAAGTCATTTCTCAACAACAAAGGCCAGCGGCACGTCGCCCTTACCACTCTTACCTTCGACCAAGGCAGTGATGCAGGCGGCAGGTTGCTGGGCGGAGGCGCTAGCGGTCTGATCCCGGTCACGGCACTTCAATGGTAAATAACAGTTCGTCGGCGACTTTAAATTTCATGCTGAGGTTTGAAGAGGTCAAGCAGGTTGCGCAACCTAGACACTTTTTACACGTTGTGCGAATTACGAGCGCTGATAGATTTCTCAGCGTGATCGAAAGGGTCTTATTGTGAGCTTCATCCAAAGGTCGACCTCCTCTATTCAAGATGTATTGTCTCAGATTTTGGACGAAGAAAGGTGGCCACAGGTAGAATCGTTCCTTCGCAAGTCAGTCAAAGTGGTCGCTGACGAGCTTCAGAAAACACAGGCTGAAGGAGGCGTCAGGATAGATGTTAAGAGCCTCGTGAGAGATCTTTCGTCTGGGCCGTTGAACGCTGAGTTGCAAAATTTCTACAGCCGAAATCATCGCTTTGTGGCGATGTTGGAGGAAAAGAATCGCCGCGCAGCAGTCGAGACATACGACTTTGTCGACAAGGAAATGCCTCAGGCACAGTTCATCCAAAACCAGATGTCGGTGATTCAGTCTCGCCGTGACGAGATCACGCGCCTGAACGGGTCTATTCTCGACTTAGGTGTTTATAAGGGGAGCAGCACCAGAACGCTTGCCGGAATATTCCCGGATCGTAGCATTCATGGGTTCGATTCATTTGAGGGTCTGCCAGAGGATTGGGCAGGGTCATTGAAGGGAAGCTTCGGGGAGGTGAAGGGGGTCCTCCCTAATATGCCGGCAAACGTCCGCCTCTACAAAGGATGGTTCGAAGATACGCTTCCCGGATGGTTCGAAGAAAACAAAACGAGTCCGATCTCATTGCTCCGCGTTGACTGCGATCTTTACTCCTCAACCAAGACCATCTTCGATGTGCTTGGCTCTCTCGTCAAATCCGGCACTTGGATCGTGTTCGATGAATTGATCGGATATCGCGGGTTCAAGGACCATGAATATAAGGCATTCATGGAATTTAAGGCGAAGACTGGAATTCAATTCGAATATGTGTCATTCGGCCTGACCTATGCGCTCGGATACGTGAAGTAAACCTCATGGCAATCCTCCCCGTTTAGCGGGGGGATTACCCCTCAGCAAACTGCCCCAGCTTTGGTGGTGGCAAAACGTACAGGTCAACCCATCCCTTTTCGTTCATTGCAAGCTTGCGAACATAGGAGACAAATTCTTCTTCGCATCCCGGGGTCAACGGGGCTCCGATTAGATCACTTAACGTCAAGCAATTCCAGCGCTGCCTACCAGGGCTCTCATATACAGCATAACGGGCCGTCAAGGCCTGTAGGAATTCGACTGGGTCAGTAGACTGGCTGTCCATCCAATAGGGCGCAAATTCCGTCTTTATGAACCAGTTTTTATGCGTAGAGAGGAATTCGCGGCCGCCAGCAAATACTCTCTCTTCCCATCCCTGAGTGTCGATCTTGATGTAAACTCCTTCGTTTGCTTTAACGTCCTTCGTCAACATGTCCAGTGTAAGGACGTCAGTTTGAACGATCGACCAGCCGGGCTGCGCAATAACGCGACTGTCTTGAGAAGATTTCTCGTTAACGCCGAATGCTGACTTTTTGACCGACGGACTGTTCGAAACGATTGCGGAGTAAAAATGATCAAAGTGTATACCATTAGAGGCAAAATTATCAGCAACGAACTCCGCGAGCCATGGGATGGGTTCTACGAGTATCAACCTGCATGATGGAAAAGCGCGTCGCATTAACATTCCAGTGTAGCCGTAATTTGCACCGACATCGATGCAAACTTTTGGGTCAATAGTGTTACGGAGAACTGAATAGAACGAGCTATGAAACTCTTCAAAATGGCCTCGGCCATAATAGTGCGTGCCTCCAGAATCTCCCTTTCTGAACGTGACAGTGAGGTCCCCTATTTCCACACTTCCAAGTTCCGATGTCATGTCGAATTCCTCTAGAGCTCTGGATTGCTGCACGCTGACAGGCCTAGCGTGAACTAATATCACCATAACCAACAGGTCGAAAAGGCCACCAACGATATCCCGAGAGATGGCGCAGCCGGCACCGCTTATCCCGTTGGATCGGGAGCGGAAGTCCACGCAGGTCAGCGCCAGTTTGACGTGCTCCCCGTTTTTGGGCCAGCGCGAGCTGGAATTTTCCGGGGTTAAAGCTCATGTCGGCGGGGATGCCGATGAGCTGTTCATGAGCGA